>NZ_JAILWZ010000012.1:0-59043 GCF_019916045.1 Marinobacter sp. AL4B
AAACGGCCGAAAAACTCACCGGCGTTACTGCTAAATCGTGGGGCGCATTCTACACTGAACCGCCACCTTGTCAACTGCTTTTTGAAGAATCTTTAAAACGTTTTCTTCAAATCTTTCAAGCAGTTACCGCTTCGTTGCTGATCGTGTTTAGTGGCTAGCCCCTCAAGCGAGATGCGCATTCTACAGACACCCACCGAGGAGTCAACAGGCTTTCTGAAGAAAACTCATCACCCTTCGGTTTCCACCTACTCGCTCGCCCAAAACATGAACAGAACGATCAAATAACAGGCGATTTCAGGCCTTTTTTAACGGCAGCAGTGACGACACTCCAAACCAATACACCCGAGCCAGCAGCAATAGCATCAACACAACCCCGTAAATCACCATTTCCAATACATCACTTCTTGCTTGCCAGAGAAAGTGCAACCATACAAAGACAGACGACAAATAAATAAGTCGATGTAACGGCTTCCAGCTTCGCCCCATTCGCTTCATCATTTTTTGTGTCGAGGTCAACGCCAACGGCACCAGCAACAGGAATCCCGCAGCACCCATGATGATATAAGGGCGACGCGTAAAGGTAGCCCACAAATCCCCCCACCCTAAAATCAACTGTAAGAAAGCCACCACATGCAGGACGGCATAAAAGAAAACAAACAACCCCAGCATTCGCCGACACCGGATCCATCCCGACCAACCGGTCAGTTTTCGTAAAGGCGTTATCAACAAAGTTGCCAATAGCAACTGAAACGCCGCCTTACCCAAGCTTTCAGTAATCGCCTGAGCGGGATCTGGTCCCAAATCCCCAAGGACAATGCGCTGAGTTAACAAGAACAGCGGAACCAAAGCCGCAAGGAAAAGCGCTACCTTCACCGCACGAAGAGTGGTTGTTTTACTCCAATTAGCCAACATCAATAGAACTTCGCCAAATCCATACCCTTGTATAGGTGCGCTACCTGCTCGCCGTATCCGTTGAACTTTTCAGTTTCCCGCCAATTCGGGCTGAAGATACCTGACGGCAGTCTGCGCTCTCGCTTTTGGCTCCAGCGCGGATGATTAACCTCCGGATTTACATTTGCGTAGAAGCCATATTCATCCGGGGCGATCATTTCCCAACTGGTTTTTGGCCGCTGCTCCATAAAGCGGATCCGGACAATCGACTTAATACTTTTAAACCCATACTTCCAAGGCACCACCAAGCGAATGGGCGCGCCGTTCTGATTCGGAAGCTCTCGACCATACAAGCCAACCGCCAAGAACGGCAGTTCGTTCATAGCCTCATCCATTCGCAGGCCTTCCCGGTAGGGCCAATCGATCGTACTGAACAAAGATCGCTGTCCAGGCATTTGCTCCGGACGCTCAAGGGTTTCAAAATAAACGTACTTCGCTTTTGATGTTGGTTCTAATTGTTTCAGCACATCTGCCAGGGGAATTCCCACCCACGGGATCACCATCGACCAAGCCTCTACACACCGCAACCGGTAGATACGCTCCTGATAGCTGTGCGGTTTTAATAGATCTTCCAACCGGTAGCGGCCGGGCCGCGCGCACTCACCCTCAACATCAATAGACCAGGGATCAACCACCAACGGATCGGCATGACGAGACGGATCTTCCTTGCCCGGCCCAAACTCATAGAAGTTGTTATATCGAATAACATCTTTATACGGAGTGAGGTCTTCGTTCGGTGCGTAAGTGTCGGCCTTTCGATAATTCAGGGCGGGCAACTTCTCATGCGAGTCTGCCAAAACAAGTCCAGGGGCCGCCAATGCAACAGCGGATACGGCAACACCCGACATAAATTTACGACGATTCAGGTAGACAGATTCGGGCGTGACTTCGGATTCGGAGATAGCCCAGGATGGGCGTTTCTTGAAATGCATTTGCAGGCTCCAGATGTCGTGGTTCTATCAGTAGACCACACTTTTCCGGAGAAATTCCCGCCCAATGACAATGGGCGGGAATGATTGATCAATTAAGCGCGCTTGCCTTTGCGGCGAAACAGTGCCCTTACTGGCCCCGAGGCCGCATAGATCAAAAACGCAGAGAACAATACCGTAGCCGGATCAAGCGCAATCACTACGAAGATGAGCACGACCAGTAGAATGGCAGCAAAAGGCACCCTGCCCCGCAAATCCAAATCCTTAAAACTTCGGTATAGAATGTTACTGACCATCAGCACACCTGTCCCACCAACGACGATCATGGTCAACGCCGTCAACCAGGCCGCCGGCTCAAACGTGTGAAAGCTCCAAACCAGGCCTGCAACACAGGCAGCAGCGGCCGGGCTCGCCAAACCGACAAAGTATTTCTTGTCTACAGACCCTATCTGGGTGTTGAAACGCGCGAGTCGAAGCGCCGCGCCAGCTACATAGATGAAGGTAACGGCCCAGCCCAACTTGCCCATACCATTCAGCAACCAGAAAAACGCCACCAGCCCCGGCGCCACTCCGAAAGCGACCATATCGGCCAAGCTGTCGTACTCTTCACCGAATTTGCTTTGAGTATTAGTCATCCTCGCAACCCGACCATCGAGACCGTCCAGAATCATGGAAACGAAAATCGCGATAGCGGCATTATCGAACACCCCGTTCGAGGCAGAAACGATTGCGTAAAAACCCGAAAACAGCGATGCAGTTGTCAGGGCATTCGGCAGTAAAAAGATACCTTTCCGCCGCACCTTGGCCCCCTCTACTACTTCTTCTTCGATAACCTCCCCTGCTTCAATTTCTGCTTCGGCAGCGTGGTGAGGGTCAGTTTTGCTTGTCGATGTATTCTGTTCTGTCATTCCTTCAACTCCGGAAAGCATTTGTGCGGAGTATATACGAAAAACGCGGCCACTAGGGCCGCGCTTTCAAACCGTACCGGAAATTCCGGATCAGTTCTTATCTTTGTCCACGATTTTGTTCGCGGAAATCCACGGCATCATGGAACGCAGCTTTTCACCAACCACTTCAATTTCGTGAGCGGCGTTTTCACGACGACGAGCAGTCATTGACGGGTAGTTCAGAGCACCTTCAGAGATGAACATCTTGGCGTATTCGCCACTCTGGATGCGCTTCAGAGCGTTACGCATCGCTGCGCGGGACTCATCGTTGATCACCTCTGGGCCGGTTACGTACTCGCCGTACTCAGCGTTGTTAGAGATGGAGTAGTTCATGTTGGCGATGCCGCCCTCGTACATCAGGTCAACAATCAGCTTCAGCTCGTGCAGACACTCGAAGTACGCCATTTCCGGAGCGTAACCCGCTTCGGTCAGGGTTTCGAAACCGGCTTTAACCAATTCAACCGCACCACCACAAAGAACAGCTTGCTCACCGAACAGGTCGGTTTCAGTTTCATCTTTGAACGTGGTTTCGATGATACCGGTACGACCACCGCCCACACCGCTGGCGTAGGACAGAGCAACGTTCTTGGCGTTGCCAGATGCGTCCTGGAAGATCGCGATCAGATCAGGAATACCGCCGCCTTTGGTGAACTCGGTGCGTACGGTGTGGCCAGGCGCCTTCGGAGCAACCATGATCACGTCCAGATCTTTACGGGGAACGACCTGGTTGTAGTGGATCGCAAAACCATGCGCGAAGGCCAGAGTGGCGCCCTGCTTCAGGTTCGGCTCAATTTCGTCACGGTACAATTCAGCCTGGAATTCGTCTGGAGTCAGAACCATAACGACTTCAGCAGAAGCGACCGCAGAGGCCACGTCACTGGTCTTGAGACCGTAGGCTTCAGCTTTGGCAATTGAAGAAGAGCCTGGACGCAGACCAACAACAACGTCTACGCCAGAATCTTTCAGGTTGCACGCGTGGGCGTGGCCCTGTGAACCAAAACCAAGAATGGCAACTTTTTTGCCCTGGATGATGGAAAGATCACAATCTTTATCGTAATAAACCTGCATTTCAAACCTCAATTTTTAAAAGTATTGGCCACGAACGGCCATGGCATTCAATTTGTTTTCCAGCCTATCAGAGGCTGAGCACCTTTTCGCCTCGCGCGATACCGGATACACCGGTACGCACCACTTCCAGGATTCCAGACGTGCCAACAGCTTGAATAAAGCCGTCAAGCTTACTGCTATCACCCGCCAGTTGGACGGTATAGACCGAGCTGGTGACGTCAACGATCTGGCCACGGAAGATATCCACAGTGCGCTTGATCTCGGCACGCTGAGAGCCTGTCGCTTTCAGCTTAACCAACATCATTTCCCGCTCGATGTGGGCACCCTCGGTAAGGTCCACCAGCTTTACCACTTCAATCAACTTGTTCAGCTGCTTGGTGATTTGCTCGATAACCTTGTCGGAACCGGACGTGGTGACGGTCAGACGTGACAACGTAGGATCTTCAGTCGGCGCAACCGTGAGCGTCTCGATGTTGTAGTTTCGCTGTGAAAACAACCCAACCACTCGGGACAATGCGCCTGGCTCGTTTTCCAACAATACAGAAATGATTCGACGCATGATCACACCCTCTCCGTCTTGCTTAGCCACATGTCTTTCATTGAACCACGGGCAACTTGCATGGGGTACACATGCTCAAAACGATCGACATAAATATCTACGAACACCAGTTTGTCTTTCATCGCCAGAACTTCTTTCAGCTTGGGCTCAAGATCTTCTTTGCGATCAATGCGCACGCCGACATGGCCATAGGCTTCCGCCAGCTTGATGAAGTCCGGGAGCGATTCCATGTAGGACTGCGAATGGCGAGACTCGTAGTTCATATCCTGCCACTGCTTCACCATGCCCAGCGCCTGGTTGTTCAGGTTAATGATCTTGACCGGAAGATCGTACTGCTTACAGGTAGACAGTTCCTGAATGTTCATCTGGATACTGCCCTCACCGGTGAAGCACAAGACTTCTTCATCCGGGTGGGTCAGTTTGACACCCATCGCTGCTGGCAAACCAAAGCCCATCGTGCCCAGACCACCGGAGTTAATCCAACGATTCGGCTTATCGAACTTATAGTATTGCGCCGTAAACATCTGATGCTGGCCAACATCGGTCGTCACGTACGCGTCACCTTTGGTGAGCTTCCAGAGCATCTCAACGACTTCTTGCGGCTTGATGACATCCGGGCTGGTTTCGTACCGCATACCGTGGAAAGCGCGCCATTCGTCGATTTGCTTCCACCAGGACGCCAAGGCATCGGCTTCCGGCTTCTCTTTGGACTCTTTTACCAAAGACAGCATTTCTTTCAGCACGGCATCTACCGGACCAACGATCGGCACATCAACATCAATAGTTTTGGAAATCGATGCCGGATCGATATCGATGTGGATAATTCTCGCCCCCGGACAGAACTTCTCCGTCGCGTTGGTTACCCGGTCATCGAAACGGGCGCCTACGCAGAGGATCAGGTCGGAGTGGTGCATGGCCATGTTGGCCTCATAGGTCCCGTGCATGCCAAGCCAGCCCAAATGCTGCTTGTCTGTTGCCGGGTAACAGCCAATGCCCATCAAGGTGTTGGTAATCGGGAAGCCAAGCTTTCGGGTCAGTTCGGTAATCTGGTCGGAGGCCTTACCAAGAATGACACCACCGCCGGCATAGATCACCGGGCGCTTGGCAGCCATCAGCATATCAACGGCTTTCTTGATCTGCCCAGCGTGACCACGTACTGCCGGATTGTAAGAACGCAGCTTGACCTTTTTCGGATACGAATATTCGAAACGCTCGTTGGGCGCCGTCATATCCTTAGGAATATCGACAACAACCGGGCCGGGACGACCTGTTGAGGCAATGTAATAGGCCTTGCGGATAATTTCCGGGATTTCCTCCGGGTGCCTAACGCTGAGGTTGTGCTTCACCACAGGACGAGAGACACCGATCATGTCGGTTTCCTGAAAAGCATCCTCGCCGATCAATGTGGATGCAACCTGCCCACACAGAACCACCATCGGAATTGAATCCATAAATGCGGTGGCAATGCCAGTAATCGTGTTGGTAGCGCCAGGGCCAGAGGTCACCAGGACAGTTCCTGGTTTTCCGGTTGCACGGGCATAACCATCGGCCATATGGACCGCTGCTTGCTCATGTCGAACCAGAATGTGTTTGACTTTATCCTGCCTGAACAGCGCATCATAAATATGAAGGGCTGCGCCACCCGGATAGCCGTATACGTGCTCGATACCTTCATCTTCAAGGGACCGGATCAACATATCGGCACCAGACAATAACTCCACGTTTTCTACCCTCTTCTACAAGTGAATGAGCCGGGATTCGTCCCGGTTGCCTGGATCCACGGTTAACCAGCTTTTTGTGAAAGCGGTACCGGCGTACTCCTACACACCAATTCCTTAGAGGTTGTCTCTTGGCCAGCCGCACTCCTGAGGGTTGCGGAGAACGGCCGGCAACGGGTTGCAACGTTAGCAACAACCATCGCCCGCCTAGTAATGGCGCACTCGGTGTGGTGATTAACGGGGGATACTTGTTCGGGATTGCCGAGCCGTATTTATCCCTATCTTCAGGCAGATGGTAATTCTGACAGCGGGAAACTCGCTGTCAATAGCCGTTGTGGCTTAATTGGCACCATTTTATGCTCTTCTCTGCCATACTGCGCAAATATCCATGCTAGAGTTTTGAACCAGACGAAAGAAAAACCTTTGCACTGGTGGCACCATCTACAGGCGATAAACGAACAACGGGCAACGACATGAACCGAAAGATACTGATATTTTCTATTCTGATGGCCGCGACTCCCGGCCTGGCCGCTGATAGTTCAGTATACAAATGGACGGACGACAACGGCGTAACCCATTTTGGCGATCGACAACCAACCGGCAAGAAAGCCCAGCAGGTCAATGTTCGCTCGGGCACCAGCCGAAACACCAGTTCGAACCGAGTGACCCCGCAAGAACGCCTGAACCAGCTTGAAGAGCAACAGCAGGCAACCGCCGAACGAAAGAAAGAATCCGCGGTTGAAGAAGCCAATCGCAAGCAGCGCGAGGCCAACTGCGAAACCGCCAAAGCTAACCTGAAAGTGATCAGCAGCAACGCGCGCATTCGGGTTGAAGAGAATGGCGAGCAGCGTTACCTGAGCCCGGAAGAAATCGACGTGCAACGGGAAAAATTCGAAGCGTTTGCAGAAGAGAACTGCGGCCCAGCTCCGGATAACAACACGGACCAGTAACGTGCATCGATAAAAAAGCCAGAGGACTCACAGCCCCTGGCTTTTTTATTACGGTCAATTCTGGCTGACAGCTTATGCTTTCGTAAACGTTAGCTCACTTCCATCCACCTTGGCTTTGACTGTATCGCCAGACACAAACTCTCCTTGCAGCAGCTTCTGCGCCAACGGATTTTCGATTAAACGTTGAATCGCTCGCTTCAACGGACGTGCGCCATACACCGGGTCGTAACCCACCTCCGCCAGCAAATGCAGAGCCTCTTCACCCAGCTCCAGATTCATATCCTGTTCCTTCATACGTTTCGCCAGATTCTCAATCTGAATGCTCGCAATACCCTGAATCTGGCTCTCGGCCAACGGATGGAACACCACCACGTCGTCAACACGGTTGATAAATTCCGGCCGGAAGTGGGTGCCAACGACCTCCATGACCGCGGACTTCATGTCTTCATAGTTCTCTTCGCCGGCTTTCTCCTGAATGATGTGAGAGCCCAGGTTCGAGGTCATCACTACCACCGTATTGCGGAAGTCCACCGTACGCCCCTGACTATCCGTCAGACGACCATCGTCCAGCACTTGCAACAGAATGTTGAAGACATCCGGGTGCGCCTTTTCCACCTCATCCAACAAGAGCACAGAGTATGGCCGACGGCGAACCGCTTCGGTCAGGTAACCACCCTCTTCGTATCCTACGTACCCTGGAGGCGCACCAATCAAGCGAGCCACGGCGTGCTTCTCCATGAACTCGGACATATCAATGCGCACCATGGCGTCTTCGGTATCAAACAGGAACGCCGCCAAGGCTTTACACAGCTCGGTTTTACCGACACCGGTCGGCCCAAGGAACAAGAAAGAACCGTTGGGGCGGTTGGGATCAGACAAACCGGCACGGGAACGACGCACGGCGTTAGAAACCGCTTCCACCGCTTCGTTCTGACCAATCACCCGGCCATGCAGCGCCTCTTCCATACGCATCAGCTTGTCGCGCTCACCTTCCATCATTTTGGAAACGGGGATGCCGGTCCACTTCGACACAATCTCGGCAATTTCTTCCTCGGTGACGCGGTTGCGAAGCAGTGTCATCTCCATCATTTCAGCTTGGCTCGCCATATCCAGTTGCCGTTCAAGCTCTGGAATCTTGCCGTACTGCAGCTCCGACATTTTACCTAGGTCGCCACTACGGCGAGCATTTTCTAAATCAATTCGGGTTTGTTCCAGCTCGCTTTTGATTTTCTGAGAACCGTGTAGAGCGGCCTTTTCCGTGTTCCAAATTTCTTCCAGATCCGCGTACTCACGTTCGACATCGCCAATCACAGACGACAACTCTTCCAAACGCTTTTTGGAAGCCGCATCGGTTTCTTTTTTCAGCGCTTCGCGCTCAATTTTGAGCTGGATCAGGCGTCGCTCGAGCCGATCCAGCGCTTCCGGCTTGGAATCCATTTCCATACGGATCTGACTGGCGGCTTCGTCTACCAAATCAATGGCCTTATCCGGCAACTGACGATCGGTGATGTACCGGTGCGACAATTTAGCCGCGGCAATGATAGCCCCGTCTGTCACCTCCACCCCATGGTGAACCTCGTAACGCTCCTTAAGGCCCCGAAGAATGGCTATGCTGTCTTCTTCGGTCGGTTCAGTGACCAACACCTTCTGGAACCGACGCTCCAAGGCTGCGTCTTTCTCAATATTCTCTCGATACTCGTTCAGGGTGGTAGCACCAACGCAATGCAGCTCACCTCGCGCCAACGCGGGCTTGAGCATATTACCTGCATCCATCGACCCTTCCGCTTTACCGGCACCAACCATCGTGTGAAGCTCATCGATAAAGAGAATGATCTGACCTTCCTGTTTCGACAGTTCGTTCAGAACCGCTTTCAGACGCTCTTCAAATTCACCGCGAAACTTGGCTCCGGCGATCAACGCTCCCATATCGAGCGACAGTACTTTCTTCTCTTTCAGACTGTCCGGCACTTCACCATTCACAATACGCTGCGCCAAACCTTCGACAATGGCGGTTTTACCGACCCCCGGCTCACCGATGAGCACCGGGTTATTCTTACGGCGACGCTGCAATACTTGAATGGTGCGGCGAATTTCGTCGTCCCGGCCAATCACCGGGTCCAACTTGCCGGCAACGGCCTGTTCGGTCAGATCGATGGTGTACTTCGACAACGCCTGTCGATTTTCTTCCGCCCCGGGATCATTCACAGCTTCACCACCTCTCACGTCATCGATGGCCTTTTCCAAAGCCACTTTGTCTACACCGTGCTCACGCAGGATACGGCCGAGCGACCCTCGGTCTTCAACCGCTGCCAGCAAGATCAGTTCACTGGAAATAAACTGATCGCCACGCTTTTGGGCCAATTTGTCGGAAATGTTAAAAAGACGCCCCATGTCGTTGGACATGGAAACATCCCCGCCGTTACCTTGCACTTCTGGCAGGGTTTCAATTTCACTGGCAGCGGCCTGACGCACCCGGCTGGGCTCCACACCCACTTGCTGCAAGAGTGGTTTGACGGATCCGCCCTGCTGGTCGAGCAAAGCCAGCATCAAATGCACGGGCTCAATAAAGTTGTGGTCTTTTCCGACTGCAATCGACTGAGCGTCTGCGAGGGCGCCCTGTAACTTGCTGGTCAACTTATCAATTCTCATAGCCATTTTTCCCCGATTAGCTTCTGCGCGCCGAAATTTCCACACATAGATAGGGGCGCGGAACGAAAGGCATTCGCGATGTCTTGTTAACTAATGTAGGGGCTAGAAAAGAGACTTCAAGGAAGGCAAACGAAATAATGTCAGAAAATTGACGCCCGTCAGGCAAGCCAGACCAAAGTTGCCATACGGCCTGTCTGGCCGTCTCGGCGATAGGAATAAAATCGCTCAGGATCATCCACTGTGCACAATCCTCCCCCGGAGATATCGGAAACCCCTGCGCGGGAGAGACGCAAACGGGCTAATTCATAAATGTCTGCGATAAAATGCCCGGGGCGTGCACCTTGTTCGGAGAAGGCGTAGGCCGACTCGGACTGCTGCTCGACGAACGCCGCTCGCACCTCCGGGCCCACTTTGAAGTTCGCTGGCCCTATTGATGGCCCGAACCACGCGGTCAGCTTTGATGGCTCCACCGCCATGGCACGAATCAGATTTTCCAGCACACCGCCGCATAGGCTCCGCCAACCGGCATGGGCAGCACCAACCACCCTTCCATCACAGTCAGCCAAAATCACCGGCAGGCAATCCGCCGTTAGAATAGCGCAAACCACGCCTTGTTCACGGGTGAAGCTGGCGTCGGCATCGGGGCAGTTGTTCAAGTTATCGCGTGTGAGCTCTACCACCCGCGTGCCGTGCACCTGATTCAGCCACCCAAGCTGATCGGAGTTGACACCCATGAACGTGGCCAAGCATTGACGATTCCGGGCCACGTCAACCGGGTTATCGCCCACATGCACACCCAGGTTTAACGATTGCCAAGGCGATTGACTCACCCCACCTTTTCGGGTGGTACAGAGTGCCTGTACCCGCGCAGATACAGGCCAGTCAGGCCGGAGCAGATTGCTTTCAGAAATCATTTTCTTCCAGTTCTAGGGCGTGCTTACGCAATGCCGCTATGAGCTGAACCATATCTTCCGGCAACTCGACTTCCCAACTCAAGGTTTCACCGGTTTCCGGGTGCTCCAGCGTCAACTTGCGAGCGTGCAAAGCTTGACGATTGAACGCGGCCAGCTCAACCCGAAGCTCCTCGGTTGTGCCCTTGGGCAGGCGCAGGCGGCCGCCATACACCGGGTCACCCACCAGCGGGTGCCTTACATGAGTCATGTGCACACGGATCTGGTGCGTTCGGCCACTTTCCAGTTTACAGCGCACATGAGTATGGGCTGCAAAACGCTCGATCAAACGGTAGTGGGTTACCGCAGGTTTGCCGGATGACACCACCGCCATGCGCTTGCGATCTTGCGGGTGACGGCCAATGGGTGCGTCCACCGTGGCGCCACCGGTCAACGAACCCACCACTACTGCTTCGTATTCCCGACCCATGGTGCGTTCCTGGAGCTGGTTTACCAGCGAGGTGTGGGCAATCAAACTTCTGGCCACGACCATAATGCCCGACGTGTCTTTATCCAGACGGTGCACAATACCGGCACGAGGCAGGTTTTCGACCTCGGGCGCGTAGTTCAAAAGCGCGTTCACCAAAGTGCCGTCGGCATGACCCGCTGCCGGGTGCACTACCAAGCCAGCCGGCTTATTGATGACCAGCAAATGCTCGTCTTCATAAACGACATCGAGCGTGATGGGCTCTGCTTCCCACGTCACTTTGACTTCCGGCTCGGCATCCAGCTCAAGCACATCGTTGAGCATCACCTTGTCTCTGGGCTTGCAGGTTTTGCCATTAACCGTCAGTACGCCGCTTTTAATCCACGACTGCAAACGGGAGCGGGAATGCTCGGGCATCAACTCGGCCGCCGCCTGATCGAGTCGTTTATCGCTCAAACCCGGAGGGATTTTGAACTGGCCGGTGATTCTGTTTTCGGAAGACATCAAGCCTCGCTTCGCCACTATGCTTTCAAATGTAAGGACATCGGCTTAGTACCGATGTTACGTTTCAGTCAGATTAGCCGGAGATACTTGCGTTAACACTGCACATGGGCAGCCTTCCCCGTTACAATGGCCAATCCAATCATAAGTCTGACCATTATACGGGATTCCGGCATGAGATCAGTTGTCCGATTACTGCTACTTTCCACAATCATAGCGCTGGCTGCCGGCTGCGCCTCCAACAAAGACGTGGAAGTGCTACCGGAACAAACCTACTACGAGAACGCGCGTAAGGCCATGAACGCCGGCAACTTCAACGAAGCCGAGCAAAGCCTGGATGCCCTCGAAACGTATTACCCTTTCGGTCGTTATGCAGAACAGGCACAGCTGGACCTGATCTACGCCCGCTACCAGAACCTTGATCTTGAAGGCGCCCGGGCCGCAGCCGACCGCTTTATGCGCCTGAACCCGCAAAGCGAGCTACTGGACTACGCCCTTTATATGCGCGGTTTGGCTTCCTACAATCTGGATCTAGGCCTCGCCGCCCGCTACTTCCCGATCGATGCTTCCGCACGTAATCCGGGTGAACAACTTCAGGCGTTCCGCGATTTCTCGCAGTTGCTGAGCCGCTTCCCTGACAGCGAGTACGCCCCAGATGCCCGCCAACGCATGATCTCAATTCGCAACCGCATGGCCGAATTGGAAATACACGCTGCACGCTACTACATCAAACGAGAAGCCTATGTGGCAGCCAACAACCGCGCACGCTACGTTGTCGAGAATTACCCGTCTTCGCCGGCGGTTGAAGATGCACTGATCATTTTGGCAGACACCTTCCTGTTTATGGATCTGAGGAAAGGCGCCAGTGATGCCATTGCCACGCTGCGAAACAACTTCCCGGAAAGTGAAGCCTTCGACAGCAACGGCAAGTTTCAGGCAAACCAGTTCGAACGGCAAAACCGCTCGCTCCTGAACGTTGTCACCTTCGGGCTATTGGGCGGCAAGTAAGGCCTAACGCCTTACTTGCCGATTTTCCAGCCGTTGGTAATCGGATACCGGCGGTCTTTGCCAAAGCCGCGCTCGGTAATCCGCACGCCAATCGGCGCCTGCCGGCGCTTGTACTCGTTGATATCCACCAAGCGAGTCACCCTTTCCACATCGGCACGCTCATACCCTTCCGCCACGATCGCTTCAGCGCTGTAATCCCGCTCAACGTAGAGATGCAAAATAGCATCGAGCGTGTCGTAGCCGGGCAGACTGTCTTCGTCTTTTTGATCCGGAGCCAGCTCGGCCGAAGGCGGCCGGGTAATCACCCGCTCCGGAATCACCGGCGCCAAGGTGTTTCGATAACGGGACAAACGAAACACCAGCGTTTTCGGCACGTCTTTAAGCACATCAAAACCGCCAGCCATATCGCCGTATAAGGTGGAATAGCCCACCGCCAGCTCGCTCTTGTTGCCGGTCGTTAACACCAGCGAACCAAACTTGTTGGACAGCGACATCAACAATACTCCGCGCAAGCGGGCCTGCAGGTTTTCCTCGGTGGTATCCGGCTGAGTACCTTGGAACGGCGTTTCCAGAGTTTTCATGAACACGTCGTACATGGGTTCAATAGAAAAAACGTCATACTGTACGCCCATGGTAGTGGCCTGAGCTTCCGCGTCTTCCAAACTCGCACTTGAGGTGTAGCGGAACGGCATCATCACTGCCCTAACACGCTCTTTGCCTAGCGCATCCACCGCAATCGCCAGGGTCAGGGCCGAATCGATCCCCCCGGATAATCCCAGCACGACAGATTTAAAACCGTTCTTGTTCACGTAATCCCGCACGCCGATTACCAAGGCGTTGTATACATTAGCCTCGAGCGAAGGCTCGGGGCACGGCAGTTGCGACACAGGCTGGCAATGGTGCTCGCATAAGAACTCGACCGGAAACAAACCTTCTTTAAATTGTGGGACTTCAGCGGCAAGCGTGCCCGAATGGTCAACCACCATTGAACCGCCATCAAACACCAGCTCGTCTTGGCCACCCATCAGATTGACGTAAACAATGCTCACATTGTTATTGGCAGCCTTACGCTCCAGCAGCGCTTTACGACGGGCCTGTTTATCGATGTCGTACGGTGAGGCATTCAGGTTCAAAATGAGCTGAGCTCCCGCCGCCGCCGCATCTTCAACCGGGCCATCAGCCCAGATATCCTCACACACCGTCAGGCCAATCTGTACACCTTTGATGTTCAAGACTTGGGCATTCTGTCCTTCGGCGAAATAACGCTTTTCGTCGAACACCTGGTAATTGGGCGGGCACCGTTTGAAATACCTCCCTACTAAAGCACCATCTTCGATAACCAGAGCTGCGTTGTAGAGCAAACCACCCGAACGCACCGGCGCCCCAACAACAATCGCCGGCTCCAGCTTCGCCTGCTTAAGCTGCTCAATAGCCTCCGACACACGAATGCCCAAGCTTGGGCGCAGCAGGAGATCTTCCGGCGGGTAGCCGGTTATACACAGTTCCGGAAAGACCACGATATCGGCCTGATGCTCTTGCCAAGCTTCACGCGCGGCCTGAATAACCCGCTCGGTGTTACCTGGGATATCTCCTACCAGAAAATCCAATTGGGCCATTACCACCTGCAACTTTTTCACGGGGCTAGCTTCCTCGGATACTTTACCGGGTGCCGTCATGCAAAAAGGCTCCTGTAACTTATTGCCGTTAAAAGGCTATTATAACCACGCACCGACGAGGAATTCTCCTGACTGACAACAGATAACTTCCGATATGGCTTCAGACACCCTCACAAGCACTGCCCACTCGCCTTTCGGGCCCCATGCAAAATACCAACAAGTCAGATTATTTCGGGTCTATAACCACTATCGGCTCGTGATCAGCATTTTGCTGGCCGGCCTGCTGTTTGTTGAACCCTTCATGGCGGAAGCAAAGTTCCGCTGGCTGAACACCTACCAAATAGGCGCACTGTCCTACTTCGCCTTGAATGGCTTCCTTGCCCTGTTACTTTTAGCAGGGTTCCATCCCCGTCGACGGCACATCACCTTATCCGTTCTGGCCGACATACTGATCATTCACGGCTTATTGCTGGCCAGTTCCGGCATCACCAGCGGCTTGGCCAACTTAGTCATTGTATCGGTAGCGGCGGGCAATATCCTTGCCCCGAACCGCCTAGGCACCTTCTACGCGGCGCTTGCGACCATCAGTTCGCTGGGCATATCTATCTGGGCCACCCTGACCCTTAATGCCTCTGCTGACGACATTGTTCTCGCTGGTTCTTTAGGCATTCTGTATTTTGCCGCTGCTTTTGTCTTACAGGGTATTTCTAAACGAGTGATTCGCAGCGAAGCACTGGCTACCAGCCGCGCCAAGAGCATTGCCGAGCTTGAGCAAATTAACCAACAAATCATCCAGCGCATGCGCACCGGTATTCTCGTGCTGGATCAATTCGGACAAATTCGATTGGCGAATGCCGCTGCCGAAGAAATGTTATTCGAAGAAGCCGCTACGCATCCCTATGGCATGCGCCAAACCCGCGCGCTTCCTGCCCCCTTGAAAGACGGGCTGAACACTTGGCTAAACGATCACCACGCAAAAATTGAACCGTTCCAAGCCACCCCAACCTCCCCGCTTCTACAGGCCAAACTTACCCAGCTCGATCACGTCCGAGGTGATCTCATCCTCGTTTTTATTGAAGACATGAGCAAAATCACCCAACAGGCCCAGCAGATGAAACTGGCGTCTCTGGGACGGCTAACCGCAGGTATCGCTCATGAAATCCGAAACCCGCTAGGTGCCATCAGCCATGCGGCCCAGCTCATGGAAGAATCGCCACACATAGACCCCAGCGACCAGCAAATGCTCGACATCATTCGACGACACTCCAAGCGAGTTAACGGTATTATCGAGAACATTCTGGACCTGTCGCGGCGGCGTATCGCCAACACCGAACTGGTCGATGTTAGAGTGTGGTTAACCGGCTTTTGCAACGACTTCCAACAAACTCAGGCCGACAGTGCTCCAGCCTCGATTGAGCTGCAGATTGAAGAGGAGGTTCCCGGCGCACGCTTTGATAAAAGCCAGATTGAACAAGTGATGGTCAACCTTTGCGACAATGGATTGCGGTACAGTGAGCAGAATACCGGTGAAAAAAGGATACAATTACTGGTTGGCACAACCCCCGACGGAGAACGGGCCCAAGTTGATATTCGGGATTTTGGTGCGGGCATAGCCCCGGAGTATCGTAACTCAGTATTCGAACCGTTTTTCACCACGGATAAGAACGGGACCGGGCTTGGGCTTTATCTCGCAAGAGAACTATGCGAAGCAAATCAAGCGCACTTGTCGCTGGTTGAAGACGACGAGCCAGGGTGCCGCTTTCGCATCACATTCGCTCATCCGGGGCGAATGATTTAGGTAACAACGACCATCGGGCGTTAGCAATTCAACAGGGAACCGGTAGCACACCATGAGCAATCAAACAGCGCTGATCGTAGACGACGAACCAGATATCCGCAGCCTTCTTGAAATCACTCTGGGGCGTATGGGCATTACCACCTACACCGCCGCTGATCTGACCAGCGCGCGCGCTCTGTTAGAAGAATACAAACCTCAGTTGTGCCTGACAGACATGAACTTGCCAGACGGCAACGGCATTGAACTCGTGCACTGGATCCAAAAACACAGCCCCAGCACCCCCGTGGCCGTTATTACCGCTTATGGCAGCATGGATACCGCCATTGAATCGCTAAAAGCAGGCGCGTTTGATTTTGTATCCAAACCGGTAGAGCTGCCCCGGCTCCGTGAGCTGGTAAACAGTGCGCTAAAACTGTCGGAACCCAAAACCCAAATTACCGCAGAGGCTGACAACCCGGGCCTGTTGCTAGGCAACTCCCCCGAACTGCGCAAACTTCGCAATCAGACTCGCAAATTGGCTCGCAGCCAGGCACCGGTATTTATAAGTGGCGAATCCGGTAGCGGTAAAGAACTGGTCGCCCGAATGATCCACCTGCAGGGCCCACGCGAGGAAGCGCCGTTTATTGCTGTTAACTGTGGCGCGATCCCTTCAGAACTGATGGAAAGCGAATTCTTCGGCCATAAAAAGGGCAGTTTCACCGGAGCCGTTGAGAACAAAGACGGGCTGTTCCGAAGCGCCGATGGAGGCACCCTCTTCCTCGACGAAGTGGCAGATTTACCTCTCGCCATGCAAGTAAAACTGCTGAGGGCCATTCAGGAAAAAGCCGTGCGGCCGGTTGGGGACACAAAAGAGATCCCGGTAGACATTCGCGTGCTGAGCGCCACTCACAAGAACCTACCGGAATTGGTGCTGTCCGGAGACTTTCGCCAAGACTTGTTCTATCGCATCAACGTTATCGAACTGGCCGTACCGGCACTTCGCGAACGACGAGATGATATTCCTCTGCTGGCAGCGCACATACTTGAACGCATTGCCGGAGAGTATGAATGCGATCCAGCCACACTGACCTCTGCCGCTATCGATCGACTGAAAAGCTACGACTTCCCGGGCAACGTGCGAGAGCTTGAGAACATCTTGGAGCGGGCGTTTACGCTTTGTGATGAGGACCGAATTGATGCGGAAGACCTGCATCTTGGAAACGGCGTGGCGCACGGCAGCGCCGCGCGAGGGCCTGATAATGGTGACGAAGGGTTAGTGCCGGAAGGTGAAATTGATCTGGAAGACTATCTTGAGAGCATCGAACGGCAGGCCATTGAGAAGGCGCTTGAGGCTACGCGCTGGAATAAGACGGCGGCCGCCAAGAGGTTGGGAATTAGTTTTCGGGCGATGCGGTATCGGTTGAAGAAGTTGGGGATGGAGTGAGCAGCTCTAGCCACTCCATCGCTCCCGAAACATTACAGTAACGGGCATGTCCCGGCAAAATCAGCATGCTGCATTCGAACCCGGCCACTGATTGAAATAACGAGTTCACGCGCATTCGGAGCTATATCCCGCGCCACACACACCCTCAAGCGACCGGCACCAAAGGCTCCGCTGATTCGCTCAGCATGGCCTAGGGGTGAATACACCAACGCAGATCGAAGCGGCCCATTCCCGCTCATCGAGACATTGCGACCGGCACCAGGAATACGCCCATGCTGTAATACGGTTTCTCCGTTGTCGATATCACCGCTATGATTAGCATCGCGGAAGACAATCCACTCTCCGCTAGACCAGTCTCCACTACACCCCGTTGCTGGCTCACCTGCACACAATGAAACTGGCTGTCCTCGCATGACCGAGGCTTCTCTGGCAACCATCAGTGCACCTCGCGCAGCATTAGTCGCCACAGCCAGCTCGTTTCTCGCCATCATATTGGAAAATGCAGGAATAGCTGTTGCTAACAGGATGGACGCGACAGCTATGGCTAGCATCAGCTCAATTAGAGAAAAACCTACTGAAAGGCTATGTCCACGGTAAAAAGAAACAGCCCGAGCTCGGGCATTTCGCTCATCCTTGAGCATGAAGAACTCCCTGTTATTTCTGAAAATACGCAGCCCAATTCCTTTGGATATCCGCGCATCTAGTTAATCAATTAACAAACTCAAAAGTTAATCACCAGCACTCATCAACACTACCACCCGCACCGCGCGTGCCTTTCTGATCAAGCGTCAACGTGCCACATTTACCACTATCGTGACTGGATTGCGCGCCCTTAGGAGCCGCACTGATCGTATATGTGGTCCTTGTTAATGGATTGATTGTATAGCTGTAATCAGTTCCTGTTTGCGCCTGAGTCATGCAAGCAAGCTCCAAAGGGTTCTTGGCCGCTTTAAAGGGATTGTCTTTTCCTGCCTGATCTTTGTCATACCGCATATTAGTGGAGTAGAACCGCTCCATATAACTTGCTTGTTCTACCAAGCAAGCTGCCGCTGCCGCTCGCTTGGTTTTCACCACCTGACTGGTGTACGACGGGTAAGCGATCGCCGCAATAATCCCGATGATCGCTACCACAATCATTAATTCGATCAAGGTAAATCCGGACTCAGCGCCGCGGTGCCGAAGGTTCGGCATCGCGGCGACTTGGGCATTCAAACCCGAGCGAGCAGGAGTGGAGTTTTTTCTCATTTCATTCAACTGCATGTAATTCTCCATACCTGCTTTAATTGACTATTTCATGCCAGTTCAGGCGCTCAACATTGCCCGCAGAAGCCCCGCCGGTAGTACCGATATCCCTAAACCCGGCATCAAGCCCCTGACCGAACAGGCGAATATTGCCACTTCCGTCTCGTTTAGCAGTGAAAGTCCCCGAAACACCAACCTCATACCGCTGTGAATTAAAGAAATAGATCGTTCCCTTAATGTTTACAGAATCATCATTATCGACATCAGTATCACCATCGGCATCCAATAAGGCTTCTGCGGGGTTGGCTCCGGAGAATGGATCAACGATCAGAGTGGCTCCCTCTGGCGACGTATTACACGGGTTACTCGATTCAGGTATTAGGGTATTTACCATTAACCGTCCGGCAATCAACTGAGTCTGATAAACAATCCGCTCACCTTCCTCCCCTTTGCTTGCCACGGGAGAAACCAGATCCATGTACCATCCGACCTTACCATCATCGGTTAAATCCGAGAACTGGCCTGTACTTGTCACCCTAAAGACGCCTCCGCCTTGCACTTTTTCGTCTTCATAAATAATATCCCGCTTTTGCAGATTACCGCGCGAATGTGTTTTGACGACCTCTGCGTAACCTGAAGGCCCCGCCAAGGCCCGCAAGCCATACCAAGTTTGCACTCCTGAGTCGGCGAGGACATCGCTATTTTTAGACAAGAAACGCCCAGTTCCAAAAAACACCCAGATCGCCCCGGTCTCTTCATTCTTCGTAGCAAGCATATCGGCAGTGATGGGCTGGCGTTTGCCAGAACTATCCATCGCTATGTATATCGGATCGCTGACGTCTTTACCACTGGAGCTCAAATCAAACTGCCAAACATTCCCTTGAAGATCTCCAGCAAAGGCGTACTCACTCACACCGTCACTATCATCACTCTGGATAACATAGGGCGCTGCCAGACCATTAGAATTCATTGAGCCAGCCTTGTAGACCGACAATGTTCCGTCAGCAAGATCAAATTGCAGCAAAGCCGCCTTGCCCTTTGCACTATTAGGCCCGTTCCCAAGGTGAGCAACCCATTTTCCTTTGTTGCCACTTCCTTTAATTAACGAAATCGTCGGCTTACCCAACGCCATCCCTATCCAATCGGAGTTGGCCTCACCATCACCGGCTGAACGCTCCCATAGAATGGCATCCTCGGCTTTCGCCGGGTCTGCCAAAACAGCAGGGTCTGTTATATCCAGAGCATAAACGGTTCGAGACTGACCCCGGCCCGTTGTTCCGACTAAGATAGTTTTCCATTCATCGTCTAGGTATACATTCTGAATGGTCAACTTACCATCGTTGTAATATTGATGTGGCACAGGTTGTGAGCCATCTACAGGGTTAATAACGCCATACTCTGGATTTGCAAGTCGAGCCAATGACCCATCACCAGTTGCACGAAGAAGGGCTCGCGGAATATAGGCAAACTTCTCTACGCCCGTATCCGCATTGAAAGCGTGCAGCATGCCATCATTGGCTGCTACGTAAAGCATAGGTGTTCGGCTAGAGTTATCTGCAGCGAATTCGTTGTAAAGCTTCTTTTTGTTTTTCGTTAGGCCTTCGAAGTAAGTGTCGTCAATCACGTGTTCGTACAAATCTACCGTTGGACTTTCGATAACAACCGGTGTGGAATTCACAATATCTCCCAGTAGCGAATCTCGCTTGCGAAACACACCGGTATTCTCGTCGACCTTATCTCCGCGCAAATAGCTCACAATACGCTTACCCCAATCTGCGCCTTTTGCATCAGATGGGTAAATATTGTTACCTAGTGTTGACAGATAGTCGGTCAAGTTAGGGCTTTGGTCATCGTGCTTGAATTCGACTGCATCACCATTTACTTTCATCGTCCAAATGTTCCTCTGATCGGCACTGGGCAACATGGATGCAGCGTTCCATAGAGGCACATTAAACTCACCATCCGTTTTACTGTATTTGGTCGCTTTAAGCTCCCCACTCCACGAACCTGTCATATAACTCGCGGCATATTGCGTTGTTTCGTTAGTCAAGTATTCTCCGCCACCAACGAAAGGGGAGCTGCCTGCTCCTGGAGTGGCAGCTATGTCAGCCAACGCTTGCTTAATGCCATCAGCAAACTGCTTCGGGTCTCGGGCCGAGAAAAAATTCCCGTGGCCATTAATCGCGGCGTGGAGCATGTCGCTAACGTTTTCGGATTCTCCGCTACCGCCTCCGTTACCGGGAACCGGCCAGCCCCCCCAATTCTCAACGGATCTTCCGCCCCGAGCCCAATTGAATAATTCTGCCTGTGTCGCACCCAAACCACTTACTTCCAGCCCTAAGCCGACAGTGAAAGTAGTCATATGCTGCCAAGTAGCCGGATCGTTCGCTGTAGGTGAGACTTCATCACTGGCAGTACGCAAGTCTGTCTTCCAGTAGTAATTTGCCACATCCGCGAGCGTTGCATTTTCCACGTTCCTTGAGCAGCGCCAGCCGCATGATTCCCTATCTAAACTATTACCGCCCGTAAAAGGTGCAACAGCATCGTAGTTATCCGTCGACGTGTTATCCGCACGCTTTAGAGAGCTAGATGGTGCCGAACCACTCCAGTAACCATCAGAAACCAAGATAGTATAAGACGCTCGGCAGGCGTATTCTTTCCCCGACTCCGTCCAAGGCTGAGGCGTCTTATAATATTCACCCGCACTTTCCAAAGCTCTGCGCAACGGTGTCCCGCCATCGGAATCCACTCCGTTAAGCCACGACCAAAACTTGGCCTTATTTGTCCCGTTGGAGCCGTCGCCAAATGACTCTACCTTTTTAATTGTCATATGCTTGGTGTAAGAATTTGACTCGGTAAATCCCGTCAGATTGGAATTGTTTATCGAGCCATACCCAAATCGGAATTTTGGATCCAACTCAGAAAATGCGGCCATAATTCCGCTCTTCGCAGCCAATTTTCGTGTACGGTAGTAACTGTAATAATTTGCAACATTCTGGCCGTAGGTAGTCGAAATTGTTTCGCCATCAACCTCAAACTCTAAGGCATCACTTGCATGGTGGCAGTTACTTAAACCGGCGCAACTATCTCCGTCTTTCACTACATGATTTTTGGCGTTTCCATCGAAATAAACGAAATGGCCATTAACAAACTCACAATCATAATAATAATAACGGCCACGATGCTTGTAATACCTTGGTTTACCGCCATTATCTTCACAGCCATTAGCCGAATTATAACTATTGCTGTAGGTGATAGTAGTTTCCGAATAATCTGAATCGGAAATAATATTATTTTTGTTATTAGAATTGAATGGGTCTACGTATCCATCTGGGAATGTCGCTGCGCTGTAAAAACTACCGTCAGCTTTCGGTGGTGCGGCATATAGAGTTTCCGGGTTGTAGTACTGGCGATTCTTGCTGAATTTACGAAAATCATCGCCGGATGTGGAGGCAGTATCGGGAAGATAATTATACCCCATAGATCCCGAATCATCGTGCAAAAGCACAATATTCGGAGGCAAAGGTTCACTGACCGTTAACGGCGTTTGATCCACTTGAACCGCAGCCGAGACCGAAGCGTTCACCCCCAATAGGGACGCCAGAACAAAAACGGTCATAGCTACTGACGACCACCTCTGCCTTTGGAAACGAGATGGGCATGTAGAAGCGAGAAAACCGTTTCCTTCAGAACTAAAGCTTTTAAGTTTCATTTTGGTATATCTCATGGTGGAGATCTCCTACATCCGGTAGGTCGCTTGGAGAATAACCTGCGCCCGTTCCGCATTGTCATCTTCAGTGGGATCAATTGCCCGCGCCGTTATACGGTAGCAAGTACCTGGTGGGCGGCTTAGCTGTTGCCCTTTCGGGCCAGCTTCGTTTTGATCCGTCGTGCCGGTAAACCCGGAGCCGCGTATACCGCCAGATTCACAAGCTCCTAACAACTGCACTAAATACTGGGGAGCGTTGGCTGAATCTATCGCCGTAAATTTGTCGTTTGTGTTCCCTGATGGTACGTCGTTCCACAAACTATCAAGGGTCGTTTCGTTGCTAGGATTGGAAGCACAACTCTTATCCCTGCAATCCAGAGCGGAATTGTTGTCAATTCTTTGTAGCCATGTCGATTGATCAGCAATAAAGTCTCGTGCACCTAGGACCAAAGCAGCTTCTGCTGCTTGGAATGCCGTTTCACGGTCATACGCTCCGCCAGCCATGCGTTCCTGCATTATCGTGCCCCTCATGCCAGCAAGACCAACTAAAGTAACGACAACTAGCAAAACCAACGAAACGACAAGAGCGATACCTTGCTGGCGCCGCTGACAGCGAATATCGACTAGTCTTTTTTCCTGATTGAAGGCCATAATCTACTGCCCGATATTTAGTTAATGTTCAGCCGATTACGAATGGCCACTGTCGAAGTGAAGGTTCGTTGCAGTGGCTGATTATCAGTGCCCGCACCTGCAGCATTGCCAGGTTGCGTTCCCCCACTCTGCACCGTTAGCATAAGCCGAACTGCGTCCACATTGTCCCAATTACCTACGTTGGTCGCCGTAACATATGCGTTGCCACCTTGCTCGTGGTATCGAGCGGTCATATTCCATACTCCGCGCACCATTTCCATCGGCTCAGAACTAGCCCCCCCACCCCAGCCGAACCGGAACAGGGAACGCCCGCCGTCACTGTTTGTACCGATATACCAAATGTAGTTCACTGGAATTGCTAGATATGAAGTAGGGCTAAAAGAACTGCAGTCTACGCCCGAGCCCGGCTGCATAGGCACGGGGTGATCTAAACACTTCGTCTGGTTGCCAGGTCCGGTCTTCACTTGGCCGGTGCCATGTACCACCGTCCTGTTACTAGAGTTATAATTGGTTACCTGAAAAATCGTTGCTTTATCGATATCACACAACATCAAAATATCTTCTGCACTAATAGCCGTAGTAGAGGAATTAAGTTTCACGTTCGCTCTCGGCCCGGTTACAGCCTCAAGGTCCAGTCCGGAGCCTTTGGCAGAGGCCAAACGAATGGCATCGCCCCCTCCCGCTACTGGTAAGCCGGGAGCGCTGGGTGGCAGCGCAGCAACCGTCGTTGCATCGTCCCACCCTTGAATTGGCGCATTATCGTACAACATTGCGTTACCGCCAGGGTTTAACACGCTTGCAACATTAGAAGTACCACAAGGATTAGCCCCCGCAGCCCTAATCTCCCTTGCCAGAAACTCGAACGAAGTGCGAGCCCCCTCCTGCACTTCACCCAGAGCCACATTGCTGCGATAGGCGGTCTGATTGGCCAGAAACACACTGCCCACCCCAGCAACAACAAGCAAACCGAGCACAAGAGCGATCATTAACTCGACCAGAGTAAAGCCAGCAGCTCCTCGTGGCTGAACCGAAATCTGACTGTATGGTTTGCTCGTCATCATAATTTCGCTCGCGTGATCATGGTTTGGCCGGCTACTCCGCCTGTCGCCCGTTCGTCGTTAAAGGTAATGGTGATCGTGTAATTACCGCCTCCGTTAGCCGCAATCTCACCTGCCGTACCCGGCCCCATCAAACTTCCGAGGTCATCGCACCATTGATTCTGGTTCAATTTAGCCAATGCGCTTCCCTTCGTTGCCACAGAACAATCACCCGGAGCTGCCCAGTCTGAGGGAACAGTCACTTTCAATCCGTCGTAATCACCGTCTCGAACGCCTGTTAAATCAACCCTCATAGCATCTACAATCGAGTAACTCGCAATCGTTCCTATGCTGCGGACCATGGCGCTGTTGTTATTACTGAGCGCTTTTGACTGCAGTGCAGCCATGCCCAAAAAACCAATCGACAGCACAAGAACAGCAATCAACACTTCGATCAAGCCGACGCCTGTCTGCCGACCACGGCACTCCGCTCGATGTCGCACTAATGTATGATTGGCCATACGCAACACTCCACTCTGACGAACATCCTTCATAAACCAGCTCATTTGCAATCTGCTTTCGTTGACGTTGTCACCTGCACTGTGCTCCCAGCGATCAAACCAATACTGCGAACGTTGTCATTCGTGAGTGCGGAATTGCATAATTCCACTACTGAGGGATCCCCTCCGGAAGCTGTGTTGTACGGGGTCATCGTGTTATCGCCAAGATAACCTATCCCATCGCCCCGAAAGCGCACGGTTGTCGACGAAAGAACTTGCAAAGGCTGGTCAATCGAAGCGGCCAGCGCTGGGTGGAGCGCCTCAGCGGCTCCGCCATCTCGAGGCAAGTAGCGGACTTCTCCTGCGATAGCAGCCTTACAATTTGATCCAACCCCACTTTTTGGCGCGCTATCTTTACCACACAGGGCCACTGATTGATTACGTTTCACGGCTTCAGCACGCGCCGCAGCGATAGCGCCAACCCATGCATTGGTCGTCGTAATTAACTCGTTACGCGCAAGCGTATCCCGAAAACTCGGAATGGCAACGGT
Source organism: Marinobacter sp. AL4B (assembly GCF_019916045.1). Classification (NCBI taxonomy): domain Bacteria; kingdom Pseudomonadati; phylum Pseudomonadota; class Gammaproteobacteria; order Pseudomonadales; family Marinobacteraceae; genus Marinobacter; species Marinobacter sp. AL4B. Next base: position 25,185 of record NZ_JAILWZ010000012.1, read on the forward strand.
TATCAATATTGCTGCCACCGCCAAAGTAATCATCAACTCAACCAACGTAAAACCGCCGTCACTCCGGACACGCATAAAGCAAACCTCTTGTTATCTCAATTTCAGCCTACGAAACTCTGCGAAGAACACCCACCACTAAACGACAAACGGTGAGAAACCGGGCGTGAGCGGTATCCAGACAACAAAAAAGCGTGATCGAAATCACGCTTTTTTGTTGTCTGGGCAAGACGTTTGCCCTTAGTCGTCAATGCTCGCTATTGAACATTCACCGCATCAATCCGCAATTCCTTTGGCATAGAAAACACAATATTCTCTTCCCGCCCGGCAACCTCCTGCGGCTCTTCCCCACCTAATTCCTTCAAGCGGTTAATCACATCAGCCACCAGCACTTCAGGCGCCGAAGCCCCAGCCGTCACACCCACAGCGGTCTTACCTTCCAACCACTGCTTATCAATTTGCGCAGCTTCATCAATCAAAAAAGCTGGTGTTCCCATGCGTTCCGCCAGCTCGCGCAGGCGGTTGGAGTTGGAACTGTTCGGGGAGCCCACTACCAGCATCAAGTCGCAGTCGCCGGCTAGCTGCTTCACGGCATCCTGGCGATTCTGCGTGGCGTAGCAAATGTCGTCTTTACGCGGACCTTCAATTTTCGGGAACTTGGCGCGCAGTGCGTCAATCACCCGAGCGGTGTCGTCCATGGAGAGCGTGGTTTGAGTGACATAAGCTAGACGCTCAGCATCTTTCACTTCGAGCTTTTCAACATCGCCTTCGTCTTCAACCAGATAGATATTACCGCCGTTGCTATGGTCGTACTGGCCCATGGTACCTTCGACTTCCGGGTGACCATGGTGACCAATCAGGATGCATTCACGGCCGTCGCGACTGTTACGCATGACTTCCAAATGCACTTTGGTCACCAGCGGACAAGTCGCGTCAAAGACCTTCAAGCCCCGGCGAGCGGCTTCGTTTTGAACGGCCTGGGATACGCCGTGGGCGCTGAAGATCACTAAGGTGTCGTCAGGCACTTCATGCAATTCGTCAACAAACACTGCACCCCGATTGCGCAGGTTATCCACTACAAACTTGTTGTGAACAACTTCATGGCGCACGTAGATCGGCGCACCGAACACGTCGAGCGCGCGGTTTACGATTTCTATGGCACGATCTACACCGGCACAGAAGCCACGGGGATTTGCTAATCGGATTTGCATATCTTTACCCTTCAGTGTGTTTGCCCAGCGGGCTCCACATCGATGATCTGTACTTCAAAGCTCAGTGTACGCCCTGCCAACGGGTGGTTGAAGTCGACTTCCACTTCATCACCTTCCACTCGGCTGATCACGCCGGGTAGCTCCTGCTGCCGCGCATCGGCGAAGGAAATTACCACGCCCTTCTCCAAGACCATATCCGCGCTGAATTCGTGGCGTTTGAAGGTCTGAAGATTACTGGGATTGTGCTGCCCAAACGCTTTTTCGGGTGGCACTTCGAAGGTTTTGTGATCCCCGGCCTTCAGGCCCATCAAGTAGGCTTCAAAATTCGAAGGCAGGTTTTCATCGCCGATTGCCAGCGTAGCCGGCTCTTTGTCGAAAGTGGAATCCACAATTTCGCCATCTTCAAACTTGAGAGCGAAATGCAAGGTTACTCGGGTACCCTTGTCGATTGGCAGATCGTTCATAGGCTTAATTACTCCTGTCGGCATCCCCGCCGTCTTCAGCGGGTTTGCGGAATGCATCAAGTACCATCATAGCTGCGCCGATGGTGATGGCGGTGTCAGCCAGATTGAAAGCGGGGAAATGCCAGTCCTGCCAGTAAAAGTGCAGAAAATCGACCACGTAACCGTGAACCACACGGTCGTACACGTTGCCGATAGCGCCGCCCAAGATCAGCACGATGGCGATGGCGGTCCAGGTTTCGTTGGCTTTGAGTTTTTTCAGCCAACCCGTCAAAACCACACTGACCACCAAGGCCAAGGTTACGAAAAACCAACGCTGCCAACCGGCGGCCTCAGCCAGAAAACTGAAGGCCGCGCCGGTATTGTGCAGCAAGGTCAGATTAAAGCTGGGGATCACCGGAACCGGGTTGCCGTAGGTCAACATGGCGGTGGCGAGGTACTTGGTCCCCAAGTCCACCGCGATCACCAGCACGGCCAGCCATAACCATTTCAGTTTGCCGCCTTCTCGCTCATCAACCATGACCGCGTCCATCAAGCGTAGGCACGGGTTTCACCCGAGCCTTCCACGTTGCTAACACAGCGCCCACACAGGTCGGCATGATTTTCATGCTGGCCAACGTCTTCGCGGTGGTGCCAGCAACGCTCGCACTTGGCGTGAGTGGCCGGGGTCACCTTCACCAGCAAGCCTTCATGGCTGGTTTGTTCGGCACCGTCTGCTTCGCTGACCGGCTTCACCGTTGCTTCGGAGGTGATCAGCACGAAACGCAGCTCTTCCCCGAGGAAGTTCAGGCGCTCGGCCAAGCTGCCCTCGCAATACAAGGTAACTTCAGCGCTCAAAGAACCTTTGATATCACCGCGGGCACGAACGTCTTCGAGGCACTTGTTGACCGCTTCTTTCACACTGTAGATTTCACGCCAGTAGTCGCGACCCAGCTCGGCATCTTCCGGCATTGCGGTCAAACCTTCGTACCAGGTTTCGTAGAACACGGTTTCGCCACGCTTGCCAGGCAGATGCTGCCAGATCTCGTCAGCGGTAAAGCTGAGGATCGGCGCAATCCAACGCACCAGCGCTTCCGCCACATGATAAAGCGCAGTCTGGCACGAACGGCGCGCCAAGCTATCGGCCTGAGTGGTGTACTGGCGATCTTTGATGATATCCAGATAGAAGCCGCCCAGCGTCGCTTCACAGAAGCTGTACACCTTCTGATAGATACGAAGGAAGGCGTAGTTTTCGTAGTCTTCTTGCAGCTCGTTTTGCAACTGCAAAGCGCGATCAACCATCCAACGGTCGAGGGCGATCATGTCTTCCGACGCTACCATGTGCTGATCCGGCTCAAAACCGTTCAGGTTGCTGAGCAGGAAGCGCGCGGTGTTCCGGATACGACGGTAACCATCTGCTGTCTGGCGCAGGATGTCTTTGGATACCGACATCTCACCGCTGTAATCGGTGGCAGACACCCACAAACGCAGGATGTCCGCACCCAGTTCGTTCATGACTTCCTGCGGCGCGATCACGTTGCCCATAGACTTGGACATTTTGTAGCCTTTGGCATCCACAGTGAAGCCGTGAGTCAACACCTGCTTGTAAGGCGCTACGCCGTTCATCGCGATGGACGTTTTCAGGGAAGACTGGAACCAGCCTCGGTGCTGGTCAGAACCTTCCAGATAAAGATCTGCCGGGAACTGGCCCAGTTCTTCCCGTGCTCGCAGCACGGATTCGTGGGTCACACCGGAATCAAACCAAACGTCCAAGGTATCGAGCACCTTGTCGTACTGATCTGCATCGTCACCCAGCAATTCGTTTTGATCAATGTCGTACCACGCGTCGATACCACCAGCTTCCACCGCTTGCGCGACTTTTTCGATCAACTCTTGGGTGTTCGGGTGCAGGTCCTGAGTTTCCTTGTGAATAAACAAGGTAATGGGCACGCCCCAAGTGCGCTGACGGGAGATACACCAGTCCGGGCTCTGCTGGAACATGGCTTCAATACGGTTCTGGCCCCAGCCCGGCACCCAACGGATACCTTTGATGGCTTCCAGTGCATCGGCGCGCAAGTTGAGTTTGTCCATGCTAATGAACCATTGCGGCGTTGCACGGTAGATCAACGGCGTTTTGGTGCGCCAGCAATGCGGGTAGCTGTGACGGAACTTCTCGGCACGCACCAGTTTGCCTTCACGCTCCAGCGCGGCGCTGACCGGCTCGTCGGCTTTGTACACGTGAATACCGGCGAACTCGCCTGCTGCATCGGTATAGGTACCATCGGCTTTGACCAAATTGATGGTTTCGATACCGTAGGCTTTGCCCACTTCAAAGTCTTCCATACCGTGGTCTGGCGCGGTATGAACTGCACCGGTACCGGCATCCAGCGATACGTGATCACCAAGGATCGCGGGCACCTGCTTGTCGTAAACCGGGTGCTGCAGCAGCTGATTTTCAAGCGCGGAGCCGCTGACGTTGGCCAGCACGCGGAACTCTTCCACGCCCCAGCGAGCCATGATGCCTGCAACCATATCGGTGGCCAGAATCATCCGCTCTGGGCCGTTGCCGGTATCCACCTGCACCAAAGCGTATTCCAGATCTGCACCCAAAGAAACCGCTTGGTTGGCCGGAATGGTCCAAGGCGTGGTGGTCCAGATAACCACAGAAACGTCACCCTCACCTTCGTCGGTACCAAACAGCTTGAGCACAGCCGCCTGGTCAACAGCCGTAAAGCGCACGTCAATCTGGGTAGAGGTCTTGTCCTGATATTCCACTTCCGCCTCTGCCAGTGCGGACTGACCAACCACACTCCAGTAAACCGGCTTGAAGCCACGAACCAGGTGACCTTTGGCCACAATCTTGCCAAGGGCACGAACGATACCTGCTTCTACTTTCGGATCCATGGTCAGGTAGGGTTTATCCCACTCACCCATCACACCCAAGCGAATGAAGTCAGCCTTTTGCCCTTCAATCTGCTTGGCGGCGTAATCACGACAGGCCTGGCGAAAGGTTTTGTAGTCCACTTTCACACCGGCTTTGCCGATTTCCTGCTCGACCTTGTGCTCGATAGGCAGACCGTGACAGTCCCAGCCTGGCACGTAGGGCGCATCGTATCCCATGAAACTCCGGGATTTGACGATCATGTCTTTTAGAATTTTGTTTACCGCATGCCCGATATGAATGCTGCCGTTCGCATAAGGAGGGCCATCATGCAGGATGAATTTTTCCCGGCCTTCGCGCTGCTTGCGCAGGTTGCCGTAGACATCGAGATCCTGCCAGCGCTTGAGCATATCCGGCTCACGCTTGGCCAGGTTACCGCGCATCGGAAAGGCGGTTTCCGGCAGATTCAGGGTATGCTTGTAGTCGCTCATGTTTGTGTGCGCACTCTCTGGTTGGTCAGTTAAATCAGTTAAAGGGCTGAGCGGAATTGTCCGCCAGCCAGGCCCGGGCATGCCCGAAATCCCGAGCGATCTGTTGTCGCAACTCATCAACAGAATCGAATTTCACTTCGTCCCGCAAGCCGTGGCGGAACACAACGTTCAAATGCTGGCCGTAGAGTGTGCCAGCAAAGTCGAACAGGTGCACTTCCAGCGCCGGCCGCTTGCCGTCTACCGTTGGTCGAAGGCCAATATTTGCAATGCCGTCTTGCCATTCACCCGTCTCAAGACGGGCTCGAACTACATAAACACCGCGCAACGCGGGCATGCGATTCAGCAAAATGTTCGCAGTGGGCGCGCCCAGCTGGCGACCGAGCTGCCGGCCGTACACCACTCGGCCATGAATCCGGTAAGGGTGCCCCAAAAGACGCTCCGCTTCCTCTAGGCCGTTCACATTCAGAACCTTGCGAACCCGAGTGCTACTGACGCGTTCACCATCAACCGTCACGGTGCGGGTGTTCTCGACGGTGAAATCGTGTTCCTGCCCCACTTGCTCCAGCAGACGGAAGTCTCCCGCCCGGTCACAACCGAAACGGAAATCATCTCCCACAACCAGATGGCGCACGGCCAAGCCGTGAATCAGTACGTTTTCGATGAAATCCATCGCCGAGAAGCTGCGGAAGGTGTCATCGAAACCAATGCACAGCACTATGTCGATACCTTCAGCCAACAGCGCTTCGTACTTCTGCCGGAAAGGCATCAAACGGGGCGGTGCTTCACTGCCCTGAAAAAATTCCCGTGGCTGCGGTTCGAAAAACATCACCACCGAGGGCACACCCAGCTCGACAGCCTTTTGCCGTACCTGTTCGATAATCGTTTTGTGGCCTAGGTGTACACCATCAAAATTCCCAATGGTTGCGACACAGCCACCGGCGAGCGGCGAGTCCGCAGACGCGGACAAACGCTTAAGATTGGTGAGGCCTCGGATCAGACGCATCTACTGCGAACCTTTACTTGCCAGCTGGCTTTGGGTGCACACACCTACGGCATATGCACTGGTGAGAAAACGCGCGATTATACCCCAGTCGCGAGTGTGGTAAAAATCGTGAAGACGCTTACTTCTGCCGGAACTGGCGAAGGCGCACGCCACACAGCACCAAAGTCACGAAATACGCCGCTACACCAGCCGACACGATCACTGCCATATCGGCCGTTCTTTGCAGACCACCCGCGTTTAGCCAATCCGCCACCGGGGCGTTCAGCCAAAGCACCACAGCGGCCAACGCCGAGTTAGCCACTGCTAACTGAATTAGAAACTTAGGCCAGCCCGACTGACTCTGCCACGCCCCATCTTTGCGTAAGCCACGCCACAGGAGGTAACCGTTCAACCAAGCTGACATAGACGTCGCCAAGGCCAGCCCGGCGTGGGCTAGCGGCACAATCAAGGCCAGGTTAAACGCCATATTGGCGACCATCGCGATGATGCCTATCTTTACTGGGGTTTTGGTGTCCTGCCGAGCGAAAAAGCCCGGAGCCAGCACTTTTATCAACATAAACGCCAAAAGCCCGGCAGAATACGCCCTCAAGCTCTGGGCCGACATGGCCACATCACGGCCTGTCACCTCGCCGTAATGGAATAGCGTGGCAATCAAAGGCTCCGCCAGCAGCGCTAAAGCCAACGCCGCCGGCACCCCGATTAACAAAACCGCCCTAACCGCCCAATCCAGCGTCGCGGCAAACTGGTCTTTTGATTCTGCGGCATGCTTGCGAGACAGGCTGGGTAAAATCACCGTCGCAATCGCAATGCCAAACACCCCCAACGGCAATTCTGACAAACGATCGGAATAATACAGCCACGACACACTGCCGGTTTGCAGGAATGAAGCCAGCACGGTATCCAACAACAGGTTGATCTGACTCACCGACACCCCGAACAAGGCCGGCATCATCAGCTTCAAGATCCGGCTCACCCCTTCATGGCGATAATCCACCCTCGGCCGCGGCATCAAGCCCAGCCGCATCAGAAACGGAAGCTGGAAGAACAACTGCAACGCACCCGCAATAAACACCCCCCAAGCGAGCGCCATCACAGGCTCGCTCATCAGCGGCGCGAGGAAAATAGCGGCAACAATCATCGCCAGATTCAGCAGTACCGGCGTGAAGGCCGGCACAGCGAAACGATCGTAGCTGTTGAGAATGCCACCCGCGAACGCAGTGAGTGAGATCAGCAGAAGATAGGGAAAAGTAATGCGCAGCATGTCGCTGGCCAGCGCAAACTTCGCATCATCCTCAAGAAACCCGGGGGCAAAGATTGCGGTCAATACCGGCGCGCCTAGCATAGCCACCAGCGTCACCGCTAAAAGCACCAACCCCAGAGAGCCGGCCACTGCATCAACAAGACGCTTCACCTCAGAAATGTCGCCCTTTTGGCGATAAGACGACAACACCGGTACAAATGCCTGGGAGAAGGCCCCTTCGGCAAACAACCGACGCAGAAAATTCGGAATCTTAAAGGCGACAAAAAAGGCGTCCGCTGCGGTTCCGGCACCGAAATAACGGGCGATGACCATATCCCGCACCAAACCCAGCACCCGAGACAGCATGGTCATAACGCCAACCACGCCGGACGAACGCAACAAACCGGGCGGTTTAGGTGGCTGTTTTTGGGGCGACGGCGCGCGCGCTGGTTGCGGTTCGGCGGACATGTTGCGAGAATCCAATTTCAGAGTTCAAGCCTGAGCGGCGTTTCGGTATTCCACAGGGCGGGCCTAAGCGCCGCAGTATGCCCCGTGTAGCGATGCGCGAGTGTACCACAGGCCTGCAGCACGCGGGGATTACTGCGCCGACAACCTTGACATTTCAAGCGTACGGCGGCATAGTTCCGCGTCATTTATATCGACGCGCTCGTTATGGCGCGCCCGCGATCTAAACATATTCCGTTTTTATAGCAACGAATTCAGGAGTTTTACGGTGGCAAATTCCCCGCAAGCCAAAAAGCGCGCTCGTCAAAACGAGAAAAACCGCAAGCACAACGCTAGCCTGCGTTCTATGGCACGTACCTACATGAAAAAGGTTGAAGCCAAGATCAAGGCCGGTAACTACGAAGAAGCCCAAGCAGCCATGAAAGAAGCACAGCCCGTTCTGGACAGCATGGTCAACAAAGGCATCTTCGCCAAGAACAAAGTTGCTCGTCATAAGAGCCGTGTGAACACAAGAATCAAGGCTCTGAAAGCAGCCTAATTGTTGTGATCAATAAAAAAACCGGCTAACAAGCCGGTTTTTTTTATGTCTGAATTTTAAAGCATCTCGCTTAGAGCTATACAACCACTAGATTGTCTCGATGAATCATCTCTTCATCGGACACATACCCCAACAACTCAGTAATGCGATCACTGGAATGGCCAGCAATAACACCCGCCTCATCCGCATCGTAGTTGACCAACCCACGGGCAATCTCACGCCCGGCCAAATCCACGCACATAACCATTTCACCGCGGCGAAACTTTCCGCTGACGGCCTTTACACCAACCGATAGCAAGCTACGCCCACCCTGGCGCAACACCTTTACCGCCCCATCATCCAAAACCAGCGTGCCACGAGTCTGCAAATGACTGGCAATCCACTGCTTCCGAGCCGCCAACCTGCCGTGCTCCGGCAGCAGCAAGGTGCCAATGACATCTCCTTGCCGCAATCGATCAATCGCATTCTCGATGCGACCACCCACAATCACAGTAAATGCACCTGAACGCGCGGCCAACCGAGACGCCCGCAACTTGGTTAGCATGCCACCACGCCCCAACGCACCAGCACCGCCACCAGCCATCGCATCCAGATCTGGATCTTCCGCCTTACGCTCAGTGACCAGCTCAGCATCTTCGTGCTTACGCGGATCTTTGGTGAACAAGCCCAACTGATCAGTAAGAATAATCAGGCCATCCGCCTCGACCAGATTCGCAACCAACGCTCCCAGCGTGTCGTTATCACCAAAACGGATCTCATCGGTGACCACGGTATCGTTTTCGTTAACGATCGGCACCACTCCGTAATCCAGAAGCGTTCGCAGCGTACTACGTCCGTTCAGGTAACGTTTTCGATCGGAAAGATCATCGTGAGTCAGAAGAATTTGCGCTGTATGAATACCGTGACGCTTGAACTGAGCCTCCCAGGTTTGCACCAACCCCATTTGACCCACCGCAGCTGCCGCCTGAAGTTCGTGCAAATGTTGCGGCCGCGCACTCCAGCCCAGTCGACTCATACCCTCTGCCACAGATCCTGAAGACACAACCACAACTTCAACGCCACTGCGTATCAGCCCGGCAATCTGATCAACCCAATGACCCAGCGCGGTCACATCCAGCCCTTTACCATCATCGGTCAGCAAAGCACTGCCAATTTTCACCACCAATCGGCGGGCTTTCTTTAGCTGGATGCGTTCACTCATGACAGCAGCAATATCTCTTTGGCTTCTAGTTATTCGGGCGCGTAAACGACTTCGACATCATCATCGTCGTCGTCAAAATCGTCCTCGTCGCCTTCTTCACGAGAAGCTCGACGAGCATTGCGGTCCGCCTCAATTTTGGCGCGCGCCTCTTCATCCATCTGGCGACGACGAGCAGCTTCCTTCTCGGCAATCTCAGGATTTTCAGCCTCTTCTTCGGCCTGCTCTTCGATCCAACGCATTACGGCCTGAACCAACGGCTTAGTACCTTCGCCGGTAAGCGCGGACACAACAAAAACCGGACCATCCCAAGCGAGCTCATCGATGATCGCCTGACAATGCGCCTCTCGGTCTTCCTCCGGCACCATGTCAACTTTATTAAGCACCAGCCAACGCGGACGATTTGCCAGGGTTTCACTGAACTTTTCCAATTCGTACGCAATCGCTTTAACGGCTTCCACAGGAGACGAGCCGTCATAGGGCGCCACATCGACCAGGTGCAACAACAAACGGGTGCGAACCAAGTGCTTCAGGAAGCGAATGCCTAAGCCAGCACCTTCTGCCGCTCCCTCAATCAGCCCCGGAATATCCGCGATCACAAAGCTTTGGTGCGCCTGCACACTGACCACGCCCAAATTCGGAACCAACGTGGTAAAGGGATAGTCCGCCACTTTTGGCTGCGCCGCAGACACGGAACGGATAAACGTAGATTTACCGGCATTGGGCATACCCAGCAACCCAACATCCGCCAGAACTTTCAGCTCCAGGCGCAAATTTCGAGCTTCGCCTTCAGACCCTTTACTGGTTTGACGCGGGGCCCGATTGATTGATGATTTAAAACGGGTGTTCCCAAGACCATGAAAACCGCCCTGAGCCACTTTCAGACGCTGCCCTTCTTTGGTCAGATCACCCAAAACCTCATGGGTGTCCATATCCACCACCGTGGTACCAACAGGTACTGGCAACTCAAGATCATCACCTTTGATACCGGTACAGTTTCGACCCGAACCTGGCTGACCGTTCTGCGCTTTGTGTTTGCGCTGAAAGCGATAGTCGATCAGGGTATTCAGATTACCGTCCGCTACCAGATAGACGGAACCGCCATCCCCGCCGTCACCGCCGTCGGGACCACCCTTGGGTACGTATTTTTCACGCCGAAAACTCAGGCAACCATGGCCGCCTTTTCCCGCTTCAACAATGATGGTGGCTTCGTCTACAAATTTCATACGTCAAATGCCTTTGCATAAACTAAAAAGCCCCGCAGCCTCATGGAAGCTTTGCGGGGCTCCGGATTCGCCTGAAGACTGATTAAATCAGCATATCAGGAAATCCAAGGTTCGACAGAACCGGAGGATCGCCGCTGCTTACGCAGCCGGAACGATGCTCACGAACTTACGGTTCTGCGGGCCTTTAACTTCGAACTTCACCTGACCTTCCGCTTTCGCGAAAAGGGTGTGGTCCTTGCCAAGGCCTACGTTGTTGCCAGCGTGAAAACGAGTGCCGCGCTGACGAACGATGATGCTACCTGCAGATACAGTCTCGCCGCCGTAGCGCTTAACACCAAGTCGTTTCGACTCGGAATCGCGACCGTTACGGGTACTACCTGCTGCTTTTTTATGAGCCATTACCAGCCTCCTTCTTTAAGGGGAATGTTCAGAGCTTAGCCCTGAATACCCGTGATCTTAACTTCAGTAAACCACTGACGGTGGCCCTGACGCTTCATGGAATGCTTACGACGACGGAACTTGATGATGTTGATCTTGTCGTGACGACCGTGGCTAACCACTTCCGCAGTCACTTTAGCACCATCAACAACTGGAGCACCGACCTTAACGTCGTCGCCATTGGCTACCAGCAGAACACGATCAAACTCAACAGAGCCACCGGTTTCAACTTCAAGCTTTTCCAGCTTCAGTGTTTCGCCTTCTTTTACACGGTGCTGTTTACCACCGCTAACAATAACTGCGTACATTTTCTGTCTCCGCGATTGACCCATCCCTGCTCTTATCCGCCTGGTTCTAAGGGAAGCACTTTGGCAACCCTATTGCAGGGAGCGCAGGTTGGGATGAGTTGGGCGCGTGATTGTACGAAAAGCCGCCGGCCAATACAAGGGAGTTTACGACTCAAGTTGACACTCTAGGCAGCAATACCTAGCATTGCCGCGTCCTGCCCGAAAACTCAACGAACATACCAGTAAGGGACTTATCAGCCCCATGACAGCCCAGCGCATCCATGACACCGTAGCGGAAGACTTCAGCCGCGTGAACGATCTTATTATCCAGCGGCTTGCCTCGGATGTCCCGATGGTCGAGAAAATCGCCCAATACATTATCGAAAGCGGCGGTAAGCGCTTGAGACCGTTGCTGGTTTTGCTTTCCAGCCAGGCTGCGGGCTACAACAAAGACGACCACCTAAAACTGGCCGCAGTGATCGAATTCCTGCACACCGCCACCCTTCTGCATGACGACGTTGTCGACACCTCCGACATGCGCCGGGGCCGCAGCACTGCCAACGCTAAATGGGGCAACGCGCCAAGCGTGCTGGTAGGTGATTTCCTCTACGCCCGTGCGTTCGAGATGATGGTCGAGCTGCAAAGCCTTCCTATTATGAACGTTCTGTCGCACGCCACGGCAGTCATTGCCGAAGGCGAAGTCATGCAGCTGATGAATATAAAGAACCCGGATCTCACGGAGGACCAATATAGGGTTGTTATTCACAACAAAACCGCGATGTTGTTTGAAGCATCATCCCATTCGGGTGCTCTGCTCGCAGGCGCGAATACCGAGCAAGAAAACGCTCTGAAAGACTACGGCAAACATCTGGGTCTAGCATTTCAGCTGGTTGATGATGTGCTGGATTATCAAGGTGATACTGAAGCCATGGGGAAAAATGTGGGCGATGATCTGGCCGAAGGAAAAACCACACTGCCCCTCATCTACGCGATGAAGAACAGCAGCGAGGACGAGCGCCAACTCATTCGCCAGGCGATTCGCAAGGGCGGCCTGGACGATCTCCCCAAAGTTCTAAGCATTGTAAAATCATCCGGCGCTATTGAATACACCATGAACAAAGCACATGAAGAGGCTGAGACTGCCCGTAATCTGCTAAATTGCTTGCCGGAATCGGCGTATCGCGAAGCCCTGGAATTACTGACGGAAGCCGCCGTCGCTCGCGTAAGCTGACCCACAGAGCAGCGGAAAGTGGCCGGAAAACATGACACCCAAAGACCTTCCGGCCAACCAAGGTGTCATGTGTTCTAGGCTATACTGCGGCGACCAGGCCACCTACTCGTTATAGGGAACTATTCGCATGCACCAGCTGTCGGAACTGGACGCTTCGTTTCTGTACCTTGAATCAGAAACCACCCCAATGCACATTGGAGGCGTTTATCTTTTTGATGCCAGCAGCCTGGAAACGCCTGTCTCCTACGCCACCTTTATCAAATTTATTTGCAGCCGGTTGCACGTTTCGCCGATGTTTCGGCAGAAACTCAAAGAAATTCCGTTTCGGCTCGGGCGCCCCTACTGGGTAGACGATACCGAATTCACCATCGAGCGCCACCTGGCTTACGTATCCCTTGGAGAGAGCGGCAAACAACCCTGCGTCAATGCCCTTGCTGCCAAGATTCTCGAAGAACCGCTCAAACGGGACCGCCCCCTTTGGCACATCACTTTTGTGGATGGCTTCAAACTGGACACACCTCAGGGCGACAGAGACGGCTTCGCCCTGATCGTTAAGCTACACCATGCCTCCATCGATGCTTTCAGCGGTGAAGAAATCATGGGCAAGCTGCTGGAATATTCTCCGACCCCCCGAGCCATTAACCCGCCGCGCCCATGGCAACCCCGATCAGAGCCTTCAGAAGAGCGCGTTTTTCTGCAGGCCGGGGCAAATATGTTGAAAGCGCCAATGCAGTTCGCATCGCTGGCCTACAACACCGCCGAAGCAGCCACGCGCGGAATCGTTCAAAAGCAGATCCACAGACTCCCCCTGCCAGCATCACTCTTTACCGCACCGCATTGCCCGTTCAACCGGCAGATCACCGGCAATCGGTCTATTGTGTCTGCCACAGTGGACCTAGCTCGATTAAAGACAATCAAAGCGCAGTTGGGCGATGTCACACTAAACGATGTGGTGCTTGGCGTCTGTGCAGAAGCACTGAACAGATACCTGGTTACCCAAGGCACGAAAACCACCACGCCTCTGGTAGCAATGACCCCGATTTCGGTGCGGTCCAGCAGCCTGCGCCACGCCACGGGTAATCAAATGTCTGCGATGCTGTTGAATCTCGCGACAAATGAATCCGACCCGGCCCTAAGGATCCGTCACATCCATCGCAATGCGGTTGAAACCGAACCTTACCGGGAAGCCATTGCCGCAGAACGCTTGACTGAATTACTTCCGTCCACATTACTGGCGCTGTCCGCACGGCTTTATTCGGAACTTCGAGTCGCCCGTAGCAACCAGCCGCTGTTCAACCTGCCAATAACCAACGTACCCGGGCCGCAAATCCCCCTGTACCTGCAAGGCGCCAAGCTGGTGCAGCAGTACAACACTGCCCCCCTGTTCGACAGCATGGGGCTCGTTATTGTAGCCGTCAGCTATGAGGGGATGTTAACGCTCAACTTCACCTTATGCCCGGATGTAGTCCGCGATGGCGAGAGTCTGGAAGGTTTGGTGCACGACAGTCTTGAAGCGATTGAAATGCGGGCGGAAGCCGCTGGAGAAGCGGTTATTGACCAACTCGGGGGCACAAACCCGAAAACCTTATCGACTGAAATATACAGCTACCTGGAAGGCTTACTAAAAAAGCGTCCTCTGCGTTTTAGGCGCTAGCCCATTTGGCTAGCGCCAATATGCGAGCTACTCGAACGCCCAGCGAAGGAAGGTTTTCTTCTCCTCGTCTGTCGCTTCACCCCATAAACGCTTCATCTTTTCAAGTGTATTGCCAGCGCCGGCATCGTAGCCGCTTTCCCCTCCGGCAAACACGGGGGTGCGCGCTTCGGCACGACCTTGCCAAACAGATGCGTTCGCTACTGAATCACCATCGACACTCACAACAGTTGCAGAGAAGTCTTGGCTAAATGCCTCGGCTTCACGGCGGCTGGCAGGCTTTTCAAACGAGAACTGATAGGTCATACCCGGCTCTGCATCAAAACGCACCACTTGGGGCTCGGTTTTGATGACATGAACTTTTGACTCGCCATTTTCAACAATGCCCGACTTAGCCCAAATGGTCTTATAGGTGAACACCACTTCATTGCCGCCTGGCAGCAGCCCGTAATCCAACGCTAAATCGTCCATAAGGAAATTGGTCATGGCTTTCCCATTGACCTCGGTCACCTGAATGGTTCCCGGCGCTTTTAGCACGGCAGGCTCGGTTGCGGCCGGCAAACTGCCCTCCCAGGTATCGATTCTGGACAAGGAAGATGCACACCCTGCAACCAGCACAGTCAAAATAGCCAGCACTAATTTGTAAAAACCACCAACGTGACACATACTCATTTACACATCCTTTTTATGAAAAAATTTGAATTCGGCCGCATTTGAGCTAATTCTAAACAGGATACGCCAAACACTTCGATGCCCGAACCCCAACATAGCAGAAGGAGGATATATGGATACTCAACAGCGGGCCGGCGAAAATTCTCCCCCTCCCTTTCGTAGCAGTCGCTTCTTCTGTGTCGGGGGCAAATGGTACTTCACCACCCGTGAAGGTTTCGACAGCGGCCCCTTTGCCTCAAAAGAACGCGCCGAGATTGGCCTGAGACGCTTTCTTCACGTCGTTAAGCTATTACCCGAAGAACAGCTTCACTAAAAACACATTCTGCCATACTGCTAATGTAATGCCTCTCACACCATGAATGGCATTATCCAATGGTCAATTGCGGCAAGGCAGCCTAGTGCCATAAAACCCGCAACCACATCATCAAACATAATACCCATCCCACCGGGCATACGAGCATCCAGCCAACTGATCGGCCAAGGTTTGAGCACGTCAAACAGCCGGAACAACATAAACGCCATCAACACACCGTAAATCTGATCCGGAAACAGACCAAGAGCGATCCACATGCCCACAAATTCGTCCCAGACGATGCCACCGTGATCGTGTACCTTCAAATCGTCAGCGGTTTTGCCGCACAACCAGATACCGACAACAAAGGCTGCTAAGACAATCAGCCAGTACGCAATCGGAGGCACCCACGCAAAGGCGTACCACAATGGTATAGCAGCAAGGCTTCCCCAAGTACCAGGAGCCTTAGGCGCAGCCCCGCTGCCAAACCCGAAAGCCAGCAAATGCACCGGATTGCGAAGAAAACCCGGGGGTAGAATGGCTTTTACGTTGTCCGGCTCTTGCATCACGTTGTTATCCGTCAATCAGACCTCCTAAAATGATCAAACCCTTGGTGGGAGCCAGCATGCTCGGTATTGACCACTCTTAAACCGGGTTCAGAATGTATATGGCCAATAGTGATGAGCTGCTCACGAACATGCAAATCCAGCGCCGCCCGCCGGTGCTCGGCAATGGTCAGACACAACTGATAGTCATCACCCGCGCTTAATGCATAGGTTAGCGCCTCACTTCCCTTCAGGGCCACCAACGCATCCGATAATGGAATTTTTTCAGCATCGAGTTCAGCACCTACTCCGGACGCGTCCAGAATATGCTGCAAATCAGAGAGCAAGCCATCTGAAATATCGATAGCGGCGGAAGCCTTTCCAACCAACGCTCTACCCAGTTCCAAACGGGGCTCAGGATGATGGTAACGCGTAAGCACTGCCTGCTCGTTGCCTGTCGGAGCGGATAGCGCCAAAAAGTCCAGAGCAGCACCCGCATCACCTAATGGTCCGGTCACACACACAACATCACCTGCACGCGCGCCAGAACGATGCAGCGCCATGCCGTGCGGAACCGTGCCATGAACTTGAAGCGTAAGCGTTAGCGGGCCTCGCGTGGTGTCTCCGCCCGCAAGTGCGATGCCAAACGCATCACTCGCCCGAGCCAATCCACGGGAGTAGCCCGCCAGCCATTCCGGTTCAGCACTGGGTAACGCGAGCGCCAGCGTAAAACAGACAGGCTGGGCACCCATCGCAGCCAAGTCACTGACTGCTACGGCTAACGAACGCCAACCAAGGTATTCAGGGGGATAATTCGGAGGGAAGTGAACACCCTCCACAAGAGTGTCCACCGAAAACACTAAATCCTGCCCCAGTGGGACGCGTTGAATCGCGCAATCGTCACCGGGGCCAAGAATGAGCTGCCCCTGCCGTGCGTTATCAGCCAGGGGCTGAAAATACTGACGGATCAGCTCAAATTCGCCCATGGATCAGCGCGGACGGGTTTCAGCCAGCCGCAAGCGGCGGCTGAGTTTGTCCAGAATACTGTTCACGAACTTGTGCCCTTCGGTGCCGCCAAAACGCTTGGCCATTTCGACACCTTCGTTGATCACCACTTTATAGGGCACATCAATGCGGTACTTCAATTCATAAGCACCTAGGCGAACGATAGCCATCTCAACCGCGTCCACTTCTTTCATAGGGCGATCCAGGAACGGCTCCACAAGCCGGTCCAGTTCCGCCTGCTCGCGGTGCACACCCCTTAAAATGTCCCGGAAATACATGATATCCACTTTGCTCATGTCATTATCGACCATGAACTCGGCTTCAATATCCGAAATAGGGGTTTTGCTAAAATGCCGCTGGTACAACCCCTGCATTGCTAGTGCCCGGGCACGGCGACGGTCGCCGGCCTTGGGCTTATTCGTATTCCCCGGTTGGGGACTGCTATCGCCTGCTTCGCTCATTACTCACCCAACTTCTTGAACAAACTGACCATTTCCAGGGCAGTAATTGCTGCTTCCGCACCTTTGTTGCCAGCCTTCGTTCCTGAACGCTCAATTGCCTGTTCGATGGAATCCACGGTTAGTACCCCAAAGGTCACTGGCACGTCGGTTTCCAGGCTGACGGCACCCAAGCCACTGGACGCTTCACCAGCCACATATTCAAAGTGCGGCGTGCCACCACGGATGACAGCACCCAGCGCGATAATGGCATCGTAGTCAGAGGTTTCTGCTACGCGCTTAACCGCCAGCGGCATTTCATAAGCACCTGGTACGCGAATCACGGTGATATCGCTCTCGGCAATACCGTGACGACGCAGAGTGTCGATCGCGCCTTCCACCAGGCTTTCAACCACAAAACCGTTAAACCGGCCAACCACCAGCGCATAACGTCCGCTGCACTGGGTAAAATCACCTTCAATTACTTTGATATCTGCCATCTCGGGCTCCTTCGCGAGCTGCAGCACGTTCAAGCTGCAGCCAGATTTATCATTCGGGGGTATAAGGTACGTATTCCACAACTTCCAGGTCGAAACCGGAGATAGCCGAGAATTTAACGGGTGGGCTCAGCAAGCGCATTTTGCAAACACCAATGTCACGCAGAATTTGAGAGCCGGTACCTACGGTAAAGTACACACCGGAGCTGCCCTTGCCTGACGACTCACGACCTTCGTCAAAAAACTCCTGCATGCGATCTTCCAGATTACGGCTGTCTTCTGCACTGTTCAAAAGTACAACCACACCTTTGCCCTCATTGGCGACCTTCTCCAAGGCATGGTGCAACGGCCAGCTTCGGGAATCCTTTCGGCGCGCGCCCAACAGATCTCGCAAAGTGTCCGTAATATGAACACGAACGTGCACCGGCTCCTCAGAGCTGATGTCACCCATCACCATCGCGAGGTGGGTTGATCCCTGAATATTGTCCCGGTAGGTGCGCAATTTAAAGACACCGTATTCGGTATCCAGATCATTCTCTTCCACGCACTCGACGGTTTTTTCATTCATGGTGCGGTAGTGGATCAAATCGGCAATGGTGCCAATCTTGAGATCGTGTTCTTCCGCAAACTTCTCGAGGTCTTCACGGCGAGCCATCGAGCCGTCGTCGTTCATGATTTCGCAGATAACACCTGCGGGTTCACTGCCGGCCAGAGATGCCAGGTCACAGGAAGCTTCCGTATGGCCGGCCCGGCTCAAGACCCCACCGGGATCAGACATCAACGGGAAAATGTGTCCCGGTTGAACCAAATCGGCGGCTTTTGCGTCCCGTGCTACGGCGGCCTGCACTGTGCGGGCTCGGTCCGCTGCCGAAATACCGGTGGTCACACCCTCACGGGCTTCAATCGACAAGGTAAATTTGGTGCCAAAGCCTGACGCATTCTGCTGAACCATCAGCGGCAAACCAAGCTGTTCACAACGCTGCCGGGTCATCGGCATGCAGATAAGGCCCCGGCCAAAACGCGCCATAAAGTTGATCGCTTCCGGCGTGCAATGTTCTGCAGCCATTACCAGATCACCCTCGTTTTCGCGGTCTTCGTCATCCATCAGGATGACCATCTTTCCCTGTCGAATATCTTCGATGATGTCTTCAATGCTGTTCAGTGCCATACGCTTCTGCACCCTGTCACCCCGGCCATTCGCAATAACGGCCAAGAGGAATGAATTGAATGATTAACTGCGGGCGAGGATCAACCGTTGATCCTCACCCACCTGACGGCGATCCAGCACCTTCCATTGCACTTTGTCTGCCATAACATCTATGGGTAAATGAGCCGTTGGCCGCCCCGTACTCCCTAAAAATACCGGGGCTTGGTACAGCCAAAGCTCATCCACTAAATTCTCACTGATAAAGGTCCCCGCTAACGTTGGCCCGGCCTCTACCAGCAATTCGTTAATGCCTTTCTCTCCGAGGGCGTCCAGTAGTTCGACCACGTTCACCCCGTTGTCTCGCCAAGCGACGCCGGCAATACTCACACCCAGCGCAGCCAAATCTTGCGCCGGCGGCGTTGGCCGAGTAGAACTGGCGCAGAACACCTGAACATTGCCGCCTCGAAGAATGCGGGCCGACGTTGGCGTTCGCGCATCACGATCAGCAATCACTCGCAGCGGCTGACGTGATGGTGCCGCCGCTTCCCCCAACTCACCCATATCATCAAGGCGCACGGTCAGCGACGGATCATCGGCCAATACAGTGCCCACCCCCGTGAGAATGGCATCGCTCATGGCCCGCAGGCGCTGCACATCGCGGCGCGCCTCAGGGCCCGTAATCCACTGACTCTCCCCAGACGCCATAGCCGTTCGACCATCCAGACTGGCAGCCATTTTCAATCGAACCCAAGGGCGACCGGTATTCATGCGCTTCATAAAACCCGGATTCAGGCGAGCGGCTTCTTCACTCAACACGCCTTCGGTAACCCTGATGCCCGAATCGCGCAGCATATCAAGACCCCGGCCAGAAACCGTCGGATTCGGATCTTTCGTTGCCACGAACACTTGAGCCACACCCGCCTCCATCAACGCCTTCGCGCATGGCGGCGTCCGACCATAATGACTGCACGGCTCCAAAGTCACGTAGGCCGTTGCGCCTCGCGCTTCCTGCCCGGCCTGGCTCAATGCGTGCACTTCGGCATGCGCCTCACCGGCACGCTCGTGCCAGCCTTCACCCACGATACGATTGCCTCTGGCAATCACGCATCCCACACGTGGATTTGGGTGAGTGGAGTAACGACCACGCCAAGCCAACTGGATAGCCCGTGCCATCATTGCCCTGTCGCGGTCTGAAATCATGCCTTACCTTTCCCTGTAGGGGTTTCGGCCAACGCGCGCGCCACATCTGCGGCGTCGCCGTTGCCTTGGGACAAACGCTCAATCTCTTCTTTGAACTCGTTAATGTCCTGAAAACTGCGATAAACCGAGGCAAAACGAACGTACGCCACTTTATCCAGCTGGCGCAGCTCGGTCATCACCTCTTCGCCCAACTGCATCGATTTCACTTCACGCTCACCCGTCGCTCTCAGGCGGTACTTAATTCTGTTTAGCGCCGCCTCGATCGATTCAATACTGACCGGGCGTTTTTCCAGAGCTTTCATCAAACCAGCCCGCAACTTTTCTTCATCGAAAGGCTGTCGGGTACCGTCTTGCTTGACTACCCGCGGCATCACTAACTCAGCCGTTTCAAACGTGGTAAACCGCTCGCGGCAGGACAAGCACTCCCTGCGGCGGCGCACCTGATCGCCTTCGGCCACCAGACGCGAATCAATCACCTTGGTATCGGCTTCACCACAGAAAGGACAATGCATAGTTCAAACGCTCCGGAAAAAGGACCCGGGAAACCCTTCAGGGGCGCCCGGGCGGACTCACACAGTGCAAATCAAGCGTAAACCGGGAAACGTGCGCACACTGCTTCAACCTGCTCACGCACACGGCTGATGGTGGCTTCGTCTTCAAGGTTGTCGAGGATGTCACACATCCAACCAGCCAAATCACGACACTCCTGCTCACCGAAGCCACGAGTGGTAACCGCCGGCGTACCTACACGCAGACCAGACGTCACGAACGGAGAACGTGGATCATTCGGAACCGCGTTCTTGTTCACGGTGATGTGGGCACGGCCCAACGCTGCGTCCGCATCTTTACCGGTGATATCTTGCTTGATCAGGCTAACCAGGAACAGATGGTTCTTGGTGCCGCCGGAGATCACATCGTAGCCGCGCTCGATGAACACGTCAGCCATGGCCACAGCGTTCTTCACAACTTGCTGCTGGTAGGCTTTAAATTCGTCGCTCATGGCTTCTTTGAAGCAGATGGCCTTAGCGGCAATCACGTGCATCAAAGGACCACCCTGACCACCCGGGAATACCGCAGAGTTCAGTTTTTTCTGCAGAGCTTCATCGTCACACGCCAGAATCAGGCCGCCACGAGGGCCGCGCAAGGTTTTGTGAGTGGTGGTGGTCACGACATGAGCGTGAGGAACCGGATCCGGGTAAACCCCCGCGGCAACCAGACCCGCTACGTGCGCCATATCCACGAACAGGTAAGCACCAACCTTGTCAGCAATCTCGCGGAAACGGGCGAAATCCAGTTCCTGAGAGTAAGCAGAGAAACCGGCAATGATCATTTTCGGCTTGTGCTCAACCGCCAGCGCTTCCACTTCGTCGTAATCAATCAGGCCAGTTTCCGGGTTCAGGCCGTACTGTACGGCGTTGTAGATCTTACCGGAGAAGTTCACGCTGGCCCCGTGTGTCAAGTGACCGCCGTGGGCAAGGCTCATACCCAGAACGGTATCGCCCGGCTGAACCAACGCCATGAACACAGCGGAGTTAGCCTGAGACCCGGAGTGAGGCTGCACGTTAGCGTATGCAGCACCGAACAGCTCTTTGGCACGATCGATCGCCAGCTGCTCAGCCACGTCCACAAACTCGCAACCACCATAGTAACGCTTACCCGGATAGCCTTCCGCGTACTTGTTGGTCAGCACACTGCCCTGGGCTTCCATCACTCGAGGACTGGTGTAGTTTTCGGACGCGATCAGTTCGATGTGCGCTTCCTGACGCTTTTCTTCCGCTTGCATGGCGTTCAACAGTTCGTCATCGAAACCGGCGATTTTCATATCACGATTAAACATGGAGTGCTGCCCCTGTCTGAATGGCTGGTCCGGCTTAACGTTGTGTATGCCGCAACCCCTGAAAAATTGGGCCGTCATTCTATCGCGAATGCGGGTCAAAAATCATCCTTTATACCGTCCGCAGATACCGACACGCCGGCAATCCCGGTTTCCACTCAATTGCTATCCCCGACCGGTTTCGATACCTTACCGAATCAAAACTACGCAGTCAGATCGGCCGTGGGTGCACACACGCTCCCCACGCGACCGACTCCAGAATTCATAAACCTATTTCTTACCAGAGGTTTCAGCCGATATGGCCCAGTACGTATACAGCATGAACCGCGTGGGCAAAGTGGTGCCACCCAAGCGGGAAATCCTGAAAGACATTTCTCTTAGCTTCTTCCCGGGCGCCAAAATTGGCGTGCTTGGCCTGAACGGTTCCGGTAAATCCACTCTGCTCCGTATTATGGCCGGCGTCGACCAGGATTACATCGGTGAGGCCCGCCCGCAGCCCGGCATCAATGTTGGCTACCTGCCGCAGGAACCCGAGCTGGACGAAGAGAAAACCGTCAAAGAAATTGTGGACGAATCGGTTTCTCACGTTCACAACGCCTTGGCCGAGCTTGATCAGGTGTACGCCGCGTACGCCGAGCCCGACGCCGATTTTGACGAACTGGCCAAGAAACAAGGCAAACTGGAAGCCATCATTCAGGCTACCGACGGCCACGATATCGAACGAAAAATGGAAGTCGCCGCCGACGCACTGCGCCTTCCGGCCTGGGATCAGAAAGTCAAGGTTCTATCGGGTGGTGAACGCCGCCGAGTAGCCCTGTGCCGCCTGCTGCTGTCCGGCCCGGACATGCTGCTTCTGGACGAGCCGACCAACCACCTGGACGCAGAATCCGTCGCCTGGCTGGAGCGCTTCCTGCACGATTACGAAGGTACCGTGGTTGCCATCACCCACGACCGTTACTTCCTCGACAACGTAGCAGGCTGGATTCTCGAGCTAGACCGTGGCCAGGGCATTCCGTTTGAAGGCAACTACAGCCAGTGGTTGGAAAACAAAGAAAAGCGTCTGGAGATGGAATCCAAACAGGAAGCCGCTCACCAGAAGGCCGTTAAGCAAGAGCTGGAATGGGTTCGCTCCAATGCCAAGGGCCGACAGTCCAAGAGTAAGGCCCGCTTGTCTCGCTTTGAGGAAATGAGCTCTCAAGAATTCCAGAAGCGTAACGAAACCAACGAACTGTACATCCCACCCGGACCGCGTCTGGGCGACAAGGTGATTGAAGTTGAAGGCATCAGCAAAGCGTTCGACGACCGCCTGTTGTATGAAGACGTTTCACTAACCGTACCCCCTGGTGCCATTGTAGGCATCATCGGTGGTAACGGCGCCGGTAAGTCCACGCTGTTCAAAATGATCGCCGGCATGGACCAGCCGAACTCCGGCACCATTACTGTGGGCGAAACTGTTGAACTGGCGTATGTCGATCAGATGCGCGATCTGGATGGCAGCAAAACCGTTTGGGAAGAACTTTCAGACGGCAACGACATCATCAAAGTCGGCAACTACGAGACCCCGTCTCGGGCCTACGTAGGACGCTTCAACTTCAAAGGCACCGACCAGCAAAAACGCGTGGGCGACCTATCCGGTGGTGAGCGTAACCGCCTGCACCTTGCCAAGCTGCTAAAACAGGGCGGCAACGTGTTGCTGTTGGACGAACCCACCAACGATCTCGACGTAGAAACCTTGCGTGCACTGGAAGAAGCGCTGCTGAACTTCCCGGGCTCTGCTTTGGTGATCTCGCACGACCGCTGGTTCCTGGACCGTGTGGCTACACACATCCTGGCGTTCGAAGATGACGGCGAAGTGGTGTATTTCGATGGCAACTTCACGGAATACGACGCCGACTTCAAGAAGCGCAAGGGCGATTCTGCCATGCAGCCTAAACGCATGAAGTACAAGAAGTTAGCGTAATGGCAAAAACCAAAACCGCGTATGTCTGCACCGAGTGCGGCGCTGATTACTCCAAATGGCAGGGCCAATGCACCGCCTGCCAAGCCTGGAATACCGTCAGCGAAGTACGCGGCATTTCCGGCAACAACGCCAAAGGCGCTCGAGGCATTCGCTTCGAGGGCTACGCGGGCAGTTTGTCGGAGGTCAAAAGCCTTGATGAGGTCAGTCTGGCCGAGCAAGCCCGTATCAGCACCGGTATGCAGGAATTTGACCGTGTGCTCGGTGGTGGCCTGATCGAAGGCTCAGCGGTGTTAATGGGCGGCCATCCCGGCGCTGGCAAAAGTACTCTGTTGCTTCAAGCCGTGTGTCAGCTCGCAGCCCAGCACCCCGCTCTGTACGTGACCGGCGAGGAATCGCTGCAACAAGTCGCCATGCGCGCCAAACGCCTCGGCTTGCCCACCAAAGACTTGAAAATGCTGTCGGAAACCAGCGTCGAGCGGGTCATGCAAGTGGCCGAAGCGGAAAAACCGCGCATTCTGGTGGTGGACAGTATTCAGGTGATGCACGTTGCCGACATCGAATCGGCACCGGGCTCTGTTTCGCAAGTACGAGAAAGCGCCGCTTACCTGACCCGTTTCGCTAAGCAGACCGGCACCATTCTGTTTCTGGTAGGTCACGTCACCAAAGACGGCAGCCTGGCCGGCCCGAAAGTACTTGAACACATGATCGACTGCTCGATCCTGTTGGAAGGCTCAAGCGACAGCCGTTACCGCACTCTGCGGGGCATCAAGAACCGATTCGGCGCGGTGAACGAATTGGGCGTTTTCGCCATGCTGGAACAGGGCTTGAAAGAGGTGAAAAACCCCAGCGCCATCTTCCTGAATCGCGGCGAAGAGGCGGCTCCGGGCAGTGTGGTGATGGTCGTATGGGAAGGCACCCGCCCTATGCTGGTGGAGATCCAAGCATTGGTAGATATGGCCCAAGGCAGCTACCCAAGACGAGTTGCGGTTGGCTTGGACCAAAATCGACTGGCGATGCTGCTGGCAGTTCTGCACCGCCATGGTGGCATGCATGTGGCGGATCAGGATGTGTTCGTGAACGTGGTTGGCGGGGTGAAGGTGGCCGAAACCAGTGCGGATTTGGCATTGCTGGCTGCCGTTGTCTCGTCTTTCCGAAACCGCGCTCTGCCACAGGATTTGGTGATTTTCGGGGAAGTTGGCCTTTCAGGTGAAATTCGTCCAGTACCCAGTGGGCAGGAGCGGATTTACGAGGCATCCAAACATGGCTTCACCCGGGCACTGGTTCCAAAAGCTAATGCACCGCGTAAGCCTATCGAGGGGATGAAGGTTATTCCGGTGACCAAACTATCGGATGCACTTTCGGCATTGGAGGAGTTTTAACCTCGCTCCTAGCCTGCTGAGTTTCGTCCGAGGTTCGCACAGGGATAGCTTTCCAAAAACCGCTACGAGCACATCCATGTGCGCTTCTCTTCGGCCATCCATGGCCTACGACATTTTTGGAAAGCTATCCCTGCGCAAACCAACCTGACCTCGGAAATATACGCTCAAAAACATTCACCGAGCACCCACTAGTCAATTAGATGCGCCAACTCTCGCTCTAACAAATCCGGATCACCCAAATTCAACTCTACCAACCGTCGCAAATGCATCGCGCTTTCAATATCGATGTACTGGCACTTAAACCCCAGACGATGCCCTTCCACGTGCACCAGCTCCACCGCCATGACAATACCCGCCTCGTGACCGTTCAACTGCACAACAAGCTCACAGGGCTCACCTAAAGGAACACCCCAATCTTCTGGTCGCTCCACAAGCGCCCCTTTGAGTGATATATCCAACACCTCCGTTGACCACACCTGTTCCTGCCAATGCAGCTCACAGGGAGCGTCAAAGCTAATACGGTGGAAACGGCGATTTTCGGATTTTTGGGCAGCCAAGAGGTGTCTCCGAGTATTGAATAGTTCTGCTCTGACTATAGACCGGACACAAAGGGGAATCCATCCTACCGAATGGAGAGAAAACAAATCATTTATAAGCGGACAAAAATCGAGAGTTAAGAAGTGGCTTGGCGGGACGGCCTCCAAAAAATTTCGGAGGCCATGGATGGCCGAAGAGAAGCGCACATGGATGTGCTCGTAGCGTTTTTTTGGAGGCCGTCCCGCCGAGCCACTAACACCGAACTAGCAAGCTGGCGGACTACAACCTCCAAACCTCAATTACTGCTGATGGTACTTGCCACTTAGCTCAACGACAGCCTCAATGAACGCCCCAGCATGCTCCGGGTCCACTTCCGGTGTAATACCGTGACCCAGATTGAAGATGTGCCCGGTGCCCTGCCCGTAACGAGACAGAATATCTTCCACCTCTTCACGGATACGCTTCTTAGGCGCATACAACATCGTCGGATCCATATTGCCCTGAAGGGCTACTCGATCACCCACTCGTGCCCGAGCATTACCAATATCCGTAGTCCAATCCAGGCCCACAGCATCACAACCCGTATCGGCAATCGACTCCAGCCACTGGCCACCGTTCTTGGTAAACAGAATCACCGGCACACGGCGACCTTCGTTTTCACGGATCAACCCGTCGACAATCTTCTTCATGTAGCGCAGCGAGAACTCCTCATAGGCCCAACCACTCAGTACACCACCCCAAGTATCGAAGATCTGCACTGCTTGCGCGCCGGCTTTAATCTGGCCGTTCAGGTAGTCAATCACCGAATCAGCCAAGTGATCCAGCAAACGGTGCATCACTTCCGGCTGACCATAGGCCAGCTTCTTGGTTTCACGGAAGTCCTTGGAGGAACCGCCTTCAACCATGTAGGTGGCCAGTGTCCACGGGCTACCGGAGAAACCGATCAACGGAACGCGACCATTAAGTTCACGGCGAATGGTGGAGACCGCATTCATTACATAATCCAGATCAGACTCGGCCTTCATGTTCGGCAGTGCATCTACGTCGGCTTCAGAGCGGATCACTTTACGGAACTTGGGGCCTTCGCCCGTCTCGAAATACAGACCCAACCCCAACGCGTCCGGGATGGTCAGGATATCGGAGAACAAAATCGCCGCGTCCAACGGATAGCGCTCTAGTGGCTGCAGGGTTACTTCGCAGGCCAACGGCGTGTTCTTGCAAAGACTGAGGAAGTCACCCGCCTGGGCCCGGGTTGCACGGTACTCCGGCAGGTAACGGCCCGCCTGACGCATCATCCACACCGGGGTACGGTCCACAGGCTGCCGCATCAGGGCGCGCAAGAAGCGATCGTTCTTCAACTCAGTCATAGTTACAGTCTTCTCATCGTTTATGGGTCAGAGACAATGGGAGCCAATGATACCCCGTTTGCGCCAATAAAAAAGGACGGCTTTCCCCTAGGAAGCCGCCCTTCTGACACCAATCAAGATTTTACTCAGACATCCAGGTAGTCAAGAATGCCTTCTGCGGCCTGCCGGCCTTCCCAAATCGCAGTAACCACCAAGTCTGAACCACGAACCATATCACCACCGGCGAAGATCTTCGGGTTGCTGGTCTGGAACGGCAGCTCCGCTTCTTCTGGCGCGGTTACCCGACCGGAGTCATCGGTATTCACGCCAAGGTCCTCAAACCAGGGTGCCGGGCTCGGGCGGAAGCCGAAAGCGACCAGCACAGCATCGGCCGGAATCACTTCTTCACTGCCGGGGACCACTTCCGGGCGGCGACGTCCGTTTTCATCCGGCGCGCCAAGCTCCGTGGTTACCACTTTGACGCCTTCAACCTTGCCATCACCAACGATTTCTACTGGCTGACGATTGAACAGGAACTTCACACCCTCTTCTTTGGCATTGGACACCTCACGCCGAGAACCCGGCATGTTGGCCTCGTCCCGACGGTAGGCGCAGGTCACGCTTTCCGCCTGTTGACGAATCGAGGTGCGGTTGCAGTCCATGGCGGTGTCGCCACCACCCAGAACCACCACACGCTTGCCTTTCATATCAACAAAGTCGGCCGCTTTCTTTTCGAAGCCCAAACGACGATTAACGTTGGAGATCAGGTACGGAAGCGCATCGTGAACTCCGGGCAAATCCTCACCGGGGAAGCCGCCTTTCATGTAGGTGTAGGTGCCCATGCCCATGAACACGGCATCGAACTCTTCAAGAATGCTCTTCAACGAAACATCCTTGCCCACCTCGGTGTTTAGGCGGAATTCCATACCCATTTCTTCGAATACCTGACGACGGCGGGCCATGACGCCCTTTTCCAGCTTGAACTCTGGAATACCAAAGGTCAGCAGTCCACCGATTTCCGGGTAGATATCGAACACAACGGGCTTCACACCGTTGCGCACCAATACATCAGCACAACCAAGGCCGGCAGGACCAGCACCGATTACAGCAACCTTCTTATCTGTCCAGCTCACCTTGGACATGTCAGGCTTCCAGCCCAGCGCAAAGGCGGTGTCAGTGATGTACTTTTCCACCGAACCAATGGTCACCGCACCAAAACCGTCGTTCAGGGTGCAAGCGCCTTCGCACAAGCGGTCCTGAGGACATACGCGACCGCAGACTTCGGGCAGTGAGTTGGTCTGGTGACACAACTCTACGGCCTTCATGATGTTGCCTTCCGATACCAGCTTCAGCCAGTTCGGAATGTAGTTGTGCACCGGGCACTTCCACTCACAATATGGGTTACCGCACTCCAGACAACGGTGCGCCTGAGATCCCGCATGGGTTTCTGTAAACGGGTGATAAATCTCACCAAACTCTTTCTTCCGCTTTTTCGCCGGCACTTTCTTCGGGTCAACCCGCCCTACTTCGACGAACTGGAAGTCATTATGAAGTCGTTCTTTCATAGTGTTGCTCTCATACTTTCGATTTCGACGTAGGCTGCGCAAGCAGCGCAGCCCAACTCACAGTTTTCCCGGCGATTACTCCGGGCGGGCTCGAGTGCTGGCTAACAGGCTACGCAAATTTGCAGCCTTCGGTTTAACCAGCCAGAACCGATTGATGTAATCGTCGAAATCCTCCAGAAGATGTTCAGCCCAGGCACTTCCGGTTTCCGAAATGTGCTCCCGAATCACCCCGCGCAGGTGGTTCCGGTAGGCCTCCATGTCTTCCCGTGCAATACGCTGAATCTCAACCAACTCATGGTTGTACTTGTCGACAAAGGTGTTATCCATGTCCAGTACGTAGGCGAAACCACCGGTCATACCCGCACCGAAGTTGTAACCTGTTTCGCCCAGAACCGTCACCAAACCGCCGGTCATGTATTCACAGCAGTGATCGCCTGCGCCTTCCACAACCGCATGAGCGCCGGAATTACGAACCGCAAAGCGCTCGCCCGCTGTACCGGCAGCAAACAACTTGCCTCCGGTTGCGCCGTACAAACAGGTATTACCTACGATGGACGTTTCCTGGGTTTTGAAATCACTGCCACGAGGCGGCTTAACCACCAGCTTGCCACCGGTCATGCCTTTGCCCACGTAATCGTTGGCATCGCCGTGCAGGACCATGCTCAGGCCGCCGACGTTCCACACACCGAAACTCTGACCGGCCGTACCCGTCAGGTCGAGGGTGATCGGAGCGTCAGACATGCCTTTGTTCCCGTATCGAGCGGCGATTTCACCCGACAAACGGGCACCAATTGATCGGTCACAGTTGGTGACTTTGTAGGTCCAGGCGCCACCCGATTTTTCGTTAAGAGCGGCTGCCGTATCCTTCACAATCTGCTCAGCCAACTTACCTTGATCGAACGGCAGGTTCCGCTCTACCTGACAGGTCTGGGGCTTGTCTGCGGGGATAAGGTCGTTCTCCAGCAGGCGGGTCAGGTCAAGCTTCTTCTGGCGCTCGGTGTTACCCGGAAGGCGTTCGAGCAGATCCACGCGGCCCACCAGCTCCTCCATACTGCGAACACCCAGTTTGGCCATCCACTCGCGGGTTTCTTCAGCAACAAAGCGGAAGAAGTTCATCGCCATCTCGACGGTGCCCTTGAAGTGTTCTTCACGCAGGTAATCGTTCTGAGTCGCGACACCGGTCGCGCAGTTGTTCAGGTGACAAATACGCAGGTACTTACAACCCAGCGCGACCATTGGAGTGGTACCAAAGCCGAAGCTTTCCGCACCCAGAATGGCTGCTTTCACCACATCCAGACCGGTTTTGATTCCGCCGTCTGTTTGCAAACGAATCTTGCCCCGCAGATCGTTGGCTCGAAGAGCCTGCTGCGTTTCGGTCAAACCAAGCTCCCACGGAGAACCCGCATAACGAATCGAAGTCAACGGACTGGCCGCTGTACCGCCGTCGTAACCGGAAACCGTAATCAAATCGGCGTATGCCTTGGCCACACCCGCTGCAATGGTGCCGACACCCGGCTCGGATACCAGCTTCACCGACACCAACGCTTCGGGATTAACCTGCTTGAGATCAAAGATCAGCTGAGCCAAATCTTCAATCGAGTAGATGTCGTGGTGAGGCGGAGGCGAAATCAAGGTTACCCCCGGCACCGAGTAGCGCAAACGGGCAATCAGGTCGTTCACCTTGCCGCCCGGCAGCTGACCACCTTCACCCGGCTTGGCCCCCTGAGCAACTTTAATCTGCATAACGTCTGCGCTGCGCAGATACTCAGCAGTTACACCGAAACGACCGGAAGCCACCTGCTTGATCTTGGAACGCTTGTTCGTGCCGTAACGCGCAGGGTCTTCACCGCCCTCACCGGAGTTTGAGCGACCACCCAGGGTATTCATCGCCACCGCCAGAGCCTCGTGAGCTTCCGGAGACAGCGCCCCCAACGACATAGCAGCCGAGTCAAAACGCGGGAAGATGCTTTCCACAGGCTCGACGTCGGCAATATCGATCGCCTGAAGGCCTTCCTTGAACACCAGCAGATCACGCAACGTTGCTACTGGGCGCTCATTCACCAAACTTGCGTATTCCCGGTAATGACCGTAGTCACCACTGATCACCGCGTCTTGCAGCTTGCCCACTACATCCGGGTTGAAAGCATGGTATTCCTGACCATGGATATATTTCAGCACACCACCAGGCGAAAGTGGCTTACGAGGCTTCCATGCCACAGAAGCAAGCAGCTCCTGATCTTGCTGGAAATCACCGAAATCAGCACCCTGAATACGGCTAGGCACACCTCTGAAGCACAGATCCACCACGTTATCTGCCAGACCAATCGCCTCAAACAACTGGGCACCGCGGTAAGACACAATGGTGGAAATCCCCATCTTAGACAGGATTTTCAGCAGGCCTTTGTTGATGCCTTTACGATAATTGTTCTTCGCTTCGACCGGATCCATCATCAGCTCACCGGTGCGAATCAGATCGTTCATGACCTGATAGGCCAAGTACGGGTATACAGCTGTCGCGCCAAAGCCAAACAATACGGCGAAATGATGCGGGTCGCGTACCCAACCGCTTTCAACAATGAGGTTGGTATCGCAACGCAAGCCGTTCGCTGACAGGTGGTGATGAACCGCGGCGGTAGCCATCAGAGCGTTCACCGGAAGTTCACCTTCTACCAGATCCTTATCGCTCAGAATCAGCAGTACTTTGCCATCACGAACCGCCGCAGCGGATTCTTCGCATACGCGAATGATGGCCTGTTCCAAGCCTTCTTCCGGGCGGTAGCTCAAAGCCACCCGACCTACTTCAAAACCGGGGCGCTGGTTATTGGTTAGTCTGAGGAACTTAGCCGGCGACAGTACCGGCGTTGTCAAAATAATCCGATCGGCGTGTTCAGCCGTTTCTTCAAAGACGTTTCGCTCAGCGCCCAAACAGGTTTCGAGCGACATCACGATCGTTTCACGCAATGGGTCGATCGGCGGATTGGTAACCTGCGCGAATTTCTGGCGGAAGTAATCCGCTACGTGCCGCACCTTGCTTGAAAGCACCGCCATCGGCGTGTCGTCGCCCATAGAGCCAACGGCTTCCTGAGCCCCCTCAGCCAGAGGGCGAAGCACCTGATCACGCTCCTCAAAGGAGACGTTAAACATCTTCTGCTGCACCAACAGCTCATCCGGCTCCATCACCTTGAATTCCGGAGTCTCTTGGTAAAGTGTGGATTCCACACGCAGAGCGTTTTCTTTCAACCAACGCCGATACGGCTGTGCGCTTTTAAGTCGCTCGTCGATATCCGCTGTGTGCAGAACTTCGCCGGTTTCGGTATCGATGGCCAGCATTTGGCCCGGACCAACCCGGCCTTTAGCAACAACGTCCGACGGCGAGTAATCGTAAGTACCCACTTCCGACGCCAAAGTGATGAAATCATCCTTGGTGACCACCCAACGCGCCGGGCGCAAACCATTCCGATCCAACATACAAAGCGCGTAACGGCCGTCAGACATAACCAGGCCCGCAGGACCATCCCATGGTTCCATGTGCATGGAGTTGTACTCATAGAAAGCACGCAGATCCGAATCCATGGTATCAACGTTCTGCCAGGCAGGCGGAATCATCATGCGTACGGCACGGAACAGATCAACACCACCGGCCAGCAGGATTTCCAACATATTATCCATGCTGGAGGAGTCTGAGCCAGTCAGGTTGACCAACGGCTGCAAGGTTTGCAGGTCCGGCAGATCTGGCGAACTGAATTTCGCCGCACGGGCTATCGCCCAGTTCCGGTTGCCGTCAACGGTGTTGATTTCACCGTTGTGAGCAAGATAGCGGAACGGTTGGGCCAGTGGCCACTTGGGCATGGTGTTGGTAGAAAAACGCTGATGGAATACACAAATAGCGGTTTCCAGATCGGGGTCGCCCAAATCTTTGTAGAAGTTGGCCAAATCGGCCGGCATCATCAGGCCCTTATAGGCCAAGGTACGATGCGAAAGGCTGCAGATGTAGAACTCGGAATCCTCAGCCATATCGCGTTCGGCATAACGACGACCAAGGAAAAGACTGATCGCAAACTCTTTCTCTGTTTTATCTCCGGGCTCAACAAACACCTGTTCGATGCGAGGCAAACAATCTTTTGCCATCGGGCCCAGACAGCTGTCATCAACGGGCACTTCGCGCCACCCCATGATGTCGAGTCCTTGCTCGGTCAGCCTTTGCTCAATCGCAGCGCGACCGGCCGCAGCTTTGCCGCCCTCTTGAGCTAAAAAAACCTGGCCAACTGCAAATAAGTCGCCAGGTTTTTTTCCAAACGCTGCTTCAGCAGCTTTGACCAAGAAGGCCTTAGGGCTCTGCAACAGCAGACCACAACCATCACCGGTCTTCCCGTCGGCAGCGATGCCTCCCCGGTGCGTCATGCAGGTGAGTGATTCGATAGCTGTTTCCAACAACTTATGGCTAACCTCGCCCTTCATGTGGGCTATCAGGCCAAAACCGCAGTTGTCCCTGAATTCATCGGGATGATACAAGCCTGTCGTCATAAGCGTTCTCTCACGTAAAAGTCGTTCCCGCCAGCCCATCTCGCACCACCGTAGTGCACAAAATGAGCTGACACTTTAAAAAAGGGGGAAGGGATTATACGTATGAAAAAAAAGCAGGCAAGAACTTTTTAAATTTTCCGTCACGCCGGAGAAAAGCGTGCACCACATGGGTGCACGCCTAGGAATTCAGAAGCTCTCGAAGGAGCGAATCCAGGGCCTATCTACCTTTAATGCATCAGGAAGGGTCGCCGCGGCAGATTTCGCTTCGTTTTTGCTCGCATAGGTTCCGTACACCAACATAAACCACGGTTTTCCGTCACGCTCGCCGACGGTATAACGCATTTTTGGGTCACCCGGCAGCCGGCCGATCACGTTTAGGACGGTTTGCTCCAAGCGTCCAGCCACGAGCTGAAGGGTCCAACCCTGGCTTTTTTGAAGGCGCTCCAACGCCACAAACCGCTCCGCCATCTTTGGGGTAAAGGTTGCCTCTGGCTCTGGCTCTGGCTCTGGCTCTGGCTCTGGCTCTGGCTCTGGCTCTGGCTCTGGCTCTGGCTCTGGCTCTGGCTCTGGCTCTGGCTCTGGCTCTGGCTCTGGCTCTGGCTCTGGCTCTGGCTCTGGCTCT
>NZ_JAILWZ010000002.1:0-364 GCF_019916045.1 Marinobacter sp. AL4B
ACAAGAATCCGAAGATTCTTAATTCTTGCTCAAGACAAAACTCAATTTTCGACGAGTCACTGTCCTGATATTTCGTATCTGAAATACCTCGGCCAGCGCCCACACGAATTACTTGGTCAACTTTTTAAAGAGCGTTTGAGCTGCTGCTCAATCAAGGCCGCGAATTATACATCGCTTGATCACCTTGTCAACCGTTAATTTTAACCGCTGTTTTCGTCTTCGAAAACGGCCGAAAAACTCACCGGCGTTACTGCTAAATCGTGGGGCGCATTCTACACTGAACCGCCACCTTGTCAACTGCTTTTTGAAGAATCTTTAAAACGTTTTCTTCAAATCTTTCAAGCAGTTACCGCTTCGTTGCTGA
>NZ_JAILWZ010000003.1:0-293 GCF_019916045.1 Marinobacter sp. AL4B
CTCTCACATGGGCAAGTGCCACACTACCATCGGCGCAGGCTTGTTTCACTTCTGAGTTCGGGATGGGATCAGGTGGTTCCAAGCCGCTATGGTCGTCAGACAAAACGGTTTGATCACTGGGGGACGAGATGGAACGTGATATCGATTTCTTTGGTGCGTTATCCGCAATTGTCTTGGGTGTTATATAGTCAAGCCGCACGAGCAATTAGTACTGGTTAGCTCAACGCCTCGCAGCGCTTACACACCCAGCCTATCAACGTCCTGGTCTTGAACGGCTCTTCAGGAGGCTCAAG
>NZ_JAILWZ010000004.1:0-15825 GCF_019916045.1 Marinobacter sp. AL4B
AAGCACTTGCAGAACCTGTACCCCAAACTTCGTGACATACACGAGTCAGAGCAGCGGTCAGAGTGGTCTTACCATGGTCAACGTGACCGATGGTACCGACGTTTACGTGCGGCTTACTACGTTCAAATTTTTCTTTAGACACGGTTACACCTCTTCCTGTTTCTTAAGTCCTGGGGATCAACCCTTTTTAATGATCGCTTCGGCAATGTTCGAAGGAGCTTCCATATAACGAGAGAACTCCATCGCATAAGACGCCCTACCCTGTGTCGCTGAACGCAGATCAGTGGCGTAACCAAACATTTCCGACAACGGAACTTCTGCGCGAATGACCTTGCCCGCAGGGCCGTCATCCATACCCTGAATCAGACCACGACGACGGTTCAAATCACCGACGACGTCACCCATGTACTCTTCAGGGCTGACAACTTCAACCTTCATGACCGGCTCTAGAAGCGCAGGATTGGCTTCCAGCGCACCCTTCTTCATCGCCATGGAACCGGCGACTTTAAAGGCCATCTCGTTGGAGTCGACATCGTGGTACGAACCGTCATACAGAGTCGCTTTGATGCGAAGCAACGGATAGCCGGCAAGGCAACCATTTTGCATCTGTTCAGCGATACCCTGCTGTACGGCCGGGATGTATTCCTTAGGAACAACACCACCCACGATCTCGTTTACGAAGATGAAGTTTTCGCCATCTTCCTCATCCAACGGCAGAGGCTCAAGCTTAATCTTGACGTGACCGTACTGACCGCGACCACCAGACTGACGAACAAACTTACCTTCAACGTCAACAGGCTTACGGATGCACTCACGGTAGGCAACCTGAGGCTTACCAATGTTCGCCTCTACCTTGAACTCGCGACGCATACGATCAACGATGATGTCCAGGTGAAGCTCACCCATACCAGAAATGATGGTTTGACCAGTCTCTTCATCAGTGCGAACACGGAATGAAGGGTCTTCCTGGGCCAACTTGCCCAACGCCACACCCATCTTCTCTTGATCAGCCTTCGACTTCGGCTCAACAGCAACAGAGATAACCGGCTCAGGGAACTCCATGCGCTCAAGAATAATCTTGTTACTCTCGTCACACAGCGTATCACCAGTCGTCACGTTCTTAAGACCGATCGCCGCAGCAATGTCGCCCGCCAGAACTTCTTTGATCTCTTCCCGATCGTTGGCGTGCATCTGAACCATACGGCCCACACGCTCTCTCTTGCCCTTCACGGAGTTGTATACGGAGTTACCCGACTCAAGCTTACCGGAGTAAACACGGAAGAAGGTCAAAGCACCCACGAACGGGTCAGTAGCAATCTTGAACGCCAGAGCGGCGAACGGTGCATTGTCGTCAACAGGACGAGTTTCCTCGGTACCATCTTCGTCGACTTCACCACGGATTGCGCGAACTTCGTCCGGAGCCGGCAGATATTCAATAACCGCATCCAGAACCGCAGGAACACCTTTGTTCTTGAACGCAGAACCGCAGCAAGCCAGAACGATTTCGTTGGCCAAGGTACGAGCACGCAGACCCGCTTTGATCTCTTCCAGGGTAAGTTCACCACCCTCGAGATACTTGTCCATGTACTCTTCATTCGCTTCAGCGGCCGCTTCAATCAGCGCTTCACGGTATTCTTGAACCTGGTCAACCATATCCGCAGGAACTTCTTCCTCGTGGTAGGTCATACCCAGATCGTCGTCACTCCAGTAGATCGCCTTGTTACGCAGCAGATCCACAACGCCCGCAAACTGGTCTTCGGCGCCGATCGGCAACTGAAGGGCGACAGGCGTCGCACCAAGACGTGCTTTAATCTGCTCGACAACGCGCAGGAAGTCCGCACCGGCACGGTCCATCTTGTTGACGAAAACCATGCGAGGTACTTCGTACTTGTTCGCCTGACGCCAGACAGTCTCTGACTGAGGCTCAACACCAGAAGAACCACAAAACACAACGACCGCACCATCGAGTACACGCAGGGAACGCTCAACTTCGATCGTGAAGTCTACGTGACCCGGGGTGTCGATGATGTTTACGCGGTGCTCATCGAACTGCTTGTCCATACCCTGCCAGAATGTCGTAACAGCGGCAGACGTGATGGTAATACCACGCTCCTGCTCTTGCTCCATCCAGTCAGTAGTAGAGGCGCCATCGTGGGTCTCACCCATCTTATGGCTACGACCCGTATAGTAAAGAATACGCTCGGTCGTGGTGGTCTTGCCCGCATCAACGTGCGCACAGATACCAATGTTTCTGTAACGTTTAATCGGTGTTTTGCGTGCCACTGTATAAACCTCGGCTGTTTAGAAACGGAAGTGAGAGAAGGCCTTGTTGGCTTCTGCCATGCGATGTACGTCTTCACGCTTCTTAACTGCTGAACCTTTGCTCTCGGCCGCATCAAGAATTTCGCCAGCAAGACGCTGAGCCATGGACTTTTCACCACGCTTCCGAGAGAACTCCACCAACCAACGCATGGCCAGCGCATTCTGACGGGAAGGCCGTACTTCTACAGGCACCTGGTAAGTAGCACCACCCACACGACGGGACTTAACCTCAACCATCGGCTGGATGTTCTCCAGGGCCTTCTCGAACATCTCGATCGGCTCTTCAGTAGACTTTTCGGCAACAATTGTCAGAGCACCGTAAACAATGCGCTCTGCAGTTGATTTCTTGCCACTTTCCATCACGTGATTGATGAATTTTGCAAGACGTGCACTGCCGAACTTAGGATCGGGAATGATTTCCCGTTTTGCTGCAACTCTTCTTCTAGGCATCGATAAGCCCTTATATTTAAAGGTCTTCAGGAACCCCTGAGATAGCAATAGCTACTCAGCCTTACTCTTACCGTTCTAACAAGCAACGATAAAAGACACCCGTCTGGGACATTAGGACTTGGGTCGTTTTGCACCGTACTTGGAGCGGCCCTGCTTACGGTTTTGAACACCCTGGGTATCCAAAGTACCGCGAACAGTGTGATAGCGCACACCCGGAAGGTCTTTTACTCGACCGCCACGGATCAGCACAACACTGTGCTCCTGAAGGTTGTGACCTTCACCACCAATGTATGACGAAACCTCGAAGCCGTTAGTCAGACGAACACGGCACACTTTACGCAGTGCTGAGTTCGGCTTCTTCGGCGTTGTGGTGTATACACGAGTACATACACCACGGCGCTGAGGACAAGCCTGAAGAGCAGGAACATCACTCTTGGCTACCTTGCGCTTACGAGGCTTACGCACCAACTGATTAATCGTTGCCATGTAAGCAAACTCCAAAAAACCATACCAATGAAACTTACCCTCCATACAGAGGGTAAAATTTAGGGTCGCAAGTTTAAGCCTGCGCCCGGGCACAGTCAAGATGACTGTTCTCTTTTTAACCACCCTTGAGTAGGTATCTACCCAGGGGTGGCACGCTTTTCAATCAGAGTTCCCGATTGAGTTCTGCGCTCAGAGCCTCTTCAACATCCGCAGCCGTTACGCCCTGCTCTTCCAGGTCGCGGCGACGGCGTCTTGCACTGTGATACGCCAAACCGGTACCAGCCGGAATCAGTCGACCCACCACAACGTTTTCTTTCAGGCCGCGCAGGTAGTCACGCTTACCGGTGACCGCACCTTCGGTAAGAACCCGAGTTGTTTCCTGGAACGATGCCGCAGAGATGAACGATTCAGTCGCCAGCGATGCCTTAGTGATACCCAGCAACAGACGATCGAAACGTGCAGGCTCTTTGTCAGCCACATCCGCTTTCTCGTTTTCTTCCAGAACATGAGTGATCTCGACCTGATCACCCGACAACAAGGTGGTATCGCCCGGATCGGTGATTTCCACTTTGCGCAGCATCTGACGAACGATAACCTCAATATGCTTATCGTTAATCACAACACCCTGCAGACGGTAGACGTCCTGAATTTCGTTGGTGATGTACTTCGCCAGCTCAACCACACCCAGCAGACGCAAAATGTCGTGCGGATTGGAAGGGCCATCGGAAATAACCTCACCCTTTTCAACCGTTTCACCCTCAAACACGTTCATCTGACGGTGCTTCGGAATCAGAACTTCGTAAGCGTCGTCGTCTTTCGGCGTCAGAACCAAACGCTTCTTGCCTTTGGTTTCTTTACCGAACGAGACAACACCACTGATCTCAGCCAGAATCGCAGACTCTTTCGGTCGACGAGCCTCGAACAAGTCAGCAACGCGCGGCAGACCACCCGTGATGTCTCGAGTCTTCGAGCTTTCCTGCGGAATTCGAGCTACAACGTCACCCAACTCCACTTTCGCGCCATTCGACATGCTCACCAGAGCGTTCGCTGGCAGGAAGAAGATCGCTGCGCCACCACCTGGAAGCTCTGCTTCTTCACCGTTTTCATCCAACAACTGAATCGCGGGACGAATATCTTTACCGGCAGCAGGACGCTCTTTCGCATCGATGACTTCCATCGTGGACAAACCAGTCAGCTCATCAGCCTGGGTGCGGACAGTAATACCCTCCTCCATGTTGACGAACTTGGCCGTACCTTTCGCTTCCGCGATGATCGGGTGCGTGTGCGGATCCCATTTGGCAACCGCAACACCTGCCTCTACTACGTCACCGTTCTTAACAGACAGCACCGCACCGTATGGCAGCTTGTACCACTCGCGTTCACGGCCCTGTTCATCCGCGATCGCCAAGGCAGACGAACGAGAGATCACAACCAATGAACCATCGGTTTTTTCGATCGATTTCAAGTTGTGCAGACGGACGGTGCCGCCATGCTTCACCTGGATGTTGTCAACAGCAGACGCCCGACTTGCAGCACCACCGATGTGGAACGTACGCATAGTCAGCTGGGTACCTGGTTCACCGATGGACTGAGCAGCAATAACACCGACAGCCTCACCAACGTTAACCTGGTGACCACGCGCCAAATCACGGCCGTAACACATTGAACAAATGCCGTGACGGGTATCACAAGTGATCGCAGAGCGAACCCAGATTTCGTCCACACCTGCACGCTCAACCAACTCAACGGTTTTCTCGTCAAGCAGAGTGCCAGCTTCAACAACAGCGTTTTCTTTATCCGTCGGGGTGAATACATCCCGCGCGGTAACACGACCCAATACACGGTCGCCGAGAGGCACAACAACGTCGCCACCTTCGATGTGCGGCGTCATCAACAGCCCTTCGTCGGTACCACAGTCTTCAACTGTGACAACCAGATCCTGGGATACGTCAACCAAACGACGTGTCAGGTAACCGGAGTTCGCGGTCTTCAGTGCCGTATCGGCAAGACCCTTACGAGCACCGTGAGTCGAGATAAAGTACTGAAGTACGTTTAGACCCTCACGGAAGTTCGCTGTAATTGGCGTTTCGATGATCGAGCCATCCGGCTTAGCCATCAGACCACGCATACCAGACAACTGACGAATCTGGGCTGCAGAACCACGAGCACCCGAGTCGGCCATCATGTATACGGAGTTGAATGACTCCTGCATTAGCTCTTTGCCGTCTTCGCCTTTAACCGGCTTGTCGTCGGGGCCAATAACCTGTTCTTTAGACAGCCGCTCCATCATCGCCTTCGACACTTTGTCGTTAGCGCGGGACCAGATATCGATAACCTTGTTGTACTTCTCGCCCTGAGTTAGCAGGCCGGAGGCGTACTGGTTTTCGATGTCTTTTACTTCATCAGAAGCAGCGTCTACCAACTCGTACTTCTCTGGCGGAATCTCGAAGTCATTAAAGCAGATCGAGATGCCCGAGCGAGTTGCATAGTGGTAACCCATGTACATCAGCTGGTCAGCAAAGATAACGGTATCTTTGAGGCCGGCATCACGGTAACAGGTGTTGATCAGGTTCGAGATCGCCTTCTTCACCATCGGCTTGTTGACGATGTCGAATGGAAGGCCATCAGGGACGATATCAAACAACAGCGCACGACCGACCGTGGTATCCACAATACGGTAGGCTTCGCTGCGCGATCCGTCTTCCGCGATCGCAACTTCCTTAACACGAATCTTCACTTTCGCCTGAAGATCAACCTTGCCCGCGCCGTAGGCACGGTGAGCTTCTTTGACGTCCGAGAATACGATTCCCTCACCGACAGCCGCATGGCGCTCACGCGTCATGTAGTACAAGCCCAATACAACGTCCTGAGAAGGAACGATGATCGGCTCGCCGTTAGCTGGCGACAACACGTTGTTGGTGGACATCATCAACGCACGAGCTTCAAGCTGAGCTTCCAGCGTCAGCGGTACGTGTACCGCCATCTGGTCACCGTCAAAGTCGGCGTTATAGGCCGCACAAACCAGCGGGTGCAGCTGAATCGCTTTACCTTCGATCAGTACTGGCTCGAATGCCTGGATACCCAAACGGTGCAGTGTAGGCGCACGGTTCAGTAGAATCGGGTGCTCACGGATAACTTCATCCAGAATATCCCAGACCACACCTTCTTCACGCTCAACCATTTTCTTGGCGGCTTTGATAGTAGTGGCCAGCCCACGATGCTCAAGCTTTGAGAAAATAAAGGGCTTGAACAGCTCTAGAGCCATTTTCTTTGGAAGACCACACTGGTGCAGGCGCAAGTAAGGACCAACTACGATGACCGAACGGCCAGAGTAGTCAACACGCTTACCGAGCAGGTTCTGCCGGAAGCGACCCTGCTTACCTTTAATCATGTCTGCCAATGACTTCAGCGGACGCTTATTGGTGCCAGTGATGGCACGGCCACGACGACCGTTGTCCAGCAACGCATCAACCGCTTCCTGAAGCATTCGCTTCTCGTTACGCACGATGATGTCTGGAGCATTCAGCTCCAGAAGGCGCTTCAGACGGTTGTTCCGGTTGATCACACGACGGTAAAGGTCGTTGAGATCAGACGTCGCAAAACGACCACCGTCCAGCGGCACCAACGGGCGCAAATCCGGCGGCAGAACGGGCAACACGGTCATAACCATGTCACCGGGCTTATTGCCGGAGTACAGGAAGGCCTCAAGAATTTTCAGGCGCTTGCTGAACTTTTTGATCTTGGTTTCGGAGTTGGTCTGAGGAATCTCTTCGCGAAGACGATCAACCTCTTCCTGCAGGTCGATATCCTGCAGCAATTCCTTAACGGCTTCGGCACCCATGCGGGCGTCAAATTCATCACCGAACTCTTCCAGAGCTTCGTAATACTGCTCATCGTTAAGCAGCTGACCCTTTTCGAGAGTCGTCATGCCTGGATCGATAACAATAAAGCTCTCGAAGTATAGAACCCGCTCGATATCACGCAGGGTCATGTCCAGCATTAAGCCGATACGGGACGGCAGTGACTTCAAGAACCAAATGTGAGCAACTGGACTGGCCAGCTCAATGTGACCCATACGCTCACGACGAACGCTGGCCAGTGCGACTTCTACGCCACACTTCTCACAGATAACACCGCGGTGCTTGAGACGCTTGTACTTACCGCACAGGCACTCGTAATCTTTGATCGGGCCGAAGATCTTGGCACAGAAAAGACCGTCACGCTCCGGCTTGAAGGTACGGTAGTTAATGGTCTCAGGCTTTTTCACTTCGCCAAAAGACCAGGAGCGAATCATGTCAGGCGATGCCAACCCAATACGGATGGCGTCAAATTCCTTGCTCTGATTCTGGCTCTTGAGAAGATTCAGTAAATCTTTCATCAGTAAAAGCTCCGGATGGCGTTAATCTCGGGCGGGCACACTGAGTGCCCGCTCACGCTGCCAAAAAACTATTCGGCTCACTCGGATTCCAGCTCGATGTCGATACCCAACGAGCGGATTTCCTTGACAAGAACGTTGAAGGACTCGGGCATGCCCGGCTCCATACGATGATCACCATCGACAATGTTCTTATACATTTTGGTCCGGCCGTTGACGTCATCAGACTTAACGGTAAGCATTTCCTGCAGGGTGTAGGCGGCACCGTATGCCTCCAACGCCCAGACTTCCATCTCACCGAATCGCTGACCACCAAACTGAGCCTTACCACCCAGCGGCTGCTGGGTAACCAAACTGTACGAACCGGTCGAACGCGCGTGCATCTTGTCGTCAATCAGGTGGTTCAGCTTGAGGATGTACATATAGCCAACGGTAACCGGACGATCAAATTCATCACCGGTGCGGCCGTCGAACAAGTTAGTCTGCCCTGTAGTACTCAGGCCGGCCAACTCAAGCATCCGCTTAACCTCAGCTTCCTCGGCACCGTCAAATACCGGTGTCGCCATTGGAACGCCG
Organism: Marinobacter sp. AL4B; assembly: GCF_019916045.1. Lineage (NCBI taxonomy): Bacteria > Pseudomonadati > Pseudomonadota > Gammaproteobacteria > Pseudomonadales > Marinobacteraceae > Marinobacter > Marinobacter sp. AL4B. Next base: position 8,210 of record NZ_JAILWZ010000004.1, read on the forward strand.
CCACGCAGATTGTTACAAAGTTCGAGGATTTCCTTATCGCTAAGGCTATCCAGGTCTACTTTGAACACCTCGTCCGAGTGGTTATAGATCTGGTCCAGCAGCTCACGAAGCTCAGCGATTTTTCGCTGCTCGTCAAGCATCAGACTAATCCGCTCACCCAGACCTTTTGCTGCGGCACCCAAGTGGGTTTCCAGAACCTGACCAACGTTCATCCGCGAAGGTACACCCAGCGGGTTCAGAACGATGTCGACGGTATTACCGAACTCGTCGTAAGGCATATCTTCAATCGGCATAACCGCGGAGATAACACCCTTGTTACCGTGACGTCCGGCCATTTTGTCGCCTGGCTGGATACGACGCTTGATTGCCAGGTAAACCTTAACAATCTTCAGTACGCCTGGCGCCAGATCGTCGCCTTGCTGCAATTTACCTTTCTTATCGTCAAAGCGCGCTTCGTGCTCTTTCTTGCGCTCTTCAAGGCCTTGCTCGGACTTTTCCAAAAGCTCGTTCAAAGCTTCATCCTTCATCCGTAGCTTGAACCAATCCGAACGTGGAAGCTCAGCCAAGTACGCCTCATCCAGCTTAGCACCCTTTTTCAAGCCGGGGCCGCTGATGACTTCCTGGTCTTTCAAGGCAACCATCAAACGCTCGAAGGTCGCGCCTTCAACGATGCGGTATTCGTCTTTCAAATCCTTGCGGTACTTATCAAGCTGCTCTTTCTCGATCGCTTGAGCGCGGGAATCTTTTTCGATGCCATCGCGGGTGAAGACTTGGACGTCAATCACCGTACCACGGGTACCTGTCGGAACCCGCTGTGACGTGTCTTTCACGTCAGACGCTTTCTCGCCGAAGATGGCACGCAGCAGTTTCTCCTCCGGTGTCAGCTGGGTTTCACCCTTCGGTGTTACCTTACCGACCAGAATATCCCCCGCACCCACTTCTGCACCGATGTAGACGATGCCGGATTCATCCAGCTTGGCTAGCGCACTTTCACCTACGTTCGGAATATCCGCGGTGATTTCTTCGCTACCCAACTTGGTATCACGAGCCACACAGGTCAATTCCTGAATGTGGATGGTGGTCAGTCGATCTTCCTGGACCACTTTCTCGGAAATAAGGATGGAATCCTCAAAGTTGTAACCATTCCACGGCATGAAGGCGATGCGCATGTTCTGGCCCAGAGCCAGCTCACCCAGATCGACAGACGGACCATCCGCAAGAACGTCACCACGAGCAATCTCGTCGCCTTCGCGAACGATGGAACGCTGGTTGATACAGGTGTTCTGGTTGGAGCGGGTGTACTTCGTCAGGTTGTAGATATCTACACCTGCGTCACCAGCTTCGGTTTCAGTCTGGTTTACACGAACAACGATACGAGCCGCATCGACGCTCTCAATCACACCACCACGACGCGCGGTAACACAAACGCCGGAGTCTTGGGCTACGGTACGCTCAACACCCGTACCTACCAGAGGCACCTGAGAAATCAGAGTCGGAACCGCTTGACGCTGCATGTTCGCACCCATCAAGGCGCGGTTAGCATCGTCGTGCTCAAGGAACGGGATCAGAGACGCAGCGACAGATACAACCTGGCGCGGAGATACGTCCATGAAATTAACCGCTTCTGGAGGAGCAACAGTAAATTCGTTCTGGTGACGAACCGTGACCAGCTCGTCAGTCAACCGCTTGCCTTCGTCAGTCGCAGCACTGGCCTGAGCGATAACGTAGTTGCTCTCTTCAATCGCCGACAGGTATACCAGCTCATCGGTTACAACACCTTCAACAACCTTCCGATACGGACTTTCCAAGAAGCCGTAGGAGTTGGAACGAGCGTAAGTAGCCAACGAGTTAATCAGACCGATGTTCGGACCTTCCGGAGTTTCGATGGGGCACACACGACCGTAGTGAGTCGGGTGAACGTCTCGAACCTCAAAGCCTGCACGTTCACGGGTAAGACCACCAGGCCCCAATGCCGAGATACGACGCTTGTGAGTAACTTCAGACAGCGGGTTGTTTTGGTCCATGAACTGAGACAGCTGACTTGAACCAAAGAACTCTTTAACGGCCGCAGCAACCGGTTTGGCGTTAATGAGATCCTGAGGCATCAAGCCTTCGCTTTCAGCCAGGCTCAAACGCTCACGAACAGCACGCTCGACACGAACTAGACCAACGCGGAACTGGTTTTCCGCCATTTCGCCCACACAGCGAACACGACGATTACCCAGGTTATCGATGTCATCTACCTGGCCTTGACCGTTACGAATCGCGATCAACGTCTTAAGAACGTCAATGATGTCTTCGTGAGTAAGGATGCCTTCGCCTGTGCTTTCTTCGCGGCCCAGACGACGGTTCAGCTTCATCCGGCCAACCGCAGACAGGTCGTAGCGCTCTTCGGAGAAGAACAGGTTGTTGAACAGGTTCTCCGCAGATTCTTTCGTTGGCGGCTCACCAGGACGCATCATCCGGTAGATTTCAACCAACGCTTCCAGCGGAGTCCGGGTCGGATCGACACGCAAGGTGTCAGACATGAACGGACCACAGTCGAGGTCGTTGGTGTAAAGAGTTTCGAGTTCTGTCACACCGGCGTCGAGGATTGTTTCCATTACCTCTTCGGTCAGCTCGGTGTTGCACTCAACCAGAATCTCACCGGTAGACGCGTCGATCATATCCTTGGCGAGAACCCGGCCGTACAGGTATTCGGTTGGCACTTCCAGCTCGGTAATGCCCGCTTTTTCAAGCTGCTTGATATGACGAGCGGTAATCCGGCGCCCTTCTTCAGCAATGACATTACCTTCGTTATCTTTGATATCGAAGGTGGCTATGTCACCACGCAGACGGCTTGGAACCAACTCAAGATTGCAAACCTCTTTGCCCACGGAGAACTTACTGGTCTCAAAGAACATGGCCAGCATTTGCTCTGAGGTGTAGCCCAGAGACCGCAACAAAATAGAAGCAGGCAATTTACGACGACGGTCGATACGAACGAAAACCGAATCTTTCGGATCGAATTCGAAGTCCAACCATGAGCCACGGTAAGGAATCACTCGCGCTGAATACAACAGCTTACCGGAGGAGTGAGTTTTGCCCTTGTCGTGGTCAAAGAACACACCCGGCGACCGGTGCAGCTGGGAAACAATAACGCGTTCGGTACCGTTAATAACGAAGGTACCGTTCTCGGTCATCAGGGGCATTTCGCCCATGTAGACTTCTTGTTCTTTAATGTCCTTGATCGCCTTGTTGGACGATTCTCTATCATAAATGATCAAGCGGACTTTCACCCGCAGCGGCGCCGCATACGTAACGCCCCGGAGCTGACATTCCTTAACGTCAAATACCGGCTCGCCGATCCGATAGCTCACATACTCGAGCGCGGCATTGCCAGAGTAGCTGACAATCGGGAATACGGATTTGAACGCTGCGTGAAGACCGGTTTCCCGGCGGTCTTCAGGAGCGGCTTCCATTTGCAGGAAGTCCCGGAACGAATCCAGCTGAATAGACAGCAAATAGGGGACGTCCATCACGGAAGGCAATTTACTAAAGTCTTTGCGAATCCGCTTTTTTTCGGTGTAGGAGTAAGTCATCTGCATTCCCCAGCTTTAGACCTGATACCTGGTATCAAGAAGCAATCATGTGTTCTGCTTCGGGGCCGAGTTACTCGGCATATTGCGCCGCCTTGAACAAGACTCTGGCTGCAGGTTATAAATTTGAAACTAACCCGCTATAGCCCACCAGACTCTATAGCATATACAACACAAAAAGGCCGGTGGCATATTGCCACCAGCCTCGCCGCGCCTATGGCGCGGTGTCGATCAACAACCGACTATTACTTAAGCTCAACAGAAGCGCCTGCTTCCTCAAGCTTCTTCTTGGCTTCTTCAGCCTCATCCTTGCTAACGCCTTCCTTAACAGTAGAAGGAGCGCCGTCAACCATTTCTTTCGCTTCTTTCAGGCCAAGACCTGTCAGCTCACGAACGGCCTTGATGGCGTTAACTTTCTTTTCGCCAGGACCAGTCAGAACAACGTCAAATTCAGTCTGTTCTGCAGCGGCTTCGCCACCGGCAGCAGCAGCTGGCGCAGCAGCAACAGCTGCAGCGGCAGAAACGTTGAACTTCTCTTCCATAGCTTCAACGAGCTCAACAACTTCCATTACGCTCATTTCAGCAATTGCATTCAAAATATCGTCTTTAGACAGAGCCATGACTTTCTCCCAAAAAATAAAATATGGTGTTCAACAGAATCAAGCAGCGTCTTGCTTCTGGTCGCGAACTGCAGCTACTACACGTGTAATTCTGCCCGGAATATCGTTCAGAGTACGTGCAAGCTTGGTTACTGGTGCCTGTGTAACAATAGCCAGCTTCGTCAACGCTTCGTGCAGCGTCGGCAGAGTGGCCAGGCGATCGATCTGTTCTGCACCCATCAGCTCACCGCCGACAGCCAGACCCTTGATCTCGAAAGCCTCTTTTTCTTTGGCGAAATCCTTCAGTAGGCGCGCAGCGGCACCTGGATCTTCCATTGAAAAAGCCAGAATGGTCGGACCAACCAACGCAGGATCGATGCACTCGAACTCAGTACCTTTAATCGCAATCTTTGCGAGGTTATTACGAACAACCTGCAGATGTACGTTTTCAGCACGAGCCTTGGCACGAAGCGCCGTCATGTCACCAGAGGTAACACCACGATAGTCAGCCAAAACCACAGACAGAGCAGCACCAGCAGTCTCGTTGACTTCAGCGACGATCGCCTTCTTGTCTTCGAGTCTAATTGCCACTGGATTTCTCCTCGATTTCGCCGGGACAACCCCGGCAAACCCATCATTGCCCTTTAAAAAAGGGCGCCTTACGGTGTTTGGGTTCAGAGAGAACGTCTTCACACCGTCTGCGCAGGCGTTACTTTAACCCTTCTGACTCTTGTCACCAGGAGTCTCAGGGGCCTGCGGTCTTTGACAGCCTCGGCTTCCGCCTAGACTACAAAGTAACTACTGATCAGAGGCTCAAAGAACCTTGATCAATAGTCAGGCCAGGACCCATGGTCGACGAGATAGTGATCTTTTTCAGATACACACCTTTAGACGACGCAGGCTTGGCCTTTTTAAGATCTGCAACCAGAGCTTCAAGGTTTTCCTTGATGGTCTGTGCAGTAAATTCAACATTACCCAGCGGGGCGTGGATGATACCGTTCTTATCAGTACGGTAACGAACCTGGCCGGCTTTGGCGTTTTTAACGGCAGTTTCAACATCTGCAGTTACAGTGCCAACCTTTGGGTTAGGCATCAGGCCACGGGGACCAAGGATCTGACCCAGCTGACCAACAACACGCATCGCGTCCGGGGTTGCAATAACCACGTCGAAATCCATGTTGCCTTTTTTAACTTCTTCAGCCAAATCGTCCATACCAACGATGTCTGCACCAGCAGCGGTCGCTTTTTCAGCATTCGCGCCTTGAGTAAAGACAGCTACACGTACAGTTTTACCTGTGCCGTGTGGAAGAACCGTGCTGCTACGAACCACCTGGTCAGATTTACGTGCATCTACGCCTAGGTTAACAGCAACATCTAGCGACTCTGTGAACTTTACGGCTTGACCCACTTCCGCTAGCAGGGCAACAGCCTCATCCACGGAGTATGCGCGGGTAGCGTCTACTTTTTCAGCGATCAGCTGCTTACGCTTGCTCAACTTAGCCATCTTATAGACCCTCCACGGTCAGGCCCATACTACGGGCTGTTCCGGCAATGGTACGAACCGCCGCATCCAAATCGGCTGCAGTCAAATCCGGCTCTTTGGTCTTGGCAATCTCTTCCAGCTGAGCACGTGTCACGGTACCAACTTTCTCGGTGTTGGGACGACCGGAACCGCTCTTAATTCCAGCAGCCTTCTTCAACAGAACAGGTGCCGGTGGAGTTTTGGTAACGAACGTGAAGCTGCGATCACTGTATACGGTGATAACAGTAGGAATCGGCAGACCAGGCTCAGTGCCTTGAGTCTGAGCATTGAATGCCTTACAGAATTCCATGATGTTTACGCCGCGCTGACCCAGTGCAGGACCAACGGGGGGGCTTGGGTTGGCCTGGCCGGCAGCAACCTGAAGCTTGATATACGCTTCAATCTTCTTTGCCATGATAGCTCTCCTATGGGTTCAAACGCCTTGCGGCTCCCCGGTGATGACATCTGCACTTTGCAGACACAAAAAGCCCGCTACGCCGTGGCGAGCGAGCTCTAATTTTCTAAGCTTGCCGTCAGTCTTTTTCGACCTGACCAAACTCCAGCTCTACCGGAGTCGAGCGCCCGAAGATCAGAACAGCAACCTTGACACGACTCTTGTCGTAATCAACCTCTTCGACCACGCCATTGAAGTCAGCGAACGGCCCTTCGACAACCCGGACCACTTCACCCGGCTCAAACAGCGTCTTAGGCTTCGGCTTATCAGCTCCGCTTTCTACGCGACGTAGAATTGCTTCTGCTTCACGCTCAGTAATTGGCGCAGGCTTCTCTTTGGTACCGCCAATAAAACCGAGCACGCGCGGTGTATCTTTAACCAAGTGCCACGACTCGTCTTCCAGCTCCATTTGAACCAAGACATAGCCAGGATAAAACTTGCGTTCGCTCTTGCGCTTTTTACCGTCACGCATCTCGACGACTTCCTCGGTCGGAACCAGGATGTCGCCAAACTTGTCTTCCATGCTTTCCAGAGCAACTCGCTCTTTAAGAGCGCGCATTACCTGCTTCTCAAAGCCAGAATACGCATGAACGACGTACCAGCGCTTAGCCATTGACACTCCTGTTAACCGATAAAGCCGGCGACAAGCCAACTGATCAGCGAGTCCATACCCCACAAAAGCAACGACACGACCAGGACAAACACCACAACGATAACGGTGGTTTGAACCAATTCGGGCCTTGTGGGCCATACCACTTTCCGGATCTCTACACGCGCTTCTTTGAGCAACGTCGCAAAACGGCGACCTCTATCGGTCTGCAGCGCAACATAAGCCGCCACAACACCTAACGCCACGAGAGCCAGAACCCGGTACAACACGGACTCGGAACTGAAATACTGATTACCCACCACGCCGGCGGCAATCAAAACGAAAACAACCAGCCATTTCACTAGATCGAAACGACTGGATGATTGAACGGCTCTTGACTCCATAGGAATCAGCTTATGTATCCGGATGTTAAAAAATGGCAGGCCAGGAGGGAATCGAACCCCCAACCTGCGGTTTTGGAGACCGCTGCTCTGCCAATTGAGCTACTGGCCTGCACCGAAACAACTCAGTGCAACACTACACTGTACGCGAGTAATCCGAAGATTACTCGATAATCTTAGCTACAACACCGGCGCCAACGGTACGGCCGCCTTCACGAATCGCGAAGCGCAGACCATCTTCCATGGCGATCGGGGCAATCAGAGTAACAACCATCTGAACGTTGTCACCTGGCATTACCATTTCAACACCTTCCGGCAGCTCACACGATCCAGTCACGTCTGTGGTACGGAAGTAGAACTGAGGACGGTAGCCCTTGAAGAATGGAGTATGACGACCACCTTCTTCTTTGGACAATACGTACACTTCACACTCGAACTTGGTGTGCGGGTTGATAGAACCCGGCTTACACAGA
>NZ_JAILWZ010000007.1:0-94786 GCF_019916045.1 Marinobacter sp. AL4B
CTCTGGCTCTGGCTCTGGCTCTGGCTCTGGCTCTGGCTCTGGCTCTGGCTCTGGCTCTGGCTCTGGCTCTGGCTCTGGCTCTGGCTCTGGCTCTGGCTCTGGCTCTGGCTCTGGCTCTGGCTCTGGCTCTGGCTCTTCGACAGTGTTTGCGGGTTCAGGCAGAGGGTCCAGCACAACCGGCTGCTCCAATTCGCGTGCTGGAGGCGTGTCATCCTCAGGAAGCTCACGCTCAGAAGGAAGCGACACCTCCGTGTTATCCGCAATCACAGGTTTTTTATCTTCTTTTGGTGCAGAGTCCGGCCCAATCGTAATACTTTTACGCACACGCTCAGGCGTGGCTGTCGCCTCTGGCATATTTTCAACCGTTTGGTCGTACTGCAAAGAGACGAGCCACCAGGAAATACCAAGCAACAAAAGAGCGAGTGCAGGCCAGCGAAAGTTTTTGATCGAGGGGACGTTAAAACGGGACAAACCGTGAGCGCCGGCCACCATGTCGAGCCACACACCCGGCGTCACCCGCTTTAACCGACCAAAACTGCCCTGACTCAGAGTATAAATCTGCTTTAACCGATAGGAAGAGAGCAACTCCTCAACAGAGCCGCCCACTTTAACCACGCGAGGCTCCAAATAAGCAAAAACGTCTTCTTGAGACAGAGGGGGCAGCGCAAGGTGGTGTACATATCCGGCATCAGGCTCTGACGAAAGCACCTGTTCGACGGCTTCGCTACCCGCAAACACGGGAACGGCTGCGGCGGTCCGATCGGCGGCAACAAATGCTGAGACAATAAGATTCAGAACATCAGGTGGACACCGGTCGGCATCATCTACGAGAAGTACCTGACGCTGCCCACGCTCAACACGACTCTCAGACCAAGAAAAATAACGGTAAACCGCTTCTCGAGGCTCAAAATTTTCAGGAATAGCCGAGCGAGATATGCGCTTAAGCTCTCGCGCCAATGCCGAAGCGCTCGTCAGGGCAGTCACCGGAACGTGTTGGAAGTCGAGCCTTGCCGATTCGCTCTTAACCAACTCGGCCAACAATCGCGTTTTCCCCGAACCAGGCGCTCCCGTCACAACCAAAGCCATGTCACCAAAGCCGCTGAGATGGCGCAGCGATTCCAAAGCATGTTGCCGCATCGCTCCGGGAAAGAACGGCGCTTCTAGTTCAAGTGGGTTCTCACTCAAACCGTAACGCTGCTGCAAACGCGGGAACAACCCACCGCCATCAAGGCTGTTTAACGTGTCCTGAGCCACACCTCATCCCTGTATTATTGTTTTCTGGGTAGACAACCGGTTAGCGAATAAATGCTTTCAAGGTCGCACGCAAGTTCTCAGGCTTGGAGCCTGCAGTAACCCAAGCATCGCCCAGTGCGCGCATGAGCACCAAGCGGATCTGGCCATCGACATTTTTTTTGTCCACAGCCATCAGGCTCATAAAGTCATCTTCCGTCATTCCTTCCGGCGCTTGGTCTGGCAAACCGGCACGCCGAATCAAGGCGTCAGCGCGGTTTCTGTCTGCCTCGCTAATATGCCCCTCGCGCACGGACAAATCTGCCGCCATCATCATGCCAGTGCCAACCGCTTCCCCATGCAACCAGTTACCGTATCCGGCAAAAGTTTCAATGGCATGTCCGAAGGTGTGGCCGAGATTCAGGATGGCTCGCAACCCGCCTTCTTTCTCGTCCAGCGAAACCACTTCAGCCTTGCAGTCACAAGAGCGGTAAATGGCCTCACCCAAGGCCACCGTTTCCAAGGCTCGCATCGCATCGATGTTATTTTCGAGCCAATCAAGAAACGCGGGCGTGCGAATTAAACCGTACTTGATCACTTCCGCCAGACCAGCTGACACTTCTCTGGCTGGCAAGGATCCAAGCGTATCGGTATCAATCAGAACGGCTTGCGGCTGATGGAACGCGCCCACCATATTTTTGCCTAAGGGATGATTAATGCCCGTTTTACCACCGACTGATGAGTCCACCTGCGACAACAGCGTGGTTGGAATCTGAATGAACGGAACACCACGCTGGTAACTCGCTGCAGCAAAGCCTGCCATGTCTCCGACCACGCCACCGCCTAAAGCTGCGATGGTGGTATGGCGGGTGTGACGATTTTCCAGCAAACCATCGAAGATGAGGTTCAGCGTCTGCCAGTTTTTATGCGCTTCGCCATCTGGCAGCGTAACCACATCAATCTGCTTTCCCGGAAAACACGCTTTCGCTTTTTCCAGATACAGCGGTGCGACAGTGTCATTGGTGACGATCATCACCTGGCCGCCGCTCACCCAGGGCGTGAGATCGTAAGAACCCAGTAACCCCGAACCAATAACGATGGGGTAACTGCGCTCGCCAAGCTCAACTTTGAGTTCTTTCAATACCTTGTACATGCTGACGACCTTCCTTCCGTCTTTGCCTTCTATGCCTTGGGGTTTTGGGACTGATTCTGTTCACCAATTGCCGAACGACAAGCCGAGGGCTTTTTCGGTCGGTGTACATCACGATATCGGCTAACTGGGTATACAAAGGGTCCCTGATCGCAAATAGCTGTCGTAACACCCCTTCAGGATCATCGTTTTGCAGAAGGGGGCGGTTGCGATCTTTTCGGGTGCGCTCGACCTGCTGTTCGATCGAAGTTTTCAGGTAGACGACCACTGCGCTCTTACGCAATAACGGATGATTTTCCTGGCGCATCACGGCACCACCGCCGGTTGCGAGTACCACGTCCTTTTCGGCGGTCATCTCGTCAAGCATGGCAGTTTCTCTTTGCCGAAAGCCTCCCTCGCCTTCGACATCAAAAATCCAAGGGATGTTTGCCCCACACCGCTCCTCGATAACCCGATCCGAATCCAAAAAACGATAACCGAGTTCTTTGGCGAGCAAACGGCCGATAGTGCTTTTTCCGGCCCCCATGGGCCCAACCAGAACAACGCGTTTGGGCAAAGACATAACTTTCCGCTCAACAATTTTTCAGGCGGATGAGAATAGCACAGGGCGCGCCAATCCATAACCTTGCCGAGCCACAGACACAAAAAAGCCGCCGGTATCAGCGGCGGCTTTCAGACTCTGGCCTTATTACTGAATCAGATCGCTTTTGATGATCTTCGGAGTGATAAAGATCAACAGCTCACTGCGCTCATCGATGTGCTCCGTGCGCTTAAACAGCCGGCCCAGATATGGAATGTCGCCCAGGAATGGTGTTTTGGTTGTTGTGGTTGCTACCTCTGACTGGAAGATACCACCAAGCACGACTGTTTCACCATTCGCAACCAGCACCTGCGTGGTCACTTCGTTGGTGTTGATTGACGGAATGCCCGCTGTCACCTCACCACGAGAGTCCTGGTTCACGATCAGATCCATAATGATCTTATCATCCGGGGTAATCTGTGGCGTTACTTCCAATGAAAGCACAGCCTCCTTGAACGACACGGACGTAGCGCCGCTTGACGAAGCCTCTTGGTATGGAATTTCTTCACCGGACTTGATCGACGCGCTCTGGCGATCTGCAGTCACAACACGAGGTTGAGAAACCACTTCCGCACGGCCATCACTTTCCAGCGCGGAAAGCTCTAGATCTACCAGGAAGTCATCACTGCCCCAGCCGATAGCGAAAGACGATGCACCTTCACCACTCACACCCAGATCCACCCCCAGAGCGCCTGGGAAGGTAATCGAATTACTGCCGCCGCTTGCAGCATCACGAGCTTCACTGAGCGTTCCCAAAGAACCACCGACAGTTACAACATCGTTGCCACTCACGTCGTAGGCAGCACCGCCCCAACGAACCCCCAAGTCCTCGGCCACGTTGGTCTGGGCTCGAACAATACGAGCTTCAATGGACACTTGACGCACAGGGACATCCCATGTGCTCACCAAGCGACGGATTTCTTCGAGTTTATCAGCGGTCTCACGCACTGTGATGGTGTTGGTGCGCTTGTCCGAGGATACGAAGCCACGCGAAGAAATCAGCTCTGCGTCCGCCTGAATAAGGCTTACAATTTCATCGGCCTTCGCGTAGTTAACCTGAATAATATCGAGTCGAACCGGCGCCAACTCAGCAATCTGCTTATTAGTTTCCAGCTCAAGCTTCTCACGGGCTGCAATTTCTTCAGCTGGAGCGACTAACAATACGTTACCAATCTGACGCTTATCCAGACCCTTGGTCTTCAAAATCAGGTCCAGCGCCTGATCCCAAGGCACGTTCTGCAAGCGAAGTGTGATGCTGCCACCCACAGTGTCACTAGCGACCAGATTCAAGCCTGTGAAGTCAGCAATAAGCTGCAGCACCGAACGCACTTCGATATCCTGGAAGTTAAGAGACAACTTCTCGCCAGAATACGGGAACTTCTCTTCACGACGCGTTTCCGCTTCTTCCTGAGAGATTTCTTCGACGCTAACCGTGAACTCGCGGCCAGACTGGTAGGCGATGTAGTCGTAATCCCCTTCCGGACGAATTTCTACTACCGCATTCCCATCTTCCATAAAGGTATCGATACGAGTAACGGGCGTTGCAAAGTCAGTCACATCCAATCGGCGGCGCAAATCGACCGGCACATCAAGATCTGGCATGGTCAGGCGAATACGCCCTCCCAGCTCTGTCAGGTTCACGGCGGACGAACTGCTGCCCAAATCGACAACCACACGTCCTTCGCCGGCTTTTCCTCTACGGAAATCGATGCCGGCCAGCGCATTTGCACCTGCCGGTGCAGACACAGTTGTTTGTTGTGAGCTGGAGGTTGCTGACACTGACGACCCAGCGCCACCAATCGTCATCACCAGTGAATTGTTATTCCGTGTAGTCTCATGCGGAACCAAATCAATCAGGTTGAATATCAAGCGAGTGCGATCTTTGGTTTCCACCACGGTCACACTCTGAGCGTTGCCTGATCCCAGCGGGATACTGCGTTTATTAATTCCGCTCGTTGTATCTTTTAGATCAACAGTAATACGTGCCGGCCGCTCGATGGTATAGCCCGTCGGCTCAGGTGGTGTACCGTCGAATTCCATGGTCACTTCCAAGCGTTCACCCGGCAGCGACGAAAACGTGACGTCTTGCAGCGTGACCGCGCTGGCCAGGCTGCTCCATAACCCCACGGCAATAATACCTACGGAGACATTTAGTTTTTTGAACATCGCTAGCCTCGACCCTAAACCTGTTTGTTCTTGCATATTTCTTGTCGTCATCATCCTGCCGCTCCTGAGCCCTCATCCAAAGACAAGGAGCGGGGGCGTTCAACCCATCCACCCCGGCCATTCGGAACGATTTCAATCAGTTCGATGCGAGTTTCACCGACCCCTACAATACGGCCATAGTTTTGCCCCATGTAGTTGCCAACCCGCACTCGATGTATGCCTGACGCGCCGTCCCGCACCAACGCAAAAAGCGTGCCGCCAGCACCTTCCAACGTGCCCACCATGCTCAGCGATTTCAGATCGAAATTCTCGAGCACCTCTCGCGGGCGATCCAGGTCCGGCTCCACGTCGGTGATGGGTTTTTCATCCACCATGGTCAACTGAACATCGACGGGCGGCTCAAACGGAGCTCGGCGATCCGCCGCCGAGTAACTAAAGGCCTCATAGGCCTTGAACTCTGGCAAGGGCTCTACGTGCCCCCGGGGTTTCGCCCGGGTATCCGCCATAAACTTGTCCAAATCCGAGAAGCCGTTGCCCTGGGAACAAGCCGTCAGTAACGACGCCAGACACACACCCAGCCAGGCTTTTCCTGCATGCTTCTTTGCCATGCTTACTCTCCAGCCCGGTAACGGTAGGTACGGGCAACAACCTGCATATCCAGTTGCTCGCCATTTCCACCGATTGGTTTAATAGTCAAATCGTGCAGCGTAACAATACGCGGCAAACTGGCCACGCTGCTGACGAACGAGGCCAGCTCATGATACGAACCTGAAACCCGCACGTTAATCGGAAGCTCTGAATAGAAATCTCTTTGGCGTTCTGGCTGCAGCTTAACTTCCTGCAGGCTCAGACCGCTGCCCAGCGCTGTGTTGGTAATATCCTCCAGCAAGCCCGGCACCTCGGTTTCACTCGGCAACTGACGTACGAGCGCACCAAAGGTTTCCTCCATTTCAACCATCTGAGCTTTGAACACCTCCAGGTTGGCAACCCGGTAAGCTTTTTGCTCGTAGGTTTGCTTCAGCTCTTGCTCTTTTCGTTCAACTCGGTCGAGTTGGGCGTACTGATCCTTGATGAAAAACCAATACCCGCCACCCAAAATCAAGCCAAATACCAAGAGAAATACAATCGCTTTAATCGGTGCCGGCCAAATGCCAGCATTGTTGACATCCAGATCGTTGATATCGAATTCATTAAGACTTTTCAGTGAGTCCGCGAGGCTCATTATTTATCCTCCCCTTCGGGCTCTGGCGTTTTCTGCTGAACCGATAGATTGAACTGACTGTAGCCAGCACGACGATTGTCTGCAGCAGCAACGTTGGTCAGGTTCGGCCCGGTAAACCACTCGGATTCGTCGAACTGACGCATCAGGTTAGAAATCCGGCTATTGGACTCTGCCATGCCAACGATATCCAGGCGCTCACCCGTCTTTTTAAGGTCGGTGACGAACAACCCATCAGGAAGCGTGCGAACCAACTCGTCAAACACCCGAACGATGACCGGGCGTTTACCTTGCAAATCCTGAATGACCTGCATCCGAGCGAGCAATTCATCACGCTGGCGCTTAAGGTTCTCAATTTCTTTGATTTGCTTATCCAGCTGCTTCGTAGCGGTCTCAATGTAGGCATTGCGTGATTGTTGATACGCGATTCGATTGTCCGTATCAGTTTTCCACAAGAACACCAAACCCGCCGCAATAATAACGGCGCCTAACATCATCACCACAAACTGTTTCTGTTTCTCCGCGCGCAGCTCTTCGCGCCAGGGTCTGAGGTTAATTTTTGCCATCAGTCGAAACTCCTCATTGCCAGTCCACAGGCAATCATCAACGATGGAGCGTCATTGCTCAGCGAGGATGCATTCACACGGGACCCCACCGCCATATCAGCGAACGGGTTAGCAACCAACGTTGGCGTCCCTGTTTTCTCTTCGACCATTTCGGTAAGGCCTTGAATCGAAGCCGTACCGCCCGCCAACACCACGTAGTCCACAGCGTTGTACTGGCTGGCACCGAAGAAAAACTGCAGCGCACGTGCAACCTGCTGGACAACCGCTTCCCGGAATGGGTTTAGCACTTCGGTTTCGTAATCATCCGGCAAACCGCCTTGCTTTTTAGCCAAGCCGGCTTCTTCTGTGGACAAACCATACCGGCGCTGAATTTCTTCGGTAAGCTGTTTACCACCGAAAATCTGCTCCCGGGTATAGACAGTCTTGCCTTCGGCCAGAACACTCAACGTGGTCATGGTGGCCCCGATATCCATGATGGCCACCACCAGTTCTTCACCTTGAGAATCCAGCTGAGGCTCGATCAACTCGTAGGCCCGCTCGAGCGCGTAGGCTTCGACATCAACCACCTTCGCGTTCAGCCCTGCGATTTCAAGGGCATCTTCCCGAACGTCAACGTTTTCTTTCCGGCAAGCAGCAAGCAGCACATCAACCTGATCCGGATTACTCTCGGACGGCCCCTGCACTTCAAAATCGATCGCCACTTCATCAAGGGGATATGGAATGTATTGATCCGCTTCCAAAGCAATCTGATCTTCCATCTCAAACTCGTTGAGACCGGAATCCATTTGAATCACTTTAGTAATGACCGCCGAACCGGAGACTGCAACAGCCACCTGTTTGACACTGGTGCGGGACTTGGACGCAACACGCTTGAGCACTTCGCCCACCGCCTCTACGTCTGTAATGTTTTTCTCGACAACTGCGTTGGCCGGAAGGGGCTCAACAGCGTAGCTTTCGACCCTATATCGGTCGCCCTGCTTTGACAGTTCGAGGAGTTTTGCTGAACTGGAGCTGACATCAACCCCAAGAACAGAACTGGATTTTTTTCCTATCAATCCGAACACGCGCTCACCCTATACCTGGTTGAATACACCCGGCGTTGGAGCCCCTCGGCTTCTTACCTGTTCGCGGCAGAAGGCTCGAGATCGCTCTCTTAATTTTATGCAGTTTCCCTGCTTGTTATCTGTTTTATATGTAAGAGAATTTCTTATTCATTCCGTCTACAATGCAATCTCTCAATTTTACGGGAGAGATTGCATCTTGGAAGGCCGCCAAACCTTCCTAAAGCAATTTCTCAAATAATAGACCTATATCTAACAGATGTCAGAAAAAAATGTCTCATTTGATGCGTACATCTCGTGTTTTTGCCTGGATCATTCTTACCGGCCTGAGTGTCGCCGTCATATTGTCTGCAAGCTTGTATCTGTATTTGCGACCTAGCCTGCCTCCCGTCGAACAACTTCTCGACGTCAAGCTGCAAACGCCTCTGCGGGTGTACAGTCATGACAACGAATTAATAGCAGAATTCGGCGAAAAGAGAAGGACACCGGTCACAATCGAACAGATCCCTACACTTCAGTTACAAGCCTTTCTGGCCGCCGAAGATGCACGCTTTTACGATCACTTCGGCGTAGACATCAAAGGCCTGACAAGGGCTGCGATCGAACTGATATCCACCGGATCGATTCAATCCGGGGGCAGCACAATCACGATGCAGGTTGCAAAAAATTACTTTTTGTCACGGGATCGGACATTCATTCGCAAGTTCAGCGAAATACTTTTGGCCATTCAAATTGAGCGCGAGCTGAGCAAGGAGAGAATTTTCGAACTGTACTTGAACAAAATTTATCTGGGCAACCGCGCTTACGGCATCTCGGCCGCTGCCCAGGTGTATTACGACAAACGCGTCAATGAACTCTCTCTCGCACAGATGGCTATGCTGGCCGGCTTGCCCAAGGCACCTTCCGCCTACAACCCCATCGCCGATCCAGAGCGCGCCCTTGTACGACGCAATTGGATACTGGGACGCATGGAAAGCCTTGGCTTCATTACTAGTGACGCTCGCGAGCTGGCCTCGGAAGCGCCAATAACAGCGAGCTACAACGCCCGGGACACCGATGTCGATGCCGACTACGTAGCAGAAATGGCGCGCTCCGAAATGGTTCGAAGATTTGGTGACACCGCCTATACCGATGGCTACAGCGTTACTCTGACCGTCGATGGCCAGAAGCAGCAAACCGCAACCGACACACTAAGAGCCGGCTTGGAAAACTACGACCGCCGCCACGGCTTCCGGGGAGCCATCGCTCAAGTAGATATTGACGGCATGACACCCGCAGAGCTTTCAGGGGAGCTTGCCAACTACCCTAGCGTGGAGCGTTTACTGCCGGCCATTGTCACGTCGATTGACGACAAAAATGGCGAAGTGCAAACCCATACCCGCGCTCTTGGCGCCACCACAATGGCTTTCGACACCATGAAATGGGCGCGGAAATACCGCACCCAAAGCTTCACCGGTCCAGAACCCAAAAAACCATCTGATATCGTCAGTGTGGGCGATGTGATTTACGTAAAAGCGCTCGAACCGACCCAAAACGCCGAAGACATCACCGCCATCACACAGAACGTTGCTTTAGCGCAGGTACCCGATGTTGAAGGCGCCCTGATCTCCCTGAACGCAAAAACTGGCGCTATCGAGGCACTCAGCGGCGGCTATAGTTTTGGCCAAAGCAAATACAACCGTGCCACCCAAGCAAAGCGCCAACCCGGCTCCACCTTTAAACCTTTCCTTTATTTAGCAGCACTGGAGAACGGCCGTACACCCGCCACCATTTATAACGATGCCCCCATCGTGCTTGATAACTCCGACCTTGAAGGCTCTTGGCGCCCGCAAAATGCTTCTGGGCAGTTCTACGGACCAACAACTCTGCGCAAAGGCCTGTACCGCTCGCGCAACCTGGTATCCATTCGATTGCTGCGCGACTTGGGCATTCGCACTACGCTTAGCTACCTTGAGCAGCTCAAAATCCCGACCGACAACATGCCAGAAAACTTGTCATTGTCTTTAGGAAGCGGCCTGCTCAGCCCCATGGAACTGGCTCGGGGCTTCGCCGTCATCGCCAATGGCGGTTATGACGTGCAGCCCTACTTAATTGAAAGCATCCGCGAATCCAATGGCACCGTGATTTACGAAGCACCGAAAACCATTCGGTGCGACCGTGACTGCGATGCGCTTGAGGAGCAATACAGCTCAACCAGTGAAAACACTGAAAACATCGAAACCGATGAATCCACGCCAGAAACGGTCGGGATTACCCTCCCAGCGTCTAGAAACTCTGAAGGCCCCCGAATCATGCGCAAGCTGGCCGATTCCCGTTCGGTTTATATCATGCATTCCATCATGCAAGACGTGATTCAACAGGGCACCGGTCGTCGCGCCAAAGCGTTGGGGCGAAACGATTTAGCCGGCAAAACCGGCACGACCAACGAGCAGAAAGATACTTGGTTTGCCGGATACAACCACAGCGTCGCGACAACGGTTTATGTCGGCTTTGATCAACCGGCACCCCTGGGGCGTGGAGAGTACGGCGCCAGCACCGCACTGCCCATCTGGGTTGATTACATGAAAACTGCGCTGGCAGACACACCGTCATCTTTGATGCCTCGACCCAACGGCCTGGCGAACATCCGCATCAATCCGGAAACCGGCAGACGTGCGCATCCTGATGAGGAAGGCGTTTTCGAACTCTTCAAAGAAGAGAACGCTCCCGCCCCACTAACGGCTGACGAGCTCGAGAACCCCTCGGGCGGGTCTGAGGAAAGTTTTTCCCGACAGATTTTCTAAGCCGCGGAGCTCAGAAAAAACCAACAACCACAAAAAAACCGGCGGGATCACCGCCGGTTTTTTTGTGCATGAAGCTGGACTACATCGGAGTTAGATGATGTCGTCCATAGACTTCAGCGGGTAGTGCGCAGGATAAGGTTGGCCTGCCACACCAGAATCCACAGCAGCACGAGCTACCGCAGCGGGCACAACTTCCAGCAAGCGAACGTCCATCGGCTTAGGAATAATATAATCCTTACCGAATTCGAGGCTGTCTACGCCGTATGCTTCACAGATTTCCTGAGGCACAGACTCTTTCGCCAGCTCGCGGATAGCGTTAACCGCTGCCACTTTCATTTCCTCGTTGATGCAAGTCGCGCGAACGTCCAGAGCACCACGGAAAATGAAGGGGAAGCCCAACACATTGTTCACCTGGTTCGGGTAATCTGAACGGCCAGTGGCCATAATCAGGTCATCACGGGTGGACATCGCCAACGCATGATTGATTTCCGGATCCGGGTTGGAGCACGCGAAAACGATCGGGTTCGGTGCCATCTTCTTCAGCTGTTCCGCTGACAGAAGATCAGGACCGGACAGACCCAAAAATACGTCCGCGCCATCGATAGCGTCATCCAGTGTGCGCTTGTCTGTGTCGTTCGCAAACATCGCCTTGTACTGGTTCAGGTCATCACGACCAGAGTGGATCACACCCTTACGGTCGAGCATGAAGATGTTTTCAGAGCGAGCACCACAGCTGATCAGCAGTTTGGTGCAGGCAATGGATGCTGCGCCAGCGCCCAAACAGACAAATTTCGCGTCTTCAATGTTCTTACCCTGCAACTCTAGGGCATTGATCATGCCAGCCGCAGTGACGATCGCCGTACCATGCTGGTCATCGTGGAAGATGGGCACGTTGCACTTTTCGATCAGTGCGCGCTCAATTTCAAAGCACTCAGGGGCTTTGATATCTTCCAGGTTGATGCCACCAAAGGTGTCTGCAATGCGCTCAACAGTTTCAATAAACGCTTGCGGGCTTTCGGAATTAACTTCGATATCGAATACGTCAATTCCAGCAAAGCGCTTGAACAGTACGCCTTTGCCTTCCATAACCGGCTTACTCGCCAGAGGACCGAGGTTACCCAAACCCAGGATAGCGGTGCCGTCAGAAATAACGGCTACCAGATTACCCTTAGCGGTATATTTGTATGCGTTCTCGGGGTCCTTCGCGATCTCGCGGACCGGCTCGGCAACTCCAGGACTGTACGCCAGAGATAGATCGCGAGCTGTTTGAGTAGGCTTAGTGACTTCTACACTTAGCTTACCCGGCCGCGGTTTGGCGTGATATTCAAGGGCTGCTTCTTTCAGATCTTGAGACATTGCCACTGTTCCGTTTGTCACGTTTAAAAGTAAAAGCCGCCTGACGCTCAGGTCGACGGAGCGCGACATTATGGCGCGCTCGCCCAAAAACGACAAGCTAAACCAGAATATTTTATAACCAGTCAATAGGGCATTTTGCTTATAAAAAGGATTGACGAGCAAATTTCAGGCACAAAAAAAGCGCCCGTAGGCGCTTTTTACATTCCGGCTATACTCAGTCTTTCTTAGCACCGATACGACCACCGAAACGCTTGTTGAACTTATCGATACGACCACCAGTGTCCATAACCTTCTGCTTACCGGTGTAGAACGGGTGACACTGGGAGCACACGTCCAGCTGCAGGTCGTGACCAACAGTAGAGCGGGTCTTGATCACGTTACCGCAAGAACAGGTAGCAGTGATGTCTTCGTACTTAGGATGAATACCTTCTTTCATGGCGAACCTCTTTCGGGCATGCCGCTACCTGATCACCGCCGGATAAACCGTTTTTGGGTCAGGCACCGCAATTTTGAATCAATTGAAAGACCGTGCACTACCACGCCCGGCCAGAAACAGACCGCGAATCTTACTGGCAAAGCTGGCCACAGGCAAGTATCTTCCGCAGTGACTATTGCGCCAAAACCATCAGCCGGCGCTATATCACCGATATTCAGGATACGCAGATACCGTGACACAGCCCAGAACCGCACGCATCGCTTTGAACCGCCCCTTGCGCCGGCTGTTCGATTACAGCATCCCGGACGATCTGGAGCTGACACCCGGCCAGCGCGTTAAAGTACCCTTTGGCCGACAGATATTGACTGGCCTGGTGGTTGAAACCGGCGTGCAGCCACCGGAAGGCATCGCCCTAAAACCCGTACAGGCAGCACTCGAGCCGTGGCCTGCGCTTCCGGACGGCACCTTTCGCCTACTCACCTGGGCCAGTGATTATTACCAACACCCACTGGGAGAATGCCTGTTTACTGCCCTTCCCCCGGCGCTTAGACGCGGCAGGCCCGCCGCACTAAAACCCGACGAGCAGTGGCAGACTGCCGCAAACGACGCCGCGCTGCCTGCAAACGCCCACCGACAAATCGCGCTCTTTAACACAATTAAAACCGCGCCAGGCATCACCACCAGCGCACTGGTGCAATCCGGTTACAGCCGTGCCCAGATCCGCTCCCTGGAACAAAAAGAACTGATCCAGCAAAGCATCACGACCAATGTGCAACCGCTCATTCCAGAAGCGGCGCTTCCAGCCCCTGTTCTATCCGACGCTCAACAGAAGGCTGCTGGAGATTTGCCCGAAAACACCCAGCAATTTTCCGCCAGCTTACTGTTTGGCATCACCGGTAGCGGCAAAACCGAGCTGTACCTGCACTATCTAAAAACGCGCCTTCAGCATGACGAACAGGCCTTGGTATTGGTACCTGAAATCAACCTGACACCACAAACCGTCGCCCGATTTCGCCGCTATTTCGGCAACCGCATTCAAGTATGGCACTCTGCGCTAAACGACGGCGAACGTCTGAGCACCTGGTTGAAAATTCGCAACGGTGAACCCGTCATTCTTATTGGCACACGATCGGCCGTTCTGCTTCCATTTACTCATCTTCGCACCATCATCGTGGATGAAGAGCACGACAGCTCCTACAAGCAAGGCGAAGGCTTTCGCTACTCTGGCCGAGATGTTGCGGTGTACCGCGCTCACCTGAACCAGTGCCCGGTCATTCTCGGCTCCGCAACGCCTTCACTGGAATCCTGGCATAACGCCAGCCAAGGCAAATACAACCTCGCGAGACTTGAACAGAGAGCGGGCAATGCCAAACCGCCCGAGCTAACCCTATTGGACATTCGTAGCCGGCCGCTGGAAGCCGGGCTCGCTCGTCCGGCTTTGACCGCTATAAAGGAAACACTCGATCGCGGCGAGCAGGCTCTGGTGTTCGTGAATCGCCGAGGCTTCGCGCCGGTCATGATGTGCTTTGACTGTGGCCACATGGAAGAGTGCCCTCGCTGCGACACGCGCCTGACCTACCACCGGCGCGACCGGGCCATGCGCTGCCACCACTGCGACTTCCAAACCGCAGCAAGCCACACGTGCCCGAAATGCAAAAGCGAAAATTTCAAACCGGTGGGCCAAGGCACCGAGCGCACAGAAGAAACGCTGGCAGAACACTTCCCCGACACCCCGATCGTTCGGGTGGATCGAGACAGCACGCAGCGCAAAGGCAGCATTCAGGCCATCTTGAAAAAAGTGAACAGCGGCGAACCCTGCATCTTGGTAGGCACACAAATGCTCGCCAAAGGCCACGACTTCCCGAACGTTACCTTGGTTACCGTTGTGAACGCCGACGGCGGCTTGTTCAGCGTGGACTTTCGCGCTCCCGAACAAATGGTTCAAACTTTGCTGCAAGTCAGCGGTCGGGCTGGCCGGGGCGACAAACCCGGCAAAGTACTCATTCAGACCTGCCACAGCGACCACCCATTGCTGAACGCCTTATGCCAAGGCAACTACCCCGCCATTGCGGACCAACTTTTGGCAGAACGAGAATCCGGACTCCTGCCCCCATTTCGGGCTATGGCCATCCTGCGCGCTGAAGCCGATACCATGCAAAACAGCCTGCAACTTCTGGACTCCCTGAAACCGATGGCCAGCACGCCCGGCGTTGAGGTGTGGGGGCCACTGCCCGCAGTTATCGCCCGAAAAGCCGACCGGCACCGCGCACAACTTATCTTGGTGAGTGATCACCGCAAACAACTCAACCGATTACTCACCTATCTCTGTCAGTATTTGGACCAAACCAAACTGCCCAGTAACACCAAATGGATGGTGGATGTAGACCCGCAAGAAACCGGCTGAGACTGGCAAAAATGCGAATCAGCGCAAGCCGTGCAAAACGTTACAATCTTTTTCACAATTTTGACCGAGCGAGCATTCCATTTCTGTTGGCTGTGCTATGATTTTCAGCAATCTAACCGATAAAGCTGAATAAAAACTGAGGTTGCGGTTCTCTCGCGGGGAATGCGCGGCGAAAAGGCTTTTGCTGTAACGAACACTGGAGATAAATAATGTCAGGGAAAATCCTTGCGCGCATGTCAGCGTTGTCGCTGACTTTTGTTTTGGCTGCTTGTGGGGGAGATGACAACTCAACTCCTCTAGTTCAAGTCAATCCCGACGGTGAAACGAGTGGCGGCGGCAGTGGCGGAACCGGCACACCTCCTGAGCAAGAATCCATACTGGCACTGGGCACAGGTAGCGGTGATTCATTCCAGGGAGGTCAAATAAGCCTCACAGCCTCTAACCTTTCCTCCGGCGGTACGACTCGTTTGGAATTTAACGTTGTCGATTCCAACAACGGGAACACACTAGCAACAGGACAAGAAACGACAGTCGCACTTTCCTCTACGTGTGACGCCGCTGAATTTGGAGGACAAGAGTCCTCTAGTGACGGCCCCCTCATAACAACCTCCGGAAAAATCAGCACTTCCTACACTGCAGGCTGTTCTGGCGCTGACACAATCACAGCAAGACTCGACAACGGAGCATCAGCCTCTGCCGTTGTTAATGTTGCAAGCCAAGAAATCGATACGCTCGAATTCGTGAGCGTTACTCCCTCGGCAATTGCGATTCGCGGCAGTGCGGATTCCACCCGAAAAAGCGTCTCCGAAGTCATATTCAAACTTGTAGATACAAACGGCAAGCCTGTCGTTGATGAGCAGATTTCTTTGGCGCTATCTACAGCGGTGGGCGGAATCAACCTCACAGAGAGCACCCCACGAACCTCCAATGACGGAACAGCCAAGACAGGTGTTAACGCAGGCACAGTAGCAACCATTGTCAGCGTGACAGCCACTTACGAATTGCCTTCGGGCGACAGAATTCAGACAACGTCTGACCCGATCTCAATCAGTGCAGCCATTCCCGACAGCGACAGCTTCTCGATCTCAGTACAGGAGAACTTCCTGCCCAATGCGCGCCACTATGACGGTGTTCTGGTTGGCATCAACATCAGAGCAGCTGATCGCAACAACAACAAAATCAACAATTCGATCGTAAACTTCATCACGTCTGGCGGATCAATTCCAAATGAGTGCGAGCTGTCTGAGGGCGGATGCTCGGTTAACTGGGAAAGCCAAGACCCCAAAAGGCCAGACACCGGCGTCATCGCAATTCTGGCACGAACCGTTGGTGAAGAAAGCTTCATAGATCTTAACAGCGATGGCATTTACACCGCAGGTCAGGACAAGTTCACTCCTGCAGAACATGACATATCCGAAGCCTTCCTGGACCGTAACAACAATGATGTTAGAGACGCCGCCGACGAGGAATATTTCGACTACAACGAAAATGGAGTCTTTGACGCGGCCGATGGCATTTACAATGGCACCGCTTGCTCAGACGCATCAGAATCTGCCAATCAGTGCACCAAAGATGTGAAAGAAGTGTTTGAAATAGCGCATTTGTATGCCACTAGCGACATCATCGGCATCACGCCTGTCTCACCGACACCGTTCTCGCCGGGAACCATTTGCTTTGATATTTCGGGCGATTTCCGCGACAGCAACAGTGCGCTGGTGCAAGGTCCGCCGCCTGGCAACACAAACGTGACCTTCAGCACGACGAACGGAAGCTTTGTTGGCGACAGCTCCTTCCCGACCACAACGTCTTTCAGAACCACACCGGTCAGACAGTGTGTAACAATCGAAGGCGATGATACTTCCGACTCAGGTATACTCACAGTCGAAGTTCTGCCCCCAGCCCCTTACGGTGGCCCCAAGTACGTCGAGAACTACACAATTACAGATTAAACGAGTAGTCATCAAAAGCCCGGCCTAACCGCCGGGCTTTTTGCTTACAGTCCAACTTTCCGTGATAATACGCCTCTTCTATTTTCAACGGGCGCCCTGCCCTGACACCCACTCTTCTGAAAACCGAGTCGTCTGACGCATGAAAGAGACCGTATCCGAGCTTCTCCAGTCCGCACTGGCCACCCTTCAATCTGAAGGCACCTTGCCGGCTGACCACACCTTCACGCCGCAGGTTGGCAACACCAAGGACAAATCCCACGGGGATTACGCCTGCAATATTGCCTTGGTGGCTTCAAAAGCCGCTGGTTGTCCTCCGCGAAAGCTGGCTGAAGCGCTGATCGCCGCGTTGCCGAAGAGCGATGCTGTTGCGAAGGTCGAGATTGCCGGGCCCGGGTTTATTAACTTTTTCATGAGCACCGCCAGTGCGTTCGGGATTGTGAACACGATTCTGGATGAAGCGGAGCAGTTTGGCCGTAATAACAATGGCAAGGGCGAAAAGGTTCAGGTGGAATTTGTTTCTGCTAACCCGACTGGCCCGCTGCATGTGGGGCATGGCCGTGGCGCCGCCATTGGCGACTGCCTTTGCCGCTTGCTGGAAGCCAACGGTTACGATGTTACCCGTGAGTTTTATTACAACGATGCGGGTGCCCAAATTAACAATCTGGCACTGTCGGTTCAGTCCCGGGTGAAGGGCCTGACACCAGATCACGAAAGCTGGCCGGAAGACGGTTACCGTGGCGATTACATCGTTGATGTGGCCAACGCCTACCTAGCCGGTGAAACCGTGATCGCGGACGACCGGGAAGTCACGGCTAAGGCTGACCCCGATGACCAAGCTGCGATTCGTGAATTTGCCGTTGCCTACCTGCGCAGGGAACAGGATCTCGATCTGAAAGCCTTTGGCGTTCAGTTTGATGTGTACTTCCTGGAATCCTCCTTGTACGACGACGGCAAAGTAGACGCCACCGTTGAGCGCCTGAAAGCCAATGGCTACACCTATGAGCACGAAGGCGCCATGTGGCTGAAAACCACCGAATTCGGCGACGACAAAGACCGCGTGATGCGCAAGAAAGACGGTGGCTACACCTACTTCCTGCCCGACGTGGCCTACCACCTCGATAAGTGGCAGCGTGGTTTTACCACCGTGATCAACGAGCAAGGTGCGGATCATCACTCCACCGTGACGCGGGTTCGCGCTGGTTTGCAGGCACTGAAAGCCGACATTCCTCAGGGCTGGCCGGATTACGTACTGCACCAGATGGTGATGGTCACCCGTTCCGGGCAGGAAGTAAAAATCTCCAAGCGTGCCGGTAGCTACGTCACCGTGCGGGATTTGATCGACGAAGTGGGCCGCGATGCCACTCGTTTCTTTCTGGCTGCTCGCCGGGTGGACTCCCAGTTGACCTTCGATATCGATCTGGCCCGCTCTCAGACCAATGAAAACCCGGTGTATTACATCCAGTATGCCCATGCGCGGATTTGCAGCGTATTGCGCAAGCTGGAAGCCGACGGGGTTCAGCGCGGCCGCACCGAATGTGTGGGCGATCTGAGCCTGCTGACACTGGACGAAGAAAAGGAACTTGCGAACCAGCTGGCCAAGTATCCGGAATTGATTGCCAACTCCGCCGCTCAGCGTGAACCGCACCACCTGACACACTACCTGCGTGATCTGGCTGGACAGTTCCATACTTACTACAACGCTCATAAAGTGCTGATTGAAGACACCGCGCTTCGCGATGCACGGGTGAGCTTGTACTTGGCGGTACGCCAAGTCATCGAGAACGGCTTAGGCCTGCTGGGCGTAAGCGCCCCAGAGGAGATGTAAGCAGCTCATGGCCAGAGATTATGCCAAGAAAGACCGCCCTTCCGGCAGAGGTGCTGCTGCGCCCCGAAAGCGAAATGCCCAGTCAGGCAAAAAGTCTGCGGCCAAGCCGAAACGCAGTGCACCTTCGCACTCCCAACAGGGTGGCTTATCTGTGAAGTGGATTCTATCCCTGGCCGCTGTGGGCGGCTTTATGGGCTTCATTGTGTATTTGAACACCCTGCCTACGGGGCAGGAGGTTCAACAGTCGTCACCCTCACAGGCACAGCAAACACAACCTCAAGCGCCTCAGAAGCAGCCCCCGGCGCAAACCGCCCGCAAAGAGCGCGATTTCCGGTTCTACGAAATGCTGCCGGAATCCGAAGTGGTTCCGCCCAAGGTTGAAGAATACACCCCTGGCCCCGCCAAACAGGCCTACGACTATGTGGTTCAGTCTGGCTCGTTCCGCAGCAAGCAAGATGCCGAGCGCCAGCGCGCCCAGATCGCCTTTCAAGGCTTGCGCGCGCACGTTCAACACGTGGTTCAGGACAACGGCAGTCAGTGGTACCGCGTAAATGTGGGCCCCTTCACTTCTCGAAGCCAGATGAGCTCCGCTGTTGATAAGCTGGTGGGCATAAATATTCAACCTCTGGTTCGAAAGATTCCCAAGAAAGGTTGAATTCACTTCAAGCGCCTCCATAACGTCTGGATACCAATCTTCATCAGGCAACTGGAGCCAAAATGACTACGATTGTTTCCGTCCGTCGTGACGACGAAGTCGCTATGGGAGGTGATGGCCAGGTTTCACTGGGCAACACCGTCATGAAAGGCAATGCCCGTAAAGTTCGCCGACTGTATAACGGCCAAGTCATTGCCGGGTTTGCTGGCGGCACTGCCGATGCTTTCACTCTTTTCGAGCGCTTCGAAGCCCAACTAGAAAAGCATCAAGGCAACCTGACCCGAGCGGCGGTGGAGCTCGCCAAAGACTGGCGATCCGATCGTGCGCTGCGCAAGCTGGAAGCCCTGCTGGCCGTGGCCGACAAAACCGCCTCGTTAATTATTACCGGTAATGGCGATGTAATTGAGCCCGAACAAGGCTTGATTGCCATTGGTTCCGGCGGCCCCTTTGCTCAGGCATCTGCCCGCGCGTTGCTTGAAAACACCGATCTGAGTGCACACGAAATTGCCGAGAAGGCTCTGGAAATTGCAGGAGACATCTGCATCTACACCAACCAGAACCGCACTCTCGAAGTGCTGCCCATACAAGACTGACCGGAGCGACCATGTCTGCAATGACTCCCCGTGAAATCGTTCACGAACTGAACAAACACATCGTGGGCCAGCAAGAGGCCAAGCGCGCCGTCGCCATCGCCTTGCGTAATCGTTGGCGCCGAATGCAGCTGGACAGCAGCCTGCGCGATGAAATTACACCGAAAAACATTTTAATGATCGGCCCCACCGGTGTCGGTAAAACCGAAATCGCCCGCCGCTTGGCGAAACTGGCCGATGCCCCCTTCCTGAAGGTGGAAGCCACGAAGTTTACCGAAGTGGGTTATGTGGGCCGCGATGTGGAATCCATTATCCGTGATCTGTCGGATATGGCCGTTAAGATGCTCCGTGAACAGGAGATGAAACGCCACGAGAACCAGGCCTTGGACGCGGCCGAAGATCGCATTCTGGATGCTCTGCTGCCGCCTGCGCGTGATTTCAACGAAGACGCCGCTCGGGATAACGATTCAGCCAGCCGCCAGATGTTCCGCAAGAAACTTCGCGAAGGCGATCTGGACGACAAGGAAATCGACATTGATCTGAGCAGCAGCGGTGCCGGCGTTGAAATTATGGCGCCACCGGGCATGGAAGAGATGACGAATCAGCTCCAGAGCATGTTCTCGAACATGGCCTCAGACAAGCGCAAAACCCGCAAGATGAAAGTGGCCGACGCCATGAAGCGGGTGAAGGAAGAAGAAGCCGCCAAGCTGGTGAACGAAGAAGAGATCAAGCAGAAGGCCCTGTTGGCCGTTGAGCAAAACGGTATCGTGTTCCTGGACGAGATCGACAAGGTGGCCAAGCGCTCTGAAAACACTTCGTCGGACGTATCCCGTGAAGGGGTTCAGCGTGACCTGCTCCCCCTGATTGAAGGCAGCACCGTGAGCACCAAATACGGCGCGGTTCGGACCGATCACATTCTGTTCATTGCCTCGGGTGCATTCCATCTATCCAAGCCTTCGGATTTGATCCCAGAGCTTCAGGGCCGCTTGCCGATCCGGGTTGAGCTGCAAGCGCTGACACCGGATGACTTTAAGCGGATTCTGACCGAACCGGATGCCTCCTTGGTACAACAGTACGAAGCGCTGATGGGCACGGAAGGTGTAACGTTAAACTTTGCAGAAGATGCCATTGCCCGCATTGCAGAGATTGCCTGCAAGGTGAATGAAACCACAGAGAACATCGGTGCCCGACGCCTGCACACGGTACTAGAGCGCTTGCTGGAAAGCTTGTCGTTCGAAGCCGGCGATCAGGTTACTGACGGTTTTGAGGTAACGGCTGACTACGTTAACGAAAAGCTGGGCGTACTTGCCGAAGACGAGGATTTGAGCCGGTTCATCTTGTAACGGTCTAACCTCCAACAAAAAAGCCCGGATGACGTCAATCATCCGGGCTTTTTTGTATCTGCTCGCTTATGGGCTTATCCCATCACTGCGCCTTGGAAAACAGATGCGTTACGTTGCTCAGTCCACTTGCCAAGCGACCTTTCTGCGCCTGCTTTTTCCGACCTTTGGCCACATACAGCGGTAAAAGCTCACCGTACAAACTGGTGCTGATGGTGCGCTGCTCGTCTTCGAGCCGGTCACGGCGTAGCTTGATGCCATACTGCGCTAGCTTCGGCTCCAGCTCATCCGCACGATTCAGAAGATCGCGGCGCGTCATCTGATAAGCATGTTCACACACCATTCGGCGGCTCTGAAAGCTGAATACGTTGGAGAAGAACAGCTTGGCGTCGTCCCGCGTGGGCTCGAACAGTAAAATTTCTTTATCCGGGTAGTCTCTAGCGTACTGGGCAATCCCCGACTGCATGCGTGAATACACCATCGTCCGAAAGGTTTGGGACAACAGATTCGGCATACCGGAGTGCGTCAGATCACCGGCCTTCAACGAGCCTGCACGAACGGCGGCGCTGGCATCGATGGGCACCTGCGGGTTGATGGCAAAAACCAGATCGGCTCCATCCTCAAACGCGACGGACGCATGCAACCCCTTCCGAAGCGTGCCATCCACATAATAGCGGCTATCAATATCCACCGGTACATATAGCCCCGGCGAGGACGTGCTGGCCTGTACTGCTTTGGAAATCGGCACGTGGTCCAAACCGGGCGCGCCAAAGCAGACCGCGTCGGAACTCTCTACATCCGCTGCAACAATATACAAGCTGCGCTTGAGTTGCCGGAAATCGTTGGTGCGGCCAAGCATGGTAAACGCGCGACGCAGGTAATCATGCAGCCCTTCGTTATCAAACAACCCGGCTGGCGCGGCCTGAGCCAGAATGGTCAGGGCTTCCAGTAAGCTTTGGTCGTAGGGATTGTTAATGAAGCGGCTAACCGCCGTGCTCAATAGCCGGGGCACCGCTAACAAGCGACTGCCTATCTCGCGAAACGCGGGGCGATAGAACACATCCGGATGGAACGGGTGTACCTCGGCCTCATTGCGCACAAAAATTCGGCACAACTGCGCAGTGGTCACCTGATTGGCCAAGTGGGACGCAACAAACGAGCCGGAGCTTACGCCAACGTAGACATTCAGATCATTAAAGTCGAGGCCATCAAGCGCTTCGTCGAGCGCCCGCAATGCGCCGATCTCGTAAATACCACCTAACGGCCCTCCGCCACCAAGGGCGAGGCCTATTTTGGGCGTGGGCTTGAGTCCGGTCGCGTCTGTCATCAACTATCCTTTGTAGGTACTACAGGTCAGATTAACAGTACTAAGCTACCAATTGATTTTAGAGTAAACACACTAACCGCAAAAGCAGCAGGTCAGAGCGTGGCCGGCTCACACACCGGCGTTTTTACAGGGCGAAGATATCGGCCGAAGCCCGCGTTTCTAAGGGCCAGATCGACACAACTTTTTATAACGTGGGGCGAATCCAGCAGCAGAACGTCTTGCAGCAACTGAACAGCCCATTCGCGATCCACGCTTCGGATCACCGATTTCACTTTCGGTAGGCTGGCCGCGTTCATCGATAACGAGTCGTACCCCATGGCCATTAGCAGCAAGGCTCCCCCCGGATCACCCGCGAGCTCGCCACAAATGCCGACTGGCTTACCCACAGCATGGGTGTCTTGCGCAATGCGCACCAAGGCCTGCAGAACCGCCGGATGGTATGAATGATACAGCTGAGCAACCCGCGGGTTATTGCGATCGACCGCCAGCAGATACTGCGTGAGGTCGTTGGAGCCTACCGACACGAAATCCACGCGATCAGCCAGTTCACGAATCTGATACACCGCGGCCGGCACTTCGATCATCACGCCCACTTTGGGCATGTGGACATCGTACCCTTCTTCCCGGACTTCGTGATAAACCCGATAGATCAGGTGCAGCGATTCTTCCACCTCGGAGACGTTGCTGATCATGGGCAGCATGATTTGCAGATTGTTCAAGCCCTCACTGGCTTTAAGCATAGCCCTGACCTGCAACAAAAAGATCTCAGGGTGATCCAATGTCACCCGGATGCCACGCCAACCCAGGAACGGGTTTTCTTCCTGAATCGGGAAATACGTCAGCGCTTTGTCACCGCCAATGTCCAGCGTCCGCATGGTGACAGGATTCGGAGCGAAGGCTTCCAACTGCTCGCGATAGTATTCCCGCTGCTCTTGTTCCGACGGGAAGCGGTCTTTAATCATGAACGGCACTTCGGTGCGATACAGGCCTATGCCTTCGGCGCCGTGAGACAATGAACGCACCACATCGGTCATCAGGCCGGTATTCACCAGCAAGGGCACCCGGTGGCCATCCAGGGTTTCGCAGGGCTTATCCCGCAGCTCTTCCAGCCCGCGGAACAGCTCATCTTCTTCTTCACAAATCGCCTGATAGAACGCGCGAAGGTCAGCAGAAGGCGAAGCGAAGATTTGCCCTTCGAAGCCGTCCACCACCAGTTCACGACCGCCCAACTGGTTGACAGGTATATCCACCAGCCCCATAACGGTTGGTACACCCATCGCTCGGGCCAAAATAGCTACGTGGGAGTTGCTAGAGCCTTTGACCGAAACTAACCCCACCAGCTGGCCTTTCGGCACTTCGCCCAGCATCGCAGGGGTCAGTTCTTCGCTGACCAATACGGTGCGTTCGGGGTATTCCAGATGCTTCTGTTCGCCTTCCTGCATGTGCGACAACAAGCGGCGCCCCAGATCGCGGATATCCACCACCCGCTCCTGCAGATACAAATCGTCCATCAGTTCGAAATGGCGTATGTACTGCTGAATCACCTGTTTCAGGGCACCTTGTGCCCAAATGCCTTCTTGAATTTTGCTGACCACTTCGCCGGGAAGTGCACTTTCATCCAGCATTCGCAAATAGACATCGAATAATGCCTGCTCTTCCGGACGAAGCTGCGAAGCCAATCGGTTGGCCACACGTTGGATATCTTCTTTGACCGCTTGAACCGCGCTCCAGAACAGTTCCAGCTCGCGGTCAATATCGTCGGAGGGCTTATCCGGAACAACATCAAGGTCGGCGGAGGGATAAACCACCGTGCCTGTGCCGATGGCGACACCGGGCGCGCCGGGCACCCCGTTAAAACACACGTCGTGGGCTTCTTCACCGGTTAATGACAGGCCGCTGATGGCACCTGTGGCTTCGCTGTGGGCAATGACCCCGGCCAATTGAGCCGAAATCGTTACCAGAAAGGCTTCTTCACCCTCATCAAAGCATCGGGAGCTTTCTCGCTGCTGCACCACCAGAACGCCCAATACCGCGCGATGGTGAATGATGGGCACACCAAGAAATGAGCTAAAGCGCTCTTCACCGGTTTCCGGGAAGTAGCGATAACGCGTGTGGGAAGGCGCATCTTCGAGGTTGATGGGCTCCTCACGGGAGCCGACAAGTCCGACAAGTCCCTCAGAATGGGCCAGACTGACATTGCCCACCGCGTCTTTGTACAGACCTTCGGTGGCCATTAGGATGTAGCGGTTTGAGGCGGGGTCCAGCAGGTACACCGAACAGACTTCGGTTCCCATTGCTTTTTGCACTCGCGAGACAATGATATCGAGTGCCTCGTTCAGATCACGGGCGCTGTTTACCTCTTGTACGATACTTCGCAAGATGCCGAGCATGGGGCTAATCCATCATTTTTGGTGTTCCTTCAAACGCCGGTTTGACTCTCCTTTTTGCCACTGTTCCATATTATGAAACAGTCTGGGGGCCAGTTCTCTCAGCGCGCGCCTGTACACTTCTCGTTTAAATGAAATCACTTGTCCCAACGGGTACCAGTAGCTAACCCACTGCCAACCGTCAAATTCAGGTGAATCTGTACCATCTACGCGAACATGCGCATCTGGTGACAACATCCGCAGCAGGAACCATTTCTGTTTTTGCCCCACACATACGGGGTGCGAGTTGTGGCGTACCATCCTTCTGGGCAGCCGGTACCTTAGCCACCCTCGTGTACATGTGATGATCTCCACATCATTGGCACTCAGGCCAATTTCCTCTTCCAGCTCCCGGTACAAGGCCTCTTCAGGCGACTCATTCGGATTAATACCGCCTTGCGGAAATTGCCAGGAGTCCTGCCCTATTCGCCTCGCCCAGAGCACTTCGCCCCTGTGGTTGGCCAGAATGATTCCGACGTTGGGTCTGAAACCGTCTGAGTCGATCACGGCACAGTCCTCGCATAGTCGGTGGCCGGCTGCTTTTCCAACCGACGAAATTTGTCCAAGTTGCTCTCATTCTTACAGAAACCCAATGGTTCAGCAAACGCCACTGCGTGCGACATACCTTGTGAAAGCCGTGCTAGACTGTCAGCTTTGTTTAAAAGCCTGTGACAATGGGAGGACGCGGCTTGACGCTCGCAATTTTTGATTTGGATAATACCCTGCTGGCCGGCGACAGCGACCACGCGTGGGGCGAGTTTCTGGTGGAAGAGGGTTTGGTGGACGAAGAAGTGTACCGCCAGGCAAACGACCGTTTCTATCAGGAATACCTGAATGGCGAGCTGGACGTTTTCGAATACCAGCGATTTGCTCTGCAACCGCTGTCCACTCACAGCATGGAGGAGTTGGAATCCTGGCGTGAAACGTTCATGGCGAAAAAAGTACAGCCCATGATGCTGGAGAAAGCCGCGACGTTGCTGGCTGATCACCGGGCGCAAGGCCATACGCTGATGATCATTACCGCCACCAATCGGTTTATTACCGAGCCGATTGCAGAGCTTTTAGGCGTTGATTACCTGATTGCGACTGAACCGGAGTTGGTGAACGGCCGGTTTACCGGCGAAGTGGCGGGAACACCGAGTTTTCAGGACGGCAAAGTGGTGCGCCTGAACGACTGGCTAGAAGCCTTCGATGAGACTTTGGACGGCGCTTGGTTTTACAGCGATTCGCACAATGATGTGCCGCTGCTGAAATTGGTGCAGAACCCGGTGGCCGTGGACCCAGACCCAACACTGGAGAAACTGGCGATTGAGAGTGGCTGGCCGGTGATGTCGCTTCGGGACTGAGGTTTTAGAGTCCGCTCGGCCGGCCACCGGTGGGACACTCTTCCGGGATACGCGGTGAATACATCCGTGTACGCTCGACAAAATCTTCCCTGATTTTGACGATCCCGGAAGAGTGTCCCACCGGCGACCTACTTTGCGCGGAAGCTTGCTACCTTTACAGAAAACCGGTCAGCGAGCGCACGAAGCAAGATTTGATGTAATCGGTTTCAGGAATCCCCGGCACAACCGGATGATCCGGTGCCTGATGCCCCTGCTCCAGCAACTGCACAAAACGATCAATCTTGCGCCCGCTACCGCGGATGATGTCGATCAGCTTTTCCTGCGACAAATGCATGGAACAAGACGCAGACACCAGCAGCCCATCCCGCTCAAGCAACCGCAAACCCAGCTGATTCAACCGGGCATAAGCCTGCTCACCGGCTTTCTGATCACGACGACGCGGGATCAACGCGGGTGGGTCCAGCACCACGATGTCGAACTTTTCTTTCTCGTCCGCCAGCGCTTTCAACGCATCAAAAGCATCGCCTTCAAGGGTGTCCACATTATCCAACCCGTTCAGCTTGGCATTGTGATGTACCGAATCCACCGCAGATGATGAAGCATCGACACAAGTCACCTGGGAAGCACCGGCACACGCGGCCTGAATACCCCAACCGCCCACGTAACTGAACACATCCAGCACCCGCTTACCCGGCGCATAGGCCTGCAGCCGCTGACGGTTCATCCGGTGATCGTAAAACCACCCCGTCTTCTGCCCGCCTGCCAATGGCACTTCAAACTGCGCGCCGTTTTCTTCAACCCGCAAAACGTCTGTCTCGGGGCCATGAGCAAATTCCACGTAGCTGGAAAGCCCTTCCACCTTGCGCATCTTGCCATCGTTCTTCAGCACCACCACGCGAGGATGCGCCAAACGCTGAACCGCCCGCACAATGGCGTCTTTCATCAGCTCCATGCCCGCTGTGGAAATCTGCACCACCACAACGTCATCAAAACGATCCACCACCAAACCAGATAAACCATCGCTGTCACCAAACACCCAGCGATAAAACGGCTTAGCAAACAACCGCTCCCGCAACGAAAGCGCCGCCTCCATCCGATCCGTCAACCGCTTGGGCGTCATTCCCTGCGCAGGTTCCCGACTGATCAAACGCCCACAAATCAACGCATGGGGGTTCACAAACACCGTACCCAATGGCTTATCGTTCGACGCCCGCAACTGCGCCTGTACACCGGCTTCGAACTCGGTTAACGGGCTGCGTTTGATATCCACCTCGTTACTGTAAACCCACAAGTGGCCAGCACGGAGACGGCGTTCTGCGCCTTTGCGCAGATATAAAATCGGGAAATCCATTAATTAGTTACCTGAAAAATTGGGCTGGGGTAATTTAGTGCGATTTAGCCTTCTGAAGCCACGTGCTCAGCGTAAGCATCAGGATCCATCAGGCCATCCAGCTCGCCTTCATCCGACAGCTTAACCTTGAACATCCAGCCTTCGCCATAAGGATCATCGTTGACGATTTCCGGTTCATCCTCAAGTTTCTCATTCACCTCAAGAACCTCACCAGTTACCGGGCTAAACACATCCGAAGCCGACTTTACCGACTCCGCAACACCCGCTTCCTCACCACCATTGACCGTAGCGCCCACTTCCGGCACGCTGATATAAACCACATCACCCAACTGCTCTTGGGCAAAATCGGTGATACCTACGGTGGCCGTACCATCAGCCTCAACCCGCACCCACTGGTGAGTATCAATATATTTAAGATCCGCAGGGATATTGCTCATAATTTGTGTGTCCTGTTGAAATTTTTGCGCAGTTTAACCGAAGAGCTTAGTTCCAGCGAATGCTACGGGCCAACTTCATAAATGCAACCAGATAATCTACCTCTTGATCCCGCTCCCGAAAGCCCAAAAATATCTGTTTTGGCATGCCTTCTTTGCCCAACTGCAGCGCCTTAATCGGCATTTTCTGTGCGTACTCATCCACTAGCCAACGCGGCAAAGCCGACACACCACGGCCCGCGGCAACCATCTGCAGCATGATATCGGTTGTTTCGATCGTTTTATGAAAAGCAGGCGCAGCATGAGCAGGTAAAAAGAATCGGGTGAAAATATCGAGTCGCTCCGGCGCTACCGGATAGGTAATCAGCGTTTCTCTTGCTAACTGATTTGGCTCTACCCACTCATTGACCGCCAACGGATGATCGCTCGCCACCACCAAAACTTGCTCATAATCGAACACGGGCTCAAAGCACACACCAGGGCGATGCAGAGGATCCGGCGTCACCAATAAATCGATATCATGGCCGAACAAAGCACCCATTCCGCCGAACTGGAACTCTTGTTTCACATCCACATCAACATCTGGCCACCGCTGCAAATAAGGGCCGACTACCTTCAATAACCACTGGTAACACGGGTGGCACTCCATACCCACGCGCAAGCTGCCACGCTGTCCCTTGGCCACTTGCCCGACCAGCATTTCAGCGTGCTCAAATTGCGGCAGAAGCCGGTTGGCGAGCGACAGCAGTTGCTCACCTGCTTGGGTAAACCGCAGCTGCCGTCCTTCTCGCAACCAGACCGGCGTTCCCAATTGCTGCTCCAGCTTCCGAATCGCGTGGCTCAACGCGGATTGCGTTAAATGCAGCTGCTCGGCCGCAGCGGTGAGCGAACCCTGCCGCTCAACCGCTCGAAATATCTCTAAGTGACTGCGTTCAATCATGCTCTAACCGTGAATTTTTCTCATGGATTGTTGAGATAATACCATTTTTATTCATCACAGAAACTTTCTAATCTAGCTCTCCTACTGACAGCATAAACCACTAAGGACAGCATCATGGTGACAACGCACAATCTAGGTTTTCCGCGCATCGGCGGTCAACGAGAGCTAAAATTCGAACTGGAACATTACTGGGCCGGCCGTAAATCCGAGCAAGATTTGGCCGCAAAGGCCGCTGAGTTGCGCCAAACCCATTGGCAACAGCAATCTGGCCTCGGCTTTGTGCCCGTGGGCGACTTTTCCCTCTACGATCAAGTGCTCGACATGTCTGTGACGCTGAGCAATCTGCCGGCTCGTGCGGCGGATAAAGAGGGTAACGAGTTAGATGCCTATTTCCGCGCAGCCCGCGGCCGAAGCGCTAATGACAGCCCCTGTTGCGCCATTGCAGCTGGCGAAATGACCAAGTGGTTCGACACAAATTATCACTACATCGTGCCGGAGTTCACCGCCGACACCGAGTTCAAGCTCAACCCGGAGCGGCTGCTCAACCAGCTGGCTGAAGCACAGCAGCAGGGTGTTGCCGCGAAGCCGGTTATCATTGGCCCGGTCACCTATTTATGGCTCGGTAAAACGTCCGACGACAGCAACCGCCTGGATTTACTGGAGCGTCTACTGCCCGCTTATTCGCAATTGCTGGAAATTCTCGCCGATGCCGGCGCTGAGTGGGTTCAGATTGACGAACCTGCTCTGGTCACAGAGCTGGATGCCAACTGGCGGTATGCTTTTAACCTCGCCTATCATCAACTGAAAACGAATCGCCCGAAACTGCTGCTGGCGACTTACTTCGGCGAGCTGCGCAACAATTTGCAACTGGCATGCGAGCTGCCGGTAGCCGGAGTTCATCTCGATGCCATCAGTGCACCGGATGAGGTAACCCGCATTGCCGACTGGCTGCCAACGCACAAGGTTCTATCGCTCGGCGCGATCAGTGGCCGGAATATCTGGAAAACCGATCTGAATAAAACGCTGGATTGGTTGGAACCGGTGCATGAAAAACTGGGTGATCGCCTGTGGCTGGCACCGTCTTGCTCACTGCTACACGTACCCGTCGACTTGTCTCAGGAAACCGGCTTGGATCCCGAAATCCAAAACTGGCTGGCCTTTGCTTTGCAGAAGTTGGACGAGCTGCAGGTACTCACCCGCGCTCTGAACGAAGGACGTGAAGCAGTACTCCAGCAACTAACGCACAATCAGGAAGCCATCGACAGCCGCCGCAACTCTACTCGCGTTACAAACCCAAACGTTCGAGCGGCAGTCGCGGAGATCAACGCAGAGCTCGGCAATCGTCAAAACCCTTACGCGCAGCGTATCGCGCTGCAGCAAGAGAAACTTCAGCTACCTGCGTTTCCGACCACGACCATTGGGTCATTTCCACAAACTCAGGAAATCCGCCAGGCACGCCTGCAATTCCGCAAAGGGGATTTAGCTGCAGCCGACTACGAAGCTCAAATGAAGGCAGAAATCGAACGCTGCATTCGTAATCAGGAAGCCCTGGGTCTGGATGTGTTGGTTCACGGCGAAGCCGAACGAAACGACATGGTTGAATACTTCGGCGAGCAGTTAGAAGGCTACGCTTTTACTCGCTTCGGCTGGGTGCAATCGTACGGTTCGCGCTGCGTTAAACCGCCGATCCTATTCGGTGACATCCGCCGCCCGAAAGCCATGACCGTTGACTGGATCCGTTACGCCCAGTCACTGACTGACAAGCCAGTGAAAGGCATGCTGACGGGCCCGGTGACCATCTTGAACTGGTCGTTCGTCCGTGACGATCAACCCCGAAAGGATTCATGCCTGCAACTGGCACTGGCCATTCGCGAGGAAGTTCAGGATCTGGAAAAAGCGGGCGTGGGTATCATTCAAATTGACGAAGCCGCTCTGCGTGAAGGTTTGCCACTACGTCAGTCGGACTGGGAAGGTTATCTGGATTGGGCCATTAACAGCTTCCGCATCGCCGCCAACGGAGTAGAGGACAGCACACAGGTTCACACGCACATGTGTTACTCAGAGTTCAACGACATCATCGAGGCCATCGCTCGTATGGATGCCGACGTGATTACCATCGAAACGTCACGGTCTGACATGGAGCTGCTGGACGCGTTCAAGAGCTTTGAGTACCCGAACGACATCGGGCCCGGAGTCTATGACATTCACTCGCCCAATGTTCCTAACAAGGAACAAATCATCAATCTGATGAAACTTGCCGCGGAGCGGATTCCGGCGGAACGGTTGTGGATTAATCCGGACTGCGGACTGAAAACGCGGAAGTGGGAGGAAGTGACTCCCGCTCTGGAGACCATGGTGGCCGCGGCGCAGGCGTTGCGGGCTTAAATGGAACTGCGAAGAGGGTGCGCCTTGTGGCGCACCCTCTTTTTATTTTCGACGAATGAGCAAGGTTATGGTTTACCAACCTTCTAAGGGTACGCCGTGTTCTTTGAGGTAGGCACCGTGCTCTTCGAGATAAGCTTTCGTTAAACCGGCAAAGTCTGCCGGATCCCCTGGCACTTCTTTCGCAGGAACTCTCAACACCTCCACCGCATTCGAAAATTGGCTCATTATCCAGACAACAACTTCGCCACCGGGGGCTAATCCCAGAACCAAGTTATATCTTGGGAGATAGCGTTCATCACCTTTTTGAGTATATGTAAGCGCGGGCTCGGCCATACGCTCTTCCAAATCCGGAGGCACTCGGATGAATGCGGAGTAGTACTTCTGTTCAGCAAACGAAAACCAATGCAATGCAATTAAGTTGGGAAATGGCTCCATACTTCCACCCGACCCAAAAGGACCGTCGTCGCCTTTCCAACAACATTCAACCCCTCCCCCTACTGGCCCACGCCAGCTTCTGACCCCCGACTTTTCCAAATGCGCATCGATCAACCACATGTGATAGCGCTCGGGCGCAGCAACAGTAAGATCCCAGTGTTTTTTTTCACCACTCCAAGAAACACAACCCGTTAGAAGAGTTGCGGTCATGAACGTCACGATAGCTACCAAGATTCGCATAAGCCATTCTCAAAGATTGCGATGGATAATTCGTTCACCAGAACTCACTGGAGCGTTTGGACTAAAATTTCGGCCTAGACGCAGCTGAAACAGTGCGTCCTTTAGCACAAATTTAAGCGGGTCGTAATTGACGGAATGGTGGGTGTATCGCTGCCGAATTAAATTTTTCTGGTCTGCTCTTAATTGAATTTTATCCTCTCCTGCAACAACTTTTCCCGTGATTTCCCGCGAAATAGCGATTAAGTCATTGGGCAGTCGCCCAACAGGACTATCGAAGCCCAAATGCTGGAACGGAACCCCTGTCTGAGCAGCTAACGTTCGCATAAGATGGAGCGCTACTCTTGAGTATTCACCCCGGATGTTGCGCACCATCCTCAAAACCAACTCTACACGCCCGCGCGGGGTTGGGTGCTCAGATTTGATCTTATAAATTTCTAAACTAGCATCGCCGAACGGACCTAGCTCTTCCGGGCTCGGATCATGGTATTCAGAGGATCTGACCGGCAAACTAAAATCGCCGATCCACCCTTCCGATATTTTGATGCCTTGTAGCTCTTCCAGGTTATCCCATTGCATCGTTTGGTCGGGCCTGTCAGTTCGGTCATCATCGACTTTATGATATTTACTGATAATCAAATCTTCTCGAAGAGAATCTGGGTACCCCCCGCCAACATCGGAATGCGCTCCGGGCAAAACGATTTCTCTAAAGTTTTTCGGAATCTCTCCATCCGCATTCCGCAAACTGTTCAATGCAAAATTTTCCCTGTATTCATCAGCAGCAACTAGATGAACAGCATGCTTGACACTACCCGGATCTAGATAAACATTGACCGGATCGTTTCGATCGTTACTAGGCGACAGATCCAACGCAGCCGGATTGATGACGGCCGAGACGGTATCAAACAATCCGACGAAACGAATCACCACACGCTCCGGCCAACCTATCCCTTTCATCATCAACGCCCGACCAAGCGAACCTTCTGCTCCCCGGTTTATCTCGCATGCAGCATGGCGTGCAGAAGCCGCGCCACGGCTAAAACCAAACAAATCGATAGTTAGACTCGCTATGCCATCTGACACTCCGAATGCATATATTCGTCGCGCGACCTGCAAAAATGCATCTTCTACTTGGCTAATAATCCCAGTTTCTCCCATTCCCGTGATCGCCCCAACAGCGGAGTCACCTCCTCCCGTTTTAGTGCCAATACCAGGAGCGTATACCCAAAACCTCCAAGTGAGCCCGGTATCATCAACGCTATTGGATTCCTCATATAAATCCCTAAGTTTGGCCACGTTACTCGGGGTGTTTCTGTAGCTCCCACCACTCGCCAGTCCCACCCAATATTGACACTCCTCCTCCGATATCTCCCCTCGCTCGAAGGACTGAACACACTCCTTAGCCACACGCTCCTCCAGCTCCCTCGAATTCTCGGCGTTATTCAAGGTACCATCGGTAAAGATGCCGATTTCGAGGTGAATTTCCTGAGGGACTTTTGTAGTTTCGGGTTCATTATTTAGCGCTGCGGATAGGGCAAGCGGTGCCACTGACTGCGCGGGGAAACTCGTGTTTGAGTTTTCGGATGTCGATCGTTGTTGGCGCGCCTCCTCTTGCTGTTTCTCGCGATATTCAGCGTCAAACTGGTTAGCACCTAAGTGCCCCACACCTCCGATGCCTTGGGAAGCGAGTTGCTGCGGCGTAATGCCGTGTCGGTTCAGTGCATCCACGCTGCTGCGTATTTCGGAGTTAGCTATACCGTCATCTAAAGCCCACTGCGCCTGCCCATCATCAGAGCTCCGCCAATACACTACTGGAGCTGAAGGCTCACCATCGACAACTTCATGGACTAACCAGAGTTCGCCGTCATCAATTCGACGCACGACTTCCTCAACCATCGCGGCACGGTAGCTTCTTGAGGCACGGCTACCACCGGGAGAGTCGCGGGATCGCCCAAGCAAGCGCTCAAGTTCGCCGTTGTTAGCATTATGTGCGTGATCAAGGATCAGACTTTTAGTTTTGGAGGCTGCAAAAAAAGGAGATTCCAGCCCAGGCAGGTCTGCGGCGCGCAAATCCCAGGTACTTACAATCTTCATGGCTCGTCATCCATTGACTGAGGACATTCATCCTTGTGAAATCGTATTCACAACGTTGCTATTGTAACGAACTGATCGCCCTGATCAGTGAACTGCCTTCCAATGGCATGCTGAGGATTTGAGGGAGGAGAGGGTTTTGCGGTCAGTACCCGGAACTATTCTCGTCCAGTTCGAACTCAAACTGGGTCGCCCTTCGCACCTCTGTATAAATATTTCCTGAAGGGTTTAGTTCGATCCACCGATATCCCGGTGCACGCGGTTCAACCGAAAAGTTACTGGCTCCAGCGGTGAACTGGATGCAGGTGGAGGGCGTCGCGAGCAATTGAACGCCATTCCGTTGTCGGTGAAGCTCTTGATGGATGTGCCCCCAAAGCACGACTTTCACCTGCGGATGTTTATCGATAATCCGCCAAAAGGCCTCTCGAGTTTTAAGGCCAATCTTTTCCATCCAGTCGGAACCAATGTCCACTGGATGGTGGTGCAAGCAAACCATTGTAGGCAGTTCGGGCTGTTCAGAAAGCGCGTTGTCGAGATGAGCCAACTCTTCGCCTGACAACTCACCAAATACTTTTCCATGAACGGAAGAGTCGAGCATGACAAAGTGCCAGCCGCCCTGCATCCATTCACTCTGATCAGCTCGAAACTCTGCTGCAATGGAATTCATCAGCGACGTATCATCGTGGTTGCCGGCGATCCAGAGAGAAGGACATTCAAAGGCTTCCAGCTGCTCACCAAAATAGCGGTAAGCTTCCACCGAAGCGTCTTGAGAGATATCGCCCGTGGCCAATACCAAGTCGGGTTGCCCATGCTCCTTGAGCACGTCTTCGATGACCGCCGCCAGGCTGTCTCGGGTGTTAACGCCCAGCAAGGCTCCGTCTGACTGCGCGGTCAGGTGAGGGTCTGTCAACTGCAGCACTCGTAATGGGTGCTTAGGATCAGAGTGGGTCATGCAAGCCCTGCTGTTATCTTTGCGGCTGGTTGGAATTTTTCTTAGTTTACGATGACTGTGGCTTATTACATTGGCTATGACTTAAGGTTATGTCACATTTTCGCCAATTGCGCCTGATATTTTGCAGTATTTGACAACCATGAGACAGGCTAAGATAGCAGTAACGGAATTTCCGTTCAGTCTCCACCCTGCCCAGCCGTCCAAGCCGCCTGCTCCAAGGGCAAATGACCAAAACGCAGGCAATAATCCAGCCAGTCAGCAAGAAAACCGTTGATCTGAACTTTTTCATCGGGATGGTGCATAAAGCGGTTCGGGTAATCGTTCACGGGGGCAATGTGGCGATGGCGGTAACAACTGATGACTTCGGCCATGGTGGCATCGTGATACACACGAACGGTCATTTTCGGATTGTTCAGCCACCGGCCGCTATTATGGATTTGTTCAAGTAACAAGGTTTCGGTAAACCTTGCAGTTTGCATGCGTTCGATCCGAACTCGGCCCAGGTACTGATCTTCCCGATGCAATTCGATTTCACACACGGCCTCGTCTTCAGCGTCAAGCTGCCTCAGTTTACGTAGCCGATGGTAGTTACCATCACACAGTGCTCCAAGCTGACGCAGGTCGGGGACGTATCGCTTTGGACGCTTTACCCATTCGGTCATGCCCGCCACTCCTTTCGCAGCCGGTCCCGGTTTAGTTGCAGCCACTGAATGGCGATGATGGCGGCCGCGTTGTTGATTCGGCCATCGGCGATCATGGCGAAAGTCTCTTCAGCCGAAACCACATGGGAAAGGATGTCTTCATGTTCGTGTTCGACACCAAAAACGCCTCCGGCATTGACTGTACTGATTTGGCCGCAATACAGGTGGATCATTTCGGTAGTGCCACCGGGCGATACCATGTAGTCACAGATTTTATCCAAACGGCTGAAGCTCAGCCCGGCTTCTTCCTGACCTTCGCGCTTCGCAACGTCTTCCGGGCTTTCGCCCTCTTCGTTCATGCCCGCAACGAGTTCGAGTAACCAGGGTGATTGGTTACGCCCGAGTGCGCCGAGCCGGAATTGTTCTAGTAATACGATTTCGTCGCGCTCTGGATCATAAGGCAGTACGCAGGTGGCATCGCCGCGGATGAAGAGTTCACGGGTGAAGATGGGCATTTCACGGCCATCGAAACGCGGGTGGGTCAGCCAGAGCTTGTCCATGCGGAAGAAGCCCTGGAAGACGGTTTCGCGTTTTTCGATTTTGACGTTGTTGGCTGTGAACTGGAACGGTTGTGGCATCGGTTCTTCCGGTTTGATAATCGGTTTTGAACGATAGCCGTTATTGTGGGGATGCTGCAAGTTACGGCCGAAGCCTCAGCGTTAAACAGAAGTTTAATTGGGCCGGGGTGGTGGGGCGGTTCAGAAATTTGCGGAGCCAGGGACGGCGGAGCAGAAGCGCCCAAGGATGGCTCGAGCGTTTTCTGAACCGCCCCAC
The DNA here is from genome assembly GCF_019916045.1 of Marinobacter sp. AL4B. Lineage (NCBI taxonomy): Bacteria > Pseudomonadati > Pseudomonadota > Gammaproteobacteria > Pseudomonadales > Marinobacteraceae > Marinobacter > Marinobacter sp. AL4B. The sequence goes on from NZ_JAILWZ010000007.1 coordinate 36,710, forward strand.
CACCCCGGCTCACATCTCCCAACCAACAGGCTGGGAGGTGTGAAGTACGAAAGTCAGACTTTGTCGTAAAGCTTAGAGCCAGACTCGACAAACTCGCGGGATTTTTCCTGCATGCCTGCGTCGATGGCACTCACCTCATCCATGCCCTGCTCTGCTGCGTAATCCCTTACTTCCTGTGAGATTTTCATGGAACAGAACTTAGGCCCGCACATCGAACAGAAGTGGGCCACTTTGGCAGAGTCTTTCGGCAAGGTTTCGTCGTGGAACTCCCGCGCCGTGTCCGGATCCAACGCCAGGTTGAACTGGTCTTCCCAGCGGAACTCGAACCGAGCTTTGGACAGCGCGTTATCACGAATCTGTGCGCCCGGGTGGCCCTTCGCCAAATCGGCTGCGTGGGCAGCGATTTTGTAGGTGATGATGCCGGTTTTCACATCATCCTTGTTGGGCAAGCCCAAGTGTTCTTTTGGTGTGACGTAGCAGAGCATGGCACAACCGAACCAGCCGATCATTGCCGCGCCAATGCCCGAAGTGATGTGATCGTAACCCGGAGCAATGTCTGTGGTCAGAGGACCGAGGGTATAGAACGGCGCTTCGTCACAGCATTCCAGCTGCTTGTCCATATTCTCTTTAATCAAATGCATGGGCACGTGACCGGGGCCTTCGATCATGCATTGAACATCGTGTTTCCAGGCGATTTTGGTGAGCTCACCCAAGGTTTCCAGCTCACCGAACTGGGCTTCGTCGTTGGCATCCGCAATGGAGCCAGGGCGGAGGCCGTCACCGAGGCTGAAGGACACATCGTAGGCCTTCATGATTTCGCAGATGTCTTCGAAGTGTTCGTACAAGAAACTTTCTTTGTGATGCGCCAGGCACCACTTCGCCATGATAGAGCCGCCACGAGAGACGATACCTGTGGTACGTTTGGCAGTCAGAGGTACGTGGTGCAGCCGCACGCCCGCGTGAATGGTAAAGTAATCCACGCCCTGCTCTGCCTGTTCAATCAACGTATCTCGAAAGATTTCCCACGTCAGGTCTTCGGCAACGCCGCCTACTTTCTCAAGCGCCTGATAGATCGGCACGGTGCCAATGGGAACCGGCGAGTTTCGGATGATCCACTCGCGAGTTTCGTGGATATTCTTACCGGTGGACAAGTCCATCACAGTGTCTGAGCCCCAGCGAATACCCCAAGTGAGTTTCTCGACTTCTTCTTCGATGGACGAAGTAACCGCAGAGTTGCCGATGTTGCCGTTAATCTTCACCAGAAAATTCCGACCGATGATCATCGGCTCAGTTTCCGGGTGGTTAATGTTCGCAGGGATGATCGCACGCCCTCTTGCGACTTCGTCACGCACGAATTCGGGGGTAATCTCCGCGGGCAGGCTGGCACCGAATGATTGGCCCGGATGCTGATCATCAGCCAATCCCTGTTCACGAGCCTCTTGCAGTTTCATGTTCTCCCGAATGGCGATGTATTCCATCTCGGGAGTGATGACGCCTTGGCGAGCATAATGCATCTGGGTGACGTTTTTGCCGGGCTTCGCTTTGAACGGTTTGCGCTCGTCCATGAACCGAAGCGGATCTAACAATGGGTCTTTCATGCGGCGGAGGGTGAATTCGGAGGTGTAGCCGTCCAGCGGTTCTACATCGCCACGTTCGGCAATCCAATTGGCGCGAACCGGTGCTAAACCTTTACGCAAATCAATTTTTGCATCTGGATCGGTGTAGGGGCCTGACGTGTCATACACCAGCACCGGCGGATTTTTCTCGCCGCCCAGCTCGGTAGGGGTGTCGGCCACCGTAATTTCCCGCATTGGCACCCGAATGTCGGCTCGGCTACCCTGCACGTAGATTTTTCGTGAGCTTGGTAATGGTTTGATTGCTGCCGAATCCACTTTTGCGGAGTCGCTGAGGTATGCTGGTATGTCCGTCATGTCTGCTCCCAGTAACATCTGAGGTGTCAGGTCGCGCATGACGGAACACTGCCCAAACGCCCTTTTAGGCAATTTGGCACTGATCGTGCAATCTTAATCCCTACGCCGGTATTATCCGGATCAGGTCGCGGGTTCTGCGTTGCAATCTCAGCCGATCGCCGGTTTGTGGCGATTCAGCACCCCGTCAAGACGCGAATATAGAATTCGTTGCTCACACAATGTGTGAGCATCTCAAGTGTAGAGACGAGCCACATTATTGTCCATAATGTGCCACCGATACTTTTGGCCATACTGTCGCATTAGCTTTCGACACGATGGCCTTCCGATCCTTGTATCCAGATCACGGATGCCCGGAGACAGTTTGTCAGGAGATACAATGAAAAAACGCTTACTTCCAGGACTGATCACCCTGCTTGCAGCTCAGCCTGCATTTTCTCTGGATTTGATGGAGACTTACGAAAAGGCGCTGTCTTACGACTCCGGCATTGCTTCGGCCATGGCAAGGTTTCAATCCCAGCAAGCCGCCAGTGACGTAAGCAAGAGCACACTACTGCCTCAGATCGGCGCCTTTGCCGAAGCCAATCACGTCGATTTCGACGCAGATAATGGCCCTGGCGATAGCTATAAGTCTCTGAACTACGGCGTTCAACTTACCCAGCCTATTTTCCGGGCAGATAACTGGTTCCGCTACGACGCAAGTCAGTTCCAGACCGACGCCGCACAAGCCCAATACAACCTGGCACAGCAGCAACTGATTCTTGATGTGGCCACAGCTTACTTCAACGTATTGCGCGCCCAAGATACGGTGACCACCGCTCAAGCCACCGAAGCGGCCATCCAGCGCCAGTTCGAGCAAGCCCAAGAACGCTATGACGTGGGCCTGATTGCCATTACCGAGGTCTATGAAGGCCGCGCCAGCTATGATGACAGCAAGAGCCTGCGTATCGCGGCTGAAAACCAGCTGAACGTAGCCCGAGAGCAGCTTGCCCGCCTGACCGGCGAATATGCCGTCGATCTGGAAAATCTGCGGGAAAACTTCCCGTTAGGCCGACCGAACCCGATGGACCCGGCATCTTGGGAAGCCACGGCACTGGATCAAAATTGGTCTATCCAGGCAGCCATATATCAACTGAACGCCAGCGAAGCCAATCTGAAAGTTGCGAAATCCGGCCACATGCCGACACTTGATCTGGTGGCTTCCTACGGTGAAACCGAGTTTGAAAACGCGAAGACGCCGCAGCAAGAAGGTACCCAGGGCGTCATCGGACTCCAACTCAACGTACCGCTTTACATGGGTGGCGGAACTCAAGCCGGTGTTCGCCAACAACGCTCTCTGGTTACCGTTGCCGAGCAGGATCTGAACACGGTTCGCCGGGATGTTCAGGTGAATACTCGCAGTTTGTTCCTGACAGTCAACAACAACGTGGAAACCGCTTCTGCGCTTGAGCAGACCATCATCTCCCGCCGCAGCGCTCTGGATGCAACGCGCGCCGGATACGATGTGGGTACACGGAACATTGTGGAAGTTCTGGATGCCGAGCGGGCGTTCTACGTGGCGCTTCGGGATTACGCTAATGCCCGTTACGACTACGTGATCAACTCTCTGCAGTTAAAGCAGACCGCCGGTACACTTAGCCCTCAGGACCTGATCGAGCTAAACAACTGGCTCAGCGAAGGTGCCCGCGGTATTGAAGCGATGGCAAACGACGGCAAAACTCTGGAAGACCCCACCGAGTAATTCCCGCCGGTTTTGCAAAGACACCCGGGCCGCAATTAGGCCCGGGTGCTATACCCTTTCGATGATCCCTTCGACCACTTTATCCAGCGCGCCCCGGTTATTGTTCACCACCGCCAGCGCTCGTTCGCCGTACGCTTTGCAATCCTGTGCATCGGACATTAATCGACTGACGGCTTGGGCCAGATCCTGGCACCCCTCAACCATTTGCACGCCCTGATCAGCAATCAAACGGTCATAAATGGTTTCGAAATTGAAAACGTGAGGCCCGGAAAATACCGGCATGCCCCAGGCGGCAGGTTCCAGCGGATTGTGCCCCCCGCGCTCAATCAAAGAGCCCCCGACAAAAGCAATATCACTGGCGCCATACAGGGTCATCAACTCGCCCATGGTGTCCCCAAGATAAACCTGAGCCTGCTGAGGATTCTCGCTAAGTGAGCGACGGGCTACCCGATAACCCTTTGCTTCGGCCATAGCTGCAACCGTATCAAAACGCTCTGGGTGCCGAGGCACGATGATCAATAACGCATCATCGTGCTGTTCAAGAATACTCCGGTGGGCACATAGCAATTGCTCGTCTTCACCGCTGTGGGTGCTGCCAGCAATCCAGACTTTACGACCCTCAAGCGTTTTTCGAATAACCTCGGAGGCCTTGCGGACATCGTCGGGGATATCCACATCGAATTTTACACTGCCGGTTACTTCTACACGGTCCGCTGCCACCCCAATACGCCGAAAACGCTCAGCATCCGGCTCCGCCTGTGCTGCCACCCAACTAATGCTTTTCATCACCGGGCCCGCCAGCCCTCTCACTTTCTCGTAACCTTGGGCAGATCGTTCAGATAACCGAGCGTTAATCAGAAAAACCGGCACCCGTCGCCGCCGGCACTGACGGATCATATTGGGCCAAATTTCGGTTTCGAGAATAACGAGAATACCGGGGTTCACGCGTTGCAGGAAACGCCGAATCGCACCGGGCGTGTCGTAGGGAGCGTAGGCATAGGCTACTTTGTCCCCAAACATCTTGCGTGCTTGAGCCAACCCCGTATCGGTCATAGCGGTCATCAGTATGGTTGCACCCAATTCCTTTGCAAGGAGCCGTCGAACCAAGGGGCCTGCGGCGATGGTTTCACCGACTGATACAGCGTGAACCCAGATAACCGGTCCCAGTATTTCTGGAACCATGCCGAGGCGATGCTGCCAATCCCGACGCAATGCGGGTGCCTTCCGGCCCTGCCACCAGAGCCGAATCAGGATAAAGGGCAAAACCAGCCGGATCAGCTGAGAATAGATAAAATGAAACACGCAGGACTCCCGGCAAAACAGTGCGTTATCATAGGGCTAAATTTGTCGAGTGGCAGCATCTTGCCCTCAGGCTTAACGTTTGTCGATTCAGGATTCACGATTTTGAACAAGAAGTACCGCAAACAACCCAGAAACACCGATTACTCAGCTTACCGTCACCCCCGTTGGTGGCCAACTTGGCTGGGCATATCAATTATGTGGCTGTTTGCCCAACTGCCCATTCGTTTTCAGTGGTGGCTGGGCAAAATCGCCGGCTTACTTGCATGGAAACTGGCCAAAAGTCGTCGACATATTACCGAGGTCAACATTCGACTGTGCTTTCCAAAACTTTCGGAAACAGAACAAGCAGAGCTTGTTCGAAAAGCCTTTATAGCTAATGGCATCGGCTTGATGGAATTGGGAATTGCCTGGTTCCGTAACCCTAAGAAGCTCACTGGCATCACCGAAGTACATGGCCTCGAACACCTTGAAAAGGCGATGGAAGATGGTCACGGCGTTTTGTTGTTGGGCGGTCATTACAGCACATTAGACCTCGGCGGCAGCCTGGTCACCGAATTTATCGATGCGGACGTCATGCAACGAGACCACAACAACCCTCTGACTAACGCGGTGATGACCCGTGCACGGGGCCGCCGTTATGAGACGGTCTTATCCTCCAAAGACTTGCGAGGCCTATTCCGCAGCCTGAAGAAGAATCATGCAGTTTGGTATGCCACCGACCAGGACTATGGTCGAAAAGACATCGTCTTCGCGCCCTTTTTTGGCATCCCGACCGGCACCATCACAGCGACATCGCGAATTGCGGATCGCAGCAAGTGCCGCGTGGTGCCATTTAGTCACTTCCGCCGCGAAGACAAACCCGGCTACGACATTTACTTCCACCCGCCACTGGAAAACTTTCCAAGCGGCGATGATCTGGACGATGCCACCCGGATAAACGCTATTATCGAGCAGGAAATTCGGAAAGCCCCGGATCAGTATCTCTGGATGCACCGCCGTTTTAAAACTCGGCCGTCAAAAGATGACCCAAGCTTTTACAAAAAAAGTAAGAAGAAGGGGTAACACGTGAATCCCGAAACCCGGGCGCCGGCGATCTGGCTGATTACCGATAACAAGCCGGGGCACAAAAATCAGCTAAAAGGGCTAGGCAACCGTTTACGGGTGCTCACCGGCGCCAGCATTCACTGGCTCAACGCTGCAGATTATTCAGTACCGCTCTGGCGCGCTCTTCTTGGCATAGCACCCGCTATGGATTCGCCGCCACCTGCGCCTACCTTGGTTATTGCTGCAGGCGCTGGTACGCACCGGCTATTACTAGCGCTGCGCCGTCTTCGAAAAGTCCGCACTGTGGTTCTGATGAAACCTGCCTTCCCGCTTGCTTGGGTAGATGCAGCGATTATTCCCGCCCACGACAACGTTAAAGCAGGACGCAAAACGCTCATCACCGAAGGCGTTATCAACGCGGTTACCCCGATGGCTCAATTGACCATAAAGCCGGAAGCGCTCATTTTAGTGGGCGGCCCTTCCCCTCACTTTGACTGGGACGACGATGCCGTTTTCTCCCAGGTGACAGATCTGATCGCACGATACCCCGAGTGGCGATGGACCATCAGTGATTCTCGTCGGACGCCAGCCCCTCTCACGACCAAATTGGACGAACTGCAAGGCCCCAAGGTCACCTTCGTTCATCATGATCGCTCTCATGACAACTGGCTGAACCATCAACTGGCGGGGTCAAAAGCGGTGTGGGTGACGCCGGATAGCGTTTCCATGGTTTGCGAGGCTGCCACCTCCGGTGTGCCCACCGGTTTGCTGAGCCTGCCTTCCCGAGGTCACAGTCGAGTCGCGAAAGGCGTGGACAGACTTGCCGAGCAAGGCTGGGTTTCATTCTGGCAAAATCGTGATCAAGTCATGCATGAGCATCGAGAGCGACATGCGCGACTTTGGGAAGCCGATCGCGCCGCGCGCTGGCTTATCAACCGATTTGCGAACTTGCCCAAGAGCAGTAACAAGGAGTCGTTGAATTGAGAATACTTCAAGCGCTTCCAGCCCTCTACAGTGGCGGCGTAGAGCGGGGTACCGTGGAGTTCGCAGCCGAGCTCGTCAAACGGGGCCACGAGTCCTTCGTGGTATCGAACGGAGGCCCGATGGCTGAACAGGTGCGCGGCCAAGGGTCCACGCACCTTTACATGCCGATTCACCGCAAAACCCCCGCGTCATTCGGCCAGATTTTACCAATGCGACAGCTGTTGCAGAACCTCAAACCCGACATCGTGCACGTTCGGTCCCGCATGCCTGCGTGGATCGTGAATCTGGCATTGAAGTCTTTACCGGCAGACGAACGGCCAGCCATCGTTTCAACCTTTCATGGCATGTACTCGGTGAATCCCTACAGCGCGGTCATGGCCAAAGCGGATCACGTGATTGCGGTTTCGAACTGCGTAAACGACTACGTTCAGAAAAACTTTCAGGTGCCGGACCAAAAGTTGACCGTGATCCAGCGCGGAGTGGATATCGAAGCTTTCCGCCAGCGCGCGGTCAACGAGCAGTGGCACGAGATTTTGCTGTCACGATTCCCCCAGCTCAGGGACAAAAAAATCATCATGATGCCGGGCCGAATTTCCCGCTGGAAAGGCCAGCTGGACTTCCTGAAAGCCATGGCCAGCATGGTGCAGGAACGTCCGGATTGCCACGGCATCATCGTGGGTGGCGCGGAGCCCGGGAAGGAACGTTTTTTACAGGAACTGGAAACTGAGCGAAGCCGGCTAAACCTGACCAATCATGTTTCATTTCTTGGTCAACGCAACGACATGACCAACCTGTATTTGTTCGCGAATGTCGTTTGTCACATGTCGACCAAGCCAGAACCCTTCGGTCGCACTGTCACAGAAGCACTAGCTTCAGGTACCCCGGTTGTCGCTTACAATCGCGGCGGTGCGGCGGAAACCTTGCAGGCTTGTTTTCGGGACGGGCTGGTCACACCGGACGATGCCGAGGCTTTCGCTCGCACCACTCTCAGAATGCTCGATCGACCAAAGCATGAGGTAGAGCTGCCCGAGCGGTTTTTGTTGCGGGCGCAAACGGAGGGGACGCTAGAGGTTTACGAAAAAGTTCTCGCTGCGAAAAGTACTCGCCCGCGATGAACGTTTTGATGTTGATGCTTTCAGACAACCCCGGCATTGGCGGTCTAGAAAAGCACACCCGGGAATTGGCCTGCGCTCTCACGGACAAGGGTCATCAAGTAACCGTCGCGGCCGCCTCCCAGCACCTGGATGCGATGGGAGGCTCTTACGGTATTCCCGTGGACGCACAGCGGTCACGAAATTCCCTTTCGTTGTTGCTCAGAGTCGTAAAAATCATCCGGGAAGGGCGTTACCAGGTTATACACGCCCAAGGCACCAAAGCCGCGTTTGTGTTGCAACGGCTAGCACCGTTTCTAAAAAATCACGCACGTGTAGCCAGCATTCACGGCTTCAAGTCGCGCTACCCCAAAGCCGGTGCCTTCCATAAACTGATCGCCGTTAGCAAAGCGCTTGCAAGCGACATCAATCACCCAAACGTTACTGTGGTTTACAACGGGACCTCCGTTATCCACCAGGCTCCTGCGGCACTCCCTCCGGATGCTGCCCTCCCCGTCTGGCTGGCGGTTGGGCGACTCGCACCGGTCAAAGCATTTGACCGATTGATCGAGGCCTTTCAGTTTTGCCCCGGCACGCTGCTGATCGCGGGTGACGGCCCGGAACATCATCATTTGCAAACGCGCATCGCCGCCACAGGCCAAACTGACAAAATTCAGCTTTTAGGCTTTCGTTCCGACATTCCCGCACTCATGGCCAGCGCCGATGGTGTCGTGATCAGCTCAGACCGAGAGGGGTTCTCTTATGTCTGTGCGGAAGCTCTCTTGCTCGGCAAACCGGTAATTTCCACCGATGTGCCCATTGCCAATGAAGTCTTGCCGAACGAACATATTTTCACGGGCGGTGAGCCAGCCGAATTTGGCAGGATCCTACTCCAAGACTTGCAGGCCGTAACCGCAAGCCAATTAAACGCACGAGCCTTCGCGAACGAAACGCTGTCGTTGTCTGCCATGGCGACCAACACAGTCGCCGTTTATCAACAGGCTTTGAATAAGCTTGCTTCAGAGCGAAGCCATAATTGACCGACTATACTGGAGCAACCCGCATTCCCAACTCACCACTTGGCCCTATGCTCGATTTATCTGACCAACTGCCCTTCGCTCAAGGTTCTAACCGCAAGTGCTTCAGGCACCCACTGGATTCTACCCGATGCCTGAAAGTGATCCGGCCTGAAAACATCACCGCGCGATATGAACGACAATCACCCGTTAAGAGGCTCCTTGGTAAAGGACGGATCAACGATAACGCTCAGGAAATACGAGCCCACCAACAACGTGCTATCCAGCAGCTTCTTAAACAAGGCAATGACGCTTTGGTTTGGGCCCATCTGCCACGGTTCTATGGTAGCACTCAGACCTCTTTAGGCATGGCCAATGAAAGCGAGCTGATACGCTGTATGGACGGTAGCGTTGCGCCAACACTCGAGCACCTGATCAAAACACAAGGTCTGACACCCGATCTGAACCTGGGCATCGAAGAATTTCTGGTCTGGCTGTCACAGGCCAAAATCCTGACCCGAAATCTGCTCCCTCACAATTTGGTTGTTTCAGACCAATTCGACCACCCGCGGCTTTTCCTGATCGACGGCCTGGGCGCACCGACCATCCCGCAAACACTAGATTCGGTGCCGGGATGGAGCTCGCGCTACATCAAGCGAAAAATCGAACGATTCAAGACAAGGCTTGCCTGGGAACAAAGCAATGAAGGCCTATCTTGGGAAGATTTCCAACACTTAAGATAAACCCTACAAGGCCAGCATGTTAGTATGATGCCCACTTTGAAGGTTAACGGAACAGTCCAACAGTAAATTGCGCGGAGTGCAATCATGATCCATCCCGTCATCATGGCCGGCGGCACCGGCTCTCGCCTTTGGCCACTGTCCAGGCAGCTAAATCCGAAGCAGTTTCTCAAACTGACGGACGACCATTTGTCGATGCTACAACTGACTGTGGCCCGGCTGGACGGCATGGAGTCGGCAGACCCGCTTTTGATTTGCAACGAAGACCACCGTTTCCTGGCGGCCGAACAAATGCGGCAGGCGGGTTATAACGATGCACGGATTATCCTGGAGCCATGCGGTCGCAATACCGCACCCGCCATTGCTCTTGCCGCCCTGCAACTGGTGAAGGCGACCGACAACAGCGCAGACGACCCACTAATGTTGGTACTGGCGGCAGACCATTTGATCCAGAATGTCGCGGCTTTCCAGCAAGGTATCCAGAAGTCGATCCCTTTGGCGCGACAGGGAAAGCTCGTCACCTTTGGCATTGTTCCCAGCCATCCTGAAACCGGCTACGGATATATCAAACAAGGCAAAGAGCTTGAAGACAGCTGTTACGGTGTCGACCGGTTTGTAGAAAAGCCGGACTTGGCAACGGCACAAGACTATCTGGCGTCCGGCGACTATCTGTGGAACAGCGGCATGTTTATGTTTGGTGCCCGTCAGTATCTCAGCGAGCTTGAGAAGCACCGCCCGGAGATTCTATCGATCTGCCAGGCAGCCGTTGAGGATGCTAACGAAGACCTTCATTTCACGCGCATTAACGAAGCGGTATTCGCAGAGTGCCCTGAGGACTCTATCGATTATGCGGTGATGGAGAAAACCCAAAACGCGGCGGTCGTTGCATTGGATGCCGGCTGGAGTGACATCGGTTCCTGGTCGGCTCTGTGGGATGTGTCCAAGAAAGACGCAAACGACAACAGTTTTATGGGTGATGTGATTGCCCACGACACCACCAGCACCCTGGCACGCTCAGAAAACCGATTGATCGCCACCGTCGGCGTGAGTGACTTGGTGATCATCGAAACCAAAGATGCCCTGCTGGTTGCCCACAAAGACAAGGTCCAAGACGTTAAAAAGATCGTCGAGCAACTCAAGAGCGACGGTCGAAACGAGCACATTAATCACCGGGAAGTTTACCGCCCTTGGGGCGTTTACGACTCTATCGACAGCGGTGAGCGTTACCAAGTCAAACGCATCACCGTAAAGCCCGGCGCAAAGCTTTCCGTTCAGATGCATCATCACCGTGCGGAACACTGGATCGTGGTAAGCGGTACCGCCAAGGTGACCAACGGCGAAAAAACTTACTTGGTTACGGAAAACCAGTCCACGTTCATTCCGGTTGGCCAAGTCCACTCGCTGGAAAATCCCGGTGTCATCGACCTCGAACTAATCGAGGTTCAATCCGGCTCCTATTTGGGCGAAGACGACATCGTGCGCTACGAGGACCGGTACGGCAGGTCATGAGCAAACTGAAGTACTTTCTGATCGCAGGCCTTTTGAGGCTCGTGGGTTTTTTGCCTTTGCGGGCCGCCCAATTTATCGGTAAATGGCTTGGTCTGCTTGGCTGGGCCATGAATGGCAGGTCACGCAAGACGACCGACACCAACATTCGCATTTGCCTACCGGAATTGTCTTCTGCTGAACAGCGCCTGTTGTCCAGAAACTCCATGGCACACACCGGCATGACCGCCGCAGAAATTCCGCTGATGTGGGAGTGGCCGGTTGAGAAATGCCTGGGGCTGATCAAGGAAACCAGAGGGCTGGAGTTGGTAGAAGAAGCGCTGGCCTCAGACAAAGGTTTGATTCTGCTCGCTCCCCACATTGGCAACTGGGAGCTGATCGGCCTGCTTTTTTCCTCACGCTACAAAATGGCCTCGCTCTATAGCCCTCCACACATCAAAGAATTCGAGGAATATATGATCCGGGTTCGAAGCCGTGTTGGCTCCGAGCTAGTGCGAGGAGATCGCCGGGGACTGCTCCGGCTAATGGGTATTCTCAAAGAAGGCGGCGTTGCCGGCATCCTTCCCGACCAATCTCCACGTGGCAAAACCAACGCCTACGCACCTTTTTTCGGAATGGAAGTGCGCACGATGACGTTGGTCAACAAGCTGATACTGAAAACGGGCGCGAACGTACTGGTGGCCTTCGCCGAACGACTACCTCAAAGCAACGGTTTCCGCATTATCGTGGAAGAAGCCGCACCCGGAAACGGGGATGCAGACCCAGTTGTCGCAGCAACGGCCTTGAACGAATCCGTCGAGAAGGTTGTTCGAATGGCACCTGAGCAGTATCAATGGGAGTATAAGAGGCTCCGGCACCGGCCGCCTGGAAACCCGAATCCGTATTACCCTGACAAAATCTGTCGCTGACTTGCCATTGCCCAATATCTGAGCAAGTACAGACAGGCATCTGACCAGCACCCGCGTTATACTAGCCACTTTCTATTACACGCTAACATTTGGACACTGGAACTTTATGACCCCAACGTCAATTGGTGTTGTTATCACCACCTACAACTCTCCCCTCTGGCTGAGCAAAGTACTGACGGGTTATGAATGCCAGACATTCACTAAGTTCCGGGTGATCATTGCTGACGACGGTTCCACCGATGAAACCCGTGCGTTGATCAATAGCTTTAAAGAGCGCGGCATTTTGGCGATCGACCATGTATGGCATGAGGACGACGGTTTTCGGAAATGCCAAATCCTCAACAAAGCCATTCGTGAAACGAGTTGCGACTACCTGATTTTCACCGATGGCGATTGCATACCCGAGCCAGGTTTCGTAAAAACTCACCACGACCTTGCTAGGCCGGGGCTGTTTTTGTCGGGCGGTTATATCAAGCTCACCATGCCGGTGTCTGAAGCCATTGCCGATGACGACATCCGCTCCGGTGTTATATTCAAGCAGGACTGGCTGGTGACTCACGGGCAGCCGAAGAATCACAAATTGTGGAAACTTTCCCCTTCAACGGGATTCCGTAATTTCATGAACCGCATCACCCCTGCCGCTGCAAGCTGGAATGGCATGAACAGCTCTACCTGGACTCAGGATTTGATTGCCGTTAACGGATTCAATGAAGACATGCAGTACGGTGGTTTGGATCGCGAACTCGGCGAGCGCCTCTGGAACTACGGCCACAAATCTCAGCAGATACGCTACAGCACGGTTTGCCTTCACCTCGATCACGCTCGTGGCTATTCCAAGCCCGAGATCTGGGCTAAAAACCGGGCTATCCGAAAAGCGGTGAAAGACAATAAAACCTTCTGGGCGGAAAACGGCATCGCAAACGACCGACCAACAGCCCCTAAATAAGTACAAGCCTCTGATCAAAGGTTCTGAGAATGAAAGTTAAAGAATATCCACCGTCGTTGTGGCGCACACTTCAGCTGAAATCGTTTCCTGCTACGAAGATCAAAGGTGGGCATTCTCAGAGCGCTGCCCAAGATGTTGTTATCTCGTTTACATCGATCGCATCGAGACTTGAGTACGCGCACTTGGCGGTGCGAAGCATTCTTACTCAGACAGTAACGCCTGAGCGCATTGTTCTCTGGCTTGGAAAAGACTGCGAGCCGAAAATCCCTCAACCATTGCTCAAATTAACCGGCGACATATTTAGCATTAGATTCTGCGAAGACGTGGGCCCCCATACCAAACTGATTTATAGCCTCTCTGAATTTCCAGATCGACGTATTGTCACCTGTGACGATGACCTGATGTACCCTAGGGATTGGTTGGAAAATCTCCTAAAAGCAGCCGAAGAGTTTCCAAATGAGATTATCGGCAATCAGTGTCGACTGATCACGGCGGCGGCTGATGGGGAGCTTTGGCCTTATAAAAAATGGCCATACGAACAACCGGGCGCATCGCATGCCAACACGCTCCCCCTAGGTTATGCTGGCGTTATCTATCCTCCAAAATCACTCCCCGAGTCAACGCTATCGCGCGAACTGTTCAAACAGCTATCACCGAAAGCTGACGATTTGTGGTTCAAGGCTATGAGCGCCGTAAACGGTACCAAATCCAGACGTTCTCCCTACCAGACGAGCAAGCCGCTGCCAATTCCATTCTCACAGGCCGTATCCCTGAAAAAGACTAACGTCAGGGAAGATGGTAACCGAGAGCAATGGTGCAAGCTTGCAGAGCACTTCGAACTGACATTAGACAGAGCTTAAATCGGTACATGCAATATTTACGGGACACACTGTTTCAGCAAGTTGATGTGGGCCACGGCATCACAGCCTTTAAGCGTACCGACTGGCCCAATGAAGACAGGGAGTCTGGCAGCTGGAAAGAAGCAATCGCAAACATGCTCCATGGAGAACAGCCCAAAGCTAGCGTCCCATGGAGCAAAGGTGCTTACAGCCCCGTCATACTAAAAGTAAACGCGCTGAAGTACTCAAGTCAGCGAGTAAGGGCTCTACTAGGAATTCAGCGCCATGGCCGATATGAATGGGCTACCGCCGAAATCCATACCGCTCTGCAGATGCAGGGGAAACCTTACATACCAAAACTGTATGCATACGGGTGGTCAAAAACTCGTTTCGGCTTGCCGGACAGAATATTCTCGATAACGGAATTTCTGAGCGAAACCAAAAGCGTTGAAGAGATTGCTCGCGACGAGGAAAGTTCCGAAATAGCATTACGCTTGGCTCTCGACACATTCCGCCAGGCCATCGACGACGGCCTTCTTCACTTAGACCCTTGGGCTGGAAATTGCCTAATTTCTGATGACCAGAAAAAATGCTGGCTGGTCGATCTAGAGTTTTCCAAGCTAAACAGTCAAGCCCCCATCGAACATACGCTGGGCTTTTGCTGCGGATTTTTCTACAAGGGAAGTATAACTAAACGCTTCACCCCTCTTGAGTACCGAGGATTTGTAGCAGATTGGTTTTCCCAAGCATTGCCAAACAGAAACTTGCAACTCTTTATCGAGAAGATGGATTTTTACATGAATAATCATGTGAAAAGGAAGCGGCGTTTCGCAGCGTTTTAGCTATAAGCGAAGCATTGATAGAAGCAGCCGCTTGAAAGCCCGAACATCCAGCCGGTTTACACGCAAAATCCGCACAAGCGTCCGCCTATAATCCTTTATTAGTCCCGCATCTTTTTGTCGTCTTGCCAACAAATTCAGGTAACGAGAGGCCAGCTTAGGATGACGATCAATAAAGTCCGAATGCCTATCCGCAACCAAAGCGTCACTTTGGGCCTGTTTAAGCAGGTTCTCATTGGTGCTCAGCCGAGGCCCCGCATGAACAAAACAGTCAACAAGAGGCGTTGTTATAGCGCCACAGCCGCTCCCGCCACTTAACATCCTAAACGCTAACTCACGATCCTCAGACACCGTAAGCGATTCATCAAACCCTTCAAATTGACGTAGGACTTCGGCTCTAAAGCACATCCCACTAGCTCCTACGTAGGCCACGGCTTCGTAGTCTAGCTCTGAAGAACGGGACTGCCGACGAATCATGCACGGCCGCTGACGGGCTACCGTACTTTTCCCGGACGATTCATCGTGAACGCTTAATGAAGACCACGCAAAATCAATCTCACCTTTATTCGAATCAAAAAATTCGATCATAGCTGCCGCATAGCCTGGGTGTAGCACATCGTCATCATCCAAGAACGCAATGTACTCGCCGGTCGCTTGCGCTAGCCCCGTATTACGAGCTGCGGACACACCACGAGCATACTCATGACGAAACCCAAAAACCTGGGAGCCCATTTTCTCGTAATTAGCAGCGGGACAACTTCCATCATCCACCACGATTATTTCGAGATCCTCATAGGACTGCTTCACTGACGATTCGACCGCTTTTTTCAGCCGATCAGGTCGGTTATGAGTAGGGATTATGATTGATAGTTTAGGCATAGCTCTCTCGCCAATTGGGTTTACGCGAGTGAAAAAGTATATCTGATTAAGCTTTAGCGTTCAGCGCCCGCATACTGCATTACACAAAGAACATAACCGCCTATCAGACCACAAACATGGTACGATACGCATTCTTTACCATGCCGCCAGCTTTTCAAGAAACCATCCATGTTCAAACACACCCCACAGGCTTTCCGTGCCTCGGACTGGCTAAACATTATCAATTTTGCTCCGCTCGTCTACGTCATGACCGTGATGTGGTGGATACCGGATGGTGACAAATATTCTCCAGCCATTATTCTTGCCATTCTAGTTTTTTTCATTGCGTCACAAGCTTGGAAAACTAGCCAAAGGGCTGAAAATAGTGCCAAACATCTTTTTGCGAGTGCCGTCACTGCATCCGCTCTAATTTGTGGGACTGGCTACTTACTTAACGGTGGCAGCATTTCAGAGTTAAGAACACTTGCAGCACTATCGATTTTTGCGTGGCTATCAACTGCTTTCAAGCTCAATTACTGGGCTTGGTTGGCAGTCATTTTTATTGCAGCAGCAGGTTTTGTTACCGTAAGCTACTACCAGTACTTCATTGAAGGAATACCTCGCACGCACCTTTATTACAACCCTATTCCTTACGCGACGGGTCTCGCTACCGTAATGGTCAGCTCTCTCTTTTTAGCAGTGACATCCCGAAAACTACCCGTCACATTATCCGCTTGGGTAGTCACTCTGCTTCTCTTTTCAGCGACTGCAATGACCGGGACTCGAGGAGTTGTTCTTCCAGCCGCGGCGATCCTATGCACTGTGACAATCTATTATCTTTGCGGCAGAAAAAAACTCAGAAAAACGGCGCTCGCTGCAACGGTGGCTACACTCACTCTCATCACTGCACTTGGCGCGCACATTTTTGAAGACCGCATCAATCTCACGGTAACAGAGCTGTCTCTCATTGCGTCTGGAAACAAAACCAGCTCAATCGGGCTACGCCTACAGTTTTGGGAGGCGGCATCCGTAATGGCGACGATGGAGCCACTTACCGGACTCGGGGAGGGTCACAAGTCTGTCTATCAAGATTTAGCGGCCCAGGGATTGGTTGACCAAAAAGCAGCAGCCTACGCGCCCTACCACTATCACAACCAATTTCTGGACACTCTCGTTAAGCAGGGAGTTCCCGGGTTGCTAGCTTTATTGCTCTTACTTGGCTTGCCCTTGGCGCTCGCGGCAAAATATTATCGCGACACGCCATTAGTGCTTGGCAGCATCGGAGGAATGACAGTTCTGTATACCGTAGCATCACTCACTGACGTCCCGTTCAACCACCCTGTGACGATCAACCTTTTCGTGTTGTCATCGATAGCACTGTTTAGCCTGAAAACCGAATCACAGCGCTAACAACGTTTACGGCACAACTCGCCTGTACCCAGCGAGCTTGCAGCGAGCGGCGCCGAACTTTCGCTTCAACCTTAATCGGCGCTTCTTTAAGTAGTTAGCAAAACCTTTCTCAGCTTTCTCACTCAGACCTGCACGACTACTTTCAATATAGCTTTCATTTCGATCTTCTGGGTGCGCCAGCCGGTTGCTAAAGTGAATGACCCCGTCCGCTTCCGTGACAAAAAACATCCCCCAAGCATCGGCCAGTTTTAACGACTCTCTTTGGGTCGCCAAAATACGTTCAGCGCTTGATCGAGTTATGCCATAACAGCAGGTACGAAGTACGTGAGCATTTGAGTACGGGGGGAGCGCATATACATTATCTCGCCCGGCCCCTTTGCCGACTATGTACTTCCTGGAAGGCAGACCTTCTTGGCCACCAAAGATAATCAAACCATCAGCAGGAATGGCCCACAGATCTTCGATGGATTCCGTTAAAGATCCATCGTCTCCGATCACATCGTCCTCAAGGATAACGGCTCGCTCAGCTTCAGTTTGTAGAAATAACTCAAGTGCCTTTATATGACTTAAACTACAGCCCACCTCGGCCGGCGCGAGTATCCGACGATGATTTACCATTGCGCTTGACGCGTAGCGGAAATAGTCTTGGGCCCCTAGTTTTCGGCCATCCACTGCCTCTACCAAAGTCATGGAGGAGTAAAGCTCAGGAAAACTTTTCTCTAAGCGCTCGCGACGAGCAGAGTCCCCTTTCATGGAGACCAAAAATATCGGTGTGCTTTTCATCAATCAAACTCTCGATCGGGTGCCGCATCTCTGGCGGCACGCTTGATGCGTAACATTTGCTTTTTCTCAAAGACCCGCTGTTTAAAACTTTCGGGATCAGACCTTAATCCCCCCGGACTTGCCCCCCAAGCATCCAAGTATGATGCGTGCAAGATCCGCGGCAAATCTTCGGGTGGAAGCCTCGCCCCCAAATTGGCCAAATTCGTAAGCGCCAGCGATTCACTCAGACCTCGCGGGTGCAGCCGCACATCATCCTCGTCCACCATTCGGATAACGTCATCGGCATTTATCAGGTAATTGGTCAAATTGCAGTCGAGTTGCTCAATCCCTAACTTATGGAGATCAGCTACACAGCGCCCTAAAAGGTGCAAAAGCTCTAAGACGCGAGCTTGATCATTTTGCTCGTAGGCTGACCTAAGAACCTCACGCATTGATCTATATCCCGAGAGGAATTCAGTAGCAAAACCAAAACACTGAAGTTTCTGAACCCACCCAGCATATACAATACCCGGCACCGGCCCACCTGCTCGCCGGATTTTCTTTCCTCGCCGTAGTGCTCTCAACCAATGAATCAATCCAAACAACGGCTTTCGATAGCATTTGATCGCAACTTCCTGCCCATCAACCAAGGCACGATAAGTAATGCGGGTGCGTCGAATATTGGAGTGAAGTTCTTCTTTAAACTCGATAGTGGCCATCAGTAAAAATTGCGCTCTAAAACATCAAATTAACGTTCTTCATGCTCATAGGCATGAAGCAGAACGTCCCAGTTCGCTTGTCGCTCTCTATCGCTTAGATGCACACATCGTTTCTCAACAGAACGACGTAAGCGACTTAGATTCCTCTGGCGCCACGGAGAATCTGGCCCTTTTTCAGTCGGTTCCACTAGCCTGCATCGATCGAAGTCAATCAGATAAATACGCTCGTCCGCCACCAAGATATTGTCACAATTCAGGTCCACATGATCCAAACCATGATCGTGAAACTGACGTATTACTCTACCCAACTTTCTCCATAGATCCTCACGAGTGATCGACGCACAGTCAGCAAAGGTTACAGCACCGGGTATACGTTTAATCAAAATGGCCGCCTGATACCAAAACCAACGACGCCGCCAGACAATCGCAGCAACAGGCTCCGGCACGGGCAAGCCCGCAGCATACAATCGTTCGAGCAGTCGATGCTCCGCCACCGATCTCGCACGCTCAAAACCTGTAAAAAAGTAGGTTACCTTAGAAAGGCGGGACATAAGCCCGCCCCGACGGTAGTGTCGAAGAACAAGATTGTCTGAATCTCGGCGAATAAACCAAGCCCCCCCTCTGCCCCCAGAGGAGACAGGTTCTGAACGGTCACCCCAGTAGTCGGGATAAAACCATGCTTCAGTAACACCGTGAAAGGCTTCAGCAACCACTAGCTTTAGCTGATCAGGAGGAGTAATTCGGCTCGTGGCAGAGTTCACAAACTATTTTCTCCGAGGCTGGCACTGACCGGAGCCAGATAAAGACGTTGATAGCTCATTAGGCTAAACTGGCGATCAGTTTACCAACGAGCCCTTCTGGGCTCCACATCCTGCTGTAAAAGATTCGTAAATGGCTCTTAATTCGATGAAATCCATCTGTATCCTCCGCCTATCCGCCATCGGCGACGTCACTCACGTCATCCCGGTTGTTCTTAGCCTTCAAGAGCAACTCCCCGGCGTTCATATCACGTGGGTCATTGGCAAAATCGAAGCCAAGCTCATTGGCGATTTGCCAGGGGTCGAGTTCATCATCTTCGACAAGAAAACCGGCCGTCAAGGCTATGCGGACCTGCGAAAACAGATGAAAGATCGCAAGTTCGATGCCTTGCTGCACATGCAGGTCGCGCTGCGAGCAAACCTCGCCGCAGCGTTGATTCCGGCCAAGATCAAAGTCGGCTACGACAAAGCCCGCAGTAAAGACTTGCACAGTTTGTTCATCAACAAGCGTATTGCTCCCGCGCCCCAGCAACACGTCAGGGATTGCCTGGCAAGTTTCCTTGAGCCGTTGGGACTCAAGGCAGCCCCTCCCCGGTGGCACATCCCTCTGACAGATGCGGATCACGAATTTGCTCGCAGCCACTTGGCGGCTGACCGAAAGAACCTGATCATCAGTCCCTGCGCCAGCCACACGTTAAGGAATTGGCCAGCCGAGCGCTACGCGCAGCTTGCAGACTACGCTATCGAAACGTACGGCATGAAGGTCATTCTGGTGGGTAGTCCTGCGCCTTTTGAAGCCGAGTACTGCACCGCCATCGAAAGCGCCATGAAGCAAAAAGCGGACAACATTTGCGGCAAAGACACTCTGAAGCAGCTCACGGCTTTAATGAGTGAGGCCGACCTTGTGGTTGCACCGGATACCGGCCCCGCCCACATCGCCAGCTCGGTGAACACCGATGTCTTAGGCATTTTCGCCGCCAGTAACCCCAATCGCTCAGGGCCCTACAATTCGCTGAAATGGTGCGTTAATCGCTACCCGGAAGCGCTGCAAAAGTTTACCGATAAAACCGTGGAAGAAGCGCGCTGGGGCGCCAAGGCAGAATTCGAAGGGGCGATGGAACTGGTGTCGGTCAAAGACGCAGCTGAAATGTTGGATCGCTGGGTGACCGAAAAAAACTGAACTAAAATACGCTGAAGCTTCCGAATACGGTCGAACCAATCGACGTTTAGAAGCTTCAGCAAACCGCACTATCATCCATCTTACTTGCGTGCGGTGTAATCCTGATAAGACTTTTCTTCAACAAAGCGTGAGCCTAGCGCCAGGTTCACTTCTTTTTTGATGGCCGCACGTTTGTCGTTGGTCACGTAGACAGCACGAGCGAGTTCAATAAAACGCGGGCCGAAGTTTTGATCCGCTTCTTCGTCGCGAATGTCGTCTTCGATTACCCAAAGCTCTTCGTTAACCGCTTTAAGCTGCTTTCGCAGATCCGCAATTTCGGCCGCCTTATCCTTTACTGCCTCATCCCAAGTTGCGCCCAACTCATTCAGCTCCAAACGCACATTTTTGACTTTCGCTTCGTCTTTTATGCGTTCGGATTTGATCTCAAGGATCGTGATTTTGTCCAACACTTCACCGAAAGAAACCGGTACCTTAATTACGTCTGCCATTGTCTTGCCCTGTTTTTCCGTGAATTCAATACAGCGAAGCCGCCGGAACTAAAAGCACCGGCGGCCACTTTGGAATAGCTAACTGCTGCCTTAACCTTTAACGTGAGTCAGCCACTCAGAATGCTGAGCCAGCTTACCCTTAACCGCTTCAAAATACATGCTTTGGAGCTTTTCAGTGATCGGGCCTCGCTTACCTTCACCAATTGCGCGACCATCCAGCTCGCGAATCGGCAGAACCTCAGCCGCCGTGCCAGTAAAGAAGGCCTCTTCCGCAACGTACACTTCGTCACGAGTAATGCGCCGCTCTTTCACCTGCAGGCCAAGTTCTTTAGCGAAATCGATGATGGTGGCTCGGGTAATACCTTCCAGGCAAGAGGTCAGCTCAGGCGTGTGCAACACACCGTCACGGACGATGAAAATATTCTCGCCGGAACCTTCCGCTACATAACCTTCGTTGTCCAGCAACAACGCTTCTTCCGCACCGCCGGAGATGGCTTCATTCAATGCCAACATGGAGTTGATGTAGTTACCGTTGGCCTTCGCCTTACACATCGTGATGTTGACGTGGTGGCGAGTGTAAGAAGAGGTACGCACCTTGATGCCCACTTCTTTGGCTTCAGGGGACATGTAGGAAGGCCAGCTCCAGGCGGCAACCATCACATGTACCTTGAGGTTATCGGCACGAAGACCCATGCCTTCAGAGCCCAAGAACACCATAGGGCGCAGGTAGGCTTCGTCCAGATTGTTTTCACGTACGGCGGCACGCTGGGCTTCGTTGATCTCGTCTTTGCTGAACGGCATTTTCATGTTCAGGATATGAGCCGAGCGAAACAGACGGTCGGTGTGCTCTTTCAGGCGGAAAATCGCCGGGCCATTGGCGGTATTGTAGGCTCGCACCCCTTCAAAACAGCCGAGGCCGTAGTGCAAGGTATGGGTAAGGACGTGGGTCTTGGCTTCGCGCCATTCAACCATTTCACCATCCAGCCAGATAACGCCATCGCGATCAGCCATCGACATTTCTTTTCTGCTCCTAAAAAAAGCGATTTTCGGGGAACTCGCATTCTAGCAGGAATACCGGCCAGAAATAAATTTAGCTTGCTAATCAAGCATAACTTTTTTCCACATCTCTTCGATATATCCACGCTCATCCACAAACCGCTCCCCTTCCACCCGGCTGCTCAGGTTCTGCAGCGCCCGCCGGTGAATCGTTGACCGCAAGACAATATAAGCCTCTCGCAACTTCTCGGTATCCATCACGTCCAGCACACCAGCACGCCCCAACTCTTCCAGCTGTCGAATGTTATCGCTCCACTGAGTCAACTCCGGATGCTCACCACTCCAGGCCAGCATCAGGTACTGCACCATGAACTCGATGTCCACAATGCCACCGAAGTCATGTTTGACATGAAACTCCTCGGCCCTTTTCGACTCTGCCGTACCAAGGTTGGCGCGCATTTTCTCACGCATATCTACAACCTCTTTCCGCAGCGCGAGCTTGTCACGCTCGGCACACAAAATATCATGCCGAACGCGTTCAAAGGCTGCCAAGGTGTCGCGACAACCCGCCACACCCCGCGCGCGAGCCAAAGCCTGATGTTCCCAGGTCCAGGCATCATTCTGCTGATATTTCTCAAACGACTGAAGTGTACTGACCAGCAGCCCAGAATTACCCGAAGGCCGCAATCGCATATCCACTTCGTACAGTTGGCCGGATGGGGTTTGCGTGCTTAGGATGTGCACAATACGCTGGCCAAGGCGGGTGTAGAAGATAGCATTATCGATCGGCTTGTCGCCGTCGGTCGTCAAGAGCGGGTCAGACTGGTGTACAAACACCAAATCCAAATCCGAGGTATACCCCATCTCGATGCCGCCCAGCTTGCCGTAGCCCAAAATAGCGAAATCAATATCACAGGCCGTGCCGTCAACACGTTGCGGGCGGCCGTGCCGGCTCACCAGATTCGAGAAAGCCACATCCACTGCGTGGTCCAGCACCACCTCGGCAATCCAGGTCAGGTAATCGCTCACCTTCATCAGCGGTAAGGTGCCTTTAATCTCCGAGGCGGCCACTCGTAACGTATGCGCTTTTTTAAAGTGTCGAAGAGATTCCATCTGCTCTTCTAGATCTTCGTAGGGGATGCGCAGCATTTGTTGTCGCAAGTCATCCTGCAACGCCTCTTTAGCCGGCGGGCTATATAGACTCTCGGCGTTCAACAATTCATCCAGCAGCAGTGGTGTATCAGCCAGCAACTTGGCAATCCACGGGCTTTCACTACACAGGCCGACTAATTGCGTCAATGCGTTGCGATTCTCCACCAGCAAGACCATGTAGGCGGTCCGGCGCAGAATGGCCTCAACCAACAGCAACACCCGCTCCAGGGTTTCCGAGGCATTCTCCACCTCTGTCAGCGCACTCAACAGCAGAGGCATGAACTGATTCAGGCGCTTACGACCTTGCGTCTGCATCGTTTGCACGGTACGGCCGTTATGCAAGGCCGCAAGTAATTTATAACTGCCCTCCGGGTTTTCATAACCTTGCGCCGCCAGCCACTCGATAGCCGCAGGCTCATCCATTTCTGATAACCACAGCTCAAACCAGCCATCGTCCACGGCAGCTTCGCCTTCACCCTCTTCGTCTTCAGTCGCGATGATGTTGGCAAAATGCAGTGCGACTCTCTCCCGGTGGCTGGCTAACGCCGACTCACAAGCGAACCAATCATCAAACCCCATAATGCGTGCGATTCGGGCCTGGCACAGAGGGTTGTCCGGCAAGGTTTGCGTCTGCTTGTCTTCCACTCCTTGCAGGGCATGCTCGATATTTCTCAAAAATACATAGGCTTCGCGAAGCTCCTTCACCACGACTGAAGGTAACAGCTCCAACTCTTCCAACTCTTTGAGAATATTCAGTAATTCCCGCTGCTGTAGTTCTCGGTCTCGTCCACCGCGTATCAACTGGAACGCTTGCACCACAAATTCGATCTCGCGGATACCACCACTGCCCAGCTTGATGTTGTCTTCCAACCCCTTACGACGCACTTCCCGGACAATCATCGCTTTCATATTGCGAAGCGACTCGAAGGCACTGAAATCGATGTATTTGCGGTACACAAACGGCCGCAAGCTCTCAATCAGAACAGCCCCTGCACGCTGATCACCGGCGACAACCCGAGCCTTTACCATGGCGTAGCGCTCCCAATCACGGCCCTGATCCTGATAGTAGGTTTCCAGCGCTGCAAAACTCAGCGCCAATGCACCGCTTTGGCCATAAGGCCGCAGGCGCATGTCAACCCGAAACACAAAACCATCGGCAGTGATCTGATCCAGCGCCTGAATCAACCGCTGCCCCAGGCGAATGAAGAACTGCTGATTGTCCAGCGCGCGGCGACCGCCTTGGGTCTCGCCATTGGAAGGAAAGGCAAAAATCAGATCAATATCCGAGGACACATTCAGCTCTCGACCACCGAGCTTCCCCATCCCCAGCACAACCATGCGCTGGGGAGACTCGTCTCCGGTTACGGGATCTTTACCCCATGGCGTGCCAAATTCATTACACGCTCTGGTGTAGAGCCAATCCAGCGCCCCATCAATACAGACATCAGCAAACGTACTGGTGGCCAGCATGGTTTCATTAAGATCTGCCCACCCCATCAAGTCCCGCCAGATGATGCGAAATTGCACCTCACGGCGAAAACGGCGCAAAGCGCTGTGTAGATCTGACTCTACCTCCACTGCATTCAGATAACTGGCCCATCGCTCTGCTAGCCACGCCTCGGTGGTAGGCTCGGTCATAGGGCGATTAGCGAACACCTCTTGCATGCAGTCAGGGTGGCGCTGGAGCGTCTGGCGCAAAAACACACTACGCGCCACCGCTTCTGCAATATCCGCCTCGGGTACCACGGCCAGCCAATCGGGCACACCGTCTGGAAATGTCGACGACCAGCAAGCCGATACGTCATCAGCAAGCGCTGCCGGTAGCGATTCCCAAGGCTCAGACATAACGCAACTCCCTTATCTCTCTGATATATTCCAAGTACTGTATAACGAACTCGCCAAGGACTGAACAGGCCCCGACATTCATGATGAGAAATAAGCGACCGCTAAATCCGGAGCACACTCAGTCGCACCTGCCCATGGGCGGGCTAATTCGCCAACGGGTCAAGCGCCTGTTCCTGGCTCTCGCGGCGCTAACGTGTACTCACATTCTGATTCTCTGGACATTCGAACCCCTAACTCTGTTTGAATCCGCGTGGCTGACCATGACGACCCTGGTCACGGTTGGCTACGGCGACTTTGCACCGGTAACCGTTGTTGGACGCATCAGCACGGTACTGCTGATGTTTATTTCGTCAATCACTTTGCTGACATTGATCGTTAGTGACTACATTGAATACCGTTTTTACCGCCGCGAACGAATCCTGACTGGACGCTGGATCTACAACATGAAAGACCACATCGTAATCATTAACACCCCCCGCAGCGGAGGCGAACAGTATTTCATGCGCTTCGCTTCGCAAATTCGCTCTATCCCCGAATACCACACCGTTCCGATCATACTGTTGACGCGTCAGTTCCCAGGTGGCTTACCCGCAGAGTTGAGGGACTGCGGCATGGTGCACTTTCATGGCGCCGGGAATGACCCCGAAGCACTCAAGGCCGTTCACGCGGGCGATGCCAAACACATCATAGTGCTCGCTGCGGATGAGACCGACGCTTTCTCTGATAGCCTGACGTTCGACATTTCCCATCGGTTGACCGAATCCAACCTGGGCAATCGAACCACCGCCGAATGCGTCAGCGACATCAATCGAGAGCGCTTCAAAACACTCGGCGTGCGCACCGTTATCCGCCCCGTGCGCACTTACCCGGAAATCATGGTACGGGCCGTTGTCGCTCCCGGCTCCGAAAAGGTGCTGGAGGATATGTTCAATTACGAACGCGACCACCCTCACCGCTATGAACTCGAATTGGACGACCTGACTTGGGCCGATATCGTCAGCGCTCTCGTCCGCCACGGTATTGGAACCGCCTTGGCGTATATCGATCACGACAACGAAGTGACCTGCCACCCCGCCTCGAACAAAGAAGTGGAAGGCAAAGGGTTGATCGTGCTGGTAAGCTCCAGCGACACGCCAACGGTGACTGTGGTGGAAGAGGCATTAGATCGCTATCGAGAGTTCCTCAAAAAATGGCGGGCGCTACAAGACAACGGCACCGAAAATAACGAACAGAAATAACGGGATCATCCATGTCAGTTCAGGATGTTGAGTTCTTCCGACCTTTATTTACGGCGCTCGCCGCGAACGATGACAGCCATATGCAGATCGCGGCATCCACGTTCAACGCCGCCGATTTAGCAGACTTCATCGAAGCGCATCCGGAAGCCGACGTGGGCATTCGCCTGCTTGGAGCCCTGTCAAAGGAACAAGGCGGCAAGGTACTGGGGTACATTGGACCAACCACCCAGACGCTCATCGCCCAGCAGCTTCCGACCCGAAGCCTGACTGAACTGGTCACGGCGATGCCCTCGGATGAGCGAGCCGATTTCTTCCAACTACTGGACGAACAGCAACAGCACAGCTTGTTTCAATCGCTCGCTAGCAAAGAACGGGAAGACCTGCTGCGCCTGGCCAGTTTCGAAGAAGGCACTGCCGGCGCCTTAATGAGTTCCGATTACGCCACGATTAACACGGGAGTAAACGCCAGTACCGCCATTGATTTACTTCGCAAAACCGCCCCCGATAAAGAAACCATTTACCACGCTTATGTGGTGGACGGGAGTCATACGCTGTTAGGCGCCGTATCGCTCAGAAACCTGATCACGGCCACACCCAGCGCTTCGGTGAACGCTCTGATTGCTACAGGGCTTGTGACCGCCAAGACAGACACGCCTCAAGAAGAGGTGGCTCGCCTTATATCCAGGTACGATTTGCTGGCCTTACCCATTATCGACCACGACAACCGATTGGTCGGCATTGTCACCTACGATGACGCGATGGACGCAGCTGAAGCCGAAGCGACAGAAGATATGCACAAAGGTGCCACCGTGGGAAAGCTCACCGGCACCTTGCGAGATGCCTCGCCGTTTTCGCTCTACCGCTCTCGCGTGCAATGGCTAGTCATTCTCGTATTCGCCAATATATTCACGGGGGCAGGCATCGCGTACTTT
The DNA here is from genome assembly GCF_019916045.1 of Marinobacter sp. AL4B. Lineage (NCBI taxonomy): Bacteria > Pseudomonadati > Pseudomonadota > Gammaproteobacteria > Pseudomonadales > Marinobacteraceae > Marinobacter > Marinobacter sp. AL4B. Next base: position 63,932 of record NZ_JAILWZ010000007.1, read on the forward strand.
GAAGGCATTATCTCAGAGCACATCGCCTTGCTGTTTTTTATGCCTTTGTTGGTTGCCAGCGCGGGTAACGCCGGTGCCCAGTCAGCCACCTTGATGGTGCGCGGCATGGCCACCGGCGATGTAACCGTCAAGGATTGGGGACGTTTGCTGGGCAAAGAAACTTTGGTAGCCACCGGTCTTGGCTTGACCATGGCCGCGGCCGTGATGGTGGTAGGACTGCTGCGGGCAGGGCCAGAAATTGCAACCGTTGTTGCGGTGACGATGATTGTGGTGGTGATGGTAGGCAGCCTGATCGGCATGTTGCTGCCTTTCTTGCTCGACAAACTGAAGTTTGACCCGGCCACGGCCAGCACTCCGCTGATTACTACCATCGCAGACGTGAGCGGAGTGCTGATCTACTTCAGCATTGCTACCGCCCTTCTCGGTATCAGCTAGCGGAGGCGATCGCGAGCTGCAGCTCGCCCATGCGGGGAATGTTTTGAACCATATCGGCAACATGGCAACCGCGGATCAATTCAGGCATAAGCTGATCCCACACTTCCTGAAGGCCAACCTCAATAGCCAATTCTTGCACCTCTGACAAAGACTCCGTCGAAAAGACCACGGGCTCACGTAACAACCAGGTTAGACTTAACTGGTGCAGAAACTCCGTCACCGATAGTACGCCGGCGTTTTGACCAACAGTTGGCCGATGAATGCCCGCCAAGTGATAGCCCTGCTCTGCTTTACTCACCAAATTAAGGAATACCGGAACCTCTCGGGCCAGTGCTGCCGCCCCGATCATCAATGATTCAGAGTTACCAGACTTCAATTCAAATTCCACTTCGTGCAATGGCCTGGCACCACCTCCGCCTGCAATTTCTCCAAAATCGACTGCCACCTCAATCACTGAATCAACGGTACTCAACATGACGATCTGGCGGGTGAAGTTGGTTTCAAACGCCAGCTTCAACTCGGACAGATCCAATTGATCGTTCAGCGGGGTTTGTTCGAGTAAGGACATATCCAAATCTGCACTCGGGATCTCCCATTCCCATTCTTCCCGCCGATGAGCCCCGTCAACAAACTCGCCTTGGGTTTTCAGAGTTTGTATGTACTGACCGCCAACCTCACGCACACGTAGTGCCGCTCGGGCATGATTCAGCGCTGCAGCTGGGGTGTCGTAATAGCGGTTCACCAACAACTTTCTCGGGCCTTCAGAGGCTTCCGGTTGGGCCAACAGCCATGCCAACGCTTCAGCCTGGGATTGCTCAGACAGGGTAAGTTTGATTTCGAGCTCCGTGGCCATAGGGGGTTCCTAAAGAACTTGTGGGGGGCTAAAAATACAAAAACCGGTGACCTAAGTCACCGGTTTTCGATACTACTGGATTAGCTGGTTAGCTGATCAGAAGTAGTAAACAGCACCAACGGCTGCAATGGACTGCTCGTCACCTGAGCCATCCAGTGTGTACTGCGCATCGTTGTCACCGTTCGACAGGTAGCCTTCAACATACACGTACATGTGGTCTGACAGATTGTGCAGAGCCTGCAAAGCGATAGTGTCGTTTTTATCACCTGATACGTCGTTGTCATTCAGCTGATAAGACAACGCGAACTGGTTTGCGCCCATGGTGTAAACACCCATCAAACCAAGAACGTCTGCTACGTCTTTACGGGTCTCGTATGAAGCCGTCAGACGCAGATCATCAAGGTTGTAGCTGGCCCGCAGGCCATAGGTGTTTTCGTTATTGATGTCAGCGCCAGTGCCGGAATATTCAGTGGTACCGTCGTTGGAGTCCATGGCGAAAGCCAGCTCCAAAGCGTCAACGGTATACATTGCTGCCAACTGATATGGGTAAGACTTGCCACCTGTGGTGCTGTCGCCGTTCACCTGAACAGCTGCACCAACGGTAAACCCACCGAAGGACGGAGACAGGTACTGAATCAGATCGCCTTCACCTGTCTCGTAGTTGCCACCGATGTCAGAGCCAACTTCGTAAAAGTTATAGATTTCGTCAATTGCTGACTCATACATCGAGTCGTCAGAACCAACCCAAACCTGACCAAAGCTATCGCCTTTCACACCAATGTAGGCTTCGTCCAAGCCATCGATGCCGTTACTGGCAGCTTTGTCGTCAGCGTCGATACCTTCCAGTTCTAACTTGAAGAAACCGGTGATACCTGGAGCGATTTCGTGATCATGCTTGATGCCAAGGGTTGAGCCGTTATCAGCATGCTCAACAGCGGAACCAGCGCCATCAACATTGGTGTGCTTCAACACGTACTGGATGTTACCGTAAACGGTCGGCAGGTTGCTTTCTTGGGCCATAACAGCGCCAGAGAAGGTTGCAGCTGCGATAGCAGAAGCAAGAATAGTTTTTTTCATGTTGCATCTTCCTTATGTGAGTTAACTCAGGTTCTTCGACGGGTCTTAAGGCCCGATCTTTTCTTTTTATCTAACAAGGCAAACCGTGGGCCTTGATTCTCAGTCACTTACAGAACTCTGTTAAAGTTCCCTGTGATGATCCTTTTTTAATACAACAATTACATTTTTGCAAATTTTTAGCGGCTAATTTTTAACCGATTCACGATCCAAAATCAAAACTTGAGCGTCTACTTATACTTACGAACACAATGGGCTTGCATAGCATAATTTAGGCCCAAAACCATTATTTTCTTTATAGCCAACAAGTTGCATATCCAGCCTTTTGTAGAGAACGCACTATAATTAGACTGCAAGGCCCCACTCTACAAATAATGCCCCACTCACGGGCATTATTAATTCAACTTCAAAATGACCTATTTTGACGGCCCCGTTTCCAGCAAAAATGTAACTGGCCCGTCATTCACTAACGCCACCTTCATATCTGCGCCAAACTCGCCGGTTTGCACACGCTCAGGTCCCAACAGACTCTTCACCTGACCGATAAACTCTTCGTACAGACGATTAGCAACGTCGGGGGAAGCCGCAAGAGAAAAGCCCGGCCGAGTTCCGGAGGAGGTATCCGCGGCTAAGGTGAACTGGGGAACAATTAGAAGCGAGCCACCAGAATCCTGAACGTTCACGTTCATCCGGCCTTGCTCATCGGGAAACACCCGGTATGAGAGAATCTTTCGGCACAGCTCCTTGGCCTCGATTGCGGTATCATTCCTTTCCACACCTAATAGCAATAACAACCCATTACCAATACTGGCAATTTGGCGATCCCCCACGGCAACACTTGCCACCGATACTCGCTGGATTAATCCTTTCATTTCGTGCCTTGGCAACTGTGCTCACAGGGTTAAAACACGGTAACGAACCAAAGTGTATAGAGGCTACTCACAGGTCGCAACCCCGCCAAGTCAACAAAAAGTCTAAGAATCAACCAGCTGAAGGCGCACCCTTGGAGGCGACTTGCTCAACACCACGAATCAGCGCATCCACAATAGCGGGCTCGGAGGCTGAATGCCCAGCATCGCGAATGATTTGCAGCTCAGCTTCAGGCCACGCTGCACTAAGGGCGAACGCATTATCCAGCGGGCACACCATATCGTATCGGCCGTGCACAATAATACCCGGAATATCCGCCAGCTTATCAGTATTATTAATAATTTGGTCCGGCTGCAAAAAACCTTGGTTCATGAAGTAATGGCATTCAATTCGAGCCAGTGCGATCGCAACGTGGGGGTGCCCGAAATGTTCGACCACTTTTGGGTTCGGCTGAAGCGTGGCGCAACGGCCTTCCCAAATAGACCAAGCTTTCGCCGCCTGAATCTGCTCCAGTTCATTATTGCTGATCAAACGCTCGTAATAAGCTACCACCATATCGTCACGCTCCTCTTCAGGAACGAGCCCTTGAAAATCTTGCCAGTAATCCGGAAACACCCGACTCGCACCCTCTTGGTAAAGCCACTGAATATCGGCGGGCCGGCAAAGAAAAATACCCCTCAGAACCAACCCCAGCACTCGCTCCGGATGCGTTTGCGCATAGACAAGACTGAGCGTGGAACCCCAGCTACCACCAAACAGCAGCCATCGGTCCAACCCGAGGAATTGGCGCACCGTTTCCATATCCGCCACCAAATGGCCGGTGGTATTTCCTTCTAATTCCGCCAGCGGGGTCGATCGCCCTGCGCCACGCTGGTCTAGCAAAATTATCCGGAAACGTTCCGCATCAAAAAATCGACGATGGTAGTCCTCACAACCACCCCCCGGGCCACCGTGCACCACGAGCACCGGTGTACCCTCGGGATTACCGGATTCTTCCAGATACAGCTCATGAATATCGCCCACCGCAAGATGATGGCGAGCATAGGGTTGTATTTCGGGGTAAAGAGTAAGCATGACTAACTCCGATGAATGAATAACGGAAGTCTAGCCGAGAATAACGGGAGGGATTACAGAATTAACGCAGAAAATACAGGATTCATCCGAAAGGCAATTAACCCGAAGCAGCAAGACAATCACGAATAGAAAGACTGCGCTTTCGTCGACGTGATTGCCTGCAACTCCGGGCTAACAGTGTTTTACTTCTTACCGGCGCGCTTACGCTCGTTTTCGGTCAGAAGCTTTTTACGCAGACGGATCGACTTAGGCGTTACTTCCACCAGTTCGTCGTCGTCAATAAACTCAAGTGCCTGCTCAAGCGTATGCTTGATGGGTGGAACCAGGCCGATAACTTCGTCTTTACCAGATGCACGCATGTTATCCAGCTTCTTGCCCTTGGTCGGGTTAACCACCAAATCGTTATCGCGGCTGTGAATACCGCACAACTGACCTTCGTAGATATCCTGGCCTGGCTCGAGGAACAACTTACCTCGGCTCTGCAGAGTTTCCAGTGAGTATGTCAGTGCCGTACCGGTTGCCATAGAAACAATGACACCGTTCTGGCGGCTGGTCACTTCACCCAGCTTCACCGGACCATAGTGACTGAAGGTCGAGGTCAGAATACCGGTACCCGAAGTCATGGTCAGGAAGGTGTTCCGAAACCCGATCAAGCCACGGGCTGGAATGGTGTACTCCAGACGCATACGGCCTTTTCCATCCGGGATCATGTTGGTCATATCACCGCGGCGCAGACCCATTTGCTCCATGATGGGGCCCTGGTGCTGCTCTTCGATGTCGATGATCACATTTTCGTACGGCTCTTGCTTCTCGCCGTCTACTTCCTTGATCACAACCTCAGGGCGGCCAACCGCCAGCTCGAAGTTTTCGCGACGCATGTTCTCGATCAGAACCGACAGATGCAGTTCACCACGCCCAGACACTTTGAACTTGTCCGCGGAGTCGCCTTCTTCAACACGCAGCGCCACGTTATGGAGCAATTCTTTTTCCAGACGCTCTTTGATGTTACGGCTGGTTACGTACTTACCTTCTTTGCCCGCAAACGGCGAATCGTTGACCTGGAAAGTCATCGAGACTGTTGGCTCGTCAACCGTGAGTGCCGGCAGTGCCTCAACATTGGATTGATCGCACAAGGTGTCAGAAATATAAAGTTGATCCAGACCGCTCACACAAATGATGTCACCTGCCTGCGCCTCATCCACTTCAACGCGTTGCAGACCGGAGTGACCCATGATCTTGAGAATTCGACCGTTACGTTTTTTACCGTCAGCGCCAATCGCTACGACCGGAGTGTTCGTTGACACTTTGCCGCGCGCGATGCGGCCGATGCCAATAACACCCAGAAAGCTGTTGTAGTCCAGCTGAGAAATTTGCATCTGGAACGGCTTATCCAGATCAACATCGGGTGCTGGCACGTAATCAACGATGGCCTGGAAAACGGCGTCCATGTTGTCTTGCATATCTTCGTGATCCATACCCGCAATGCCATTCAAAGCACTGGCGTATACGATCGGAAAATCGAGCTGTTCATCGGTCGCACCCAGGTTATCAAACAGATCAAACACCTGATCCACAACCCAGTCCGGGCGCGCACCTGGACGGTCAATTTTGTTCACAACAACAATCGGGCGCAAACCTGCCGCGAACGCCTTTTGCGTTACGAAGCGTGTTTGTGGCATGGGGCCGTCAATGGAATCGACCACGAGCAGAACACTGTCTACCATGCTCATGACTCGCTCAACTTCGCCACCGAAATCAGCATGTCCCGGGGTATCCACGATGTTGATGTCGTAGTCTTTCCACTTCAGCGCGGTGTTCTTCGCCAGAATGGTAATTCCACGCTCTTTTTCCTGGTCGTTGGAGTCCATAACGCGCTCGTTTTCGAGCTCTTTACGGTCCAAAGTACCGGACTTGCGCAACAATTGGTCAACCAGGGTCGTTTTACCGTGGTCTACGTGGGCAATAATGGCAACGTTTCTAAGCTTATCAATCACAACGGGTATCCTGCAGAAATTAGCGGGACGCAGTATATCGAAAAGTCCATGGCGATAATATGAAGATTAGTGCTTAATATGTAATCAATCACGAAGCGCACTGTTAATAGGCATTAATCGGCCTTGCGCACCATTTCGGTGCACAACTCAGCCGCCAGCAACAACCTAGGGCGAGCCCAAAGCGCCCTAGGGTTGCCCGCAACCCCCGTGGCTGCGCTTTTGTGAGGCAATATCAGCAAACTGGCAAGCCCCTTGCTTAGGTACTTTCAGCCGTAATTGAAAGGTAAGGGCCAACGGCTTCTGATAAGCTGCCCTCACCTGCAAGCAGATCGGGCCTCAGTTCGCTGAACGATCCGGCACAACGAATATGTATAACTTACGGAGCATGCACAATGTCCAAGACTGTTGATTTGATCAAAGAGCACGAAGTCAAATGGGTCGACCTGCGTTTCACAGACACACGCGGCAAAGAACAACACGTAACCCTGCCCGCCTCCGAGGTTGACGAAGATTTCTTTGCCGACGGCAAGATGTTCGACGGCTCTTCTATCGCCGGCTGGAAAGGCATCAACGAATCCGACATGATCCTGATGCCGGATGACAGCAGCTCCGTTCTGGACCCGTTCACCGAAGAAGCTACCATCAACATTACCTGTGACATCGTGGAACCGACCACCATGCAAGGTTATGAGCGTGACCCCCGCTCTGTTGCCCAGCGCGCTGAAGAATACCTGAAGTCCACCGGCATCGCCGATGGCGCGCTGTTCGGCCCGGAGCCTGAGTTTTTCGTCTTCGATTCAGCGAAATGGAAGACCGACATGCAGGGCTCTATGTATGAGCTCCACTCAGAAGAAGCCGCTTGGGTATCTGGCGACGACTTCGACCGCAACAACATTGGCCACCGCCCGGGTGTTAAAGGCGGCTATTTCCCGGTACCGCCGGTAGACAGCCTGCACGACCTGCGTGGCGCCATGTGTGCCGCCATGGAATCCATGGGCCTGACCATTGAGGTTCATCACCATGAAGTCGGCACCGCCGGCCAGTGTGAAATCGGCGTAGGCCCTAACAGCCTGACCAATAAAGCAGACGAAGTACAAATTCTTAAGTACTGCGTGCACAACGTTGCCCACGCTTACGGTAAGACGGCTACCTTCATGCCTAAGCCGGTAGTTGGCGATAACGGTTCCGGTATGCACGTTCACATGTCGCTGAGCAAAGACGGCAAGAACCTGTTCGCAGGCGACAGCTACGCAGGCCTGAGCGACGAAGCTCTGTACTACGTTGGCGGCATCATCAAACACGCCAAGGCGATCAACGCCTTCACCAACCCGGCCACCAACAGCTACAAGCGTTTGGTACCTGGCTACGAAGCACCGGTTATGCTGGCCTACTCTGCCCGCAACCGTTCTGCCTCTATCCGTATCCCGTACGTGAACAGCGCTAAAGCTCGTCGTGTTGAAGTTCGCTTCCCTGACCCCGCAGCCAACCCTTACCTGGCTTTCTCTGCACTTATGATGGCTGGCTTGGACGGCATTCAGAACAAGATCCACCCTGGCGATGCCATGGACAAGGATCTGTACGACCTGCCGAAAGAAGAAGCACTGAACATTCCGAAGGTTGCCGAGACTCTGCAAGAAGCTCTGGATGCCCTGCGGGACGATCACGAGTTCCTGACTCGTGGCGGCGTGTTCACTGAGGACATGATTGCAGGCTACATCGATCTGAAGCGTGCCGAAGTTGAGCGCATCAACATGACCACGCACCCGGTTGAGTTCGAGCTGTACTACTCCTGCTAATTCAATGCACCGTTAAAGTGTTTTGAAGCAGAGAAAAACCCGCCTCGGCGGGTTTTTTTGTGGCCCGCTCCACAAAATCCAACCAACACCTGTCGCTCTTAACGAGATGTAACTAAGCGAGCCACCCACAGCGTTGATATCCCTTCCGCTGCGCCGGATAATCAAATGAGTTATCCAGAGCACAGGTCATCATCATGAAAATTTTTGTCACGCTCGCATCCGGAATGCTGTTACTTGCCGCCTCCACCAGCTGGGCGGAGGTTTACCGCCACGTTGATGCACAAGGCAACGTTACCTTCTCCGACGAACCCATCAAGGGCGGCGAAACGGTCAAAGTGAAGCCCGTTACCACCATCACGCTACCCAAACCCGAAGCCGTTAGCGAACCCCGAAAGCTGCGAGAAGAGGTTGAACGCGAAGGAGCCTCGTATGCCAGTCTCGCCTTCGCTTACCCCCAAGATGACCAAGCCTTTCACAGCGGCAACGGCACTGTCACCTTTGAAGTCCAAAGTACCCCCGGCCTGAAAGCAGGCCATAAATACGAGATCACACTAGACGGGCAGCCAGTCGGCCAAAGCACATCGGGCTCCGTTACCGTTCCGAACATCGATCGCGGTACCCATAATGCCGTCGCCCACATCATCGACCGCAACGGCGTACAGGTTAAAACTGGCCAACCCATTCGCTTTACGGTGCACCGCCCCTCCGTTGCGCAGTAACACAAATCGCACCAAATTAGTGCTAGCGCGCTAATTTGGTGCCATGCTGTGAGTAACCAAAGGGCCAAACCCGGCCTGCTTGCGGCTTTATCAGCTTACGTGCCTCGACTCAAAGCACAACAAGCGCTCCCCGGGTGCCCAATCCTGCAAAAATACGGCTAGTTGGACGAGACAGCAAAACTGGTTCGTTTATTGCTAAATCATAGCTATAACCATAAGCGCCCAACGGGATTCCTGCATGTCGTTTCGACCATCAACCACCCTCAACGCCGGGTATAAAAGTATTCTCGATAGCCTGACGACGGCCGTCCTGGTTCTGGGCGATGATCTGACGATTCGTTATCTGAACCCGGCCGCCGAGAACTTGTTCGAGACTAGCCTTATGCGTACTCAGGGCACGCCGCTGCACGATGTACTTATCGATTCAGAGAACGCGTTAAGAACTTTGCACGCAGCTGCGAAGAACGGCCAATCTTACACGCGACGTGAAGCTGAGTTCGCATTGCTGACCGGATCACGCCTGATGGTGGACTACTCTGTCAGCCCGATCAGCATTGATCCAATTGAATTATTAGTCGAATTGCACCCCATCGACCGCCAGCTGCGCATCAGCCGGGAAGAAGACATCATTTCCCAGCAGGAAGCTTCCCGCATTCTTGTGCGCGGCATGGCTCATGAGATCAAAAACCCCTTGGGTGGCATTCGAGGTGCAGCGCAACTGCTCGCTCGCGAATTGGACAGCGATGGCCAGCGGGAATACACCCAAGTCATCATCAATGAGGCCGACCGTTTACGGAGCTTGGTCGACCGCATGCTCGGGCCCAACAAAGCCCTAAAAATTACGCCCACCAACATCCATGAGATTTTGGAGCGGGTACGCACCCTGATCGAAGCAGAAAGCAGGGGCAAAGTTCAGCTTCTACGAGATTACGACCCCAGTATTCCGGAATTTTCGGGCGATAAGGAACAACTCATTCAAGCGGTCTTGAACATCGCTCGAAACGCTATGGAGGCGGCATTCGAAAACGAGAATACTGCAGATGCGGGAACCGCCCCGACAATCACCTTCCGCACTCGTACCTTGCGGCAGTTCACCATTGGCCATCAACGCCATCGTCTGGTTTGCCGCATCGACATTATCGACAACGGTCCCGGCATTCCGGCTGATCTACTGCAGAATGTTTTTTACCCCATGATCAGTGGCCGGGCTTCAGGCACCGGCTTGGGACTTTCAATCACTCAGAGCATCATTGGCCAGCACCGGGGCTTGGTGGAATGTGAAAGCGAGCCAGGAAAAACCGACTTTATTATTTTCCTGCCTCTGGAGGACACTTTATGAATCAGCGAGAAAACGTCTGGATCATCGATGACGACAAAAGCATCCGTTGGGTACTTGAACGTGCGCTAAACCAAGCAGGCTTGCACGTACAAGCGTTTGACAGCGGCGAAGGCATCATTGCCCGACTAGAGCGTGAGCGGCCCGATGCCATTGTCAGCGATATACGCATGCCGGGCGTAGATGGCATCACCCTACTCTCTCGGATTGTCGCGCTGCACCCAGACGTTCCAGTCATCATCATGACCGCCCACTCGGACTTAGACAGCGCCGTCACAAGTTATCAGACAGGAGCGTTCGAATACCTGCCCAAACCGTTTGACGTGGATGAAGCAGTTGCCCTAGTCAAGCGCGCAATCGCTCACAGCCATGAACAAAGGGCCTCCGCCGAACCCCAAATCGAAGAAGTGCAGAAAAGCACTGAGATCATTGGTGAAGCACCGGCCATGCAGGAAGTATTTCGGGCCATAGGACGGCTCTCGAATTCGAACATCACCGTGCTCATCAACGGTGAAAGCGGCACTGGCAAAGAGCTGGTTGCTCAGGCACTGCACAACCACAGCCCCCGCGCCCGCAATCCCTTCATTGCGTTAAATATGGCCGCCATTCCCAAAGACCTCATTGAGTCCGAACTGTTTGGCCATGAAAAAGGCGCCTTCACCGGTGCGGCAGGCACTCGGCAAGGGCGTTTCGAACAAGCCAATAGCGGCACCTTATTTCTCGACGAAATCGGCGACATGCCTGCCGACACCCAAACCCGCTTGCTGCGCGTTCTCGCTGACGGTGAGTTCTACCGGGTTGGCGGCACCACTCCAATCAAAGTGGATGTTCGCATTATCGCCGCTACCCACCAGGATCTCGAGAAGCTGGTAAACGCCGGCAGTTTCCGGGAGGATTTGTTTCACCGCTTGAACGTAATTCGGATTCATCTGCCGAAACTGGCCGAACGCCGGACTGACATCCCCCGTCTGGTGCAACACTTCCTCGAGCAAGCCGCGAAAGAGTTAGCCGTAGAAACAAAACTTTTGCGCAAAGACGCTGAAGAATACCTCTCAACCCTGCCGTGGCCTGGCAACGTTCGCCAGCTTGAAAACACCTGCCGCTGGCTCACGGTGATGGCGAGCGGTCGCGAAATTCATGTGGCCGACTTACCCCCGGAACTCTTGGATCAAGCCGAGTCCGAGAACGATGCCACTGGCCAGACCTGGCAAGAAGGCCTGAAAAACTGGGCAGAACAGGAATTGAAGCGTGGTAAAAAGGGGGTACTGGACCGAGCGGTGCCAGAGTTTGAGAAGATCATGATTGAAACGGCCCTGAAGCATACCGGTGGGCGGCGCCGAGATGCCTCAATTTTGCTCGGCTGGGGCCGAAACACCTTAACCCGAAAGATCAACGAACTAAATCTGGATCATCCAGAAACAATGGATGAGTAGCCGTTAGCACCATTAAGCGAAGCCATAAAAAAACCGAGCAGTTGCTCGGTTTTTTTTATGCGCGCCCCCGCCTTAGAATGGGATGTCGTCGTCAAAATCATCAATGGGCTCTGGCATGCTACCCGCCTGCTGCTGTGGCGCAGGATTATTGTAGCCACCCTGTTGCTGAGACTGCTGGGGCTGTTGCGGTGCATTGTACTGCTGCTGAGGTGCTGGAGCTTGCTGCTGCGGGCGCCCCTGCGGAGCACCTTGATTCATGCCACCTTCACTTCCGCGGCTATCCAGCATCTGCATCTGACCGTTGATATCCACAACAATCTCCGTCGTGTAACGATCCTGACCGTCCTGACCTTGCCACTTCCGAGTCTGCAAACGCCCTTCGATATAGACCTTTGACCCTTTACGCAAATACTGCCCGGCTACTTCCGCCACCTTTCCGAAGATAACAATCCGGTGCCACTCGGTTCGAGGGACCATCTGACCGGTCTGTCGATCTTTGTAACTTTCATCGGTCGCCAAGTTCAGGTTAACCACTGCATTGCCGTTTGGGGTGTATCGGGTATCCGGGTCCTGGCCCAGGTTGCCGATCAGAATTACCTTGTTTATGCCTCGTGCCATGTTCTGCTCCTGGTGTTTTTGACCGAACGCCTGCACTCCCTGCAAGCGTCCAATGTTTAAGTATTGTCACCCTGCCGCACAAATTCCAGGTGCGCAAGCTGATCTTCATTAAAGTACTGACGATCCACTTTCAAATAAGCCGTCAAGGCCTCTTCAACAATAACCACGTCCGCTACGCCAGACAGACCTCGCAAACGTTGATCGATGTCATCAACGGGTGTTGCGAGCACATCACGCAACTGCACCACCAAACTGGCGGTGTAACTTGGGGGTGGCATGGTGAGCGCTACCAGCAACCAAACTATCAATACGCCAGCCATTAACCACAGCACGCCATCCAAGCCAGTTTGCTGCAACAAATAACCACCCAGTGCGCCTCCAAGAAACGCCCCTAAAAACTGAGACGTTGAATAAACCCCCATCGCCGTGCCTTTGCTCGCCGCAGGCGCTTCCTTACTGATCAAAGACGGCAAACTCGCTTCCAGCAAATTGAACGCCATGAAAAAGAAGAACAAGACCGCCCACGCCACTCCCAGACTATCCGTTACACCGGTCATTGCCGCCGTTGCTAATGCCAACAACGCAATTGCGCCACAGAGCACGGGTTTCATTTTACGCTTTTTCTCACCAATGACGATAAACGGCACCATGGCAAAGAACGAGGTCACCATCACCGTCAGGTAAAACCACCAATGAGAAGTGGCGGTCAACCCGAGCTGGTCGTTAAGAATGGTCGGGAACACCAAAAACAACGCGGTCAGCGCAAAATGCAGGGCAAAAATACCAAAATCCAGTCGCAACAAACGGCCCTCGGCCAGAACCTTCCCAACCATCTCACGCGCTGGATGCGTTTCAGCGTTCACCTTGTGCTGGTGCGGCGTGGGTACGACCTTCGCCACCACAATCAATGCCAGAAGCGCCAGCACAGAGGTGGTGTAGAAAATACCGGACAAACCCCAAGCAGCGCCAAGCAGTGGCCCAACAACCAGGGAAACAGAAAACGACAAGCCAATTGAAATACCAACCGTTGCCATTGCCTTGGTGCGCTGTTCTTCTCGAGTCAGGTCACTGAGCATGGCCATCAAAACACTGGCGATGGCTCCTGCACCTTGCAATATACGCCCGGCAATCACCCCGTATATCGAGTCCGCAACGCCCGCAAGGACACTGCCCGCCGAAAACAGTATCAAGCCGATATAGATCATCCGCTTACGCCCGACCCGATCCGACATCAACCCAAATGGAATCTGCAACACCGCTTGGCTTAAACCGTATGCACCGATCGCAAAGCCGATCAAAGCAGGTGTCGCTCCCTGTAAATCACTCCCCAACAGAACGAACACCGGCATAACCATAAACAGCCCCAGCATACGCATGGCGTATACCGAAGCCAGAGCTGCGACTGAGCGTTTTTCTAGCGCGTTCATATAACCCGTGCCGGAGTGAATGAATGGGGTCGCGACCCTCGGCCGCGAGGCGCGCATTGTACCAGAACACTGGCTCCGACGGGACTACTCACATTGGGGTGCCCCTACGTAGAGTCGACAACTTAGCCGCGCCTTCCCTAAAACGATATACTGGTCGTTTTTATCGGAAGCGAGGTGTTATGGACCATATCCAGATCAAGGGTGCACGCACCCACAACCTGAAAAACATCGACCTGGATATGCCGCGGGACAAACTCATCGTGATTACCGGGCTGTCGGGCTCAGGGAAGTCGTCTTTGGCATTCGACACACTCTACGCCGAAGGCCAGCGACGCTACGTGGAATCCTTGTCGACCTACGCACGGCAATTTTTATCCATGATGGAAAAACCCGACGTGGACCACATCGAAGGCTTGTCACCGGCTATTTCGATCGAACAAAAGTCCACCTCTCACAATCCGCGTTCAACCGTGGGCACCATCACCGAAATCTACGATTACCTGCGCTTGCTATTTGCGCGTGCCGGCGAGCCCCGCTGCCCAGACCACCACCAACCGTTGGAAGCCCAAACCGTTAGTCAAATGGTGGATCAGGTGTTGGCGTTCCCAGAAGACAGTAAATTGATGATCCTCGCGCCCGTGATCCGGGACCGGAAGGGCGAGCACCTGCAAGTCATCGACACCATGCGCAGCCAAGGTTTTATTCGACTTCGAGTAGACGGCACCGTCTATGACATCGACGACGTGCCCGCCCTCGATAAAAAGCGCAAACACCAAATCGACGTCGTGGTTGACCGATTCAAAGTAAAACCGGGGCTTGAACAGCGGCTCGCGGAAAGCTTCGAAACGGCCCTCGACTTATCCGACGGCATCGCGCTCGTCGCTCCCATGTCAGGCGAAGGCGAAGAGCATACGTTTTCCGCCCGCTACGCGTGTAACCAGTGTGGCTACTCCCTAAGCGAGCTTGAACCGCGGCTTTTTTCCTTCAACAACCCCGCAGGTGCATGCCCCACTTGTGACGGACTGGGCGTTAAACAGTTTTTCGATCCTGAAAAAATCATTCAGCATCCTGAAGCAACGCTAGCGTCGGGCGCCATCAAAGGATGGGATCGCCGCGCGGTCTATTACTTCCAGATGCTAACCAGCGTTGCCGAACATTACAGCATGGACCTCGAAACACCTTGGGATGAACTGCCCGAAGATTTTCAGGAAGCCCTATTGCACGGAACCGGGAGTGAAGAAGTCACCTTCCGATACGTTAACTCCCGTGGACAAATCATCGAAAAGGCACACCCCTTTGAAGGTATCCTACCTAATCTGGAACGCCGCTATCGGGAAACTGAGTCTCAAAGCATGCGTGAGGAGCTGGCCCGAAACCTCAGCACCCAGCCGTGCAAAGACTGCCACGGCTCCCGCTTAAGGCAGAGCGCTCGGCACGTATTTATCAAAGAACAAAACTTGCCAGACGTAACTCGCATGCCGGTAGGTGAAGCACACCGCTATTTCGGCGAATTGACGCTACCCGGGCGTAAAGGCGAAATAGCTGACAAAATTCTGAAAGAGGTTCGCGAACGACTTCAGTTTCTGGTCAACGTTGGCCTCGAATACCTGACACTGGAGCGAAGCGCCGACACCCTGTCCGGCGGTGAAGCTCAACGGATTCGCCTGGCCAGTCAGATCGGAGCGGGCCTTGTCGGTGTTATGTACATTCTCGACGAGCCTTCCATAGGACTGCACCAACGGGATAACGATCGTCTACTTGCCACCCTTACCCATCTACGGGATCTGGGCAACACCGTCATCGTGGTAGAACACGACGAAGATGCTATCCGCGCCGCCGATTATGTCATCGACATTGGACCCGGCGCCGGCGTACATGGCGGCCAAGTGGTCGCAAGAGGCACTCCCGCCGATATCATCGCCAACAAAGATTCACTAACTGGACAGTACCTAAGTGGCGAAAAAAGCATCGCGATAGCGCCGGAGCGCAATAAAGGCAATGGGAAAAACCTCATACTGACCGGTGCCACAGGCAACAACCTGCAAGACGTCACACTGACCCTACCCTTAGGCATCATGACCTGTATAACCGGCGTATCCGGCTCTGGCAAGTCCACATTAATCAACAGCACACTGTACCCGGTCGCGGCCGCGAAACTTAACAAAGCCACCAGCTTGACCCACGCCCCCTACAAAAACCTCAAAGGGTTGGACGATCTGGACAAAGTCATCGACATTGACCAAAGCCCCATCGGCAGAACCCCCCGTTCCAACCCGGCCACCTACACGGGATTATTCACACCAATACGTGAATTATTCGCCGGCACCCAAGAAGCCCGATCAAGAGGCTATAAAGTTGGCCGCTTCTCCTTCAACGTCAAAGGCGGACGCTGCGAAGCCTGCCAAGGCGATGGCGTGATTAAAGTAGAAATGCACTTCTTGCCCGATGTATACGTGCCCTGCGACATCTGCAAAGGCAAACGCTACAACCGGGAAACTCTGGAAGTTCGCTACAAAGGCAAAAACATCCACGAAGTGCTCGACATGACCGTGGAGGAAGGCCGCGAATTCTTCGACGCCGTACCCTTCCTGGCCCGGAAGCTTCAAACCCTCATCGACGTGGGCTTATCTTACATCCGCTTAGGACAAAGTGCCGTCACACTATCTGGCGGTGAGGCGCAGCGTGTGAAGCTCGCTAAAGAGCTCTCCAAACGGGATACAGGCAAGACCCTTTACATCCTGGACGAGCCAACAACTGGCCTACACTTCTACGACATTCAACAATTGCTGAACGTATTGCAGCGGTTACGAGACCACGGCAACACAATCGTGGTGATCGAACACAACCTTGACGTCATCAAAACAGCGGATTGGATCGTCGATCTGGGCCCTGAAGGTGGCTCTGGTGGCGGGCAGATTATTGCGGAAGGTACTCCTGAAGACGTAGCGAACAACGCAAACTCCCACACCGGGAAATACCTAAAACCGATGCTGGAAAAATAAGGAACACACGACAAAACTACGTCGGCCAGCAACAACACAAATTCCAGACACAAAAAAACCGGGAACCTTTCGGATCCCGGCCTTTTCAAGAAATAGCCTAAACGATTTTACTCGTCGTCGCCCATCTCTTCAGCTTCAATGTCCAGAGGACGGCCGACCAGCTCAACAAATGCCATAGGGGCATTGTCGCCAGCACGGAAACCGCACTTCAAAACACGAAGATATCCACCCGGTCGTTCGTTGTAACGGGGGCCCAGCTCGTTGAAAAGCTTAGCTACCGCTGCATCGTCACGCAGGCGCGCAAACGCCAGACGACGATTCGCAACCGAATCATTCTTTGCGAGCGTGATCAATGGCTCTGCTACCCGACGCAATTCTTTCGCTTTCGGGAGCGTCGTTTTGATCAGCTCGTGCTCAACCAGTGACGCAGTCATGTTACGGAACATGGCCTTGCGATGCGCACTGGTCCTGTTGAACTTACGACCACTCTTACGATGACGCATTGCTCTGATTCCTTACCTTAAACTAATCGGCGATTAACCGCCCAGAACCCGGTCATCACCACGAAGGCTTGCCGGCGGCCAGTTATCAAGACGCATTCCCAGTGACAGACCACGGGACGCTAGAACGTCCTTGATCTCGGTCAGCGACTTTTTGCCAAGGTTAGGCGTCTTCAGCAGCTCCACTTCTGTGCGCTGGATTAGATCGCCGATATAGTAAATATTTTCTGCCTTCAAGCAGTTAGCCGAACGTACAGTCAACTCAAGATCATCAACCGGACGCAACAGAATAGGATCGATTTCTTCCTCTTCTTCTACGCGCTCTGGCTCTTTTTCATGATCGAAATCGACGAACACAGCCAATTGTTGCTGGAGGATAGTCGCGGCCCGGCGAATTGCTTCTTCCGGATCGATCGTACCGTTAGTCTCCAGATCAATAACAAGCTTGTCGAGATCTGTACGCTGCTCAACCCGTGCACTTTCTACCGCATAAGACACTCGGCGAACCGGGCTGAACGTAGCATCAAGCTGCAAACGCCCAATGGCACGAGTTTCGTCCTCGTCCAGTCCACGCTGATCAGCTGGCTCGTAGCCGCGACCCCGAGACACGCGCAAGCGCATGTTCAGTTCGCCGTTCTCGCTCAGGTGACAGATAACGTGTTCCGGGTTAGCGATTTCAACGTCGTGATCCAACGTGATATCACCAGCAGTTACAACGCCCGGACCTTTTTTGCTGAGTGTCAGCTCAGTGTCATCACGTCCGTTCATCTTTACGGCAACGCCCTTGAGGTTCAAAAGAATCTCAATGACGTCCTCCTGGACACCCTCGATGGCACTGTACTCGTGCAGGACACCGTCGATCTGTGCTTCAGTCACGGCGCAGCCTGGCATCGAAGACAGAAGAATGCGGCGAAGCGCACTGCCCAAGGTATGACCAAAGCCGCGTTCTAGCGGCTCCAGAGTGACCTTGGCACGCAAAGCGCCGGACTCTTTCACGTCGATCGTACGAGGTGTCAATAACTCATGTACTGAACGCTGCATAGACGCCCCTATCTGCTATCGTTGCTAACTGGGCTTTACTTAGAGTAAAGCTCGACGATGAGGTTCTCGTTGATGTCGGCAGGCAGTTCAGTACGCTCAGGTACTGACTTGTAAACGCCGGACATCTTGTTGGCGTCAACCTCTACCCAGCTCACCGGCGCGCGGCTACCAGCCAGTTCCAGAGCGCCTTTAACGCGCAACTGATTCTTGGCCTTCTCACGCAGACTCACAACGTCACCTGCTTTAACCTGATAAGAGGCAATATTTACCGGCTTATCGTTAACCAGGATCGCTTTGTGAGAAACGAGCTGACGGGACTCAGCACGGGTAGAACCAAAACCCATGCGATATACAACGTTATCCAGACGGCCTTCAAGAAGTTGCAGCAGGTTTTCACCCGTTGCACCCTTCCGACGGGCTGCCTCTTTGTAGTACCCACGGAACTGCTTCTCAAGCACACCGTAGATACGACGAACTTTTTGCTTCTCGCGAAGCTGCAAGCCGTACTCGGACAGACGACCGCGACGCGCGCCGTGCATACCCGGCGGAGTCTCGATGTTGCACTTGGAATCGAGCGCGCGAACACCGCTCTTCAGAAAAAGATCTGTCCCTTCACGACGAGACAGCTTGCACTTCGGGCCTATATAACGAGCCATATTTCACTGTCTCCTGTGTTAGACGCGGCGCTTCTTGGGCGGACGACAACCGTTATGGGGAATCGGCGTCACATCAGTGATGTTAGTGATCTTGTAGCCACACCCATTGAGGGCACGAACTGCAGATTCACGTCCGGGCCCAGGACCCTTAACCTCTACATCCAGGTTTTTAAGGCCGTATTCAGCAGCCGCATTACCGGCTCTTTCAGCTGCTACCTGCGCAGCAAAAGGTGTGCTCTTACGCGAACCGCGGAAACCAGAACCACCAGAAGTGGCCCAGGACAAAACGTTGCCCTGACGGTCCGAAATGGTCACGATGGTGTTGTTGAAGGACGCGTGAATGTGCGCGACGCCATCAACAACCGTCTTTTTCACCTTTTTACGGGTACGTGTACCTGGCTTTGCCATGTTTGCCTACCTGTTACTTACGAATAGGTTTGCGTGGACCTTTACGGGTGCGGGCGTTGGTCTTGGTGCGCTGGCCGCGAACTGGAAGTCCGTGACGATGGCGCAGACCACGGAAGCAACCGAGATCCTTCAAACGCTTAATGTTCATCTGTACTTCACGACGCAAATCGCCTTCGACGGTGAACTTGCCCACTTCAGTACGAAGTGCTTCAAGCTGCTCGTCGCTAAGGTCTTTGACCTTGACGTCCGGCTTAACGCCGGTTGCATCGCAAAGCTTCTGGGCTGTTGTCTTGCCGACACCAAAGATGTATGTCAGTGAGATAACAGCATGTTTGTGATCGGGTATATTGACACCGGCTATACGTGCCATCCAAATTACTCCGCGTTCAAAGCTTTGCTGTGTGAATTTTCCGCCACAAAAAGGGCGCGAAATAATAACGCTTGACTCAGGCTTGAGTCAAGCGCCTTATTCCGAACCCCTTTTACAATGTCAGTGTTAATCCCGAAGGATTAGCCCTGGCGCTGCTTGTGGCGAGGCTCCGAGCAGATGACTCGAACTGAGCCATTGCGTCGAATTACTTTGCAGTTACGGCAAATTTTCTTTACCGAAGCGCGTACTTTCATTGTCGACTCCAGTTTTCAAGGGGAACGGCTATCAGCCGTTCCGTCCATAGCCCTTGAGATTGGACTTCTTCATCAGTGATTCATACTGATGAGACATCAGGTGCGACTGAACCTGCGCCATGAAATCCATCACCACGACTACAACAATCAGCAGTGATGTACCACCAAGATAGAAAGGTACGTTACCTGCAACCATCAGAAACTGAGGGAACAGGGACACCGCCGCGATATACATAGCCCCGAACAACGTAAGACGAGTAAGAACACCATCGATGTACTTCGCCGTCTGTTCTCCCGGACGAATCCCCGGAATGAACGCGCCGGAACGCTTGAGGTTATCCGCAACTTCTTTAGGGTTGTACATCAGCGCTGTGTAGAAGAAGCAGAAGAAAACAACTGCTGCTGCGAACAGGATAATATACAAAGGTTGGCTCGGAGCCAATGCTTGTGACACATCACTCAGCCATTCCATGCCTTCACCTTGCCCGAACCACTGTCCCAATGACGCCGGGAAGAGCAGAATCGAAGAAGCGAAGATCGGCGGAATAACACCGGCCATATTGACCTTAAGAGGCAAATGACTGGATTGCTGAGCGAATACCTGACGTCCCTGCTGCCGTTTTGCATAGTTAATGGTTAGGCGGCGTTGACCGCGCTCCATAAACACCACAAAACCGACTACAGCAACGGCCAGCACGCCAATACCGAGCACAACCAGCAGACTCATCTCTCCGTTACGTGCTTGCTCCAGGGTCTGACCTATAGCCCCCGGCAAGCCCGCGACGATACCTGCGAAAATAAGCAGGGAGATACCGTTTCCGATACCACGCTCGGTGATTTGTTCACCAAGCCACATCATGAAGACGGCACCACAAACGAACGAGACAACCGCCACAAAGTGGAAGCTGAAGCTGTCGTTGAAGGTAACACCTTGAGAGGCAAGCCCCACCGAAATACCGAAGCCCTGAACCAGGGCCAGGATAACCGTACCATACCGCGTGTACTGGCTAATCTTACGACGACCAGCTTCACCCTCTTTCTTAAGCTGCTCAAGCTGCGGACTAACCGCAGTCATGAGCTGCATAATAATCGAGGCCGAAATATACGGCATGATACCGAGTGCGAAAATACTCATGCGCTCAAGCGCACCACCGGAGAACATGTTAAACAGACTCAGGATCGTGCCCTGGTTCTGGTCAAACAATGCCGCCAAACGGTCTGGGTTGATGCCCGGCACCGGAATATGAGCACCGATGCGGTACACCAACAACGCCAGAAAGACAAACCAGAGCCGCGAACGCAGCTCTGCAAATCCTTTCCCAGCGCCCGCAGGCAATGATGCTGTCTTGGCCATTTAGTCCTCGACTCGTCTTAGTCTTCGACTTTCCCACCCGCGGCAACAATTGCCTCGCGTGCGCCTTTAGTGACACGTAGCCCTTTAACGGTTACCGCACGGTCCAGCTCACCAGACAGCATAACCTTAGCAACGCGAATCTCTTCACGAACGATGTCAGCTTTCTTCAGTGCAGCCAGATCGACTACGTCACCCTCTACCTTCGCCAGCTCGTTCAGGCGAATCTCAGCAACATAACGCTGCTGACGAGAAGTGAAACCGAATTTTGGCAGACGACGGGCCAAAGGCTGCTGACCACCCTCGAAACCAGGGGCTACAGAGCCACCGGAACGGGATTTCAGACCTTTATGACCACGACCGCCCGTTTTACCGAGTCCGCTACCGATACCACGACCAACACGCTTAGCGTTCGGACGTGAACCAGGTTCCGGAGCAAGTTCGTTCAGACGCATCTTAGTTCTCCTCAACCTGCACCAGGTAATTAACCCGGTTGATCATACCGCGAATAGAAGGGGTATCTTCCACTTCAACAGTGTGACCGATTTTACGAAGACCCAAGCCTTTTACACAAAGCTTGTGCTTAGGCTGGCAGCCGATAGGGCTGCGGGTCAGAGTTACTTTGATCGTTTTTGCGTTCGCCATGACTTCAACCCAGGATATCTTCGACGGATTTACCGCGCTTGGCTGCAACATCTTCAGGCGCATTCATAGCCTGCAGACCCTTAATGGTTGAACGTACAACGTTCACCGGGTTGGTAGAGCCGTAGCACTTGGAGAGAACGTTTTGAACGCCCGCTACTTCAAGTACTGCGCGCATCGCACCACCAGCAATAACACCGGTACCTTCTGAAGCCGGCATCATGAACACTTTAGAACCGCCGTGCTGTGCACGAACTGCGTACTGAAGCGTGTTGCCGTCTAGGGCGACGTCTACCATGTTTTTACGCGCAGCTTCCATAGCCTTCTGGATAGCGACCGGAACTTCCCGGGCTTTACCACGACCAAAACCAACGCGTCCTTTACCATCACCCACTACGGTCAGTGCAGTGAAGGCAAAGATACGGCCGCCTTTAACAACCTTAGCGACTCGATTGACCTGAACCAGCCTTTCCTGGAGCTCAGGCGCCTTCTGTTCGTTAACGCTCATCTTCTCCACCTCTTAGAATTGCAAGCCAGCTTCACGAGCACCGTCGGCCAAAGCCTGAATGCGACCGTGATAACGGTAACCTGAGCGGTCAAATGCGACCTTCTCAATGCCTGCCGCCTTAGCGCGTTCAGCAATCAGCTGACCCACTTTTTTGGCGGCGTCCACGTTACCGGTTGCACCCTGGCGCAATTCCTTATCCAACGTGGAGGCAGTTGCCAGCACTTTGCTGCCATCTGCTGTAGTAACCTGGGCGTACATATGACGCGGCGTGCGGTGAACGCACAGACGGTCAGTACCCAGCTCACGAATCTTCATGCGCACTTTACGTGCGCGACGCAGTCTTTCGTTATTCGCGCTCATAGTCCCGCCTTATTTCTTCTTGGCTTCTTTGCGTCTTACCTGCTCATCCGCATAACGTACACCTTTGCCCTTATAAGGCTCGGGCGGACGGAACGCGCGAATGTCTGCAGCGACCTGGCCAACCTGTTGCTTGTCGATACCGCGAATTACAACTTCCGTGTTCGACGGAGTTTCAGCGGTAACACCCTCGGGCAGCTCATATTCAACCGGGTGAGAAAAACCCAGTGTCAGATTGAGCTTCTTGCCTTGCGCCTGAGCACGGTAACCTACGCCTGTCAGCTGAAGCTTGCGCTCCCAGCCTGTAGACACGCCGTTAACCATATTGTTAACCAACGCCCGAGTAGTACCAGCAAGAGCGCGGGACTTTTTAGCACCATCGCGAGCTGCAAAGCGAAGACGACCGTCTTCCTGCTTTACTTCGACTAATTGGTGAATAGTGAGTTCAAGTGCTCCTTTGGAGCCCTTTACATTGATTTCCTGTCCGTTCAGCTTAACCTCAACACCGGAAGGCAGCACGACAGGATTATTGGCAACCCTGGACATGTGATTCTCCTAGAATACGGTGCAGATGACTTCGCCACCCACGCCAGCAGCTCGTGCGGCGCGGTCTGTCATAACGCCCTTGGACGTTGAGACAATCGCGACTCCCAGACCACCGGATACTTTCGGCAGCTCCCCAGCGCCTTTGTACTGGCGCAGACTCGGACGACTAACCCGCTTGATCTCTTCAATAACCGGCTTACCGCCGAAGTACTTCAGGTTGATCGTTAGCTGGGGCTTCGCGTCAGCTGAAACGGAAAACTCTCCAACGTAGCCTTCGTCCTTAAGGACCTGGGCTACGGAGATCTTCATCTTGGAAGATGGCATGACCACATCGGCCTTCTCTGCCATCTGGGCATTACGAATACGAGTAAACATATCCGCAAGCGTATCTTGCATACTCATTACAATGAGTCTCCTGATCTTTTTAGTTGTGCAGCGGCGCGCCGCACCGCTTACCAACGGGCTCCTGACCGAAGTCAGGATGCCTGTCTTACCAGCTTGCCTTAGTCAGCCCTGGAACGTCACCGCGCATGCCGTATTCACGGAGCTTAATCCGTGAAAGTTCGAACTTGCGCAGAACGCCGTGAGGACGACCAGTCACCTGGCAACGATTCCGAAGACGTGAAGGGCTCGCATTGCGAGGCTGCTGCTGCAGCTTCATCTGTGCGTCCCAACGCTCTTCGTCGCTGGTATTAGGGTTTTTGATAATCGCCTTGAGCTCGGCGCGCTTGGCTGCGTACTTAGCCACAGTCTGCTCACGCTTCAGCTCACGGTTTTTCATTGAAACCTTAGCCATGTCACTCGTTCCTTATTTCTTGAACGGAAAGCCGAAGGCTTTCAACAGTTCGCGACCTTCGTCGTCGGTATCGGCAGAGGTAGTGATGGTGATATCCAACCCGCGGACCTTGTCGACTTTGTCGTACTCGATCTCAGGGAAGATGATCTGCTCACGCACACCCATGCTGTAGTTACCGCGACCGTCGAAGGATTTCGGATTGAGGCCACGGAAGTCACGAATGCGGGGAACCGCAATGTGCACCAGGCGATCAAAGAAATCCCACATGCGCTCACCGCGCAGGGTCACTTTACAACCAATCGGCCAACCTTCACGGATTTTAAAGCCCGCTACCGATTTTCTTGCCTTGGTCACAACAACTTTTTGACCTGCCAGACGCTCAAGATCCGCGACGGCATTTTCAATAAGCTTCTTGTCACCAACAGCTTCACCGACACCCATGTTCAGGGTGATTTTTTCGATACGCGGAACCTGCATAACGTTCTTGTAGCCGAACTCTTTCTGCAGGGCGGGTACCACTTCCTTTGAATACTGCTCTTTCATGTTAAGCATCGTAACCACCACCGCTTACTGGTTATCGACAGGTTCTTTCGTGGACTTGAAGATCCGCACTTTAGTGCCGTCTTCCTTGATCTGGAAGCCAACACGATCGGCTTTGCCGGTCTGCGGATTAAAAATAGCCACGTTGGAAGCCTGGATAGGCGCTTCTTTTTCGACGATACCACCTGGGGTGCCGAGCATCGGGTTAGGCTTTGTGTGCTTCTTGATCATGTTGATACCAGAAACAATCACGCGACCATCGTCCTGAACCTTCAGGACTTTACCACGTTTCTCTTTGTCTTTCCCCGCGGTGACGATTACTTCGTCATCTCGTTTAATCTTTTTCATAACCGGCCTCTGGTCCTTTAAAGTACTTCGGGTGCCAGTGAGATAATCTTCATGAACTTTTCGTTTCGCAGCTCACGAGTAACCGGTCCGAAGATACGGGTACCAATGGGCGCGTCCTGAGTGTTCAGAAGTACCGCCGCGTTACCGTCAAAACGGATCAAAGAACCGTCTGGACGACGCACACCCTTACGGGTACGTACTACAACAGCTTTAAGGACCTGGCCTTTCTTCACCTTGCCGCGTGGGATGGCTTCCTTAACGGTTACCTTAATGATATCCCCAACGCTGGCATAACGCCGGTGAGATCCGCCCAGGACCTTGATACACATAACTTGACGTGCACCGCTGTTATCCGCGACTTCAAGCATTGTTTGAGTCTGAATCATGGTTGTTCTCCGGGCGAATTACACCTTGGAAGCGCGTTCGGTGACCTCAACCAGAGCCCAGCTCTTAGTCTTGGAGACCGGACGGGTTTCCTCGATGGTTACGGTGTCGCCGATGTTGCACTGATTGCTTTCATCGTGCGCATGGATCTTGGTTGAACGCTTCATGTACTTACCGTACAGAGGGTGTTTCACCTGACGCTCAACCAGGACCACGATGGACTTGTCCATCTTGTTGCTCACGACCTTCCCGCTCAGAGTTCTGGCAGTTTGGGTAGCTTCGGTCATGTCACTGTCCTGCCTTTTCATTCATTACCGTTTTAACGCGCGCAATGTCGCGTTTCACGTTGCCGAGGAGGTGAGACTGATTCAGCTGACCTGTTGCTTTACGCATACGCAGGTTGAACTGCTCCTTCAGGAGGTTGATCAGCTCGCTGTTCAGCTCCTCAACGGACTTTTCACGCAGCTCTGTTGCTTTCATCACATCACCGTCCTCGTTACAAAGGTGGTCTGTACAGGCAGTTTGGCCGCTGCCAATGTGAAGGCTTCCCGAGCCAATTCTTCGGATACACCTTCCATTTCGTAGAGCATGCGGCCTGGCTGAATTTCAGCCACCCAATACTCGACAGAACCCTTACCTTTACCCATTCGAACTTCGAGTGGCTTACCGGTGATCGGTTTATCCGGGAAAACCCGAATCCAGATCTTACCGCCCCTCTTGATCTTACGAGTCATGGTACGACGCGCTGCCTCAATCTGACGCGCAGTTATACGTCCACGGGTTGTCGCTTTCAATCCGTATTCACCGAAGCTCACCTTAGTAGCTCGCTGAGCAAGACCGGTGTTACGGCCTTTCATTACCTTGCGAAATTTGGTGCGTTTTGGTTGCAGCATAAGAGTGCCCCTTTACTTAGAACCTTTCTTCCCAGAGGCTTTCTTGTCAGCACGGACCTGTTCCATACCACCAAGAATCTCACCTTTGAAGATCCATACCTTCACGCCGATAACGCCGTAAGTGGTGTGCGCTTCATAGGTTGCGTAATCAATATCTGCACGCAGTGTGTGCAGAGGAACACGACCTTCGCGATACCACTCGGAACGTGCGATTTCAGCACCCCCAAGACGACCACCAACCTGAATCTTGATACCCTTGGCACCCTGACGCATGGCGTTCTGTACCGCACGCTTCATAGCGCGACGGAACATTACACGACGCTCGAGCTGACCGGCAACGTTTTGCGCTACCAGGCGGGCATCCAGGTCCGGCTTGCGGACTTCTTCGATGTTGATGTGCACAGGCACACCCATCATGTCGCTAACTTCACGACGCAGACGGTCAACATCTTCACCCTTCTTACCGATAACAATACCGGGACGGGCGGTATGGATCGTGATCCGGGCGTTCTGAGCAGGGCGCTCGATCACGATCTTGCTGACAGACGCCTTAACCAGACGCTTGTCGAGGAACTCGCGAACCTGAATATCATTCAACAGGTTTTTCGCGTAGTCCTTTTTGTCGGCGTACCAAACTGAGTTGTGCTCTTTAATCACACCCAGGCGTATGCCGGTCGGATTTACTTTATGACCCATCTGAGCATCTCCTACTTGTCGGCGACCTTGACGGTGATATGACAGGTGCGCTTCATAATACGGTCAGCGCGCCCCTTGGCTCGAGCTTTGATTCGCTTGAGCGTTGGGCCTTCATCCACCATGACAGTGGAGACCCGCAGATCATCAACGTCTAGACCTTCGTTGTGCTCAGCGTTAGCGATGGCAGATTCAAGAGCTTTCTTGATCACGCCAGCCGCCTTCTTCGGGCTGAAAGTCAAAATGTTCAGGGCGTCCTCAACAGCCTTGCCGCGTACTTGGTCAGCGACAAGACGCGCTTTCTGAGCTGAGAGGCGAGCGCCCTTATACTTGGCTGCTACTTCCATTTCTATTACCTCAGGATCAGCGTTTAGCTTTCTTGTCGGCCGCATGACCACGATAAGTACGCGTTGCCGCGAACTCACCCAGCTTATGTCCTACCATATCTTCGGTGACATAAACCGGCACGTGCTGCTTGCCGTTGTGGACTGCAATGGTCAGGCCTACCATCTCTGGGAAAATTGTCGACCGGCGGGACCAGGTTTTAATTGGACGCTTGTCGCTTTTTTCCAGAGCTGCCTCGACCTTCTTCAACAGATGCAGGTCTATAAAAGGACCTTTCTTTAAAGAACGTGGCACAGCAATTACCTCTATGTAGTCGTTTACTTGGCCGAACGACGACGTACTATCATCTTATCAGTACGTTTGTTCTTACGAGTCTTATGCCCTTTGGTCGGAACACCCCACGGAGTAACCGGGTGACGTCCACCAGAGGTACGCCCTTCACCACCACCATGTGGGTGGTCAACTGGGTTCATAGCAACACCACGTACTGTTGGACGTTTACCGCGCCAACGTGATGCACCCGCTTTACCAAGCTGCTTCAGACTGTGCTCACTGTTGGATACTTCACCCAACGTTGCGCGACAATCTACAAGCACCTTACGCATTTCACCTGAACGCAGGCGGATAGTGGCGTAAGCCCCTTCCCTTGCAACCAGCTGTACGGATGCGCCCGCAGAGCGAGCCAGCTGAGCACCTTTGCCAGGCTTGAGTTCGACGCAGTGAATCACTGAACCAACCGGAATATTCCGGAGCGGCAAAGTGGAACCCACCTTGATCGGCGCGTCGACGCCGGAGCGCACAGGATCGCCAGCCTTCATACCTTTAGGAGCGATAATGTAACGACGCTCGCCATCGGCATATTTGACCAACGCAATGTGCGCTGAACGGTTAGGATCGTATTCCAGGCGCTCAATGACCGCCGGAATACTATCTTTAGTCCGCTTAAAATCGATTACACGGTAGTGCTGCTTGTGACCACCACCAATGTGACGACTGGTAATACGGCCATTGTTATTACGGCCACCAGTCCTACTCTGTGCTTCTACCAACGACTGGTATGGGCGCCCTTTGTGCAAATCCGGGTTGTAAAGCTTTACAACGTGACGGCGTCCGGCAGATGTTGGTTTGGTCTTGACGATCGGCATATTACGACCCCTTTACCTTATTCCACATCCAGAAAATCGATGTCCTGACCTTCTGCCAGCTTAACGTAAGCCTTACGAATGTCATTACGCTTGCCGAACCCGCGGATAGTGCGCTTAAGCTTACCCTTACGGTTCAGAACCTGAACACCTTCTACGGTGACGTTGAACAGCTGTTCAACGGCTTTTTTGATCTCGGGCTTGGTCGCATCAGGGGCAACACGAAAAACCACCTGACCGTGCTCCGCTACGCGAGAAGCTTTCTCTGACACGAGTGGTCCAAGCAGGACCTTGTAAATACGTTCCTGATTCATCCCAGCATCTCCTCGATCTTCTTCAGAGCGGGAACAGTGACCACGACCTTCTCGTAGGCAACCAGGCTAACAGGATCCAGACCCGCAACGTCGCGAACATCCACGTGAGGAATGTTACGAGAAGCAAGGTGCAGGTTCTGCTCAACGGTCTCGGATAGAATCAGGGCATTGGAAACACCCAGTTCTTCGAGCTTCGCTGTGAACACCTTGGTTTTAGGAGTATCGACGCTCATTTCGTCAACCACTACCAGACGCTCCTGACGAACTAGCTCGGAAAGGATCGAGCACATGGCCGCACGGTACATCTTACGGTTAACTTTCTGTTCAAAGTCGCGAGGCTTAGCAGCGAACGTTACGCCGCCTGAACGCCAGATCGGGCTACGAATGGTGCCAGCACGTGCACGGCCGGTACCTTTTTGACGCCAAGGCTTCTTACCACCGCCTCTGACTTCAGAACGTGTCTTCTGAGCCTTGGTACCCTGACGGCCAGCTGCCATGTATGCAGTAACCACCTGGTGAACCAGAGCTTCGTTAAAATCTTTGGCAAATGCAGCGTCGGAAACAGAGATTCCCTTGCCACTACCAGTAATTGTCAATTCCATCGAACCGCTCCTCAGGCTTTGACTGCAGGCTTGATGACAACATCGCCGCCAGTTGCGCCG
Source organism: Marinobacter sp. AL4B (assembly GCF_019916045.1). NCBI lineage: Bacteria > Pseudomonadati > Pseudomonadota > Gammaproteobacteria > Pseudomonadales > Marinobacteraceae > Marinobacter > Marinobacter sp. AL4B. Next base: position 93,313 of record NZ_JAILWZ010000007.1, read on the forward strand.
GGTACGGCACCACTTACTAGCAGCAGGTTGCGCTCGGCATCGACACGGACAATCTTGAGGTTTTGCACGGTAACCTGCGCATTACCCATCTGACCGGCCATCTTTTTACCCTTAAATACCTTACCCGGAGTTTGGTTTTGACCAATGGAACCCGGAGCACGGTGAGAAAGGGAGTTACCGTGGGTAGCATCCTGCATGGAGAAGTTCCAGCGCTTAACACCGCCCTGGAAGCCCTTACCCTTGGAGCGACCAGTGGCATCAACCACTTGACCGTCTTCGAATACAGAGACTGTCAGCTCGCCGCCAGCGGCCAGCTCTTCACCTTCACCATCTGCCAAACGGAATTCCCAGGAACCACGACCAGCTTCAACGCCAGCTTTTGCGTAGTGACCTGCTTCCGCCTTAGTAACACGGGAGGAACGACGAGAACCTACGGTTACCTGAACTGCGCGGTAGCCGTCGTTTTCGAGAGTTTTAAGTTGTGTAATCCGGTTGGGTTCAACCTCGATTACTGTAACAGGCAACGCCTGCCCATCTTCCGTAAAAATACGGGTCATACCGGCCTTACGACCGACAACACCAATTGCCATGTTTCACCTCTTAAGTGTACGGGGCTCGCACCCTCTATGGCCTATGACAGTTACACACTCTAATACCAAACGGTATTAGCCGAGGCTGATCTGAACGTCTACACCTGCTGCCAGGTCCAACTTCATCAGAGCATCCACTGTCTTTTCCGTAGGCTCAACAATGTCGAGCAAACGCTTGTGCGTACGAATTTCATACTGATCACGCGCATCTTTGTTGACGTGCGGGGATACCAGTATCGTGTACTTTTCCTTCCGCGTCGGCAGAGGAATAGGACCACGAACTTGAGCGCCGGTCCGCTTAGCGGTATCGACGATCTCCTGCGTGGACTGGTCGATTAGACGATAATCAAACGCCTTCAACCGGATTCGAATTTTTTGGCTTTGCATGATGCACCAAACTCCACTCGTAGCAGCTACTATTTAGCCGACCTTCAAAAAAAGGAGCCGCATTGTATGCATAATACCCAACCGTGTCAACTGCCGAAGCAATGGACACGATTGGGATAGCTTTGCGACCTAAACAGAAAAAGGGGCTGAGAATATTCAGCCCCTTTTTCCTGATCAACCGAGCATATTACTCGATGATCTTGGCAACAACACCGGCGCCAACGGTACGGCCGCCTTCACGAATCGCGAAGCGCAGACCATCTTCCATGGCGATCGGGGCAATCAGAGTAACAACCATCTGAACGTTGTCACCTGGCATTACCATTTCAACGCCTTCCGGCAGTTCACACGATCCGGTCACGTCTGTGGTACGGAAGTAGAACTGAGGACGGTAGCCCTTGAAGAATGGAGTATGACGACCACCTTCTTCTTTGGACAATACGTACACTTCACACTCGAACTTGGTGTGCGGGTTGATAGAACCCGGCTTACACAGA
>NZ_JAILWZ010000008.1:0-208 GCF_019916045.1 Marinobacter sp. AL4B
CCGTTGACACCCTCAGGGATGTCTGTAGAATGCGCATCTCGCTTGAGGGGCTAGCCGCTAAACACGGTCAGCAACGAAGCGGTAACTGCTTGAAAGATTTGAAGAAAACGTTTTAAAGATTCTTCAAAAAGCAGTTGACAAGGTGGCGGTTCAGTGTAGAATGCGCCCCACGATTTAGCAGTAACGCCGGTGAGTTTTTCGGCCGTTT
>NZ_JAILWZ010000009.1:0-334230 GCF_019916045.1 Marinobacter sp. AL4B
ACAAGAATCCGAAGATTCTTAATTCTTGCTCAAGACAAAACTCAATTTTCGACGAGTCACTGTCCTGATATTTCGTATCTGAAATACCTCGGCCAGCGCCCACACGAATTACTTGGTCAACTTTTTAAAGAGCGTTTGAGCGTCTCGTTGCTCAACAGTGGGGCGAATTCTACAGCGTTCTAGGATCCTGTCAACAAGCATTATCAACAAATTTCGCTTTGTTTCGGTTTCCCGCAACCCACTGAAACGTATTCGTTTATTAATTAAACAGAGCGAACAAAAAACAACCAGAACACCCAACAAAACCGCTCTCGAATATGGTGTTAGTCTAAACCAAATGATACGTTGCCACTATAAATAGAACTAAAGATCGTCACCTTATGCCAGACACACTACAAAACAGCACGCTCTGTGGACCGGACTCCACCCAAGGCACCTCTATAGAAGAGCAACGTTACCATTCGCTTCTCGCGCTCCACCCCGATGCGGTTTTTGAGCTTGACGGGTATAGCCGCTTTACGGCTGCCAACGACAAATTCGAGAGCCTGTTTGCGATAAGTAAAGCAGCGCTTACTGGCGAACGGTTCGAAAAACTGGCCCATCTCGATGATCCTGGTGCTTTGCATCAAGCCATACAACTCGCACTCCAAGGATCCCAGACTACGTTCGAATGCAGAATCCGTCGGAGCTCGCACAAAGACTCGTTAATAGAGGTCACCCTTTCCCCGATATTTATTGATCGGACGGTAAGAGGCGTGCACGGCATTGCGAAGGAACTATCCAGCCATCAGGTCACCATGAGTGACCCGCTTCGCGAAGACATCCTTACTGGACTGCCGGATCGATCAGCCTTTGAAACCCAAATTCGAGAAGTTCAACAGCGTGACGGACAACTCTCTGCAGTTCTCATCATTAATTTAGACGATTTTGGGTCCGTCAACCGACATCTTGGCCACGCCATAGGCGACCGGCTACTGCAAGAAGCAGCAAAGCGCCTGGATGAAGGCCTTCAACCCGGATGCTTCTTAGCGCGATTTGCCGGCGACGAGTTTGGCCTGCTCCTTTCGAACATTACTAATGAAGAGATTGCGCTACAAATTGCAGAAGGCTATTTGTACCTGCTCTCCTGTCCTTTCATTATTGATCAGCAAGCGCTTCAAATAACCGCAAGCATCGGCATCGCATTCCATCACAGTGCCAGTCCACATAGTTCGACATTAATTCAGCGCGCGTGTATCGCGGTGACAGATGCAAAAGCTCAAGGCCGAAACACCTGGGGCTGGTATTCTGAGGACTCTCATTCGGTTGTACTCGAACATGTTTCGCTCCGTCGGGAGCTAGCCGCTGCCATCGACGGTGATGCCCTCGTACTGCACTACCAACCGCTGGTAGATTCGCGAACGAGCACCGTAAAATCTTTAGAAGCACTCGTGAGGTGGCAACATCCCAGCCGCGGCTTGATGTCACCACAAGAGTTCATTTCGCTGGCTGAGAAGACCGGACAAATCATTGATATCGAACGCTGGGTGCTTCGGCGAGCCTGCAAAGACATCTACGAGTTAAATTCCACCCGGGAGTCCCCTCTAACCATCGCCGTTAACATCTCCCCGGCCCACTTCGGACGCAACGGATTTATTGAGGAAATAGAACACGTACTCCAAATCAGTGGGCTTAGCCCGCAATACTTGGAACTCGAGGTGACAGAAAACTCTTTGATGATGGACACAGAAAGATCGGTAAAGCGTTTGCAGGACTTGCGATCGCTAGGTGTCAGGGTTGCAATCGACGATTTTGGTACCGGGTACTCAAACCTCGCGTATCTTCATCGGTTCCCGATTAACAAAATCAAGATCGATCAAGCGTTTATCCGCCACATCAGCAACAACAATGCGAATGCAGCGATTGTAGAGGGGATCATCACCATGGCGCACCGCCTGGGCCTCGAAGTTGTAGCGGAAGGCGTTGAAACGGCTGAACATCGAGATCATCTTGTTGATCTTGATTGCGACTCTTTACAAGGCTACCTGTTTTCCAAAGCTCTGCCGATCACCCAAATTAGAACGCTGCCCGCCCTTCTATATCGTGAAGTCGAACCGCACTCGATGAGATCGACCTGACTATCGGGCAAAGCCAAATAGGCGTGATTATTGATCTGTCGGGCGAGGGCCAAGCTGCCACTTCTTAGAGTGACTGTATATCCGAGCCCATCGCTTCTCTGGCAACTCTTTGCTGATCGCTACTTTCACAGTGAACGACCACTGTCCAGCGACCTACATTCTGGGCCTTGCGCGTTTTCTCTATGAAAGGATCATGATCCGGGCGAATGGAGATGACCCCAGCGACCAAGAGCGCTAACACCGGACACAGGAAACCAAACGCGATATAGGTCATTAAGGGGCTCGACTGTGTGAGGGTGGGCCCGACTAACACCAATACAGTGGCAAGCATGAGACCAATAACGAGCCCCACACTGCCGAAGGTGATATGAGTGTTAATAAGAGATCGCGCCACTCCCTGAACTTCAGGCTCTACTTTTCTCGCCATATCGGGGTCATCGGGTCGCACTACTTTGATTTGTGAGGCGGACATTCCCGCTGAATTAAGAGCATCTACCGCTTTATTTGCGGCGCGCTCGTCTTCGAATTCAGTAGCAATCTTGTGAGAGAACTTTTCCCCTAGCTGCATGGCGCTAGACATTATATTCCTCCTGTATGCGGACGTGTCCGCCCTCCATGGCACGCTCTTCCCGGACGATTTATTCGACTGCGTCCTTAGTTTCTTCACCCATTTCAGCTACACCACGCTTAACGTCATACCAAACTGAAGAGGTAGCTTGCTTAGTACTCTCCCAAGCGCTTTCACTGATTTCCTTTGTGCTTTCCCATGCTTGCTGAAGGCTTTGGCTAGTCTCGTTCCACCAATCCTCATTGTATTGAGGTAATACCTTTAACTCTTCCTGAGACAATTCCATGTGAACTTCGTACTCAACGTCATCGAAACTGCGTTTATCGGAAGCTACAGCCACGGTGAACGTACCGCGCTCGGCAATAATCTCGCCGCCTCCTAATCCTAGAATTTCACCCGTTTCGATAACCAGCGAATGTACTGACATGTCATTCGTCAACAGAACATCTTCAACCTCACCGATTTCTTCGCCAGTTCTGTCAAAAACATTTGCATCCGTCAGCTCATCCATAGAATACAGACCTTCCGCAGCAACAGCCGAAAGACTCAACGCCATCCCGCCTACCAACACCGAGGTTCCCATAGTGCGTGAAAGAAATTTACGCATTGTCGTACTCCTACCGTTTGTGGCTTTGGCAATCGCCCAGAAAATTATTTCAAAGGGCGAGCTTCTGGTAAATATGACCAATAATCGAACCAGTTGATTCGAAACATCTTGTCGCACACCCAACGTAGCAAAGGATTTAACGGGGTCCAAATGACGCTAAGGTAATTCCCCGTTAACTGTTAAAGCCACTAAGGTGCGCGCATGAAAAATGAAATCGATGTCGCGGTTTTGTCACAAGGTATTTTGGGATTTTTGAAGCACTCAAAGTAATTCAAAGAAACTCCGTCATGATTCCTTTGAGCCCCCTTTAACAGCCTTCAACTTTCCGACTCATCATTTTCGTGACTCGCCTAAACGAACCATCTTTGGTGCCGATTAGAACCCCTCCCTTAAATGCCGACAAATTTTCTAGTCTCCGTGGACCAAAACCAACAATGTCGTTTTTTGATCCTTTTCTGTCGATTTTTAGAAGTTCCGCTTATCACCTCGTGAGTAACACTAGGTCATGTTCCGGGTAAACATCTCAAGGAGCAGTTGAGCTCCAGAACTCTCTACCTGAGTAATGGCGAAATATAGCAAAAACAAAAAACCAAGCCGGAGGGATTAATCCTCATGTTATCTGCACGTTTCTTACGCCCAAAATCCATTGCTGTGTTTGGTGGGCGCGAAGCTAAAAAAGTTATTGAACAGTGCGAGGCCGTGGGGTTTACCGGAGAAATTTGGCCGGTCCACCCTAAGCACACCGAAATTTCCGGGCGTAAAACATACCGCTCGGTTGCCGAGCTACCTAACAGCCCTGACGCGGCCTATATCGCCGTCAATCGAAACCTGAGCATCCAGATTGTGTCGGAGCTAGCCGCCCGGAATGCAGGTGGTGTGGTCTGCTATGCCACTGGGTTCTCTGAGTCTGGAAAGGATGGCAAGGAACTTGAGCAGCAATTATTGAAGGCAGCCGGAAACATGCCGTTGCTCGGGCCTAATTGTTATGGGTTCCTGAATTATATTCAGGGGGCCATGATGTGGCCTGACCAACAAGGCGGTCGACAGGTAGACCAGGGCGTCGCTCTGATTACCATGTCGAGTAACATCGCTTTCAATCTCACGATGCAACGGCGCGGCTTGCCAATCTCGTACCTCGTATCTTTGGGCAATCGCCTCAAGTTTGACCTGCAAGACGCGATCACCACCTTTGCCCAGCAAGAAGAAGTCACCGCAATTGGGCTGTATGTCGAAGGTATTGCAGATCCTCGAGCATTCCAGGAGGCAGCCGAAGTCGCGCGTCAGTTTGGCAAGCCAATTGTCGCCCTAAAGTCCGGCCATTCAGAAGTCGCCAGCCGGGTTGTCATGTCCCACACCGCTGCTCTCAGTGGTTCTGACGAACTGATCGACGCGTTATTCGAGCGTTCAGGCGTAGCCAGGGTGAACTCTTTGGAGACGCTAATTGAAACGTTGAAGCTGCTACATGTGCACGGCCCTCTTAGCGGCGCCCGAGTTGGCGCGATGAGCACCTCCGGTGGAGACATGACAATCCTGGCAGATGCTATCAGCGAGACTACGTTAACGCTGGCGCCACTATCTGATAGCGGCGCGATAGCGCTGAAACAAGTAGTTCACGAACGCATGGTGGTTGGTAACCCGCTGGATTACCAGCTGTTCGATTGGGGGGACCAAGAACGACTACAGATCACGTACGAAGCGTTTATGAATGAGGGCTTCGACCTAACCGTGAGTATGCTCGACCTTCCTCGCGAAGATCGGTGCGACGGGTCTGATTGGCAAAGTGCCGAATATGCATTCATCGAAGCCAGCAAAAACGCCCAGTACCCCACTGCCGTCATGTCGACAATTTCAGACAACCTACCTGAAGCACTGGCACTTCGTTTATTTGACAGCGGAATCGTACCCCTAAACGGCATTCAAGCAGCGGTTCCGGCGATCGAGGCAGCAGCCCGCATCGGCCAACTCTGGGCGCGTCCTTCGCCAACGGAACTGATACTACCTAGTGTCCCAACAGACCTTCCGGACGAGCAGATTATTGATGAAGCGAGCGCAAAAGCAGCGCTCGCTAAACACGGCTTAGCTATCCCTTCGTCCCGCATTGTTAATACCGAAGAGGAAGGCGTTGCTGCCGCTAACGCTCTTGGGTACCCAGTGGTTATTAAAGCATTGGGCATCGCTCACAAAACCGATGTAGGCGGCGTTCGCCTGAACCTAACCAGCCCAGCGTCTGTTGCCGAAGCGGTATCTGAAATGAGGCTGCTGGCTCAGGATGTTCTTGTCGAGAAGATGGTAACAAGCGCAGTCACCGAGTTGATCGTCGGGGTTAACCGCGATGAGCAGTTCGGGTTACATCTTGTGGTTGGTGCCGGCGGGATTATGGTAGAGCTGCTTAAAGACAGCCAGCCACTTTTATTACCGACCAGCCGATTTGAAATAGAGGCAGCGCTTCGATCACTTAAAACTTCCAGCTTGCTGTTTGGCTTTCGGGGGCGGAAAGAAGCTGATCTTGAAGCTGTCATTGATGCCGTGTTGGCAATCGCTGCTTACGCTCAAGCACATGCTGCTTCGCTGATTGAATTAGACGTCAATCCCTTAATGGTTCTGGCTAAAGGCCAAGGCGTGGTAGCTGCAGATGCATTGATTCGCCTTGCACCCGGAGCCCTCCATGCAAAACAAAGCGTTCGCGAGATAGCCGATCAGGAGCCTGTGTGATGAATAACTATTTGGAACTAGAACGTCGTGGAGCGGTACTCGAAATCACGCTAAACCGGCCGAAGGCAAACACCATTGATATTCCGTTGAGCCAGGAACTGAGCCGGGTTTTTGCTGAGTTTCGAGATGATCCCGAGCTTCGTGTTGCCATTATGACCGGGGCTGGAGATCGTTTCTATTCTGCGGGCTGGGACCTTAATGCTGTTGCTGATGGCGAAGAATACATCGGCGAATTTGGCGAAGGCGGATTCGCCGGCTTTCCCGAATTGAAATCACTCAACAAGCCGGTGATCTGTGCGGTTAACGGTATGGCCGTAGGTGCTGGCTTTGAAATGCTAACCCGTGCTGACTTTGTCGTTGCCGCCGACCACGCCGAGTTCTTGTTACCAGAAGTAGGTATCGGAATCGCTCCGGACATCGGCACCTTCACGCTACCCAAGTTGTTAACTCGCCAGCGCGCCATGGAGGTCCTGATGACTCGACGGCGCTTTTCAGCCCAACAAATGGCGAGCTGGGGCCTCGTAACTCAAGTGGTGCCGGGGGCGGAGTTGATGGCGGCTGCCCGGGCGCTGTCTGAAAGTTTGCTAACCTCCGCCCCACTGTCATTGGCAGCTATCAAAGAAGCCGTTGACGACACTGAAACCACGACGTTTTCTGACTGCTACCAACGCTTGCGGAACAGTCCATGGCCCGCATTCAAGGCCATGCTGGATAGCGATGACGCGGTAGAAGGTGCCAAAGCATTTGGCGAACGTCGCCCTCCCCGCTGGGCTCAAAATTAAGCAACCCAAATTCACCCAGAACAATAAAGGATGATCGTAATGTCTGACTTTTTACGCGCTGTGCGTAACGACGAAATTTTCGAAATCACTATAAATAAGCCAAAAGGCAATGCCGTCAGCGCCGCCCTGAGTCGGGAGATGGGAAAACTGTTTGCCGAATTTCGCGACGACCCATCCCTGCGGGTCGCAATACTGACTGGTGCGGGCGAGAAATTCTTTTGCGGTGGCTGGGATCTGAATTCTGTAGCAGACGGAGAGGAGTATACCGGCGACTTTGGTGAAGGCGGCTTTGGCGGATTCATCGAATTGCCGAAGCTCTATAAACCCGTCATTTGTGCAGTTAACGGCTACGCGATTGGCGCTGGTTTCGAAATGTTGCTTCGCTCCGACTTTGTGATTGCTGCTGAGAATGCACAGTTCTGGCTTCCAGAATCTCAGCTTGGCGTTGCGCCAGATGTCGCAACCTTCCTGCTACCGAAACTCTTGCCACGTCAAAAGGCCATGGAAATTTTAATGACCGGCCGTCGATATACAGGCCACGAGTTGGCGGACCTAGGGCTGGTAAACAGTGTTGTACCAGCAGGGCAAGCTATGGCGGCAGCACGTGATCTTGCAGAGGAACTCATCAAAGCCGCACCGCTATCGCTGGCCGCTATAAAAGAAGCCGCTGAACTGACTGAGGGGCTCACATTCAGTGAAAGCTACGCTGCCCTTCGCTCGAAAGAATGGCCGGCCTTTATGGCCATGCTCGATAGCAGTGATGCGCAGGAAGGCGCCAAAGCTTTTCTCGAGGGACGTTCACCGGAGTGGACCGGACAATAACAATATTCGAATCGGAGAAACATTATGGATTTTCAACTGACTGAAGAACAGAATATGCTGGTGCAGACCGTTTCCACATTTGTGGAAAAAGAACTGCTTCCTTATGAAAACGAAGTTGAAGAACGCGGTTTTGTTAGCCCAGAGCTGGCAGCCAGCATCCGGTCAAAAGCCCTTCATGCAGGCCTCTACGCCTTTAATCTCCCAGAATCGGCTGGTGGGCTCGGAATTGATCACGTTAGCCAAGCGCTAATTGAGCGGGAGCTATCGAAAGTTTCGTGGGCGATTCACGTAAACGTTGCTCGCCCCAGCAATATCTTAATGGCCTGTCGAGACGACCAAATCAAAGACTATCTGATGCCATGCGTGCGCGGCGAAAAATCGGATTGTTTTGCCCTTACAGAGCCAGGAGCCGGTTCGGACGCCGCCGGCATCACCACTCGAGCACGAGAAGACGGCGAAGAGTATGTTATCAACGGTGGCAAACATTTTATAAGCCATGCCGGTGAGGCTGACTTTGCCATTGTCTTTGCAGTGACAGGCGTTGATAACTCCTCATCACGCCCACGCAATCAAGTAACGGCATTCCTAGTCGACAAAGGCACCGCTGGGTTTGAATGCCGCCGCGGCCCGATTTGCGTCAGCAACCGCGGTTACGAGCAATATGAGTTGTTCTTTGATGATTGCCGCGTACACAAATCCAAGGTGCTGGGCGAAGTCGGCAAAGGTTGGGACGTCGCGAACACTTGGTTGACAGCGGGACGCGTCATGGTGGCTGCAAACTGTGTGGGACAAGCGCAGCGTGCCATGGATATGGCCGTCCAATGGGCTGCAGATCGTAAGCAGTTCGGCAAAGCCATAGGCAGAAATCAAGGCGTGTCGTTCAAACTTGCGGATATGGCCACAGAGATTCGCGCCGCAGAGCTGCTGACACTGCATGCTGCCTGGAAAATGGACCAAGGTACTATGACTGATTCAGATGCTGGAATGGCAAAATTATTCGCAAGTGAAATGCTGGGCCGGGTCACCGATGAAGCGGTGCAAATTTTCGGCGGCATGGGATTGATGAATGAAACTCCTGTAGAAAGATTGTGGCGAAACGCACGGATTGAGCGGATTTGGGAAGGCACGTCTGAGATTCAGCGCCACATTATTTCAAAAGACCTGCTGCGAACTCAGGCACAGTAAAAGATATTGCCCAAAAAGATCTTCCAACAATAAAACAGATCCAAACAAAGGCATTAAAAAATGAATAACAATACTGCTGGGGCTGCCCGCCCCAAAGATGCTCCAATCGATAAACACATCTTCTGGCCTTCTTGCCTAATCGTTTCAGCCGTCATCATAGGGATGATCGCCTTCGAAGATCAGGCGTTAGCGGGTATCAAGGTAGCATTTGATTTTGTAACCAACCAATTCGGCTTTGCCTACATCTGGGCTGGAGCGTTCTTCTTCGGTGCCGTGTTATGGTTATCGCTGGGGCGCTATAGTCAAGTCCGCCTCGGCGGGCCCGATGCTCGCCCTGAATTCACCCGCCTGAGCTGGATCACCATGTTTTTCTGCTCAGGTATTGGGACGTCGCTAATTTTTTGGTCTTCGATCGAGTGGACTTATTACTTTACGGCGCCTCCTTTCGGGCTGGAGCCCAGAAGTGATCTTGCCGCAGATTACGCTGCGATGTACGGTATGTTCCACTGGGGACCACTTGCCTGGGCGTTTTATTGTTTGACCGCCTTCCCTATCGGATATGCCTTCTACAACCGAAAAAAATCTCAGCTGCGACTAAGTGCTGCCTGTTCAGGGCTTCTTGGCGATAAGCACGCCAATGGCCTCGCCGGTAAGGTCATCGATATCCTTATGGTATTCGGCCTAGTGGGAGGTATCGGCACAGTACTCGCTTCGGGCACACCGATGCTTGCAGAGGCCGTTAGCCGTCAATTGAACATTGAACACACGTTTAAAGTCGATATCGCGGTTGTCCTTGTATGGGTGGCGATCTTCGTCACATCGGTCGTGCTCGGCCTTAAGAAAGGTATCCAGCGTCTAAGTCGGCTCAACATGTATGCGCTGACCATTCTGTGCATCCTTGTGTTTGTTGGTGGCCCAACGTTCTTCATGTTGAACAGCTTTACCAACAGTCTCGGCCTGATGGTCACCGAGTTCGCACATATGGCGTTCTACACAGATCCCATTGCTAACAGCATGTTCCCGCAGTGGTGGACGATTTTCTACTGGGCTTGGTGGGTAGCGATGGGGCCCTATATGGGCATTTTCATTGCACGGATTTCTCGTGGCCGTACCTTCAGAGACATTGGCCTGACTGTTTTGTCGGCGGGCAGCGCCGGGTGCATGTTGTTCTTCGTGCTCTTTGGCAGCACCTCTATGAACGCAGAACTAACGGGTGCTTTCCCGGTACTCGAAACAATTGCCAACGAAAGTCCTTCGGCTGCGATTTTGGGCACGTTAGAGCAGCTGCCATTTTATGACGTCATCCTCATCCTGTTCATCATAGTTGGCTTCGTCTATTCAGGCACAACGGTCGATTCCTCAGCGTATGTTTTAGCCTCCGTCACTTCCTATAACCTCCGTGAAGGCGTTGAACCAAACGTTGCCAACCGTTTTTTCTGGGCGATTGCATTAGGGGGGGCTGGACTGGTTCTTATGAATGCGGGTGGTCTTGAGCCCATTAAAACAGCGAGTCTCGTTGTCGGCGTACCGCTTCTGGTAGTGATGTGCATGTCCTTCTTCTCACTTTTAAATTGGTTGAAGGCGGACTACCCCATGCTTACCCCAGGCATCGAGAAAAAAATGACGGGCAACGAACACATGAATGTCGAAGCCAACCGTAACTCAGCAGTAGGAGCAGAGAGCTATGTTTAAGACTCGAATAACCGAACTTTTCGGTATTGAGCACCCCGTTATTCAGGGCGGAATGCAACGGGTCTCAACTGCAGAGTTGGTTGCAGCTGTGGCGAATGCCGGAGGGCTGGGATTTCTGAGCGCCCTCACCCAGCCCACCCCTGCGGCGCTGGCTGACGAAATTACTCGAACTCAGGCGATGACGAACAAGCCTTTCGGGGTGAACCTGACGATCTTGCCGAGCATTACACCTCCTCCGTACGAAGAGTATGCTCAAGTTATCATTGATTCTGGCGTGAAGGTCGTCGAAACCGCAGGACGCAGCCCCAAGCCGTTCATGGCCGCATTCAAAGAAGCGGGCATAAAGGTGGCACACAAGTGCACGTCGGTGCGCCATGCACTGAAAGCACAAGAGGTCGGTTGCGATGCTGTCATTATTGACGGGTTTGAGGCGGCCGGCCACCCTGGGGAAGATGACATTCCGTCGCTCGTGCTGCTCCCTCGCACCGTTGATGCTCTGGATATCCCGGTTATAGCCTGTGGTGGGTTCAGCGATGGCCGAGGGCTGGCCGCAGCTCTGGCAATGGGCGCAGAAGCCGTTAGCATGGGTACTCGTTTTCTGGGAACTGTAGAAGCACCTATACACCAGAACCTCAAGGACAAACTTCTTGAAGGTAGCGAGTTAGATACGCAGCTGATTTTTCGTAAGTTCCGTAACACGGCCCGAGTCTACCGAAACTCTGTAGCCGAAGAGGTTGTCAGCATTGAGCTAAAAAAGGACACCGAGTTTGCGGATATAGCGGAGTTAGTGTCCGGGAAGCGCGGTGCCAAAGTTCTAGAAACCGGTGACATGGAACATGGCATTTGGTGGGCAGGTATGTCACAAGGCCTGATATCTGACATCCCAACCGTGGATACTTTAGTCAAACGATTGGTTTCAGATGCTTCCGAAATTATTCAAGGGCGTCTGTCTAAACTGCTCAGCGAGTAGGACACATTTGGCAAGAAAGATTTCTTAACCTTTGCCCCTTCGGGGGTTTTTTTATAACTAAACAGAAGCAGAAATACGCGCCCGATGAGATTTTCGGTCGTTCGACGGGGTACAGCTATACACAGAATGGTAATTTCGTGTCAGTGCAGCAGAAGAACTGAACCCACAACGCACAGCTATCTGAGTAATACCGAGACTCGTTTCCCTCAATAGCCGCTGAGCTGAAGCTACCCGCAATTCAATGTAATGACGAGCCGGTGTTGTTTTAAACATTTCATGAAACTCGCGCTCAAGCTGACGTTGCGAAGTACCTACCTTTGAAGCCAAATCTGAGATCGCAATTGGCTGCTCAATATTCGCCTCCATGATTCTCACGGCTTTCGCCAATCGCGGAGCCCGGACGCTGAGCCAGGTAGGCGCATATTCTCTCTGTTGCTTACTGCCCGGTTGCTCGATATCGAAAATGAGGTACTCCGCTACCGCAAGGGCTAACTGTTCGCCATGATGCTGACGTATCAACTCCAAGATGAGATCCATAGATGTACTGGCCCCACCTGTCGTGATCCTGTCTCTATCAATCACATAACGATCAGCACACACTTTGATGTCGGGGAAGCGCTCATGAAACACCTCTAGCTCTGCCCAATGAATCGTGGCCCGATAACCACTCAGCAAGCCCGCTTTAGCGAGCGCAAAAGCGCCAGCATCCAGCCCTGCCATTTGGACTGCATAGGGCTTAAGTTTCCGGAGGCTCTTTACCAAATCCGCGGTGATATACGATTCATAATTATAGCTGGCTAATAAAAAGAGCACGTCCAGCGGCGCTGTACCGGGAATGTCGGCAATGCTTTTACTAACCGGGAACGTCAGCCCACTGGTACTTGATACACATTGGCCATCAACCGAGAATAAATGCCACTTAGCAACAGGCCGCTCCGACAGATCATTCGCAGCGCGAATGGGCTCAATTAGATTGGAAAAACAAAGATTACTGAACTCTGGCAGTAAAAGGATGCCGTAATTTTTGATCATCGCTCATCGACCCGATTCATCAGCTTTAATAACCACGACTCATCCCGAGGCCGCACATCCCATGAAACTGCCCATGCACTTAGCCCGAAAAACTAGGCGACCGCCGGTCCAAGAACGCCCTAACCCCTTCTACGAAGTCATCGACATAAACGCAATCGGAAAAGCTATCTAACTCCGCTGCCAGAGTTGTATTAAATGCATCGAAATTACGCTGAACTTGTAACAACCGCAGCGTATTTTCTGCAGCCTTAGTCGGACCTGATACCAGCTGTTTCGCCACCTCGCTGACATTGCCATCTAACTCATTTACGTCAACCAACCTCGTAACAAGCCCCCAACTCTCTGCTTGCTCGGCATCAAAGCTCCGATTAGTTAAAAGTAAATCTGATGCTCGCGTCTCTCCAATCAAGCGGGGCAGGCTGTACGATAGCCCCCCATCAGGAGTCACACCAAGACCAAGGTACGCGGGTACGAATCGGCTACCACGAGCCGCAACAACTATGTCGGCGATGCAACAAAGGCTGAGACCAAAGCCTGCCGCCGCGCCTTGCACAGCCACTAGCAACGGAACACGCAGTGAAACAAAAAGCGCCATAACCTCATGAGCTAAGCTAACATATTGGCGCGCTTTTTCAGACCGTTCTGAAGGAGGGAGATCAACCAATTCTGCAAAGAAATCAATATCACCTCCTGCGCAGAACACCTTGCCCTCACCCTTCAATATCACTACTCGTACGTTGTGATTGTTATGTAACTCACGAAGCATTTGCCGAAGCTCAAGGAAGGCCTCTTCAGACAAGGAGTTGAGCTGAGAAGGGCGGCTAATGGTAATAGTCGCTGTATGCTGAACGTACTCAAGATTGACGCAATGGGACATCTTAACCTCAGTGGAGTGCGCGTAGGGGTGACGCGGATTCAATGGTTCAAACGAAGATTGACCCTAAAAGCGTACTGAATTTCCAGCAGGTATTCTCTGCGACTTTCGATACATCCCGGACCTGCACGGACCTTGGTTTTTAAACCTACCGCTACCCAGTAACATCTATTTTTTGGGGCTCATCCATAAAACCCTCAGCATGAACATCAGAACTGGTTGGGAAGCGTTGCAAAGCTGAATGGGCAAGATCCGCACGATGGGCAACCGGCTTGTGTTCGGTCACCAGGCTAAATAACACGCTCTCCGCGGCACCTAGCGCGCTGGCCAAGAAAATCCACAATGGCTATAAGCATCAACATCACGCCTACCAAGGGAAAAATGATGCCACCGATCATCAAAAGCCCCAATACCGCCCAAAGACGACGGGGGTTTTGAGGAAGCGGGGGCACCCCCAGTCTCCCGCTCGGACGCCGCTTCCACCACATAACGCCCGCAGATACGCTGAAGATCACGATCACGACGCAGGCCAGCGCTAGCACGACTTGGTTCCAGATGCCGAATTCCTGGCCCATGTGCACGTTAATGCCCCATTCTAAGCTGCGTCCAAGAGGACCGTAGTCGGCGTAGTTCATATCTATTAATACTTGGCCACTGTACTGATCAAGATGCACGACCCGCTGCCGACTAAGATCATCCGGGTAAACGGACCCCGTATACACACCGTCAGTAGACGACGGCAGATTGACCGAATATCCCGGCGCCAGACCAAGTTCATCGAAACGCGCGACGGCCTGGTCAAGACCGATTGGTGTCGTTATATTTTGCCCATCAGCCGGGTGTTGAACGGATAATGGAATCTGGGCCTGCTCCAGAGACCAGCTTGTTTGGACTCGCTCGGACAGGCGCTCCCCGGACATTGGGACATCAACCCGTACACCCGCGGGGTAACCAAAATTATGGCCATTGGCGAGTTCATTGACCTTATCCCCCCAGACAATGGACCAGGGCATTCCGGTGATTGCCAGAAAAAGGATGATACCTCCCACTGTCACGCCTGACACTGCGTGCAAATCACGCCAAAAAACCCGCTCCCTGCGGCTGCCTCGTATCTTAATTACGCCTCCGTTCTGCCCCCTCGGCCACCATAGATAAGTGCCGGTGATGACCAGCAGAATCGACAGTCCTGCGGCTATCTCCAGTGCCCCATTGGCTATGGGTCCCAGCTTTTCCAAACTGTGCAATTTTCGGATAAACCACATGGCACTGCCGCGATACTCCATCGCTCCAAGTACAGCGTTGTCGTAGGGGTTCACATAAACGGCGAGTTTCTCTCCCGCGTCCGTTTTTATGTCGATTTCGGTGGCGAGATGCTCCGCAGCGGGCGGGACATACTTGAAGACCTCTCCGGGATATCTTTGGAGCGCCGCAGCCATTTGACGCTCCGGCGTTATGTCACTGCCCTTCTCCACTTCCACTTTCATCAGATCAGCGTGTAAAACCTGATCGATCTCATCACGAAAGAGGTACAGAGCGCCTGTCACAGCAAGCAAAATCATGAAAGGCAGCACTAATAAGCCTGCATAGAAGTGCCAGCGCCAGACAGCGCGATAGAGGTCAACGCCAGAGATCCCTCGGCTCTGAGCCGAAGCGGCTGAAGTAGTAACAGACTTTTCCATGGAACCTATTTCCGCGCAAAATATGGTGGCTTTTTTAGAGTGAGGTAAAACCTTCGTCAGATTGCGCAAATTGTAGATAAATAAAGGATGGGGTGAGGTGTGGTTATTTGTCGCATGTGCTAGTTGCCGACATGCAGCGGGTCGGTAACGAACCGGCGTACACGGGGTTGCAGACTGGATCGCCTTTTAAGGCAAATTTACCCTTTATCAACAACCTTCAAATTCCAAACTTATCATTCCCCTCCTCCGCTAAACGAGCCCTCTTCGGTGCGAATCGCACCGTATTTGAGATTAACCCAATGGTTTATCCTCAAAGGCCATTCCCTTGGCCAAAACACATTTAAAGCCCAAACCGTTTTATTTTCCGGTAAAGCGTTGCTCGGGTTATTCCCAGCTCTCGCGCCGCGGCACTGATATTGTCTTTGCATTTTTCAAGCGCAGCACTCACAGCGTCGCGTTCGGCATTAGCCAATAAGCTTCCTGATTTCGGATCCGTTGCTGGCGTTAACGCGTTAAATCGATTCGCCTTGACTGCTTCAGGCAGATGATCCACTTCAATAACACCATTGTTAGCGAGCGCCTGACCTAACTTTAGCGCCTGCTCCAACTCCCGAATGTTTCCTTTCCAGGGATAATGTCTTAACAGGTCGCGAGCTTCCGGAGACAATATAGATGGTATGCTTGGTGATGCGGCGATCGCCAGCAAATGATCGATCAATCCGTCTAGATCTTCACGCTCTCTTAATGGCGGCAACGTGACCTTCAGACCATTCACTCGATAGTATAGATCATCGCGAAAGCTCCCTTGTTCCATCAACTCATCCAAGTTCCGGTGCGTAGCACAAATCAAAGAAAAGCAGACCTCTCGAATTTTTTCTTCCCCCAACCGAGTTACCGTTCGCTCCTGCAGTACACGTAACAAACGTGCTTGAAACTCCACCGGCATGTCTCCGATCTCATCAAGAAACAACGTCCCTCCACTGGCCTCTTCGAACTTCCCTTTGGCGCCTCCACGGCGAGCACCGGTGAACGCTCCATCAGCGTAGCCAAATAACTCAGATTCAATTAAGCCTGCCGGGATAGCTGAGCAATTTACAGCCACAAAGGCACCTTTAGGGGAAGGTCCTTGCGAGTGCAGCCAACGGGCGAGAACCTCCTTTCCTGTTCCCGTTTCACCGTTAATTAACATTGGCACACGATGCATGAAAGCACGGCGCGCCTTTTCAAAAAGAGGGCGCAGTGAAGCGTCTGCAAAAAATGGTGACGGTATTGATGCGCGGTCCAACTCAACTCGGGCAAGAATAGATGGGGATACTTCGGGCACTGTTTCGGCCCTTAAAAACAGTTCTGATCCATTGTGGCATACCACTTTAATTGGATTACGTTGGGAACGCCTTACCTCATCAAGACTGCAAGAGAACAAATCTCTAAACGTCACCGCTCCCCCGTTCTGCTCAGGAATATCCAGTTCCAGCATCTGCCGCGCAGTTGGGTTTGCCCCCAACACTTCGCCATCTGCACAGAAATGAATCAGACCTCGCATCGGTGAACTAGTTAGCTCTGGAAGATAGTGAATTGCCAGCACCCAAGCACCAGACAGATCTCCTACCATTCGGTTTTCAACGGCTCTGCTCGCCAACGCAACGGACTCGAGTATCCCTACAGGACGACCATCGTAGTGCTTAGTCGCATTTAGAGCGCCGACCACCATTCCTGCCGGGTCAAAAATGGGGACAGCAACACAAGCAAGATTTCTAAATTCATGTAGAAAATGCTCATCACCACACACGACTGAAGGCCTGTGTTCGAGCAAAGCACAGCCAGGGCCATTAGTACCCGCGACCTGTTCAGAAAGGTCGAGCCCCGAGCTTAACGATGTTCCCAGCAGGCTTTCCTTTCCAAAATAATTAATACTCCGTCCTTCTCTCTCCAGACAGGCAAAGGCCCAGCCAGCCGCCCCCCAAGACCGAAACAGATTTCGCATTTCCGGTTCTACATAACACAGAAGATCTCGGTGCTGATC
Source organism: Marinobacter sp. AL4B (assembly GCF_019916045.1). Taxonomy (NCBI): domain Bacteria; kingdom Pseudomonadati; phylum Pseudomonadota; class Gammaproteobacteria; order Pseudomonadales; family Marinobacteraceae; genus Marinobacter; species Marinobacter sp. AL4B. The sequence goes on from NZ_JAILWZ010000009.1 coordinate 17,064, forward strand.
GTGCAAAGAAGGTAATTCATTAAGCGACAAGGTCTGTCGTAAAACCTGGTCAACAGGAGAAAGTCCGTGCTCTCTAGAGCGTAGCCAGGACCGCATAACCTCATCCCTAACCCAATGAGGTGGCACATCAAGACCCGCATCAAAAAGCTCGCGTGCTTTCTGAATCCGAGCACCGTAACCGAAATCATGAAGCTCCATACTGCCTCCACCACGCTGTTTTATTCTTATTCACCTGACCGAATGGTGTGTTTTAAAACGATCCAGATTTTATTTTACCTGGGCTTCCGAAAACCACTCTTTGGCGCGCAACCAGTTGTTTTTGTTAAGTTATCTTCAATCAATCTTTCTTGGCACGGGCTCTGCTTAGACATGCCTGCGGTACCAATAAAACCAACAAGGAATCTGCACTATGCCACTTATGACAAGGTTTGAAAAAAGAATCTCAGCGTCCCAGAAACAGCGCTTCCAAAGTCTAGCTTCAACTGCTGTAGCCATTTTACTACTCTCTTCAGGCAACGCTAACGCCGTTGATATCGATGCGGGGGATTACACAGCGCTTCCGCCAGGCACTAATTTAGCGATGGGCTACTACCAGTTCGCTACCCGTGACTCCCTTTACTCCGATGGCGATAAAGCTCCTATTAATGCCAAGCTCGACTCACATATTGGTATTCTTCGTGGAGTCCACTTTACTGAAATTGGAGGTTACACCGTAGACCCTCAATTTCTTTTACCTGTAGGAAAGCTGGAAGGCAAAGAAGACACTTCTGGCCTAGGCGATGCCAGCGGTCTAGGTGACCTAACCCTAGCCGCCACAGTATGGCTGGTGAACAAGCCTGAAAGTAATACCTATTTTGGCATTACACCTTTTCTCTATCTCCCCACTGGCAGCTACGACCGAGAAGATGCGTTAAACCTAGGAGAGAATCGTTGGAAATACGCCTTGCAAGCGGGATACATCACCGGGCTTTCCCCCCGGGTCTCCTTAGATCTAGCCGCCGACGTCACATTTTATGGCGACAACGACAAATTTGGATCGACTAAGGCAACTCTCGAACAGGATCCTTCTTACCAATTCCAAGGATTTCTACGCTATCAACTAACTTCTCAGCTGGATCTTCGTACAGGTGTGTCACATACGCTCGGTGGCGAAACATCTGTGAACGGTGTCGACCAAGACAACCGGTTATCACACACTAAGATGACATTGGGAACCGCCTGGTCTGTGACGCCTGCCTTGCAGTTGATGGCAAATTATGGAAAAGACCTATCGGTAGAAAACGGTTTCAAAGAGCAACACCGCATCAACCTTCGTGTTCTAAAAGCCTTCTAAATATCTTGAAGCAGCAATAACAACGAGAAAGGACATTGAGATGAGATTAATGAAACACAGACTCGGTATTTTGACGCCCCCCCAACCACTTCACTTGGCTCTAGCGATAAGCATAGGATTTGCTAGCACCCACTCAATCGCTGACAACGCCATTGACCGCGTCAATGAAAGCTACATTATAGAAAACGCCAAAACAGGCAAAGACTGGCCAGCTCACGGTTTTGATTACTCAGAAACACGCTACAGTCCCCTCTCCCAAATTACAGCCAATAACGTCGACAAACTGGGGCTTGCCTGGACCTACGACCTGCAATCAAGTCGTGGAATTGAAGCAACTCCCTTAGTTGTCGACGGCGTGATGTATGTCACTGCATCCTGGAGTGTGGTGCATGCTATTGATGCAAAAACCGGCAAAAAACTATGGACCTTCGACCCTGAAGTTCCTCGCGAAAAAGGCTACGAGGCGTGCTGTGACGTCGTTAATAGAGGGGTCGCCTTGTACGAAGGCAACGTCTATGTTGCTGCACTTGACGGGCGACTGGTCGCCATCGATGCAAAATCCGGCGACAAAGTTTGGGAAAAAAACACGCTGATTGACAACGAAATTGGTTACACGATGACGGGGGCACCACGGGTGTTCAAGGGCAATGTAATCATCGGGAACGGTGGCGCGGAACGCGGTGTAAGAGGCTATATAACAGCATACGACGCCAAAAATGGGGAGCAAAAATGGCGCTGGTTCACCGTACCCGGAAACCCAAACAAGCCCTTTGAGAACGAGGCTATGGAAACAGCCGCCAAAACCTGGGACCCAAGCAGCAAATATTGGGAAAGCGGTGGTGGCGGCACGGTTTGGAACTCAATGGTCTTCGATCCAGAACTAAACCTTATGTACATCGGGACAGGGAACGGCGCCCCATGGTCGCATAAAAAGCGAAGCCCAAAAGGTGGAGATAACCTTTATGTAGCTTCCATCGTCGCACTAAACCCTGATACCGGAAAGTATGTTTGGCACTATCAAGAAACGCCAGGAGATAACTGGGACTACACCTCAGCTCAGGACATGATACTTACAGATCTGGTGATAGAGGGCGAACAGCGGAAAGTTATTATACACGCGCCTAAAAACGGATTCTTTTTCGTAGTCGACCGGACCAATGGGGAATTTATATCCGCCAACAATTTCGTCGATGTTAACTGGGCAGAAGGGTACGACAGCAATGGACGACCTATCGAAGTGCCTGGCGCGCGGGCTACGGACAAGCCGTTTGATGCAATCCCCGGCCCCTTTGGCGGACACAATTGGCACTCGATGTCGTTCAATTCTGATACGGGGCTAGCGTACTTCCCGTCTCAGAACATTCCTGTGACGTTATCCGAAGACCCTACTTGGCAAAACATAGATAGCAATGAGCCCGGGCAGCCCATGAGCGGTATCGGCTGGAATACGGCCATGAGAATCAACGAAGCCCCTCCTTCGAGCAAACCTTTTGGACGCCTGACAGCCTGGGACCCAGTCAAACAAGAAGAGGCCTGGCGTTATGAGCATGCCTCTCCTTGGAACGGAGGCGCGCTTTCTACCGCGGGCAACCTGGTCTTTCAAGGTACAGCAGATGCTCGATTAATGGCATTTAACGCTCAGACAGGCGAACCATTATGGGAGTCTCCAATGGGAACCGGCGTGATCGCAGCGCCGGTCACTTATGAAGTAGATGGTACCCAATATATTTCCATTGCAGCTGGCTGGGGCGGCGTATACGGCCAATCTCAACGCGGCTCAGACCTAAAGACTCCCGGCACCGTTTATACATTTGCCCTGAATGGTGATGCGGAAATGCCTGAGTTCACCAAATTTCAATTGGGTTCACTGATATCCGGCGTTAAATACAATCCGGAGTTTGTCGAGGAAGGCACCGGGCTTTACGTCAGTAACTGCGTATTTTGTCACGGCGTCCCCGGGGTGGACAAAGGCGGCAACATTCCGAACCTAGGTTACGTCGATAGTGCTGTTATCGAAAACCTAGATGCCTTTGTCTTTAACGGTCCGTTTGTTTCCAAAGGGATGCCTGACTTTACGGGCAGGTTAAGCGAGACCGATGTCGAGAAAATAAAGGCATTTATCCAAGGTACCGCCGACGCTATTCGCCCAAAAACCCAATGAACTGAGGTGTTTTCAATGAACACAATGACAAATGAACTAGCAAATACTCAACAAAAGACACGTGCATTTATCGATCGCCAAAATCACAGCATGTTGGTAGGCGGACAATGGGTTGATGCACTGAATGGCGAGCGTCTACAGGTTGTCAACCCGGCTGATGAAGCGATAATTGGAAGCATACCGTCTGCTCACGCAGAGGATGTTGATATCGCTGTGAAGTGTGCAATAAACGCATTGGAACATGGAGAGTGGGCGCGAATGCGGCCTTCCACCCGGCAAAATTTGCTATTAAAGCTCGCCGATCTGATTGAGCGTGACGCTCGAGTTATCGCCGAACTGGAAGCCATCGACAATGGCAAGTCTGCCGCCATTGCTCAGGCAGTCGATATCGGTTTAGGGCTAGAATTTTTCCGCTACATGGCAGGCTGGACGACCAAGATTGAAGGGTCCACTTTGGATGTATCGGTACCTTTTGCGCCGCCAGAAGCCGACTTTTTCGCCTATACCCGACGGGAACCAGTTGGCGTCGTGGCCGCTATCATACCGTGGAATTTCCCATTCCTGATGGCCTGCTGGAAACTCGCACCAGCACTTGCAGCCGGGTGTACCGTGGTTCTTAAGCCTGCAGAGCAAACATCCCTTTCCGCACTGTATTTAGGGGAACTTATCGAAGAGGCCGGCTTCCCTGACGGGGTCGTCAACATCGTCACGGGCGATGGGCAAAATGCTGGCTCGGCTTTGACTGAGCACCCGGGCATCAACAAAATCAGCTTCACGGGGTCAACACAGGTCGGACAGGTCATCGGCCGCGCCGCCATGGATAATATGGCCCGCGTAACTCTCGAGTTAGGCGGCAAGTCGCCAATGATTGTCTTGGGAGACTGTGACCCTGAAAAGGCGGCACAAGGTGCAGCGACAGCTATATTTTTTAATCACGGGCAAACCTGTAGCGCGGGTTCACGCTTATACATACACAGAAGCATCTTTGATGAGGTTGTAAGTCGGCTCACAGAGCTAGCCGAGACCATTCCACTTGGCTCAGGTCTCGACCCTGCAACGGAAATGGGTCCATTGGTGTCTCAGGTACAGTTAGATAGGGTCTGTCATTTCATTGAAAAAGGGCGCGAGGAAGGTGCCAAATTGGTAACGGGAGGTGAGAGGGCAGATCGCAAGGGCTACTACGTCAAACCAACCATTTTCACCAGTGAAGATGACAGCCTCGTTATTGCCAAAGAGGAAATATTTGGCCCCGTACTTGTGGCAATCCCCTTTGATGATGAAGACGATGTCGTTCTTCGCGCCAATGACAGTCGCTACGGTCTGGCAGCCAGTATCTGGTCAAACGATCTCTCACGGGTACAACGTATCGTCCCAAAGCTTAAAGCTGGCACGGTCTGGGTCAATGGGCACAACTTGCTTGACGCAAACGTGCCATTTGGAGGCTACAAACTTTCTGGGGTTGGCCGCGATATGGGCAAACAGTCTCTGGACTCCTACCTAGAAACCAAATCGGTTTTTATGGCCCTTTAACAAAATAGAGAGCATGAGGCCCCGGGGAACGGATACCGGGGCCTCGATCTTCGAGCCACTGGTTTACAGTGTGAAGCACCCTCCCAAGACGACACTTATGAACAACTACAAATTAATCTTTCGCTTGTTGAGTGGACTTATCATGTTGCCTTTCACCATGGCTACCTATGCACGAACACCCGCCGAAATAGTGGTGACTTCGCCGGTGATGGAGCGCACTTTGTACCAAACACCGGCGGCCATCTCGGTCGTTCAGCCAGATTCGATTCAAAAAGGTCAACCCAAGGTAAAGCTTGATGAAACTCTTGCTATGGTTCCTGGTCTTTTTCTGCAAAACAAAGAGAACTTCGCACAAGGAGAACGTATAGCCATACGCGGGTTTGGAGCGCGAGCGCCTTTTGGGGTTCGGGGTATTACGGTTGTAGTAGATGACATCCCGTATACGTTGCCAGATGGGCAGGCCCAGCTTGATGCGATTGACCTCGACAGCGCCGAACGCATCGAAGTTATCCGCGGCCCGGCCTCAGCTTTATATGGCAACGCAGCTGGTGGCGTTATCAGTGTAACCACATCAGATGGGCGTCGGAGACCCAATCATACATCTCTGCAAGTTACGGGCGGAAGCGATGGCTTTGGCAAGGTCTCACTCAAAAACAGCCAGAACAATGGTCCCTGGTCGCACAGCATCAACGGTTCAGCACTGAACTATGAGGGATATCGCGCGAACGCTAAGGTAGAAAAATACCTTCTGAATGCCAAGCTGCGCCGAGAGCTCGGAAACGATCGCTCGATGACCGCCATTGTTAACCTCCTAGACAACCCACGCTCAAAAGACCCGGGCGCACTGACTACTCAACAGGCTGAAAAAGACCGATCTCAGGCTGGGCGCTTTACTGAGGCGTACCACACCGGGCAATCCGTTGATCAACAAGTGATAAGCCTCCAATACCAGGATCTTTCTGCAGGACCAGGCGAATTCCGCGCGAATACCTTTTACCTCCGCAGGAACTTTGAACAGCAACTGCCCTACCCCGGTGACAGCCGAATTGATTACGATAGGGATTATTATGGGGTAAGGGCCGATTACCGAGATTCGATTTTGATCTCTGGGTTGCCTTTTCGCTATGTCGCTGGCCTAGAAGCCCGAAAACAAAGGGATGATCGTATCCGCCGAGGCATGAGCTTCGGCGGAGAGCTGAAAGGGCGGACCGCCGATGAACTGCAAACCGCCACGGCATTGGGTGCCTTCGCACAAGGAGATGTGAGCCTGTCCGAGCAATTAACCCTATCAGTGGGTGGTCGCTTTGATCGGGTATACCTCAAAGTCGATGATTCTTTCACCACCGACGGGGACCAAAGCGGGAGTCGCACTCTACGTGAATGGAGTGGCTCTGCGGGTTTGAGTTACCGCTACCTTAAATCCCACCAGGCCTATGCCAATATCAGCAGTGCTTACGAAACCCCAACTTTCTCGGAGTTTGCAAATCCGTCTGGAGTGGGTGGGCTTAACCCCGCAGCTGAACCACAAAAATCGCTGAATCATGAACTTGGGCTGCGAGGCAGCTTTGGTAGCGGCGTCAACTACGACATAGCCCTGTTCTGGGTAGATGTCCGCGATGAACTGATCCCCTATGAGTTGCCTGGGCTGGATGACCGTACCTACTACCGTAATACTGGCAATACCACACGCAAAGGTCTCGAGGCTGCAGCCGATTGGCTAATGTCTCCTAGCTGGCGCGCAGAAACAGCACTCGCGTTGGCTAGCTACCAGTTTGATACGTACCGTTCGAGTACCGCTAGTTATGATGGAAACCGGTTACCCGGCCTACCTGAGCAAGTTTGGTCAAACCAACTCACATGGCAAGGTTTGGGCGGCGCGTTTACCACCCTGGAGGTCCGTTATATCGGAGATATCTTCGCCGACGATGCCAATGAAACCAAGGTCGATGACTATTGGTTGATCAACTTTCGGGCAGGCAATACGTTGTACGCGGAAAGGAGTTATCTGTTGAAAGGATTTGTTGGCGTGAATAATCTAGGCGATAAGGATCACTTTGCCAATGTTCGTAGTAACGCCAGTAATGATCGGTACTATGAACCGGCTTCTGGGCGTACTTGGTACACGGGCCTTGAGTTTGTGTTTTGACGGATTGCTCCTTTGACCCGGGTCCCTAGCAACAACTTCGCTTCTAAATGTTAGCTACCTATAATTCATTCCACCTACGTGCCGCATCACTTCGGCTGCAGTATGCTTCAATTCAGAGAGTAATGTTTCCATAACGCCTTCAGTATTCATAACAGGATCAGGTCCTGAAATGTTTATGGCCGCTATTACCTGCCCAGTAAAATTTCGGATAGGAATCGCGAGTGCCGTCGAGTGGTCTGAATAGTGATGTGTCCAGCCTTGAGCGCGCTCTTTTTCGCAGAGCGCCATCAATTCTGGCATTGACTGGGGTGCTGGCCGAGGATAGCCATCGAGTCGCTGGCCCTGAAAAAGGTGCTGCAACTCAGCCGGTGACATCCCCGTCAGAAGTGCCCTACCCATAGCGGTTGTGTGCAGCGGAAGACGAGTACCAACAGGCACGTTGACCGAAACCCTCTGTAACGCCAACGCACGATAGACATAGAGTACTTCCGTCCCGGCGCGAACGCCTACATGGCTGGATAATGAAGTGCTGTCTCGCAATCGCGTCACGAAAGGAGCAGCTACCTCGACAATCTCCCGACTGGCGAGGTAGCTGAAACCACGAGAAACCACTTGAGTACCTAACGAATAGGTATTGGTTCCGATCTTGTTCAAGTACCCCATGGAGACCAGAGTCTGCACGATTCTGTATAAAGAACTCGTGCTGACCCCTAAGCTCTGTGCCATCTCCACTTGGCTCAATGCCCGACAGTTACTGTCAAACATTTCCAAGATACGTAGCCCTTTCTGTAAGGCCGGAACGGTATAGTCCTTCTGACTCAAGAGGTATCTTCCCTATGCTGTGTGCGCCACCGGTTGAGAGTGCCCCGCCCTGTAGTTCCTCCCAAGAATCACGAGTACTACTGCGCCGGAGACCAAGATCAGCCAAGGATTGTTGCCTACCAGAGACAACCCCGCAAGGCTAAGTATTGTTTTCTCAACCTTCGAAATTGGCGCACTGAAGAAACCGATATACGCCGCTGACAAGGCTACAATACACAAGATGCCACTGATCATCGCGAGCGAGAACTCGAACCATGTGAAATTGAGAAATAACAGGCTCGGAGCATAGATGAACATCAATGGCACCAGTGCCTTACCCATAGATAGCCGGAATGCGGTGACCCCGGTCTTCATCGGATCTGACCCCGAGATCCCCGCCCCTGCATACGCGGCCAAAGCTACCGGCGGCGTCACATCGGCAAGTACACCGTAGTAAAAGATGAAAAAGTGGGATGCCAACAAGGCAATACCAAAATCATCCAATGCCGGAGCCACGATAGCGGCAAGGATAATGTACGTGGGTGTGGTTGGAATTCCCGCCCCCATCAGAATACACGCCAATGCGACCAAAATCAGTGCGATGAACAGAGTCAAACTGCCTTCAGTGACCAGATCGAAAGGTATCAAGACAGCCAGAGTGCTACCGAAGTCATTAGCTAAACCGATAATAGCTCCGGAGAACTTGAATCCTAGCCCGGTCAATGTCGTTACGCCCAAAAGAAAGCCCACACAGGCGCAGGCAGCCGTGATGGCTATGGATTGCTTGGCGCCTTCTTCTAAACCGTCAATCAATCGTCGAGGAGTTAAGGCACTTTCATGATCCAGCTTGGTGAATCCAAGTGGCCGGAGCACGAGAGGTATGTAAGAACAAATAATGGTCAGGATAATGCCCCAAAATGCCGCTAGGAATGGGGTGAACTGCATAAGCAGCAATGTCACCATGACGACCAAAGGAATAACCTGATGCCAATGTTTGGATAGCACGGCTCCAAGGCGGGGAATTTGCTCTTCTGGCATGCCTTTAAGGTCCAGGCGACGGGCCTCAAAATGAACCATGCACAAGGTTGCTAGATAGTGAAACGCAGCCGGTATGATGGCAATCAGAATCAGCTCACTGTATGGAACACCCAGCATTTCCGCCATCACGAATGCGGATGCGCCCATGATCGGTGGGGTAATCTGGCCACCACAAGAAGATGCCGCTTCTGTGGCTGCAGCGAAGCGACCGCTAAAGCCGTACTTTTTCATCATCGGTATGGTGAATGCACCGGTCGTAACCGTGTTAGCGACCGGTGAACCGGAAATCATGCCAAAGAAACCCGACGAAACGACCGAAACCTTTGCCGGACCACCTGAATAGCGCCCTGCAACGAGGGTTGCTAGCTCAATGAACAGTTGGCCAAGGCCGGAAGCTTGGGCCAGTACGCCAAAAAGTACAAAGTGGAATACATATGTAGCGACAACACCGATCGCTATGCCATAAATGCCCTCCGTACCGAGATACAGGTGCTCAACGAGGCGAATAATATCGTAACCTCTGTGTGCCATAACTCCGGGCAAGCTCGGACCAAACATCGCATATAGCAACGCCAAGACCCCAATGATGGAGAGGGACTCACCCATGGTCCGGCGAGCACCTTCAACCACCAACATCACGGCCATTCCGCCCATGAGATAATCAAACGCTTTCGGGAAACCTATGTTGATGATGAAAATATCTTTGAAGAAAATGACCAGGTAGGCTGAAAAACCGGCACCTGCCAGTACCAACGGCCAATCAAGCCAACTGGGCTTATTCCGACTTCCCATAGCAGCAACGGGCAAAGCGGACAGCGCCATGAACCCCGCAAAACCGTAGATCATCCATGTCCACCAAACCGGAATATCGCTCGCCAAGGCTTGGGCTAGCTGATGGGCAATCAGAAGATAGAAAGCGCCGTAGGCAAGGCTCAAGACGATATTGATTTTGAGGTGTTTCGGTGGCCGCCGAGGAAACACAATAAAGAGCAGCCCCATGATGAAGGCCATGTGCACGTTACGGTGGGTAATCTCGTTTAATAGACCAAATCCAGCTGTATAGATATGGAAAACGCTCAGGACCACGCAAGTGATAGTCACCAGCGTTTTAAGAATCCCTTTCAGGTCCCGGAAATTCGATTCGTTATCGAACTTTTTTATCAGGCTATCCAGATCGGCTTGGTGCATTTCAGGCCCGCTGAACGAAGAACGGTTGTCCGCCTGGCTGTTTGAGTTGCTCATACCCGTTCACTCTGAGTTATGGTTGGCAGTTAGAGACCGGAAAAATCAGCAGCCCGCTGTCCGGCCATTGGTTCAAATTTATATGTTTATTTCCAGTGTGCAGTCTGTTCTTGAAGCGCCGATCGGTTCGCACAATCAGCTGCCCAATATTCCGGTCCATCTCCAGAATGAATGCACCACTTTTGCGTTTGAATGACGTCGCATCGGGTTCGTTCACCAGTGAGGGCAGCCCTTGCCCATGGGCGAGGAAAACTTCCGAGGTCTGATTGATCGTCAGTTCGCCGGAAGCAGTCTCATCCAATCGGTAGTAATCCTTGACGGGAGTGAGCGACACGGAGTGAATGAACGAAAGCTCAAACTTCCTATCTACCACAGGAACACAAGTAAGTAACTTGCCCTCCCGGTACTGACTAATCTCCAGACCGGCGGCCTGAAGATCGCCAACCAGGGCAAAGGCCCCGGCCAGCAGCAGCGTAAACTTATTCAATGAGACCCTTTTCACGGAAGTATCTTTCCGCGCCTGGATGCAGCGGAATCGATACCGATTCAAGTGCACTCTGACGTGTAATTTCCTTACCCTTCACATGCACCTTCGCCAAGGTGTCTGTATTCTCGTAAAGCGCCTTGGTAACCGCGTACGCAATATCTTCTGGCAAATCAGCATGGGTTGCCCAGATCGCTCGGACAGCAATGGTTTCAACATCGTTGTCCACGCCTTTATAGGTGCCAGCCGGCAGGATGGTGGATGCGTAATACGGCTGGGTTTCCTGCAGTTTCTTGATCGGTGCACCGGTCAACGGAATGATGTTGATATCGTGCCCGTTAGCCAATTCCAGGATAGATGCGGTTGGTGAACCAGCAGTAATCAAGGATGCGTCAAGATTTCCATCTTTGATTTTTTCTGCAGATTGAGAAAAGGACGAATAATCTTCGGTTAAATCATCACGGGTCATGCCATGAGCTTCCAGTAGATCGCCGAGTAGTTGCCACTGCCCGGAGCCAGGCGAACCGGAACTAACGGAATGGCCTTTCAAGTCACCGAATGACGCAATACCGGGTTGGGCTACCAATTGAACAGCCTCTGGATACAAAGCTCCCAGAGCTCGCAAATTCTTCTGTGCCTTGCCCTCAAACTGGTTCTGTCCTTTATACGCGGAATCGAGGATATCAGCCGCAACAAAAGCAGACTCTATATCTCCCCGTCCGAGCAAGCCGGCATTCGCTACCGATGCGTTTCCAGTTTCTGCCGTTGCTGACAGTTTCTTACCTTCCAACTCGGCATTATTGGAGATCACTTGCGCTAACATGCCGCCAAGCGGGTAATAGGTGCCGCCAGTACCGCCGGTAGCGATTCCAAAAAACACCCGCTCCTGTGCCTGCGCAGCTCCAGCCGCAAGACCCACGCCCAAAGCGGCGGTCATAAGCATCATTTTCAGCTTTTTCATTGTTTTGACTTCCTTTACTCTTTTAGCTTAGTGAGACCGCCTCATGAGCGGCAGTGTTGACACAGCAAGGTGTCCGCCAGCAGAGCCGCTGTTTTAGCGGTAACGCCAGATTCATCAAATTCGGGATTCAACTCGCAAATTTCTACCAGTGGCATGCCGTAGGGTAATGTCGCAGCGATCTGCTCCAATTCATCAACCACAGCTTGCACCACTTCCAGCACAACGCCTCGTGCCGCAGGAGCACTGACACCCGGTGCCTGATAATGAGGAAGTACATCCAAGTCGATGGTCAGGTAGAGCATGTCCAAACCTTGACTGAATTCGCGGACTTGTTCTATGACGTCCGGAATATCTACCTCCCGCATATACCTATCTTCACGATAACTAACGCCCATAGCACAAGCACGATCGAATAATGAGGAGGTATTGCTCGTCCGTGCAACGCCCAAGCAGCAGTAATGGAAATGATCCTGCCCGCAGTGCTCAGCTATCTGAGCAAAGGGCGTACCGGAGGACGCCCCTTGTTCGCCTTTCATTCGTAGATCAAAGTGAGCGTCTAAATTGATAATGCCGATTTTTGTAGTCGTGGGGTCGTAAGCCTTGGCTAAACCGGAAAAACTACCCCAAGCCGTCTCATGTCCCCCACCCACAACTAACAGGCGACTAACGGACGAAAGTGCTTCCGCAACTTTTGACGCCAACTCATCTTGACCCTTCTCAAGTGCGTCGCCGCTAACCTCGACCGTACCAAGGTCAATTACAGACAGGTCGTCACCACCGTGCCAAGCTAAGCCACCCAGTTGACGCCGAAGAGCATCCGGGCCAGCCGCAGCGCCGAGGCGCCCTTTATTTCTCTGAACACCTGCATCGCACGAGAAGCCAAGCATTCCCACGGTTTGACCGGAGCATCCATCTGGCGCTAGTGACACCTTCTGATGCCAACGTATTGCGCCCGCTCCTTCTTCACTATCTACCCTGCCGTGCCACTCTGATGCTGGCTTGAACGTGACCATACTCTCTCACCCTAATTCAAGATGCGATCATATAAGCACATAGAAATCGACATTTAAACACCCTGTCACCACAAGACATCCAAATATGAATTAAATATTTGCTGATGAATTTTTAAGACTATATTTCGATAATTTTCTCACTTTGCGATAAGCCAAAATGAACGCCAAGAGGTACAGTTACACTCAAAGTGAGCAATGAAATTAAAAAGGGTAAGACCGGTATGTATGAAAGCGGCATTCAAACTCTGGATAGAAGTTATTCATTGCTTCGCTTCGTGATAAAAGCCGGGCAATACGGTCTCTCCATTTCAGAACTCGCCGACGCAACAGGCCTGAGCACGTCAACTGTGTATCGTTTGGTTCGCGCCTTAAAAGATCTAGGTCTTGTCAGGCAGCCACTTAGTCGCGGACCAGTCTACCCCGGCCCGGAACTCTTAAGCTGGAGTGAGCTAACCCGCGCCGCACTGGACAAGGTTGCGCACATGCACCTTTTGGATATGGCAGAGAATTTAGGGGACAGCTTTTTTCTTATGATTCCTGACGGCTTTCACGTGTTATGCCTCGATATCGCCGATGGGCAACACCCCGCACGGAGCTACACCCGTCAAAAGGGTGACCGAATTCCCTTCGGAGTCGGCCAGGCGTCCATTGCCATCCTTAGCTTTCTGAGCAAGCAAGAACAGACACACATCCTTGAACACAACGAAGCGCCGTTTCTGCGAGGAAAAGGAATTACTCGCGGTCGTGTGCAGGAAGCCATCGCCAACTGCCGGCACCTAGAAGTCACCTGCGGAGTGGAAGGCTCTGATCCTCCCGAATTTACGGGTGTAGCTGTTCCTGTCTTCGGAAAAAACCAGACACCAATCGCTGCATTAAGTTGTTGCCTGCGGCGCTCCCGGTTGTCTGACGAACATTACAGCTGCCTTACGAAATCACTTCTGGCCAGTGCAAGAGCAATTAGCCACAACCTTTTCGAACCGGTAGAACATACCTGATAAAAGAGTATATCCACGATGAGCAGAAGCAGCGCCCCCTACCCTGACTATAAACGCGCCTGTGGCTGGAATGAGGCGGCTGAGTTGTCTCCGAAACACCCTCGCCTTACCGGCTCTCACACCTGCGACGCGATCATTGTCGGTGCTGGCTATACTGGAATCGGCATAGCCCGCCAGCTCGCAAAGCTACAGCCAAATAGTGATATCAGAGTTTTGGAGGCGGAAACTATTGGAGCAGGCTCCCCGGGCCGCAACTCGGGATTTGTTCTTGAGCACGCTTTCACCGGAGCCGACCCTGAGGCCGCTGGGGAACTCTATCGGCACTATCAGTCCACCCAAGATGCTATGCGTGAAATAGGCTATCAAGGAGCCGTCACAGCAAACTCTACAATTTTCAAAGGCGCAGCTACAGACCGAGGCATGCGAAATTTATCGGCCTTAGCTTCACTCCTCGAAAAGAGCGGCCAACCCTTCGAGTGGATGAGTGGGAAACGTTTAAGGTCGATAACAGGCAGTAACTATTACCGTGCTGGGCTGAATTTGCCAGGCAACAGCCTGGTCAACCCCTATGCACTGATTTCAAACCTGGCCCGAAGTCTTCCAGCCACAATTAAAGTGTATGAGAAAAGCCCGGCTGTTCACCTGTCACAAAACTCATCCGGGTGGTTGGCCACAACACCCGACGGTTCACTTCAGGCACCCAAGGTCTTTCTGGCTAACAATGCCTTCGCTAGCTCTTTGGGGTTCGGAAATGCCTATAGCGTGAAAATATTCACCTATGCAGGAGTCACCCCAAAATTGCCAGCCGATTTATTCGCCGCCCTAGCACCAGAAGGACAATGGGGGTTGCTGCCTGCCCACCGTCTCGGCTCCACCCTGCGAACCACTGACGATGGAAGACTTCTCATACGAGGCTTTTACGGTTACGAGCGCGAAGGCAATGACTCTACACGACGTTATCTTGAACAAAGTCTGATAAACCGCTTCCCTGAACTGACCCGTTTTGGCTTAGAAGAGTGGTGGGGCGGCACCACGTCGCTGACGGCAAACGGTGCACCGCTTTGGGGCCAGCTTAAGAAAGGACTATTCGCCTCCATCGGCTGCAACGGTGTAGGTATTTTGAAGGGAACGCTTCTGGGACAACAGCTGGCCAATCTGGCTTCCGGCCAGCCATCCCTTAACGTAAAGGAGCTCATGGGCATGCCCAGTTGGATGCCGCCTGAGCCAATTAGACACATTGGATTCAACCTCGTCAGCGCCGTGGAAAGGCGGCTGGCAGGTGCTGAACGCTAACCAAAACCCACCTAAGGAAGAGTAAGCATGATCAAAACAGTAAAAACCGAATTATACGCCTCCCCGTCACCGCTAGAGTGGGCAACCATTGGTAACGGCATATTATTCACTGCTCAGATCCCTATTGATGACCAAGGGAAAGTGGTTGACGGCGGAATTGAGGCCCAAACCCGTCAAACTATGGAAAACCTGCGCCACACACTGGAATGCGCAAAGGTAAGCCTCACAGATGTCACACAGGTTCTGATTTACGTTACCGATAGATCGCACCTGCCGGTTGTAAACAAAGTCTACGCAGAGTACTTCAAAGAGCCATATCCCAACCGTGCTGCTATGGTAATAGCCGGCCTTGCTCGCGAAGAGATGCTGGTTGAATTGGTCGTCTATGCGGCGGTCGAAGATTAAGCGTTAAACAATGACACCAAAACACTTCTCTGTTTGAAATTCCCAACAAGCTAGGCAGGCTACTTGGGTTAACCACGATGAAAGCCCCAATCACTTTGGGGCTTTTTTGCTCCCTTCCATTCGATACCTGTGCAATAACTTTGACATCTATTCGTCAAGAACCTTCCTTAAGCTGCATCTGGCATATACCAGAACTCATCATGCTGAGCGTCAACAACCTAAACAGGAATTACACGATGCCTTTTGGAAAGCTTCCGAGCAAACACCTAGTCGTTGCTACCGCGGCGATTGTCGCGCTGAGTGGCTGCAATGACAGCGATAGCAGAGATGACAGCACAAAAATCACCACACCTGAAATCGAAACTCCAGTAACCGAACCAACCCGCAAGGCACTCGTGATAGGCATCGATGGTTTGATGTACGACTACATTGATCCCATCGATAGCCCCGATCTCAACGAGCCAGAAACACCAAACTTTGCCCGCTTCACGTTGACCAAAAGCTTCGCTGGGGGGCTGCTCAATACCAGCTCGCACCAACGTTCCTATTCGGGACCTAGCTGGTCGAGCATCCTTACAGGGACTTGGGTGGATGGTCACGGCGTACAAAGTAACAACAACAAGCCTGTCGCTACCAACAGTATTTTCGCGACTCTGAAGCAGAGTGATCCAGCGTTAAAAAGCGGGAGTTTTGTATCTTGGACACCGATTAACAGCGGGCACCTGATCAAAGAAATGTCGAACATCGATCGTAGGGTCGACGGCGCTTCCCGCCCCGATGGCAAGTCGGTCGATACGTTCATCACCGAACAGCTTGTGAATGAGCTGGAACAAGAGGAAAGCAACCTAGACTTTATTTTTACTCACTTAGATGAAGTAGATGGCGCAGGCCATGCTTGCGGTTGGTGTGAACCCTATGAAGCCGCGCTGCGCGAAACCGATGCTCGTTTAGGGCAAATTATGGCTGCCATTGAGCAGCGTGAACGTAACCTGAACGAAGACTGGTTGGTTATGGTTGTATCCGACCACGGCCATCGGCCGGCCGGCGGCCACGGCGGTGATACCGTGGCTGAACGGACAAGTGTGATCGGAGTGAATAAACCAGAGCTGTTCAACCAATTCCTAACGACTCCATCAGCCCCATTGGCTTTATCCAATGATGCGGAACAGAATACTCTAATGGCTTACCCCGCCATTACCTCGATCATGCCAACGGTTATGACCTATCTGGCCCGCATCCCAGAGGTGGACGATCAACTTGCGAGCCCTTCATTGATCGGCGAGCTAGGCGCGTACAAGCTGCTCAGCTTTATAGATCAGCCTGAATTCACATCAGCAACCGTTAATCTCCAATGGCAGTTAACTAAGGATGTTGAAAACGTTGCTATCTACCGCAACAACGAGCGGATCGCTAAAACGAGTGGCCAGGAAAGCAGTTACGTTGATACCCTGAAACTAGAAGACCTCGGAGAAGGATCTCATACCGTGGTTTACTCCGTGCAGGCTGACATAGGCGCGCCAGTGAGCAGCCGGGTTAAAGTCTCTTTGGCGGAACCCGTCGACCTTGGCAGCCTGCTAGCCGAACGGGAAAGTCTATCCAGTTTCAATGGGACCGTTGCACCATTCGGCTGGGTCTCTGAAGCTTCCGCCATCCCCACGTATGTGGACGGCCCCTTCGCCGATACCAAAGCAGTCAATCTCCAGCGCAGCCAAGGCTACCTGAGCCAAAACAAGGATTTTTCCGATTACGATCAGATCTCCTTCGGTTTTCGGTTCCGAGTCAATGGCGACATCCAAGGCGACCCTCATCTCATCTCAAATAAAGACTGGGCAAGCGGTTACAACCCTGGCTTTATCGTCACTGTGACCAATAACAGCATCAAATTGAATTTGGGAGACGGCTCCCACCGAGCCGACACCAGCTGGATGTCACTGGCCAAAGGTCAATGGGTTTTTGCACTCGCGACCATGGATTTAACCAACGGCAAAGCGGCGCTTTATCTGCAAGATGCAACCTTTGGGTTTCAGGCGTCGCAGACCAATACCGGCTCTGTCTCTAGCCTGGCTTCACCTTACCCGCTCAATATCGGTGAAGGTGGGGATGGACAATTCAACGTAGGTCGTGGCGTAGAGTTGGACATTACTGACTTTGTGACCTTTAACCGTGCCCTGACAGAGGCCGAAGCAAAAGCTCTAGCCAACTCAACAGCGCCCTTGGGCGACCTCTAAGCGTTTCCCCCGGTCCGAAGCAATCCGGGCCGGGGCTATCTTTCCCAAAAACCAATTAAGATCCAAGAACTCCTTATGCTTGCAATTTTCGATCTCGACGACACTTTGATTCACGGTGACAGTGCTCATCTATTCACAGCTTTCTTACTCGGCCAAGGTCTGCATCCAAATCCAGATGCAACCCACAAAGACGAACAGTTTATCCAAAAATACCAGAACGGGACTCTTAACCTCGAAGAATATATGGAGTTCAGTCTGGAGCCCCTTAAAGGTTGGAGCAAAACACGTTTAGAAAATATGGTAAATGCGTTTGTGATTGAAGTGATCGAACCACGCATTTGTCCAGCCATGAAACAGCGCCTTGATTGGCACCGGCAACAACAACACCGACTGCTCATAATTTCTGCGACCGGCGAACATTTGGTCTTACCAATCGCAAAGGCACTGGGGATTCACGACGCACTCGGAATTGAAGTACTTTGGAACGACTGTGAACTGACTGGAGAAATCGGTGCTCGGCGCCCGTTTCAAGCCGGCAAGATAGAAGCTCTGAAGCACTGGAGCTCAGTGCAAACGACACCTCTGGGGCCCACGTGGTTTTATTCCGACTCCCACAACGACCTACCCCTGCTTGAGCAAGTCGATCACCCCGTGGCTGTTAATCCCGACCCGAAGCTACTAGCTCGAGCGCAGGCCGCCGGTTGGACCATTCTGGAGGGGGTGAGGCCGTGAGCCTCCGCCCCCTACCCCAAAACCACAAGAAACAAACCACTCAAAATCACACCGACCCCCAGTATTTTGGGACCGTGCAATGGCTCCTTCAAAAACAACCAACCCATCAGAACCCCCATAGGAATACTGATCTGGCGAAACGCGACCACATAACTGACGTCTTCAGCGTAGGCCATGGCCCACACCACCAGGACATAGGTTCCCAGAATCAAAAGTCCTGCACCCAGAGTGCTCCGCCATTTCCCGACAAGAATCCTCATTAATCGCCGCTCTTCAGGTTGGCACAACACCCCCAGAGAGAGCCACGCCAGAGCCGACCAAGCTTGTAATATGACAAACAGCAACGCCACTTCTCCGTCATTGATCGCCAAACCTGGTAGCGCCCGTATCTGCCGAGTAGCGTTATCATCGATCAACGAGTAACCCGCCGTACTGAAGGCAGCAACAAGCGCAAAAAACGTTGCAAGGTTGGCATAGTTCGACCAGCGAAAATCTCGGAAATAGCGCATGGGCAGAACCATACAACCTACAACGATCAGCAGAATGCCGCAGACAGCCGCCGCGGTAATCCTGTCCGAAGTCCCCAGAAACAGGGTTCCGATCAACAAAATGATAAGCGGTGAGGATCGGGCCATGGGATAAACAACAGACATTTCGCCATGGCGGTACGCGGCCGCGAGCGCACTAAGATAGGACGCCTGAAAGACCCCAGTCAAAACCACCAAGGCCCAAATATCGTGGGTAAATGTTCGCAAAACATCCAGATAAGAGAGCAACACAGGTGACGTAAACAGTACTCCCCAAACAGTGCAGTACCAAAAAAAAGCGCCACTTGGACTGACGCTTTTTCCGAACAGATTCCAGCTTGCATGAGCTAGGGCCGACAGCAGCACAATCAGAATTGCCGAGAGGGTCATGCTTTTCCTTGGCGCCAGCCTCTGGTGGAGCGGTCCAGCCAGAACCGTAACACCCCCTGGACCAATTTAGCACCGGCACAGGTTATGGTAATCAGCACTGCCATAGCCGCCGCCGGAGCGATGTCCCCCGCTTCATCCATATTCAATACGGCCACAGAAGCCAGTTGAGAGTCATGTCCGTACAAAAACACCACGGCAGACACTGTTGTCATAGCATTTACAAAAAAGTACAACGCCACATCCAGGATCGCTGGCAAACACAGCGGCAGCGTAACGGTCACTAACACCCGCCAGCGGGATGCATTCAGAGACTCACCCACAGCCTCAAACTCCCGATCCAGCTGTTTCAGGGCTGTGATCGCCGTCAGGTGCGAGACTGAATAAAAGTGTGCGACAGTGCATAACATCAGGATAAACAGTGAGCCGTAAATCACATTCAACGGATTATCCGGATCATTAAAAAAGAAAATGTACGAAAGCCCCAGCACCAGCCCCGGTACGGCAAGAGGTAGCAGGGCTAGCAAATGAAACAAACCTTTAAGGCCAGAGGGCTGAGGTGTCCGTTCTGTTAACCAAGCATTAAAAAACACCAGCGCCGCTCCTAGCACCATCGCACCCAACGCCATTTGGATACTGTTAAAGTAGGCCCCCCAGCCGCCACCGTCCATCAGGTCGAACTGGTAATTCTTGAAACTAAGGTCCAGATTGTAAGGCCAGAAAGTTACAAACGACGCATAGATGGCCATACCAATGATCGCCAGAATAAACACAACCGCAGGGAGCAGCATCATAGCGCCCAGCCAGTCGCGGGCCTTGTTAACTCTGGGCTTGTAGGGGGTCGACTGGGCGGTAAAGCTGGCCGTCTGCTTGCGCTGCACATAACGGTCTGCGGCAAAAGCCAAAAGTGCCGGCAGTAACAACAACACACTCACCACCGCACCCATTTCAAACCGTTGCTGACCAACCACCTGCTTGTATATATCGGTGGCCAGAACATCAAACTGACCACCAATTACCTTGGGCACCCCAAAATCTGTTATCACCAAGGTGAATACCACAAACGCTGCACTAACCAGCCCGTAACGGGCACCCGGCACTGTGACCGTCCAGAAGGTTCGCCAGGGGCTAGCTTTCAACGAAGTGGCGGCTTCGTAATGACGCCCATCGGCATTTTCCATCGCGGTCAAAAGAATCATTAATGCGTGAGGAAACGTCCAAAAACAGGAACCTAGAATGACCCCTATTGGGCCGTAGATTTCGGCACCGAACAGCCAACTTTTCAGTATCCCCTGGTTTCCAAACAGATACACCAAACTGATCGCTGAAAGCAGTGATGGTGCCAGAATTGGCACAACGAGAATGCCACGAATCAAACCGGTCATCGGCAGCCGAGTTCTGGTTAATGCCCAAGCTGCCATGAAGGCCAGCAAAACTACTATGACCATGCTCAGGGATGCGACCCACAGAGAATTAAAGAAGGCAGATTCGATGGCCCCTGACCCGAGATACTGCGCGAAATTATCCAGACCGACAAAATCGCCGGCTTTATTTTTCACGCTTTTAGATAACAGGGTGTACAGCGGGGCTAGGACGAGAAGCACCAGAACGCTACAACCCAAAACCAGAAAAAGCGTATAGTTCCAGCGCTGACCGAGTTGTCGCACTTTCTCAGCCATTGGCCCTAATTTATCAGCAGATACAGAAAGGTTCATAAATTCATCATTCAGTCTGTCAAAAATAACGATCTCAGGCTGCAAAACAATGCAGTGAGTCTGAGGGCAACGTTACGTTTACCCATGCGCCTTGCGCCAATCCAAGCTGACGAGCTGAGCGGGGGGACACATCAACCACCAAACGCAGACCGCACTCTCTCAGGATGATTTCGATTCGGATGAAGGCCCCCAAGTAATCCACAGAGACCACCTGCGCTTGCCAACCATTTCCAGTGAGGGGCTGAAGATGGACATCCTCTGGGCGAATCGCCAGCCGCACCGGCCCCTGTCCGCCTTTCAGCGGGTGTTTTAGGTTAAGTACGCGACTGCCCACTTGCACAGAGCGATCACTTACCGCTGAACTGTCCATGAAGTTCATCGCTCCGACAAATTCAGCAACAAACGCCGAAGCCGGCTGTTGATAGATATCCACCGGTGTTCCAACTTGTTCGATCACACCATTGTTCATCACCACAACGCGGTCGGCCATCGCTAGGGCTTCTTCCTGATCATGCGTGACTAAAATGGTGGTCACACCCAACTGCCGCTGTAGCTGTCGGATCTCTGCCCGTAGGTGATTACGAACTTTGGCATCGAGGGCCGATAGCGGCTCATCCAACAGCAGCAAACCCGGACTGGGCGCTAAAGCACGGGCCAAAGCTACGCGCTGTTGTTGGCCACCGGACAACTGGGTTGGGTATTTTTTTGCCTGTTCAGGCAAACCGACTGTGGCTAACAGCTCGCTAACCCTGTACTGAATCTGTGGTTTAGACGTCCCTACACTGCGCAATCCGTACGCAACATTGTCTTCAACCGTCATATTTGGGAAAAGCGCGTAGGACTGAAAAACAATGCCGAAATCACGCGCATGAGGCGGTTTCAGGGAAATATCAACCTCCCCTTGGTGCAGCGAACCAGTGGATTGCTGCTCTAAACCGGCGATGATTCGCAACAATGTGGTTTTCCCACACCCCGAGGGGCCCAAAAAACACACCAGCTCACCTGGCTCAATATCCAGATTCACGTCCCGAAGTGCACAGAAGTCACCGAAATGTTTACTGACATTGTTTACGATCAGGCGACTTCCCTGGATTGACTGTTTCATAGCTCTAGCCTCCATTCACTCATCCCATTGCACCAAAAGTCCCGACCCGATTACCGGGCCGGAAACCACTCAGTTATTTCGCTTCCGATTTGTTGTCATACCGCTGCTGCCACTTCGAAAGAATCGCCTCGCGATTCTCCGCCGCCCAGGCAAAGTCGTTATCGATGATCAACTCCTCTGCATTGCTTGGGAAGTGCTTCACCGGTTTGGCCACGCCCGGCATTGCCACAATAGCGAAGCCTTCGTTATACATTTCCATCGCTTTACGACTAATAGCCCAGTCAACAAGTGTCTCAGCGGCATCCACCTTCGCTGTCCCTTTAATGATGCCTGCCGCTTCTACTTCCCACCCCAAACCTTCTTTCGGGAATACCAACTCCAAGGGGGCACCTTGGTCTTTCAAACGGGCACCACGGAACGCGAATGACACCCCAATAGGGGTTTCGCCAGACGCTGCCATTTTGCAAGGCTTAGAACCGGAGTGAGTGTAACGACTGATATTGTTGTGCAGGCCATCCATGAAGGCCCAGCCTTCGTCCTCACCCATCATCTGCAACCAGCCCGAAACGTCTAAATAGCCCGTTCCGGAGGAGTTTGGGTTAGGCATAACCACGTGACCTTCGTAAACCGGCTTAGTTAGATCATTCCAGCTCGAAGGAATGGGTAGCCCCTCTTTTTCGGCCTCAATTGTGTTTACACAGAGGCCTGCCATCCAGGCATTGGTGCCTACCCAGGAAGGCTCATCCCCAGAGTCACGGAACTTCGGAGACAATTTTTCTAGCCCTTCGGGCGAATACGGTTGCAACATACCCTCATTTTTCAACATCAGAAGGCTGGTACCCGCAAGTCCCCAAACAACATCGGCACGAGGGTTTTCTTTCTCTGCCAACAAGCGCGCTGTGACAATCCCAGTGGAATCCCGAACCCAGTTAATTTTGATGTCTGGATGATCTTCATTAAAACGCTGCGCATATCGCTTCAAGTCGTCTGCTTCCAGAGCGGTGTAAACCGTCAGCTCAGTTTTCGCCTGAGCTCCAAAAGCTGCAGCACACAAGCCCAAAGCGATTGCGAGTTTCAATTTTTTCACGTGATGTTCCTCATCTTAAATTGAGCGGGCAATTATCAACTGGTCTACACCAGAGTCGCGCCCTCACGATAAACAGCTAAGATTTCAATGTCGTGACAGAGTCGTGACGGTTTCTTTTTGCCTCCTATCAGGGGCAATCGCCGGCCTCAATTCGATCTTGGATACACGCCAAAACCTCTGGTAAATCTGCAATTGAATCAATAAGATAGTGTGCACCCGACTGAGCCATTTTACGGTGCGAAAGTGCTAGACGCTGCGCGCGCACCGTCTCCTCTAATCCATCAAATTGCTCTCGAGAAAGGCCGACCGCATTCCCTGATGCGACCACGCCGACTGTCCACATACCGGCATTCAACCCCTCCTCAATGCCCGTAGCGGTATCATCCACTTTTACGCAACCTTGCACGGCAGTCGCCCCCAGCTCCATGGCATTGCAAAAACTCATATAAGGCGCTGGGCGACCCTGAGGTACCTCGGTGGCACACACAACGCTGTCAGGCTCAAAACCCTGCCGGTAAAGCTCCGGTAGCATCACGTTCACCATCTCGCGGCTGTAACCTGTATTCACGCCTAGCTTGATGCCGTGGTCGCGGGCAAACCCCTGCAGAGCCAAGGCTCCGGGAATCAACTCCGAGCGCTCTGCAATTGCCTGGGTCTGGAACGGTACAAACGCGTGATACAGACGTTCAATGTCCTGCTCAGTCGGTTCGGCGCCACTTCGCTCCCGCCACTGTTGCCGTATTCGAGGCATCGCCAGCAGCTGCCGGATGTGCTCTCGCTTTTCGGTGCCCATCGGCTCACGGGCCTCTGCCTCCGTCAGCGAAAGACCTTCGGATTCAAACAGTGTGAGAAACGCTTGAATCGGTGCCAACGAGCCAAAGTCCACACACGTGCCGGCAAGATCCAGAATGATGGCCTGTACAGGCCCGGTGTACGAACGGGTATAACGGTACATAACAACTCCTTCAGTCGGATTTGAGGTTATCAGGGGTCAAAACGGGAGGTGGCACAGGCAGTGTCAGCTTCATATTTTTGCAGGCATTGGCCACCGCAGTAATAACGTCGTCGATTTGCTCATCGAACAACTGGCCAATACAGCCAATTCGGAAACTGTCAGTAACCGTGAGCTTGCCAGGGTAGATGACAAAACCCTGGTGCTTGATCTCATCGTAAAACTGGCGGAAGTCGAACGTTGACGCGCTCGGAGACAAAAAGGTGGTAATAATCGGAGAAAGCCACTCGTCGGCCAACAAAGTCTCGAAGCCCAGCTCACGCATGCCAGCCACCAGCCGGTCCCGGTTGCGGGTATACCGTGCCAAACGCCCCGCCACGCCGCCTTCAGCCTCATGCTCTTTCAGCGCTTGCAGAAACGCGGCTACGACGTGGGTCGGCGGGGTATACCGCCACTGACCGTTTTTTTCCATGTAGCGCCACTGCTTATATAAATCCAGCGACAGACTGTGACAACGGCCTTGAGCGCCTTCCAACAACGACCGCTCAATGATTGCGAAGCCGAATCCGGGCACACCTTCAAAGCACTTGTTTGCGGATGACACAAGCGCAGCACAGGGCAATGCTGCGACATTTACGGGCAAGGCTCCGAATGCACTCATGCTATCAATGATCAACCGGGTACCCGCTCGCTCACAAACTGCCGCAATTTCCTCAATCGGATTGAGGATCCCGGAGCTGGTTTCGCAATGGACCACCACAACTTGGGCCACCTCGGGGTGAGCACTCAGGAATGCGGCCACTTCATCGCCGCGCGGTGGCTCATAGTCGCCTTTGTCGATGCTCAAGTACGGCCGATCCAGGTAATCCAGAATCTGACCTATCCGCTTGCCATAAGCGCCGTTCATCAGCACGAGGGTATGGCTGTCTGGAGCAACCAACGTCCCTAAGACCGCCTCAACAGCGAAGGTGCCACTGCCCTGCATCGGCACACAGACGTGGCTTTTCTCGCCGCCCGCTGCCTCCAGCAATCGCTGACACACTTGTGCGGTCATGCCATTGAAATCACCATCCCAAGAACCCCAGTCCCTCAACATCGCCTGCTTGACGGTCAAGCTGGTGGTCAACGGGCCAGGGGTAAGCAGGTAAGGGTCTTTCTCAATCATAGGTAATCTCCGTGGTAATTAACCGGAACGCTTACGGGCGCGAGCCTCGGCACAGCGTTGGATAAAAGTGGCATCAAAAGAATCGACTGGACCAAACCGATCCAGCCTGAAATCGTTGAGAGAAACAAAAGGAGTCTGACCGGACACCAAATCTGATACGAGGCGCCCAATACCTCCCGACAGACCGACACCGGCACCCGAACAACCGGTAGCCACGAGGAATCCAGACACACCGGGCATCGCTCCGATTAGCGGCGCACTGTCCGGCGTATAGCTGGAGATGCTGCTGATATAGTGGGCGAGGGTCAGTTCTTCGAGCACCTGACATTGATGCTGAAATGCCGAATAGCCTGCTTCCAAGGCCTCATTGCCAGTAGGATCGACATCGAAGCGATAACCATGCAGGCTATCTGGGAGAGTGTCCGGTCGGGCGTAAACGGCGCGGCTATCACGCAGCCCGAACAGCAGGCCGCCTACTTCTGGGCGTGCGTAGGCTCCGCTGTCGGGCAGAATGGTCATGGGACCACCGTTAGCCATTCGCGGATGAGGCGCAGAAATCCAGTAATGACTTCGGATCGGTGCCATCGCCAGGTTGATACCTTTTTGACGCGCCAGCGCCGTGCTCCAGGGACCAGCGGCATCTATCACCAATCCTGCCTGCACTGTATCGCCAGTTGACAGCCGAACACCTGTAACACGTTCCCCAGAGCCAACCAGCTCCGTCACCTCGTGGTGCAAGAGGAATCGAACACCGTTACGCCGGGCCGCACGGGCGTATGCCATGCACAAGGCATACGGGTCGATATAACCATCGTCTGGGAGAAACAGAGCCCGAGCCCCCTCACCCAGAGCCAACCAAGGAGCCAATTTCTCCGCTTCGGAGTTATCAAGCCACTCGGTCTGCCGACCAAATTCGGCCGCTCGGAGAGCAAGAATATCGAGCTGACATTGCCCTGACGCGGAAGCAGCAACCTGCAAACTGCCCGCCCGCTGAATTGGCAGTGGCGTACCAGCGTCCTGCTCTAGCCGGTCGATGGCTTCAAAGGTCTCGGTCGCCAGTACCGTCAGACCAGAGGACGGACGAATCCTGGTCAACAGGCCGGCTGCTTGACTGGTGGTTTGCTCGGCCAGACCTCCGCGCTCAATGACGGTAACAGTCAGACCGGGTTGCTGGCTGAGATAACTGGCAATGGAACATCCCAGGATGCCGCCACCAATGACGACGACATCTGGATGATTGGCAATGGACATAGTAACTCCCCGCTAATCTGGTATAGACCAGTATTGCGGGAAGTTATGACAGTTTAATGAAGGATAGATGACGAACTAACGAGCAGACTCAGACCACATTCACCTGAATGCTGAGGGTGTCGTGAAGCCAAAACTCCTCATCAAACTCCACGAAAACCCCTGCAGCGTCCCGGCTACAGCGGTTCACGCAAAGTCCTGCGGTACCAGCATTGACGCTCAGCGCACTTGCCTGAGGATCCACCAGCGCAGTGGGAAACATTTCGATCTTCTTCTGAACCAAATCAACGCTGTATTGATCGCGCAGAAGCTTCCACAGAGACCGATTAAAATCAAAATCTTTGATGTCCGGGAGGCGGCGGGGGTTGAGAAAGATGTTTTCCACCAGCACCGGCCGCTCATCCAGGTAACGTCGGCGCCGGACCAGCACAACCGGATCTCCCGTCTCAAGACCTGTCTTACCCGCCAGCCAAGCCGAGACAACAGTGCAGCGAACCTCAAGCGTTTCCGTTCGAGGGAGGCGTCCTTGGGAAACCGCATTATCCGAAAAACTATAATCTTCCGTAGGGTTGTAGATCAGACGCGGTGGGGACACAAACCAGCCCCTCCGATTGGAGCGATATATACGCCCCTCTGCTTCCAACTGAGCCAACGCAAGCCGGGCTGTTACTCGGGTGGTACCAAAACGCTCAGCTAAAATACGCTCCGAGGGCAACCTGATGTTCGCACTCACCTCTCCCCTTTTAATCAGATCAGCCAACTGATCCCTTACACGCAGGTATAGGGGTGCGTCGGCCTCTGAGGTGACGAAATTCTCTGGCATGCACAAAACTCCTTAGCGAAAACGTTACAGGGTAGCAACAGTTTAATGCAGCTTTGTGACACCGCCAAAGGCACCTGAAATATTACAGTCACTCGCTTGAAATGCTTTCAACCTACGATTAGCTGGCGTTCCATACTGGTATACACCAAAGGAGATTCCATGCTTTTCAAATACCGCTTCGCTCTTGCTCTGGGGCTGTCCGGCCTATTACTTGTTGGCTGCGACGATTCCTCTAACTCAAACACCGAAACCGAGCCAACTCCTCCCGAAATTCCGGGCCAGCCTGACCCCGTCGTTATTCCCCCACCACAGGCGGATGCAGCCCCCGACTTTATTGTTCAGCCCTATCTGCAGGCCCCTAGCACGGATACGATGACAGTGATGTTCGAAACCGAAAACACTGAACCTCAAGTGTGGGCTCGCTCATTCGGATCAAATGAAAAATTCCGCAAGGTTGCGGGCGAGATACACTCTAGCGATGGTTTGGTATATCGCGCACCGCTTTCAGAGCTGGAATCCAACACTCTGTATGAGTACTACGTACTGACCACCGATACTGAAGGAAACCAGCGGGTAACCCAACCGTTTGCGTTCAAAACCTGGCCGGGCCCTGGTGATGGCGTTGCCGAAGCAAAATTCATTGCGATCAGCGACACCCAACTGGATCGAACCATGTACGAAGTCGTACTGAACAACGTGGTAAGCGACGGTTTCATGGCAAAGGAGTGCGATCGCACGCAACCTGAAACCTGTTCGGAAAATATCGCTGCCATTACGATCTCCGGAGATGTCGTTCAGACTGGTAGCAACCGCACTCACTGGAGAGAGCAATTGTTCGGGCGAATGGCAGAGATAACCCCCTATGTACCCCTGGTGACCGTTCCGGGAAACCATGATTATTATGGCAACGCCGAACTTGAACTGTATCGCACCTACATGGCGCCACCCGCCAATGGATCGGCAGGATATGAAGACCACTGGTACTTCCTCGACTACCTTGACCTACGCTTGATTGGTCTTGACAGCTATCCCATCTCCGGCGCGCACGGCGACTTCAACCAAGAAACCCTAGCCGTACAACGCCAATGGCTCCGTGAAACACTTAAAGACGCCGAAATCCACAACAAGACGTTTGTTATGGGCATATTCCACCATGGCTGTCTCTCCGAAATGTGGAATGCCGGCGAAAGCATCGGCTCCTGTGAATTAGTGGCCGAGTTGGAGCAATACAGCGAACGTACTGGCGCAGTTACTGGGCATTTCTTTGGCCATACGCACTCCTACTCTCGTGGCCAATCCATGGAGGCACTGCATTTATGGCTGAACGCTGCCAGTGCATCTGGCTATATTGAACCGCTAGATGACCCAAGTTTCCAGAACGCCCAAATCAGCGACTACGAAACCTTTGAAGTCAGTCGTAGCGAATTTGGTTACAGCGTTCTTACATACCAGTTTGGCCAGGATCAAGCCGTTACCTTGCGCCGTAAGAAGGGCGGGTATAACGGTGATACCGACTTCGAAGTTGTCGATAAGGTCACTTTTTCGCCCGCAATAAACAACGAATTCCCTCAGGCCATCTCCGGCACAGGGCCACTGGCGGCCACTGACGTTCAGCTAGGCATTCAAGTTGGGGCTCCAGATTCCGTCCATGAAGTACAGTGGCAAGTGACCGAAACAGAAGATTTTTCGGGGGCCGTGTTCGATATCTGGGGTAACGATACAAGACGGCATAATTATTTCTATGACGAGGCGTCGTTAGTTGGGGGTGATGAGTATGCAGGCTTTGAGTCCATTGACACCCAACAAGGTGTAGACCTTTTTAAGCTTGATCTTTCGTTGCTGCTTCAACAGAAAACCATTCGCCTTGGCGGAGATGACCATTACCGCTGGAACAAACGCTACGCAAGCCAAAACACCCACACATCAGCACACGATGATTACCAGGGGCGCTCCCGACCAAACCTGACACTAAAACCCGGTACAGCATACTACTGGAGAGCTCGTGTAAGAGATAAAAACATGAACTGGTCTAACTGGAGTCATCACTATAAATTTGACGTGGAAGGCTCTCGTACGCCCAACCTGTTAATAAATGGTGACGCGGAGTCTGGCGACCTCACTGGCTGGGCTGTCCTCAACGGGTCAGTCAATACTGTATCTGGCGTTAACAACTCCGGCGTACTCAATGCGGCCCAGGGCGAATACTACTTTACGGGCCGAGGCTTTGGAAACGGGCAGCCAGCCGACTGCTGCACTGACACTGCACTCCAAGTCGTCGATGTATCAAGCTATACGGATCTCATCGACACCGAGCAGGCTTACATCGAATTGAGCGCCAAGGTAGCCACCTGGAATGGAGTAGACGAACCCGAGCTGACGATAGAATTATTGGATGCCAATGAAAACACCGTTCCATGGAGTTCCTCTGGCCCCCATAGAAGTGGCGCAGTTCGGAACTGGGATACCATGACCATCATCGACCAAATTCCGGCCGGCGTTAGGAGCATTAAGGTCTATATTGGCGGTACACGAAAGCAAGGCAGCGACAACGATGTCTACTTCGACGATTTGAATCTCAACCTTCTTCACTAAAGCCTTTATTAAATTAGCATCTGGAGCCTCCCCCTCCCTCATTAAATGAGGGAGGGGCGGGTCGGAATCGAACCGGCGAACACGGCGTTGCAAAACCCTTTTCAATCAATAAGTTGTATTTTCATTTTTTGAGCTACTGTCCAACCACTTAGTCGTTAGTTACTTCGGCAACTTCTCAATCAGAATGTAGTGATTCAATAATTTTGGACACCAGCCTGGGCGGTGATATTGCCACCATAAACGAAGCTTTGAGTAGAGACTTTTACAACAACCGCCATGGTCGCAAAGCGAACATTCAAGCGAATAGATCAACACCTTCCCTTGAAGAGATGATCTGATCCATGGTGGCAACGGATCTTGTGCGGTTGGCGATGGGCATATTATTGCCAATTGTGAGACTTACTCAGAGTCACTTTAAATGAATCACTGGCTCAACGAATCGGTTGAGTCAGTGATTTATCAGAATGATTAAGCGCCCACGTAGGACACTCTTTTACAGAACGCCTTCCTGCAAGCCTTTTTTTATAGCTAATGTCCTGCCATCGCTGAAGATTAGTGAGGCCTCTCCGTCACTCTCAATTCGGTAGTAAATTGGCATGTCAGCCAAACAAATATCGTCAACATCGATCGTTGCACTGCCGATATTCAGCAATTTTCCGATGAGCTCACTCGTGACGGGCCCGGGCCGCTGAACAACTTCTCCACGCATGCCACTCCAGGGTACCGGATCCAGTCCTAAAGTCAGTATGCTGGAGGTCTCTGATCTGACCGATCTGCATCCCGAACCACTGAGTTTGATTTGAGCTACCTTCGACTCACGGGCAACCAAATTGCTTATCCAATACGCGGAATCGTGCTTAATATTAAATTCGGGGTAATCGAACGTCGAATCAAAGGTGTACGCCACGTTGGCAGGATTCTCCTCTAGCACCCAACTGGCAGACACGAGAGCCTCTTTTCGCCAGTCATCCAGAACTAAAAACGTCAGATGCTCCGCGACTGGGTGCAAGTAGAAGCTATAGTCTAAAGTTGATGTAGACTCGAGCCGTTGGGCAAGAGCGAGGGCTTGATTCACCTGCACAAGCTCGTCTGCTGCCGCGTAGAGGTGAGCGCTAGGAACATGACGGAGATTCTCGGTATAGTCGACAACATTAGCAAACCCGTCTGGCGAGTTCGCAATGCTGCCCAACAGTTCACCCAGAATCGCGCGTGGGGCGATTTCTGTGACCTGCGCTAGTAATTCATCAATAACAGGGAGGAGTTCCGGAATGTTAAACAGGTCACCTGTGTATCCCACCCAGTTGACCACGCCCGCAAACCGGTCTGGGTAATGGGTTGCGAAATGCAAGGCGCCATAACCTCCCATGGAATATCCCGATGCGAAAACTTTTTTCGCATCGATTGAGTAAGTGTCCTGTACATCCTCCATAACGTCCAGAACGTCTCGCTCCGAAGGGCCCGTGTAAAAGCCATGCGGGCCACGCGCCAGTGGCGAGACTAATATGCGATTGAGCGCATCACCAAACCGCTGCTGCATGTTCGCCTGATTAATCTGGCTGGCATGATTTGCCTCACAGCCATGCATGACAACCTGCATACCTGCCTCGGTACCCGGCTGGACAGCCGATTCGGGAACATAAATTCCATAAGGTTGGTATTTACCTAAGTAATTAAAGGATTGACCGCAAAAGATGCCGCCGCCGTCGCGACCAGTGATTCCCGGTATAGCAACGCCTTCACCCAAAGGGTAATCCGACGTGTACACTCGTTGATAGAAGCCGCTGGGTAATTCAATAGCATCGGATCGCCTGGTTTCAAAATCTTGGAGCTCTATCGTCACCCCAAATTCGCTGATGTCACCACGTCCCAAGGCCTGTGCCTGGCGTTCATCCCACCAATTGCCTGTTGAGGGCAAAACCTGGTTCACACCGCCGCCTGCGGAGGCACCTTCATGAATGCCGCGAAATGCAACATTCATAACGGTACCAGTCTTTTGGGCAACAACTGCCTGGAGTCGGAAACTATCGGTAGTCGGAGCTGGAATTTTCAGCACCAATTTATTGGAATTGGGATCACCTCTGTCCTGAAAATGAACTTGGTCCCAGCCATCGCTAGAAACATCGATCCTTCCCCAGTGGCCTCCGCCAGTTGACTGGCCAGGGTCTAGGTCCAGCGCTACACCGAGTATCGCATCGTCAGGATTGTAAAGAGTATTTAGCTCAGCGGTCATTTTGAGCGTACCACCGAGTTTTTCGACATGAAGTTTGACTAGGTCTGAAGTATTAAGAAGACCCTCGGGGTACCGTTCGTCACCAGCAGTTGGCGACAGCAAACCAGGAGTGTTCGCGATCGGCGAGCCCAGCTGTCCACCTCTGTTCAGCACATTGAGCAGAGTCGGGGCCAGGGAGATAAGGCCGCGGTCAGCACCGTAATCATCATAGATGTAATCGTAGTAAGCAAGTCTGCCTTCACACCACTCAACCGTGCCAGCTACCCAGCTTTCCCTGGAACAGTTCACCTTTGGCTCCTGATTGACCTGTGTAATTTCGGCATTTTCTTCAAGTTGCGGGCTGTTTGCACCAGATTCTCCACCACCTCCTTCGCAGCCGGACAAAACCCCCAGGGAAATCACCAAACTTAACTTCAACAGCCTACCCATCATTTCACCCTTTATTTTTAGATGAGTTCAGTTGACAGTAAAGCCATCCAGAGGTGATTGGCTGGAACAAGCCGGAAATGACGTCGATCCAGTCAACATGGCAGACGTTAATCTTGCACTTCAAGGTCGAAGCTTAGAGAAGTGCTCTGGCGGAAAGCCCTGAATAGAATGTTCGCTTTTGTTTAGAAGCTCGATATCACACTTCGCCCCAATATCATCGTATCGCAGCTATGGGCGATCAGTTTAAGGTTACAAAGCAAGGCCATGTTATGGAGGGTTCTTTGAGAACCCTCTGCGCCCTACCCGTTGACTCACTAAAATCAACGGGCAATTGCGTTTGACTGGATCGACTCACCATTTTTACCTTGATCTGCTTCTCACTCTCAGATTCAGAGGGAAAACTTTTAGAACAGGAAGAAGTTTTTCGGCATGCACGCGGGGAATTATCTCAGTGCCGACAAGAGCCAATCATTAGATAAAGCGAATCAGGCAAACGGATAATATTTGGAGTTTAGTTTGGATATTTTTTTGGTAAGATAATCAACTAAATTCGAATTAAGTAATTTGTTGATTTTAAAAGGTAAAAATGGAGGCGCGGGTCGGAATCGAACCGGCGTACACGGAGTTGCAGTCCGCTGCATAACCACTCTGCCACCGCGCCGGGTAAGCCTTTTCGGGCCTTGCTCTCAGGGGGCGTGAGAGACTTAGAAATGGAGCGGGAAACGAGATTCGAACTCGCGACCCCAACCTTGGCAAGGTTGTGCTCTACCAACTGAGCTATTCCCGCTCTTCGTTTAAGAGGCTTTGCCTCGTCAACGGATGCGTATTCTACGGATTACTTCGCCGCCGTCAACAACTTTTTTCAACCTTTTGTTTTTACGCATTATTTGGCCATTTTTTAGCCAAAACCCATCGTCTTTGCCTTTCCTCTCTATGCTTCAGTCATTCCCGCCATAGCGTCACCTTTCTGTATCTCCGAGAATCCCGGTCTATTAGTGTTCCGTTTCCATAAAGGTTTGTATTAACTATGCGGCATTTCATTCTTTCGACTTTGGCCTTTCTAACGCTGTCGCTATTCAGCATGAGCCCTACCCTTGCCTCAGATTGGGTGGTCAAACAACAGGGCGAAGAGCGTTCCGATATCACAACCTATGTTCGCGATGCGGATAACTCATCTATCAAGCAATTCCGTGGTGTGGTGGAGACTCAGCATTCCATCTTTTCAGCCATGTCAGTCATCAACGACATTTCTCTGTGCCAGCAGTGGATCTACAACTGCCAGAAAGCGCGTTACCATCACACAAACGACGGCGAAAAGTTTCTTTGGATGATGTTCGATGGCGTTTGGCCTGCTTCCGATCGCGACCTGGTTATGAAGTCTTCGTTTGAACAAACAAAAGTAGATGGGCCTGTCACCGTCCAATCTATTGGTCGTCCGCAAGCAGCTCCGGAGCAATCCGACTACGTTCGCATTCCGATGCTGAACAATAGCTTTTACATCGAACCACTTGCAGACGGCTGGACGCGTATTACCTTTACAACGCAGGTAGATCCTGGCGGATTGGTTCCTGCGTGGATTGCGAACATGGTAGCGACTGATGCGCCCATTCGGACTTTGGAGGGCCTTCAGAAAATGATGAACAAGGAACCGTTCAAACACTACAGCGAGGAAAACGTACCGACAGGACTCGTTGAGAAGCACAACCTGCGCTTCTCAACGCTGGGTTCTTAAAAGAGCCAGCCTGCTTATGTGTTATTACCCTTCGCCTGACTGGCTTCGGCCACTTGGGCGGGGGCATCACAATTCAGGAAGCTGGAACTCTGCAACCATTCCTGATCCGGGTAATAGGTAAACACCAACTGCCCACCCTTCAGATTATCCACGACTGAACGAATCACTTTTCTGTCTACCGCAGGACAGCCGTGGCTGCGACCAATCCGTCCATAGTCTGCTACCCAGTCTGGGCTAACGTAATCTGCGCCATGAATCACAATGGCTCGCTGACGGGCCAGATCGTTCACTCCCGGCTCTAATCCATCTAACCGCAATGCGTAACCGTGGGTTCCGCTGTAGCTTTCGTTGCCCTTAAACAGGCCGATACTGGATTGGTGGCTACCTTCGATATTTGAGAAGGCGTTGGCTTCGACGTTTCCGGAGTTCTTTCCATGGGCCACTAGGTCTCTAAGCAACAAATCTCCCTTGCTCAAATCGAAGATCCACATACGCTCCGCACTGGATGGCAGCGAAAAATCAATGACCGCCAGCCGCTCGGGCATAGCAACGCCGTTGTTAACCGCGCACTGGGTTGCTTTAAACGCCGCACCTAACACCTCTGCGCTCAAGTAGGGTGCGGAGCCTGCTAATTTATCGAGCAGTTCTTCATCAAAAGATGAAGCATTCGTTTGTACGGAAAACGACACAAGAAATGCCAGGCCCGACAGCAATGTCAAAGGGCGTCGTTTTGTGTGCAAAGACATACGCACATTACCTCAAGGGTTTAAATAGTTGTGTAGCTGACTGAAAAGGTGCCTCATTCTATCAGCGAAATTTGAGACTTTCGTCTTTCCGTACATTTTTTAACCTTTAGCCTACAAACACCTCGCATTTGTCCTACCACCGCGCCATGGTAGAATCGCGCTAACTCAACGGGGTGCCCTCTATCTAGAAAGGGCTGAGACCACACCCGCGGAACCTGACACGGATAATGCCGGCGAAGGAATTGAGTCGCACTGAACACAGTGCCTCCCGCGGCATGGCTCCCCCAATATAGGATGCCGCATATGCTATATCGCTTATCCCTTTTGTTGTTGGCCATCACTTTACCGCTGGCCACACGCTCTGCCGACCGCCCTGAATTGAACGTGTACACCCATCCGTCATTCGCGGCTGAATGGGGCCCCGGGCCCGGTGTCAAAGATGCCTTCGAGAAGCAATGTGATTGCACACTCAATTACACCGTACTGAACAGCGGCGGTGATATTTTGCAGAGGCTAAGATTGGAAGGTACTTCAACCCCGGCCGATGTGGTGTTGGGCCTGGATACCGCAACCATGGAAACCGCCCTTCAGACCGGCCTCATCGGTGAGCACAAGCGCTCTTTGGACGCGCTGGCTTTACCGATCGAGTGGGATGATGCGCATTTCATCCCTTATGACTGGGGTTACTTTGCGTTTGTGTACGACACCCAGCAGCTGCCAAAGCCCCCGACCAGTTTCGAGGAACTGATTAGCTCACCCGATGAGCTGAAAATCATTATTCAGGACCCGCGCACCAGCACCCCAGGGCTCGGCCTGTTGTTGTGGATGCATTCGGTCTACGGCGACAAAGCTCCGGCCAAATGGGAACAACTTAATGACAAAGTTTTGGCCACCACACAAAGCTGGAGTGATGGCTACTTCTCGCTGTTTATGAGTGGCGAAGCACCGATGATTCTTTCGTACAGCACTTCACCCGCCTATCACATGGCGGTTGATAAAACCGACCGTTACCAAGCGGTTCAATTTGAAGAAGGTCACTACCTGCAAGTTGAGGTGGCCGCGCTGATCGAATCGTCCCAACAAAAAGCCTTGGCACGCAAATTTTTGGATTTCATGCTAACTCCTGAATTTCAAAAGCACATCCCCCTTAAGAACGTGATGTACCCCGCCATCGACCTGGGGGACGACCTACCCGGCGTTTTCGACCGACTGATTACCCCTGAGCACACGTTCTTCCTGCCCCCTGCCGATGTTGCCGAGCAACGGCGCCAGCTCGTAAACGACTGGCTGGATGCGATGACTCGATAATTCCATGCGCTCTACACCGATGAAAGCACCATTAGACCACCCGGGATGGCAGCTTATCCCGGGCCAACTCATTGGGATGGCCTTATTGTTACTGGTCGCCCTTGGCCTTGGCAGTATGCTGATAACCGCCGGAGGTCTAGACCTCTCCACGGTGTTTAACAGCCGGTATTTAAGAGGGGTGGTGTGGTTCACCGTCTGGCAGGCGACACTATCAGTTTTAGTCAGTTTGGCATTGGCACTGCCCATCTCCCGCGCCTTGGCACGATACCGACGCTTCCCAGGCCGCTCGGCATTACTTCGAGTGATGGAGCTCAGCTTGGTGCTACCCACCATCGTTGCCGTGTCAGGCATTATTGGCATGTATGGTCGTCAAGGCTGGGTTACCGGTTTGTTGACCGAATGGTTTCCCGGAAACGGCTGGAACCTTTACGGGCTGAATGGCATTCTGCTGGCCCACATATTCTTTAATGCGCCTCTTGCAGCCCGCGTGATGCTGCAATCATTAGAAGCGGTGCCCCCATCGCGCCTTCGGATTGCCTCCCAACTCGGGCTTCGCGGCTGGTGGCTGTGGCGTTCGGTTGAATGGCCGGCCCTGCGCCCTGTTTTACCGGGGCTGAGCGCTCTGGTCTTTACCTTATGTTTCACCAGCTTTGCCATCATCATGACTCTCGGGGGTGGACCTGCTGCAACGACACTGGAAGTGGCGATTTATCAGGCGCTGCGTTTCGAATTCGACTTCCCGCAAGCGGCGGTTTTAGCGGTCATTCAATTATTGATTTGTGGTAGCTTGTGGTGGCTGGTGTTCCGCCAGCGTTTGGAAACTTCTCTCCTTCCCAATCGGCAGCTGTCTCACAGGGTTCCGCTAAAGCCTTGGCCAACACAGGCGGTGTTGTCTGGCATTCTACTACTGGCGTTCAGCCTTTTCTTGTTGCTGCCCTTGTTGGCCATTAGCATCCGTGGCTTGCCGGCGTTGCTTACTCTGAATACCGGCGCTTCCATCTATGAACAACTATTACCCGCAACCGGGCGCAGCTTGCTAATTGCGCTGCCCGCTGGCCTTGGCTCCGTTGCCGCATCTTTAATGATTCTGGCTTCGGCCAACAAAACGACTAACCCGATATTAAAAGCCATCCCTACGACCACCGGCTACCTGCCGTTGATTGTGCCACCCATCGTACTTGGTACCGGGCTATTCCTCCTGCTTCGCCCAAGCTTGGATAACCATGCGCAGGGATGGGTGCTGGTTGCTTTAATCAACAGCTTGATGGCCCTGCCCTTCGTTATTCAGGTACTTCGCGGCCCGTTGAACAGCCTAGATAGCCACTCTCTTCGAGTTGCAGATCAGCTGGGCATTTTGGGTTGGTACCGCTGGCGTCGGATTTTTTGGCCCTTGCTACGCCGCCCGATGGCGTTAGGGCTGGCCTATGGCATCGCGCTTTCGGTGGGGGATTTCGGCGTAATTGCGTTATTTGGAAGTCCTGGGCAACCGACATTGCCTGTTCTGCTTTACCAACAATTGAGCAGTTACCAGGTGTCGGCCGCAGCAGGTACCGGCCTTTGGTTGCTGGTGTTACTGGTGTCCATTTTCGGGCTTTTGTCTGCCATTGGCCGACCGCCCGCGCACCAACGAGAAGCCATTTTTCCCGAAACCACCTTGGAGCCCGAGCATGCTTGATGTCGAACACTTGAGTTTTCGCTACCCAGGGCAAATTAAGGGCTGGGAATACCACTTCTCGCTGTCTCCCGGACATTGCGTGGCAATTCACGGCGCCAGTGGAAGCGGCAAAACCACGCTGTTGAATTTGATTGCCGGTTTTCTGGAGCCGGATTCCGGCCAAATTATCTGGAAAGGTGAACCTATTCAGAACCTGAAGCCTTGGAACCGGCCAGTGACCAGCGTATTTCAAGAACACAATCTTTTTGAGCATTTAGATGTTGCCACCAATATTGGACTCGGACTGCATCCAGGCTTGAAGCTGACCCCTGAGCAAAAGAAGAGTATCGATCAAGGGCTTGAGCGCACCGGGCTTGCCGGCTTCGGTACTAGAATGCCGGGTGATTTGTCCGGAGGTCAGCGGCAACGTGTAGCACTGGTGAGAGCTATTTTGCGTAGGCAACCTTTGCTGCTGTTGGACGAGCCCTTAACGGGACTGGATAACAACGCGAAGACCGCTCTTCGGGCGATGCTTTTGGAAGAGAAGTCGCGAGGCGTGGCCTTGGTTCTAGCCAGTCACGACGAAGATGACCGAAAGTTACTGGCGGACTGCTACTGGAATCTCTAAGCTTGCAGTGAACAGCAGCAAGGATGTCATTTCGTAGTGACGATCTCTCCCCAGCAACATTCGAATTCACCGGAACGGTCATCAGGCAACGTTGAGCTCAATGGTTCAGCGCTGACGTTCAGCGGCGATTGGACACTGGCCAACTACACAATCCTAGCTAGACTGGTCGAGCAGGTACAAAGAAACAATCTATCGAACGTCAGCTTGGAAGTGTCTCAGCTCGGCCGGGTAGATACTGCGGGCGCGTCTTTGCTCGTAAAACTGGCTGGCAGCACAGCGTTAGTGCATGCACTTCGAGTGAGCGATCTTGGCACTGAGCAAACTGCCTTGATTACAACGGTAGCGTCGGCCATGGAGGCAACAGAACACCCTGCCCCTAAATCCAACCCAATTCTGGCGTTTCTAGCAAGCACCGGAGAAAAGGTGACCGCCGTTGCCCGCCTAGCCTGGCTTTTAGCCGGCTTCATTGGAGAAACGTTAGCAACGCTGTTCTACATCTTGCCACGCCCTAGTCGTTGGCGATTCACCCCGTTTGTCGCTGCCGTTCACGACACCGGGCTGAATGCCCTGCCCATTGTCGCACTGCTCACCTTTTTGGTGGGTGCTGTTGTCGCCTTTTTGGGCGCCACCGTATTGCAAGACTTTGGCGCCACCATTTACACCGTAAACCTCGTGGCTTTTTCATTTCTGCGGGAATTTGGCGTTTTGCTGGCTGCTATTTTGTTGGCTGGCCGTACGGCCAGCTCTTTCACCGCACACATCGGCGCGATGAAGGTGAACGAAGAACTGGACGCTATACGGACATTGGGCCTGAACCCTGTGGAGCTGTTAGTTGTTCCAAAAGTGCTGGCGATGATGGTAAGCCTCCCGGTACTTACGTTTGTGGGCATGATTTCCGGGATGATCGGCGGTGCGGTGGTGTGCGCCATTACGTTAGAAATTCCGCCAAGCCAATATATGGCCATTGTCGAACGGGACATCGGCTTAACCCACTTTCTGGTAGGCATCGGCAAAGCGCCGGTGTTTGCATTTTTAATCGCCGTTATCGGGTGCCTGGAAGGCTTTAAGGTGTCTGGCAGCGCGCAATCGGTCGGCGAGCACACGACATCCAGTGTCGTGCAGTCGATCTTCATGGTGATTCTTCTGGATTCCATCGCCGCGTTATTCTTTATGGAAATGGGCTGGTAACGCATGACCGAACCTTTTATCCAACGCTATGGCGCCAGCGAGCCCATTATTGAAGTACGGGGCTTGAGTACACGCTTTGGCAATCATGTTGTTCACGAAGGCTTGGACCTAAACCTGTACTCAGGTGAAATATTGGGTGTGGTTGGAGGATCAGGAACGGGCAAGTCGGTACTACTGCGCACCATTGTAGGTTTGAATACCTCCAACGCCGGGCATATCCGCGTGTTCGGTGTGGACCTTACCGATCTGTCCGCAGGGGAGCGCTCGCAGTACGAACAGCGTTTCGGAGTGCTATTTCAGGGCGGCGCGTTGTTCACCTCGCTGAACTTGGTCCAAAACATCTCCTTACCATTGATCGAACATGCAGGGCTTAGTCGTTCTGATGCTGAAGGTTTAGCTCGTATGAAACTTGCCTTAACCGGATTACCACCCGAAGCGGCTTTGAAATATCCGGCCGAACTCTCCGGTGGCATGGTTAAGCGCGCGGCGCTAGCCCGCGCTTTGGCTCTGGACCCTGAAATTCTGTTTTTGGATGAACCTACAGCTGGTCTCGACCCCATTGGAGCTGCTGCCTTCGATGAACTGATCGTTACCCTGAGTCGGGCGCTGGGTCTTACCGTTTTTCTGGTGACTCACGATTTGGACACACTGTATTCAACCTGTGACCGTGTCGCTGTTCTCGCTCAACGTAAGGTATTAGTGGCCGATACCCTTGACCACGTTGCCCAAACCGATGACGTTTGGATACAGGAATATTTTCACGGCCCGCGCGGCCGAGCTGCTAAATTCGCAGGATCGTTACCAATTCAAGAGGAGTTCCATTAATGGAGCCGAAGGCCCACCACGTTATTATTGGATTCTTCACGCTGGCCGCCGTGACCGCCGCCCTGTTATTTACACTATGGCTAGGTAAATCCTCGTCGGATCGGGAGTGGGCCTACTACCAGATTGATTTTGATCATCCAGTCAGTGGTTTGGCCAAAGGCAACCCTGTGCTGTACAGCGGAATTCAAGTGGGTGACGTATTGGAACTGACTTTGGCACCGGATAATCCGGCCCACGTTCGTGTCTTGGTACGCGTTGAGCAAGACATACCCGTCCGGGAAGACACCAAAGCCGGATTAGTGCTGGCTAACATCACAGGAAGCATGAGTATTCAGTTCACCGGTGGAACACCGCAAAAAGCAAACCTTCAAGGCGATCGCAGTAACCCACCGTTGATTCACGCAGAGCCGTCTGCCCTGAACAATCTCATGAATAATGGTGAAGCTATGCTCGCTCAGGCAGAACTATTGCTCACCAACATGAACCGCCTTCTAGCCACAGAAAATGTCGACAATGTTTCTGCCCTGATTCATAACGCACGTGAGGCAAGCGAGTCGCTTCTTGCAAACCGTGAAGCGCTCATTGCTCTTATGGATCAGTTCAATGCCGCCGCAGTGCGCGCAGAAGAGGCCTCGATCAAGGTTTCCGGCGTATCGGATAGAACCCGAACGGTCTTGAACGACCGGATTGTGCCAGTGTTGAACACCATGGAAACCGCCATCTCAACCCTGCAACCCTCTCTGGAGCGGGTTGATACGATCACCGCCAACAATGAGCACTCGCTAAACGCCGGGCTTCAGGGGCTCTCTCAGCTAGGGCCTGCCCTTCGGGAATTGAAATCTACCTTACGGCATCTAAATAGCTTTACTCGCCGGCTTGAGCAGGACCCTGCGGGCACGCTGTGGGGTGGGCCGACCATTAAGGAGTTTGAACAATGAGAACAGGCTTCACTTGGACTACGCTCCTATTCGCCACGTTAACAACGACCGCCTGCACGGTTCTTCCGCGACCTGAGCCACCCAGAGTGATGGACCTTGCTACAGAACGCTCGCAACCGTTTGATCAGACATTACCAAGCAGCGTTCGGATTAACACGCCACTCGCCTCGAACCCAGTAGACAGCTCGACTATTCTGCTGAAACCAACGCCCTACGAGTTTCAGGCTTTTAAAAAAACCAGGTGGCGAGACAGCGCCCCAGTTCTAATTAGGGACCATCTAGCTCGTCACCTTCGAGACAGTAAGGGCTTCCACAATGTTGTCATCGACACCAGTGCAGCCCATACCGAGCATTCCTTGCTCACAGAGCTTTCGGCATTTCAGGTAGAGCAGAGCGGGGACATTTATCAGGTCGTTCTTGATCTGCATGCGGAGGTGACGAACGATCAGAGCGGGAACAGTTTATGTATCCGCAGCTGGTCAATTCAAGAAGTAGCCGCAAGTTCAGAACTGAAGTCGGCGGTAGAAGCGTTCTCTCGAGCAAGCAATACACTCGCGGGCGAACTGACTCAATGGGCCTGGAGTTGTGTTCAACGGGCGCAGTAAACCTGCGCCCAAAATGAAAGTGTCGTTAAAGCTCAGTATTTTTTTCTTCGGCTACATCACCCGCCTTCGGGAACAGATCGCCCCAAGCAGCGTGCAAGTACAGGTACATCGACCACAGCGTCAGTGCCGCCGCCACATACAGCAGCCCAACAGCGATATCGGCCAGCAGATTTCCCGGTGGGAAGGCCAGCAAACCCACAATAGCCGCAATCTGAGCGGTGGTTTTAATCTTACCAATGTAGGAAACAGCCACGCTGCCCCGGCTGCCGATTTCAGCCATCCATTCCCGCAAAGCCGAAATCACAATTTCACGACCAATAATGATTGTCGCGGGGATCGTCAGCAAAACCGCAGAGTACCCTTCGATCAGAACCGCCAGCGCAACAGCCACCATCAACTTATCGGCGACCGGATCCAAAAATGCGCCGAACGGTGTGCTTTGGTTCAATCGCCGGGCCAGATAGCCATCCAACCAGTCCGTGATCCCTGCCAACGCAAAAATCGCAGCGCTAGCCATGTAACTCCAGCTCGTGGGCAAATAAAACACCACAACGAACACCGGAATCATGACGATGCGCGACAGAGTAATCAGGTTCGGTAAATTCATTGTGTTCCTATTCGTTATGCAATGCTGCGTAAATGGTTTCGGCCAATGCTTTGCTGATACCTTGCACCTTGGCTATCTCATCCACTCCGGCTTTTCGGATACCTTGTATTCCACCGAAGTAACGTATCAATTCTCGCCTGCGCTTCGGACCTACACCCTCAATGCCCTCTAGGGTGGACTGCCGGCGTTTTTTATCTCGTCTCGCCCGGTGGCCAGTAATAGCAAACCGATGCGATTCATCCCGTATGTGCTGAATCAAATGCAAGGCGGGAGAATCAGCCGGCACTCGGAACACCGCATCGGTCATGGCATCGATCAATTGTTCCATGCCTGCCCGGCGAGTAACACCCTTTGCCACGCCGATTAGCGGAATGTCTGAAATCTCAAGTTCATCAAACACTTCTCGCGCAATGTTCAACTGGCCTTTACCGCCGTCAATGAACACCAAATCCGGCTTCTTGCCTTCGCCATTCACCAATCGGCGGTAACGGCGAGTCAAAACCTGACGCATGGCCGCATAATCATCACCGGCTGTCACGCCTTCGATATTATACAAGCGGTAGTCGCTTTTCAGCGGGCCATTCTCGTCGAAAACCACGCAGGATGCGACGGTATTTTCCCCGTGACTGTGGCTAATATCAAAACACTCCATTCGGCTGGGTGTTTCGGTTAATTCCAGCAAGTCTCGAAGCGCCAGCAAACGACGATACACCGTTTCCTTGCTGGCAAGATGGCTCAACAGTGTCTGTTGAGCGTTAGTCATTGCCAATTCAAGCCAGCGTTTACGCTCGCCACGCACATTACCACGCACTCTTGTTTCTCGGTTGGCAGCTTCGGTAAGCGCTTCGGCCAGCAGTTCTTGCCCGTCCACTTTCACCGGCACCAAGATGTCTTTCGGGATCTCCCTGCGAGTATCGCCGCCGAAATAATACTGACCAAGAAACGATGCCAAC
Source organism: Marinobacter sp. AL4B (assembly GCF_019916045.1). Lineage (NCBI taxonomy): Bacteria > Pseudomonadati > Pseudomonadota > Gammaproteobacteria > Pseudomonadales > Marinobacteraceae > Marinobacter > Marinobacter sp. AL4B. Next base: position 60,870 of record NZ_JAILWZ010000009.1, read on the forward strand.
AACTCCCCTTCTGTCTGCTCCAACGAGAATTTCGGAAAGTAGTCCTTGGTACCCAACACCCGTCCACCCCGCACAATGATCACCACAACACACACCACACCGGCGTCCTGGGCAATGGCAAGCACATCGGCATCACCACCCTCGCCGTCAACGGACTGCTGCTCCTGAACATGGCGCAAGTGATTGACCTGATCGCGATAGGTCGCCGCTTTCTCGAACTCGAGCTTTGAGGCCGCGTCTTCCATCGCGTTCATTAGATCGCGAATGATCGCCGGGTTCTTGCCCTCCAGAAACATGGTGGCTCGACGGATGTCCTGCTGATATTCCTCGGGGCTTATGTATTCCACACAGGGCGCGGTACACCGGTTAATTTGATACTGGAGGCAAGGTCGATTCCTGTTTCTGAAATAGCTTTCATTACAGGATCTTACCTTGAATACTTTTTGTAGAATATTAAGACTTTCTTTAACCGCCCCAGAGCTCGGAAAGGGCCCAAACCAAGTTCCGCCGCCCTTTTTCGTACGGCCACGACGGAAGGTAAGAGACGGATAATCATCATGGGATGACAAATAAATATAGGGGTAAGATTTATCGTCCCGAAGCAGAATGTTGTACGGCGGCTTCAGAGACTTGATCAGATTTTGCTCAAGCAGAAGCGCTTCGGTTTCACTGCCGGTAATGGTTACTTCAATGCCGTGAATCTTGCCAACCAAGGCTTCGGTTTTCGGGGCTAGTCCGGTTTTTCGGAAGTAACTGCTGACACGATTTTTGAGATTTCGCGCTTTGCCAACATACAGGATCTCCCCTGCGCTATCGTACATACGATAGACACCGGCGCGCTCAGAAAGTTGTTTCAGGAAGCTCTTGCTGTCGAACTCCCCTGGAGTGTAGTTGGGGTCAGACCGTGTCGGCATCCAGCAACCCAAGCCGTACTGCCATTAGCGCCAGTTCTACGTCACTAGAGATCTCGAGCTTTTCGAAAATCCGATAGCGGTAGCTGTTCACAGTTTTCGGGCTTAAGCAGAGCTTGTCCGAAATATCCTGAACTTTCTGGCATTCCACCACCATCATGGCAATCTGCATTTCACGCTCGGATAAGCGCTCGAACTTCGACAGCTCGCCGTCTTCATCCCGGTCGCCACCACCCAGTGAGTTCAGCGCCATCTTCTGGGCTATCTCCGGGCTAATGTAACGCTGGCCGGAATGAGCCTTGCGAATGGCGCGCACCATTTCCTGAATATCTGCGCCTTTGGTGATATAAGCTGCTGCACCACTTTGCATCACCCGCGCCGGGTAAGGATCGTCCGCACACGCGGTCACAACAATGATCCGGATGGAATCGTCCAACCGGAGAATTCGTCGTGTGGCTTCAAGTCCACCAATACCTGGCATCCGGATATCCATCAAAACAATGTCCGGTCGCGCGTTGCGCACAAAATCAATCGCATCTTCACCAGAAGACGCCTGACCAATCACATCAATGTCAGGATTGTCAGCCAACATACGGGTAATGCCGGAGCGCACCAACTCGTGGTCATCAACAACCAGAACCCTGATCAAAGCTCACCTCACCAACAGAATAAATACAACGCTTAGTAATTGTACCCATTACCGGACTCACCGCATAGGTAACGCGTTCAAAACCTTGGCCTTCGTCAAACCTTGCCGCTCAAGGCATCACGCTGGGAAGCCTAAGCTTGCCGTATTTTCGACCGGATCAAACCAAACCACCAACTCGCCCTTTCGAGCGGCCGCAAGTACCCGACTACGCTCTGCCAGAGGATTTTCCGTGTCGTTAAGCCCGTGATAACGCGTGCAGTACTCGTCAGCTAGCCCTTCAAGCTGTTCCGCCGTGAGCAAGCTAGCATCCACAACAAACATTTCCTGCCGGGGGTCCGACTCAGGTCCATTAGCATAATCGCTCATCAATAATCCTTTCGCACTATCTTCAAAAGCCACAAGCAATTCATTATCATCGTGCCTTTCTCAAAGTTTGGAAGCTAATGAACCAGAACGTCTTCAAGCTAACACTCCCTATTCTGTTTGGCTACCTGCCGCTAGGGATGGCCTTCGGCGTGCTGTTTTCCACGCAACTGGATTACGCATGGTGGATAGCGCCGCTTATGGGCCTGGTAATCTATGCCGGTGCCGGGCAAATTCTGGCCGTTAGCCTATTGGCAGCCAATGCCGGGTTGCTCGAAGTGGCCGTTGCCATGCTGGCTCTTAATGCCCGCCATTTGTTCTACGGCCTGTCATTACTTGGCCAATTTCGCGGTGCCGGCTGGCGCAAAGGGTACCTTATCTTCGGGCTCACCGATGAAACCTACTCGCTGCTTACTAGCCGAGCACGCTCAGGGGATTCGCGCAGCGAGCAGGAAATTGACTTTCGCATTACCGCCTTCAATCAATTCTATTGGATTGCCGGGTGTACTTTAGGCGCCCTATTGGGTGAATGGGTGGTTTTCGATAGCACCGGTATCGAATTCGCGCTGGTCGCCCTGTTCATTGTATTGACCATCGAGCAGTTCAAGGCCTTAGGAAACTCATTCCCAATCTGGGCCGGTGCGTTCGCTGCGGGCATTGCCATGTTACTAATACCTGCCACGCATCAACTAATTGCTGCTATTGCCATTGTTACTGCGGTGCTGCTGATCCAGTATCGCTACCAGCGCAACACCGCTCTTGAACCGGAGGTCACCCATGAGTGAAAGCTATTATTTGGCGGCTTTCATCGCGATCACGGCGCTAGCAACCTTCGCCACGCGCGTGGTGCCTTTTCTGTTTTTCGAACGTCATACTGATCACCCACTTATTAAGCATTTGGGGCGTTTTTTGCCTGCCGCGGTAATGGCCCTTCTGGCCACAGTTTTTTTACAACGGTCGGGCAACTGGGATACCGGAATATTCGGCTTAGATGCCTTGATCCCCGGTTTGCTGGTGGTAGCGGTTCACCTTTGGCGTAGTAATGCTTTACTGTCGATTGCAACGGGCACCATTGCCTATATGGCCATTCAACAAACCGCGATGGTTGTGACTGGGGCCTGATTACACGCCACTTTCAACATTGGCCACTAATCGGGAGTCTTCCAATGCGGCGGTTCTGTGCTTGAGAACCCCTTTGTAATCGGGGTCTCCAATCATGGCCAGAAAGGCATCCGTTGAGGGGTACCGAACCAGTAAAACTTGGTCCCAAGTCTCCTCGGGGGGCGCAATTAGAGAACCGACGCTTCGGCCAGACCAGATAACTTCGGCCCCAACCGCTTTGACGCAGGCCGCGGCCTCTTTCATATAACGTTTGTAGGCATCGCGCCCAGAGCACGCTTCACTGGCATCCTGATATTCCGCCCAATCGCGGAATCGTAGCAAGTTAAGCATGACGACCGGCTGGTCTTTAGGAGTTTCCTGCAAGACTTTTTTCAGCTCTTCCTCTGAAGAGTCAACAGTCGCCATAAGTATCCTTTTTATTTGTTATTGAGAGTGCGAAAGTTCGCAAACACTTTCGCACCATAAACCAATTTTATCGGTCATGCACTTCGAGAGAGTACTTCACTTTGAGCGGATTACTAGCCACATTCAGCTACACACTGGAAACCACCTTGCCCGTCTTCGCCATGGTCTTCCTGGGAATCGGCCTCCGCCGGCTGGGCTGGATTGATCAGAATTTCATATCCACCGCATCCGCACTGGTATTCAAAGCGACCCTGCCCACCTTGGTCTTCCTCTCCATCATCAAGGCCGACTTAAGCGCCACACTGAACATCAGGATGATGATGTTCTATTTGGCTGCAACGCTCGTGAGTTTTTGTGCGGCCTGGCTCTGGGCAATCAAACGTGTTCCCAGAAGCGACCGAGGAGTTTATGTGCAGGGTGCATTTAGAGGGAACTGCGGCATTGTCGGCCTCGCGCTTGCTGCCAATCTGTATGGCGACTATGGCCTTTCGGCCGGGGGCCTGTTGCTCGGCCTGATCATCATTTCTTACAACATCCTATCGGTGGTTGTATTGCTCGCCTACCAACCGGGCAAACAAATGAATGCAGCTACCACACTAAGGGACATTATCCGGAATCCATTAATCATCGCCGTTGTCGTCGCTATACCCTTCGCCGGTTTAAAGGTGACACTGCCCGATTGGGTAATGACCAGTGGTGACTACTTTGCCTCACTCACCCTACCACTCGCCCTGCTCTGCATCGGCGGCGCCGTGTCATTGAAAGCCATTCGCGACGACAGTGGGCCTGCGTTAGGGGCTGCAACATGGAAGATGGTGACACTGCCGGTGGCCTGTACATTCGCGGCTTGGTTATTTGGGTTTGAAGGCCGCGAGCTAGGACTGATGTTTTTGTTCTTTGCTAGCCCCACTGCAGCGGCAGGCTTTGTCATGGTTAAGGCGTTAGGCGGCAACGATCGCATGGCCGCCAATATCATTGCGCTAACCACACTGATGGCAAGCATTAGTGTGACCGTGGGGGTATTCGTGTTGAGTTCGACCGGACTCGGTTGACCCCCCCTATTTTTTCGACACAAACAAAAAACCCCAGCATCTCTGCTGGGGTTTAATTTGGCGGAGAGGGAGGGATTCGAACCCTCGATACGCTATTAACGTATACACACTTTCCAGGCGTGCGCCTTCAGCCACTCGGCCACCTCTCCAATAAACTGTTTCAAATCAGCGAACTCGTCGCTCATTTAAGGGCGCAAACTTTAATTGTTTTGGCAGCGTTTGGCAACTGTATCCGCAAATTTCTCCGAAAATTTATTTCCTAATCGCCTTTACCCCCTATTCGCTCGTTATTTTCGCTATGCTTAACGGCCAACGCCCACCATTTCCGGAGAAAACACCATGATGATGAAAGCCGAGCAATCCACCCTGCTACTCATCGACGTACAGGAAAAGCTGATGCCGGCGATCAGCCAGGGCGCAGAGGTAATAGATCGTTGCACAACGCTCGCAATTATCGCGGGTCTTCTTGAAGTACCGGTAATTGGCACCGAGCAATTACCAGAAAAGCTGGGTGAAAATGTCGAATCCATTCGAGAGCTATGCAACACCACCGTGGGCAAAACCCATTTTGATGCTTGCCCGGATGGCCTTATCGATGAACTTCCCGAAGGCCGACAGCACATCATTGTCGGTGGCTGCGAAACCCACGTTTGCATGCTGCAGACCGCGTTGAGCTTACTGGATGCAGGCTACAAAGTTTGGGTCGTGGCGGATGCCACAGGTTCACGCAATGATCTCGACCGCGATGTCGCGCTCGACCGTCTGCATCAAAGCGGTGCGCGGATTGTAACCACCGAAATGGTCGCCTTTGAATGGATGGGACATTGCAAGCACCCCCACTTCCGCGACATTCAAGAGTTGATCAAATAACCCGTAGCGAGCGCCTTAATGTTAAACATGGACTTTACCCAACGCGTGGTTATCCGCACTCACGAAATTGACTGGGTATCCAGCCCGGCAGCCGGTGTCGAACGTAAACCCTTAGCCCGGGAAGAAGCAGAACGCGGCCACGCAACCAGCATTGTTCGCTATAAACCGGGCGCCTCGTTTAACCGGCACGAACACCCTTTGGGTGAAGAGATTCTGGTACTTGAGGGTACGTTCTCCGATGAGAACGGCCACTATCCCGCCGGCACTTACCTTCGTAACCCACCGGGTAGCGGCCACGCCCCTTTTAGCGAAAAAGGCTGTACCTTGTTGGTCAAACTACACCAGTTTGATCCGCGCGACAGCGCAACGGTATGTATCGATACCACCACCGCGGAGTGGCTACCCGGTATCGGCGGCCTTCAAGTTATGCCACTTCATGATTTCGAACATGAGCACGTAGCGCTCGTGAAGTGGCCTGCCAATGAAGCGTTCCAACCGCATCGACACTTTGGAGGCGAGGAAATTTTGGTGCTAGCGGGAGAGTTTTGCGATGACCAAGGTCGATATCCGAAAGACACCTGGATGCGCTCACCACATATGAGCCAACACCACCCCTTCGTGGATCAGGAAACCGTTATCTGGGTTAAGACTGGCCATCTGCCACTCGAATAATCCAGCGGCAAGCCCGGGCGAACAAACCGCTTCTACTTTTTTCGGTAAACGATGCCGGGCTGGCACTGCACCATCTCGTAAAGCTCCGGCATCCCATTTAGAGACTCCGATGCTCCAAGAATTAAGTAGCCACCTGGATTCAACGCTCCGTGCATACGCGTCAAAATGTCTCTTTTCGATTCGGCGGAGAAGTAAATAAGCACGTTTCGGCAAAGAATTATGTCGAACTTCCCAAGCATATAACGCTCAAGCAAATTTAACTCTTTGAACTCCACCATCCGCTTTATTTGTTCGTTAATCTGCCAACCACCGTTCACAGACGGTTTGAAGTACCGTTTCTGGCGCTCGGGTGACAAGCCGCGCCCAATCGCAATCATTTCATATTCGCCCTTGCGCGCCACTTCCAAAACGCTTTTCGAGATATCCGTCGCCGTAATACGAACGTCCCGAAGTTTTCCCGGCCGGGCCTGACGGAACTCGTCTAGCACCATCGAAATCGAGTATGGCTCTTGCCCCGTTGAGCATGCAGCCGACCAGACCCGCAGGGGCTGCATAGACTTTCGTTCCGCGAATTCCGGCAACAATCTATCTTGGAGAATACGAAACGGATGATTGTCCCGAAACCAAAGCGTCTCGTTGGTGGTCATTGCATCGATCACAATTTCACGCAAACCCATACGCCCAGAGCGCTTGAGTCTTTCCAAAAGCTCACCAAACGAGTTCAAGCCGTTATCTTCAAGAATTCTGCGTAATCGACTTTTTACGAGATACTGCTTGTTATCGCCTAGCAGAATGCCACATGCATCTTGCAAGAACGTTTTAAAATCTTCGTATTCCTGGGGAGTTATTTCCGCGCTCATTGCATCTCTATCAAGGGTAAAACGATTAAACGGAGCATCAATCCTGACCGATCAATTCCATAACGCGTTCGGCCAACTCGTCTGGGCTGAATTTTGCCATAAAATCATCGGCCCCCACCTTCTTCACCATGGCAAGATTGAAAACGCCACTGAGCGATGTGTGCAGCATGACAAAGATTTCTTTTAACGCTGGATTTTCTTTGATTCGCGTAACCAGCGTATAGCCATCCATCTCGGGCATTTCTACATCAGAGATAATCAAAGATAGATGATCCCGAATGGAAGACCCATCCTGAGTGAGGCTTTGCAAATAGTTCAACGCCTGCCTGCCATCGTTATGGGTAATCACTTCCATTCCGATCGCGGTTAAGCATCGGCTGATCTGGCGCCGCGCTACGGCGGAATCATCCACCACTAGAACCGGCAAATGGCGTTTGGTGTCAGCCGCACTCCGACTCACCAGCTCTTCGTTAACATCTTCACGAAGCGGAGAAACCTCTGAAAGAATCTTCTCTACATCAATGATTTCTACCAGTTTTTCATCAATTTTTGTAACCGCTGTCAGGTAAACATCTTTGCCCGCTCCTTTCGGTGGCGGCATAATGTCTTCCCAATTCATGTTCAAAATCCGCTCAACGCCAGACACCAAAAAGCCCTGGGTCTTTCGGTTATACTCGGTGATGATGACGAAGCTTGTCGCGAGTTCCTCCTGAGGGACACCCGGCAACCCTATCGCCATGCTCATATCAACAATTGGAATAGTTTCTCCCCGTATATGAGAAACACCACGCACAACCGCAAGGCTGTTGGGGATAGACGACAGTTTCGGGCACTGCAATACTTCTTTGACTTTAAAAACGTTAATCCCGTACACCTGCCGGCCACGGAGCCGAAACAGCAATAGCTCTAGCCGATTCTGGCCGACCAGTTGGGTGCGCTGATTAACGCTTTGAAGTACCCCTGTCATGTCGTTCTTCTCCTGGCGTGCCCTGAACGGCACTGATTTTGCTTTCTTTGTAGCTCAAAGGCCATGAATTCAGACATAGCATAACGGCCACATGCCCAGATTCTTAACTTTTTAATGGGCGGCAGACTTACCGACAGCATAGGACAAAGCACCTCAAATGCGTACCCTCATTTTATTTACGCTGGCGCTAATTTTCAGTTCGCACTCGTTCGCCGAGCAAGCCACGACCGCGAGTGATATCCAGGAAATGGCCGAGCGATTTTTACAAACGTGGGCGGATGATCAAAGGGATCTTAATCGACGCATTGAATACCAAATCGGTAACGTGGACCGGCGTTTGAAACTGGCGCCATGCGAGGGTGAGCCTAAGCTGGAGTTCGTGAGTGATCCTCTGCGAACACCCAGCCCTTCAATTCTTATTAGCTGTGGGGGTAACCGCCCTTGGCGAATGTATGTAACGGCCTCTGTCGAGGCCTACGGACCCGCGATCGTTGCCGCGCGCCCATTGACCCGGGGGGAGCGGCTAACGAGCGCAGCATTAACCACAAGCGAAGTTCAGTTGAACGCTAGCCGCAGAGGCGCGCTCACCGACATAGACAATATTCAAGGGATGATGGTTCGACGCCCTGTGCGAACAGGTACCGTGCTGACACCGGATTTGCTAGAAGCCCCCGATGCCATAGAGCGAGGCGACCATGTTATTATCCTGGCCCGAGCCGGCTCTTTTTCCGTGAGTTCCCGTGGTAAGGCTCTAGGCAACGCAAGCATTGGTGAGCAGGTATTGGTAGAAAATCTTCGTTCCGCGAGAACCGTCAAAGCAACGGTGGTCGCGCCGGGACGGGTCGAGATCCCCATGCAATAATGCACGGAAGAACCGGGCGGAAAACTTTTTCCTCAATAGACTAAAGTCCGGCAATCATTTGCCGTTAACAAGATATAAACCCGATTCCGCCACTGTCAAATGTGGCCTCAGGCAAGTAGGTAACCTTATGTCAGTTGACTTAAATGGAATTGGCCCAGGCCAGGTCAACACCACCAGAACCCAGGCCGACAAAACGACGAACAAAGCACCAGCGCCGGCAGCAGACCAAACCAAAGCTCAAGGCCCGGCCGGCCGTGACGAAAACGTTAGCCTCAGCAGTCAGGCAAAAAACCTGAAACAGCTCGAGGAAAAGCTCGGCGATTACCCGGAAATGGACGACGACCGCATCGCAGAGATCCGCTCCGCACTGGATAACGGCACTTACAAGATTGACGCAGAAAAACTGGCCCAGAAAATGCTTGAGATGGATGAAAGTATTTTTGGGTGAGTAGAGTATGGCCGCTATCGACGAGTTGAAGATCCTTTTAAATGAAGACATCCGCCAGCTGGACGTTTTGGCGGATCTTCTCCTTCGGGAGAAAGAGGCGTTAGCCTCTGCGGATATCAGCCCCCTTCATAAGCTGACGGAAGAAAAAAACCAGATTCTCGGAACAATCCGTGATCGAGCTCGCCAGAAAATTCATCATCTTGTAGACATGGGGTACCGCCCGGATGCCGGCGAGCCCTCACGTTTTATTCGGGCAGGCGGCATGGATGATTTGTATCAACTATGGAAAGCTGCCGATCAAAAACTTCGAGAATGCCAGTCACTGAACCAGAATAACGGGAGAGTGGTTGGGCACCTGCAAAAACGCCTCGCACGGGTAGCCGACATCTTCCGCGGTGCGTCCAGCCAACAAAAGCTGTACGGTGCGCAAGGCCAGCAAACCAATGTTTCAAGCAGTACCGTTTTTGCAAGCGCCTAATGCTTGCGCGCAAACAAAAATGCCCGCTTATTAGCCGGGCATTTTTGTATTGATCGCCGCTAAGTTTTATCGAGTGTAGATGGTCATGCTCGATGCGGGGTGAAAACGAATATTCTGAATACTGACGCTACCCATCGACGCACCATGACCGCCAGCGACCCGGATATTATCCATTCGGATTTCTTCAATTCGCTCCGGCAGCGCCAAGGTAATCGCTCCATCGTCCCGGATTGAATATCGCTCTTCGCCTTCACGGTATTTGACACCCGAGATGGTGAGTTCGGAATCAAGAAAGCTTAACACCGGCACAAACACGTTAGCCGCCAGCCGCACACTTTCAACCGCATCCAATCCCACCTCATTGGCATTATCACCCTCTGCATCCGCAGCATTCCCGGGCGCGGCCGCGACGTTTTCAATATGATCGAACAAGCCAATGTTGCGTTGCCCCGATACGGACGACATTTCAACATCCGTCAAGGCTGCGAACCCGAACCCTTTATACAATTGCCCTGCACTGGCCACAGCGTCTGCATCGTCACTGTCTGATGTCGTAGATGCAAAAGATACAAGAGGCTGAAACGGCAATGCCACCATCGTTACCAGTGCAGCGGTATTGCGGTATCGGGATTGGTGTTTCAACACCCGAATCAACTCTTTTTCGGTAATGCGGCCCGAGGCAACTAAAACCTCTCCCAAGCGCTCCCCTGACGTACGCTGAAGCGCCAGGGCATCTTCAAGCTCCGACTCCTTTAGATACCCGCGATTGATCAATAACCGACCAAGCCGTGATTTTTCTTCAAATCCTTTTTGGACTTTCACTCGTGTTCTCCTGTGTTCGCCATGAACACCGTACAACCAGGCCCGGCATTGTGATTTAGTGCACCCTGTAGCAAGCGTAGCCGAGGACTCCCCGGCTTGCTGTTTGCTTTTACTCTTATCGGCGTAAGGATCTGTTAATATCGTTAACTGCTTTGTAGCAAATAGAATTATGTCAGCTATTCCGACACTCACTGAAACAAAGGGCAGCCTTTAAATGACAAACTCCGTAAAACAACCATTTCTTGTGATTTATGCCGCACTGTTAATTATGTCGGCGTTAATCTTCTCCGCCGCGGCGCATGCGGACACCAACCAAGACTTGCCCAAAGTACGCTTCGTTACGTCAGAAGGCGCGTTTGAACTTCTTCTTCGCCCCGACGTTGCGCCAAAAACGGTCGAGAACTTCTTGAACTATGTAGAAGATGGCTTTTACAACGACACCATTTTTCACCGCGTCATCAGAGGTTTTATGGTTCAAGGCGGCGGATTTACCGAGGACATGGGCCGGAAGCCCACGAAAGCTCCTATCGTTAATGAAGGCAGCCAAACCCTTCCTAACCTCCGCGGCACTATTGCCATGGCCCGCACCAACAACCCGGACTCTGCCACCTCACAGTTCTTCATCAACTTGGTCGACAACGACTTCCTGAACGCAGGCGTACGAGGCGCCGGCTACGCGGTTTTCGGAAAAGTGACCGACGGCATGGGTGTGGTCGACAAAATTGCCTCTGTGCAGACCGGGCGCAAGCAGGGCATGGGCGATGTTCCTCTATCTCCGGTTGTGATAAAAAGGGTGACCAAGGTTTCTACTGAAGACTAATGGCTATATCTGTAGCACCCAAACCGCCGGCCACAGAGCCGGCGGAATTAATTTGGCAAGACGGCATTCCGGAATCCACCCGTTTCGGTGATGTGTACTTCAATCGCAACGATGGCCTGTCTGAAACACGGTATGTGTTTATAGAGCCTAACAATCTTTGTGAACGTTTCGAGAAACTCCCGGATCATGGCCATTTTGTGATTGGCGAAACCGGGTTCGGATCGGGCCTTAGTTTTTTAACAGCATGGGCAGACTGGAAACGGGCAACAGAAGACCATAAACACTCGGTATTGCACTTTGTTTCGTTTGAACGCTATCCGCTTACTCGTGACGAACTAAAAAGGGCCCTATTACGCTCGCCGGAACTCGCTCCGGTATCAGACCAACTAATAGACCAATACCCGCCCCTGATGAAAGGCGTTCACCGCCTGGTTTTCGATAGTGGGCGGGTTAGGCTTACCCTGTTTTTTGGTGAACTCCAAGACGGGCTGGACCAACTGCCGTTTGCTGCGGATGCCTGGTTTCTTGACGGCTTCGACCCCCAATACAACCCGGACATGTGGTCTGATGAAGTGATTCAATCTGTTCGGGATCACAGCCTGCCAGGTACAACCTTTTCGACGTTTACCGCAGTGGGCCGGGTTAGACGCGCCCTTGAAGCCGCGGGATTTGAGGTTACAAAGCAACCGGGCTTCGGCCGAAAACGTGAAATGCTCGCTGGCGCCGTCAGAAACGATGCCCGTCTCTCAAACGTGGCGGCCGCCCCCACCGACCCGGTGGCCATTATAGGAGCAGGTATTGCCGGGACGCTTTTAGCTAGAAACCTGGCTGAACGCGGCGTCCCTGTTCTATTGATCGACAAAGCCGCGAATGCTGGCTCCGCAGCTTCCGGTAACGCTCAGGGCGCACTCTATGCAAAGCTCGGCATCGAGTACAACGCACAAGCCGAGTTGGCCGCAACCGCTCTGAGTTTCAGTCAGCGCTACTATCGCCCGTGGGAGGGTGATTTTTGGCACCCCACCGGCTTATTGCAATTGGCCACGACGGCAAAGGAAGCCGAGCGCCAACGAAAATTCTGTGAACGAAACCAGTACCCCGAAGGCTTTCTGACGCCGGTTAGCGCTGCAAAAGCCTCGTTACTCGCCGGCATCGAGATCCCGCTCGAAGGATTATGGTTTCCCAAGTCAGGCTGGCTTGAACCTGCAAAAGCCTGCGAGCGACTTTCCCAGCATCCGCTGATCACTACCCAATTTAACGTAGAGGTTCGGGATATCGAGCGCCTCAAAGAAGGCTGGTCACTTCAGAGTGCTCATCATCCAAGCCTGAAGGTTTCAAGACTGGTCATCGCTTGTGGCCACCAAACTGCGGAGATTGCCCCTGTGACGGGCAAACTGCGGTTGAAACCGATTCGTGGGCAGGTCACCTATTTACCAGAGGCCAGCGTCAACCCGCCCGCGACCGTCATCTGTGGCTCCAAATACTTAAATCCGGTTGGCCAAGGGCAAGCAACCATAGGCGCCACATTCGACATCAGGAACGACAACCCTGAGGTTACCGCCGAAGGCCATCAAGAGAATCTGGACGAGCTCTTACGCATGCTACCGAATCTTCCGGTAACCCAAGCACCAGCAGCTGAAGACCTGCGAGGTCGCGTTGCGTTTCGATGCACTACCCACGACTATCAACCGGTCGCGGGGGAACTGCGCACGGAATCCGGCGACAAAGTAGAAGGCGCATACCTGTTTACCGGGCTCGGCAGTAAGGGGCTGGTTTGGGGGCCTTTGCTAGCGGAATATCTTGCGGACAAATTGACCGGACAACCGGCTTGTCTGCCAATTCACCTGACTCGGCGCATTGATACACTTCGCCTTTATCCAAAACGAGAGTTTTAGCGACTAAGTCAAATCGCTGAAGTTTTCCAGGCAAATGCCGATAAACGATTAACGAAGCTCACAAGAATACGGTGAAGCCGTCACTAAAGGTGTAGTTATGTCGATTCATGTCAGTGAACCCGGCCGTCCCATCGGCACTCGCCTTCCGGAAATTTTTCGGAATCGAACGGTAGGCGATGTTACTGAACTAGAACCCTCGAGCGCACTGTCTAATTCGCACAACGAAGCCACGGATGCAGAATTTCAACAGGCGGCAAACAGTGGACGGCATCGGGCACTACAACAATACGGAACGGTTGCTGCAGGAGAGCGTAAGGAAGAGCGGGTGTATCTGCCGGTTTCAGAAATAGCATCTCCGGCCCAATATATAGTTCCGGCGACCGCTACCATGAACCAAGCATTTGCGGTGATGGAAGATAATGCCGTACACCACTTGGTGATCATGTCGGATGACAATGTTGCGGGGCTGATCGACTTCAGATGGCTGCTGACCTGGATACACGAGAACCCTAACGAAACAGATACTCAAAGCCTGTTAAACATCGAGCTACCGGCGTTTCTCACCGCTTTTCCGGAAACCGATGCCCACCAACTCGCCCGCTTGATGCTGGCGCACCGCCTTAACGCTGCGTTGATCGTTGATGGCACTAGCGGTCAGCCTTCTGGCATTGTAACGAGCACCGACTATTTAAAGCTCTACGCCAGTGCAAGCCAGCAAGAGGGTGCTGTTTAGGCACCCTCCGTCCGATACCCGCTAAGGCGCAAGAGGTGTAAGTAAGCGACCTTCGGGACTGAACACTACCAGCTGCCGATCGCCAGCCACATCCACCAGCGCCATGACCTCGTCATCACGATAATTCACCATATCGAGGAATGACATGTTTTTGGGGATCTGCGTATTCCAGTTCCGGTATGCCAGGCCATCCTGTGAACTTCTCCGAGCCAGAATACCATCGTTATCAGTGACGGCCGGTGTACCTTCGTCCAACTGGCCATCGGTGTTGCCTGCCAGCACAATGTCACCATCAAACAGCAAGCTTTGCGTGAGTGTTTCAGTTGATGCATCGGCAAAATCGTTCACTTGGTACACGGTCCTCGGAACACCATTCCCCGCTACGCCCCAAACGAACCCGGCCTGGCTATTTTGGCTGCGAGTTCGTGTCAGTTCGTTGTCAGCGCCCTCCACTTCTGTAACCGTGTAAGCAAGGCCATTAGAATCACCGACCAACCAGGCCAGGCCAGAACCGTACACACCATGACGCAATGTCTCTGAGGGCTCTCCTCCAACCTGCACGACGTTAAGCTCAGCAGTTGCACTGCCGGTGGCAAAGAAAGGTCCGATTGCACTGGTCCCATCGAGGGTCCTGGGCGCCTGACCGAACAGAACCGACGAGGACGCGTTCAAATCACCTGCCGCCAATTGATCATCTGCATTGGAACCAACAAACCGCAATGCTTTCTCTCTGGGCGAGCCCGCTTCCTCTTCGATTTCGAGCAAAAATACGTCGGTGCCACCGGTATTGTTCTCCTCGCTCCAACTGCCCGCGGTACTCCCCGCCAGAGTAACAAGAGGTTGGGATCGATCTGCGCTCAGTCCAACCCAACGCACAAAATCATCCTCGCTTGAACCCGTTTCATAGGCAGTACTCCAAGCCGCGAGATAGTCCGTGCCATCGAATCGGAATAACTTGGCAAATACATCTTGACCACCTTTGCTTCCGGGCGCCGAATAACCCACCGCAAACTCCTGGTAAGTCACTCGCGGGGTTGCGGTGCTATCAACACGCTCAGCGACACTGATGTATACGTCAGTGTTCGTTACTCTCGCAGCAACCGTCACGATGTCCAGCAAGGTATTGGCCTGATCGTAGATGCGAACTTCCAGAGCTGTATCGGTGTAGCCCGCTACAAACAATCGACTTGTATGACCTAGTTCTAAGTCAGTTGGCGTAAAGTCAGTAAAGGTTTGCGCTGTGATCAAGCGATTCAAATTTATCCGCAGCAGACTGTCGCTGTCTGCTCTTGCATAGCCTTGTCTGCCAGCCTGATAGGCATCATCTACGGAAAGACTCAAAAACAAATCGTCGTAGCCGTCGTCTGCCGACACGGTGTATGCCCTCCCGCGAACACCAAACTCGATCTCGTTCTGATCTTCGGGAAAGACAAGCTCTAAAAGTGGCAAGCCATTGTCGTCGACAATCTCAAAATGAATGTCTTTTTTGGCTCCGGAGCTTTTACCCTGATCGGTAAAACGAACCATCACCGGGCCATCTCGCTCACCTGTCAGTATCGCCTTATAGGGAGTGGCAGCCGCGTTATCATCGGCGTTGATCGTGTCCTTTACTCCGCCCTTTAGCGTTTGTACAGAAACTACGGGCTCGTTATCAAGAATGGTGATACCCGCTTGCGCACCGGCGTTCGTCACCCCCAAAGAAGCAATACCTTCGCGAACTTCCGTCAGACGAATAAATGCCAGCTCACCAGGTTCGGGGATGCGATCGTCCACGACCTCAAGGGGGATATAGCATTCGGTGATACCCGGCTCAAACGTGAGCACGCCTCGGTCGTAAACACTGGCGTTGTTCTGTTGGTAAGTAATGTAGGTGAGCGGGTTACCTTCTTCGTCCACCGTTTTATCAGAGGCAGAGCCCAGCACGACAATGTCATGACCGACAATCGCCCGTCCGATATTTGACGTACCGTATTCGCATTTTTGATGCGGAGCGCTAACCCCTGCATCACAGTTTTCAGAATCGAAGTCGCTATCCAGCTGATAGGCAACGCGGATGCGAGTAACAGAAGGCTTTTCCAGAGTTACCTTGGCGTAGGTGCGGTGGGTCGTACTGTTGACTTGATCAGTTTGTTTGTAGGCGCCATCTTCCTCGTACGTATTCAAGTCGAAAGAGTGCTTTCCGAGGTTGCTTAGGTCCGGCACGGCACAGGTGTTGGCGCTTGTTTTCTGTGCAACGTTGGCCGCTTCCCCCTCTGTGAATTCATCCACTTCGATCGATATCACGTTAGGCTTCACTTCAACATCGAACGGCTGGAAGCCGGCCATTTTTCCGTCCGTTGTGACGATTTCGATATTGGTGTTCTTGCCAAGGTCCGCATCACCGCGGTTTCCCCCGGAAAGACCGGGCACGCCGCGCATGATAATGCCTTGCCGCGCTTTGTTTGAGGTATCTTCCAGAGCAAGCCAAGAGGGCGCATTAACCAGCGAGTAATCGAGGATATCCTCACCGCCGTATACACCCCAGTTATAATAATACTCTACGCCAAGATAGGCCGTTGGCGCTGGGGCCCCCAATAAAGTCGGTTGATCAGGATCTTTTTCGGTTTTGCAGCCAGCAGCCACTAAAGCGATGAGCGCAACGCCGGCCAAGCGGCCAGCCGAGCAGATACGAGAAGACAAATCGGCACGCATGCAAAAATCCGTTTCTTGACGTTATTGTTAGGACGGAGGTCAGGCGCTCATATATCCAGCACACTTACACACCGTTACAGATCAACGTCATGGTAGCCAATTTGCCCAAGGCAGGACCTGCGCGAGTTCTCAGATTCACCCGGCAGGCATGTGATCAAATTTCAACGCCGTGTTCGCCAAAAAAGTTCAAAAGCTCATCTTCATCAAGCACTTTGACGCCAAGCTGTTCCGCTTTCGCGAGCTTTGAGCCCGCCGCTTCACCGGCGACCACGCAAGCTGTTTTTTTGGAGACACTGCCCGCCACTTTTGCCCCTAATCCTTCGAGCTTTGATTTCGCCTGATCTCGCGTCATCTGTGACAACGTACCCGTCAGGACCCAGGTTTCGCCCGCTAAGGGCTGCTCATCGGCGGAAGCTACCTGCTCTTCTTGCCAGACCACTCCCGTTTCCCGAAGGGCTGCAAGTGTTTCCTGGTTGTGAGGCTGATCGAAGAAACTGCGAATATGCCCCGCAACGATTGGTCCGACATCCGGTACTTGCTGGAGCGTCTCCTCAGTCGCCTCAGAAATCGCCTCTAAAGTACCGAAGTACGCCGCCAACGATTTCGCCGTAGCCTCACCGACTTCCCGAATACCGAGTGCGTACAAGAATTTCCACAATACAGGGTTCCGGGAGCGGTCAATCGCGGCAATAAGGTTGCTGGCAGATTTATCGCCCATTCGCTCTAAGCTGGAGACCTGGAATTTGGTTAAACGATAAAGATCGGCAACGGTCGTTACCATGCCGTCATCAACCAGCACTTCAATCAACCGATCACCCAAGCCTTCGATGTCGAGCGCTTTACGAGACGCATAGTGGCGTATGGCTTCCTTACGCTGTGCGGGGCAGTATAGCCCCCCTGAACAGCGTGCCACCGCCTCCCCTTCGATTTGCACAATGTCGGACTCACACACAGGACATTGCGCGGGCATCACAACCCCTTCAGCATTCTCGGGGCGCTTCTCGGGTACCACTTTAACAACCTGCGGAATAACATCGCCTGCCCGGCGGATAAAGACCGTATCACCGATGTGCACATCCAGCCGTCGCACTTCATCCATGTTATGAAGCGTGGCATTCGAGACGGTCACGCCGCCTACAAATACAGGTTTCAAACGCGCAACCGGGGTGACCGCACCGGTCCGGCCCACTTGAAATTCAACACCTTCAATGGTGGTGAGCTCTTCCTGAGCCGGGAATTTCTGGGCAATGGCCCATCTGGGTGCCCGCGACACAAAGCCGAGTTGCGTTTGAAGATCCAGCCGGTTCACCTTGAACACAATGCCGTCAATCTCATAGGGTAAGCTGGCCCGCTTATCCATTAAGTCGTTGTAGGCTTCAAGACAAGCTTTGGCCCCAGTCGCCACTCGCATTTCAGGGTTGATCCGAAAGCCCCAGTCTTTCACCAGCTGCAAGCTCTCCCAATGGGTGGCTGGCAACTCATTTTCATCCAAAACCGCCATGCTGTAAGCACACATTTCTAAAGGCCGCTTCGCCGTGACGGTCGATTTCTTTTGCCGCAAGCTGCCGGCGGCTGCGTTACGGGGGTTTACGAAGGTTTTCTCACCTTGGTCCGCCAGCCCCTTGTTGAGCCTTTCGAAACCGGCTTTAGGCATATAAACTTCTCCCCTAACCTCCACAAGATCAGGGTAATCGTTCCCACGTAACTTCAGCGGCACCGATGGAATGGTTCGAATATTGGCTGTGATGTCCTCGCCGGTCGTTCCGTCACCGCGAGTTGCCGCTCGGGTAAGCAAGCCTTTCTCGTAATGCAGGCTTACAGCCAGCCCGTCGAGCTTCGGTTCACACACGTATTCGATCGGCTCTTCAGCTCCGAGTCTGTCGCGCACCCGGCGATCAAATTCCTCCAACTCTTCCTCACTGAAGGCATTGTCCAGAGAGAGCATCGGTACACGGTGGGTTACCTCGGCAAAACTGGTGTTGGCCGTACTACCCACTCTACGCGTGGGTGAGTCGTCCGAGGCGAGCTTTGGGTGCTCAATTTCTAATGCCTGCAACTCCCGGAACAAACGGTCGTACTCCGCATCCGGAACTTTGGGGTCATCCAGCACGTAATATTGGTAGTTGTGGTCATGGAGGGCAGCGCGTAGCTCGTCTACGCGCTGCTGCACTTCTGAGGGGATCTGTGTCATCAGGTGGGTGTCCTGGTTAAGCGTTACACCCGATGGAAACGCTGTTTACGTTCAAATTCGCGAATGCGCTGGCGACAATGCTCAATGGTTTGCGGCGTCATGACACTTCGACGTTCGTCTTTCAACTCGCCACCCATGTTACGAACTACGCACTGAGCGGTTTCCAACATAAACTCAAAGGCTTGCAGCGCATTGGTTGGGCCGGGCATACTCATGAAAAAGCTAATGCCGGGCGTACTCAATGCAGGCATCTCTTCGGGCCGGAACGTACCCGGTTCGACGGCGCTGGCAACACTGAACTGGACGGGCGTCGTGGTATCGCTGCCTTCATGACGATGATAGATATCCAAGTCACCAAATTCCAAGCCACACGCTTCAAACAACGTTTTCAGAACCGCGCCCTCAAACGGCTTGTCCTGGGGGGCAAGTACGTTAATGACCAAAACTTCCTTAGCTTCAGGTCGGTTGGCACCGGCTAAAGGCCGGTTGGCATCGCGCTGAGCGACTTGCCGGTTTGCGGTGTCTTCCTGAACGTCGTGAACCACCTCGTCCACACTTGGGGCTTGCGCTAACGGCTCTGAAGCCGGTTCCGCGGCTGAGTGCTCGGTGCCTTCCTCGGCCTTATCCACCGATTCGGCCTCGCTCAAGCGAGTGGCTTCTTCCGGGTCATCTGGGGTATATACCTCGTCCCGCTCAGCGCCCCACCCCGACTCCGCGGAGAAATCGTTGTCGTCATCTAGACTGCTCAATGACTCCGAATGATCCGATTTCAAATAGCCTTGCTCTTCCAGTGTTCCTCTGGAAATAATTCGCGCCCCACCATTGGGTAGCTCGGGATTAAAATCTTGGTCCAATGGCGAATCGTCCAGTTCATCGACGCCCATTCCCGACGATATGGCGATAGATTCTTTTCGGGCACGATGCATTCGACGAATACCATCGACGACGATTCCGATAATAACCAGGGTACCTATGGCAATTAACCATTCCCTAAGTGACATAATTCTGCTGTCCTGTTTGCAGTTTGCAACGTTGCTACTCTAAAAAAAGCCCGTAGCGAATACAACGCACACCGGGCCCAGATGGCCGTATTGTCATGGTTGGTGGCTTTTCCACCAACCTCAGGCTTCAGCCAGGGCTGCCGCCTCGTCTACATCCACAGTTACCAGTCGGGAGCAGCCCGGTTCATGCATAGTAACCCCCATGAGCTGGTCCGCCATCTCCATGGCAATCTTATTATGAGTAATGTAGATAAATTGTACCTGTTTGGACATTTCTTTCACTAGATTTGCGTAGCGCCCGACGTTGGCATCGTCCAACGGGGCATCCACTTCGTCCAACATACAAAACGGCGCTGGATTCAACTGGAAGATTGAAAACACCAGAGCAATGGCGGTCAGCGCTTTTTCACCACCGGACAATAAATGGATAGTACTGTTCTTCTTTCCGGGCGGCCGCGCCATAATGGCAACGCCCGTTTCCAAAAGATCGTCACTGGTCAGTTCCAAATAGGCGCTCCCCCCGCCAAACACCTTCGGAAACAGTGCCTGCAACCCACCATTAACCTGATCAAAGGTTTCCCTGAATCGTTGGCGAGTTTCCCGATCAATTTTGCGAATGGCGTTATCCAACGTTTCCAACGCTTCCATCAGATCGTCGTTCTGCTCGTCCAGATAGGTCTTACGTTCACTCTGGACCTGATACTCCTCGATCGCTGCTAGGTTAATTGCGCCCAATCTCTGTATGCGATTACCTATTTTGGTGAGCTCTTCCGCCCAAACCTGTTCTTCGGCGTCTTCAGGTAGCTGACCGAGCACTTCCTGTAGCTTTACACCCAGCTCTGTAAGCTGCTCAATATGGTTTCCCGAACGAATCTCGAGCGCCTGGGACTCCATTTTCAGTTTTTCAAGATTCGCCCGTACATCCTGAACCACATGATCAGTGCGACTACGCCCCTGTTCCCGGTCTCGGACTTCTCTGTCAATGTCCTCCAAGGCATCTCTGGCCGCACTTAGCTTTTCTTCTTCCGCCAAGCGCCGTTCCAGCAACCCTTCCAATTGCAATTTGAGATCTTCAATCGGTTCTTCAGAGCCTTCGCGGGTTTCTCGCAACACCTCAAGGCGCTCTTCGAGGCGTTCTTTTTGCAACTGCATTCGCTCAATGGTTTGCTTCAAAGCGTCATGCTGGCTGTGCAGTGTTTGTAGCTGAAGCTGTAATTGGTGCGAGTGATCTCGGTCGTGGCGCGCATCCTGACGCAATCGATCAAGGTTTTCACGAAGCGTATCCCGCTGCTCAAGTAAACGCTCCTTCTCGTCATCGCTGTCTTCACTCGAAGCCAGCGCCATATCCCATTCTTCCTTGGCTTCCTGAAGCTGAATCTGCTGTTCTTCAAGGTTGCCAGCCACCTCTTCAATGTCATCGTGAATACGGGCAATACGAGCATCAATCTGCTCGGCTCTTGCTTCCAATCCGCTGACCTGTGAGGACAAGCCCGACAGGTCGCGCTGAACTTCGCTCAAACGGCCCTGGGCACCTTCTCGAGCGGTTTCGGCACGTTCGCCCTGCTCTTTCAGCTGTTCAAACTTAGCCTCGGCCAACTCCAACTTATCCTCGGCATCGGCCAGTTCGCGCTGAAGTTCATCAACTTTTTTCTGCCGTTCGATAACGCCAATCTGACCCGCATCGGAATTCGGCATCAGCACCCAGTCACGCGCGACCCAGACACCCTCCGGCGTAATAACACTATGATATGCACCCAGGCTGGCGCGCTTGGCCAGAGCTTCTTCGGTTGAGTTCACGATACCAACATTGCGGATCAACGTTTCGATCGCCGCCAGACCACTGACTTTGGCCGCGAGCCCGGACTTATCTCCGCTGTCCTCAGGCCCCTCAACGACTACCGCAGCTCCTTTGGGCGCTTGGGCGATAACATCTCCAAAACCCTCGAGCCCCGGTAAGGCCAAACCTTGAGTAAACCGGCCAATAACCTGCTCTACGGCAAACTCCCAGCCACTTTCTATGTTGAGCTGAGTGGCAACACGAGGTGCGTCCATGAAACCATGCTCGGCAAGCCAAGTTTGCAAAGCATCATCTTGCCCACCCATCTGTTCCTCCAGAAGAACTGTCTGGGATTCAAGCGATGCACGCAGGTTTTGCACTTGCTGACGCTGGCCCGACACCTCGGTTTCAGCCTCTTTGACGCGCTGGCGGACCTGATAGACGTCGTCATTCAGGAACTCAATTTGCTCCGATGCTTCTTCGCGTTGAAGCTCCAAGGTTTCCTGCTGTTCAAGTAACTCTTCGAGTTCAGACCGGTCCAGCTGGCCCTCCAACAACGCTTGCTCGTCTTTCAACCGTTGATGGCGTGTCTTTAACTGTGCGATGGCCTCTTCTAAGGAACGAATCCTCGATTGAGCTAGTTCGGCCTGGCGGCGCGCATCGGAGGAGCGTGTACTGAACTCGTCCCAACGTTGCTGCCAGTCCGCCATGGCCTCCTCAGCCAGCTGCAACTTCTCGTTCGACTCTTCTGATCGCATAGCCAGTGCTTCTTGCTCGGGCTCAATCATGTTGAGCTCTTCAAGAATGGTCGCTAGCTTTTCTTGATCTTGTTCGAGCTCACGCTGTATTTCGCGCTGATTTGAAACCGACTGATCCAGCTCCATAGCGGCTTGGCGGCTACGGTCGCGATGATGTTCAAGGCTTTGTTCAATGCGGGCAATATCGGCACCGGCCTCATAGTACTTGGCCTGAGCACGGTTAAAATGCTCGGTGCGCTCGTGATGTGCCTCACGCAGGGATTCCAGCGAGGTTTCCAGGTTTACCCGCTCGGTGAGTAATTTTTCTAACTCTAGCTCGGTATTCCGGGTTTTCTCCCGCCCGGCTTGCAAATCGTTGTCGAGAGCTTTCCATCGAAGGACTGTTAACTCGGCCTTTTTCTGCCGTTCTTCGAGCTTATACGCCTTATACTTTTCAGCCGCAGCCGCCTGACGCTCCAGATGCTGCAACTGTCGGCCCAACTCTTCCCTCAAATCCGTTAAACGCTCCAGATTTTCCTGGGTTCGTTTAATACGATTTTCGGTTTCTCGACGACGCTCCTTGTATTTCGAAATGCCCGCAGCTTCTTCTATATAAACTCGCAGCTCTTCTGGTTTAGCTTCAATCAGACGGGAAATCATGCCCTGCTCGATGATTGCGTAGCTACGAGGGCCCAAGCCGGTTCCAAGGAACAGGTCCGTTATATCTCGGCGGCGACACTTGGAACCGTTGAGAAAGTACTCAGACTGGCCTTCGCGAGACACCCGGCGTTTCACCGAAATTTCATTGAATTTAACGAACTCGCCGGGGGCTTTTCCGGCATCGTTATCGAAAACAAGTTCGATGGATGCTTGGCCCACGGGTTTACGTGCCGTCGAACCATTGAAAATTACGTCTGACATGGATTCTCCGCGTAAGTACTTAGCGGAGCTTTCGCCCATTACCCAGCGCACGGCATCAATAATGTTCGATTTACCACAACCGTTTGGGCCAACCACCGCGGTTAGATTGGTCGGAAACGGCACAGTTGTGGGATCAACAAATGATTTGAAGCCGGCAAGCTTAATGGACTTAAGCCTCATATCAGGCGTTCTCCTCCGTGAGAATCGTCAAAATCTGTTTCCGTTGATGCTCGCCGTATTGCTGAATAACTTGCTGCAGCTGAGCGGCATCGGGCTGCATGGCGGCATCGGCCAGCTTCTGGAATAACGGCCCGGTTTCTGCCGTTTCACTCGGCCGATTCTCAAGCACCATGTAATAGGTTCGGCTAATGGCGGGCCGGAAGTTTTCGAGAGTTTCCTGCAGGAACGGATTCTCAACCATTCCACAGGCATTGCGGACGATGTCGAAACCAGCCTCGATAACCTGTTCAGGGTCATTGCCCAATGGATTCGAAGCGCCGAGCAGCGAGCCATGTTTACGAATCTGATCCGCCAGGCCACTGAGTTCATGCCCGGACCAGCGCTCAAGCACTTTGCGCCCGAGCATGCACAGTAGATCAATATAAATATCGTAGAGAGCGTTCACAGAACTGACAGTCATCTCCGAGACCACCGCTCCCCTTCGCGGGTAGATCTCTACCAAATGCCGGCGCTCGAGAATCAACAAAGCCTCACGCACAGAGCCGCGACTGACATTCAGTTCACCGGCCACTTTAAGCTCCTGAATGCGCTCACCGGGCTTAAGGCTCCGGACGACAATGCGTTGACCGATGTGCTGGGCTATTTGCTCAGACAGACTCTCTGGGGCCTCGAATCTCATGCTAAAACTGCTCACCTGTGACGTTTGCGTTCAAGCGCGGAAGTTTATCACAGGCGCTCAAACGGCCTACACCCTTGTAGGACATTTTGATTTAGGGCGCGTAGAAATCGGCAATATCTTGCCGAAACATTGACGCTGTCATCGGCCCAACCCGCCATTTCGGCAAACAATGCCCTCATCTGTCTGGATTTACTGCACAAATTTAAATTGGCACCAAAAATGCTTAGGTGCAGTTAACTTTATTTTACGGAACAAGCGAGCTGCCGTGAAAAACCTGACATCCATACAGTCCTCAAGATCCAAACCTGCCAAGCTGGCGGCACTGAGACAGGCATATCAGGCATGGAGCCAAGAACCAGACCCTCTGGCACGACTGACAAAAAGACTCTCAACAACGTTGTCGCTGGAAGGCCAACTGGAGATAATTGCCGAGGAAATTTCGGCATCGATTCCCTTCGATTCGCTGCAATACCGTCACCGGATTGCCCGCCAAGATTTTGTGTTTTCTACCGGTGTTGGCGGCCCGCACCGCTGCGAATACAGGCTATCCCTGGAAGGCAGCCATTACGGCTGGCTCACCTTCCATCGGCGTCATAAATTTAGCGACGAAGAGCTGTCCGGGGTCGAAATGATGCTCTCAGCCATCATTTGCCCATTACGTAACGCTTGCCAGTTCATTGCTATTGAACAAGCCGCTTTGACGGATGCCCTGACCGGAATCGGTAATAAACGAGCGCTTCAAGAAGAAGTCACCCGGGCAAGCTCACTTTCAGATCGACTGAACGCACCCTGCACGTTAATTTTATGCGACTTGGATCATTTCAAACGGATTAATGACACCCATGGCCACGTGGTGGGTGATCACATACTGGCAAAAGCCGCCGAAAATATAGAGCGGGCAATACGTAACTCGGATTCTGTGTACCGCTTCGGGGGGGAGGAGTTTGCAGTTTTGCTACCGCACACGGATATACAGGAAGCAAAAACCGTGGCCGAGCGAATTCGTATGGCCTTGGAAAGCATCCGGGTGGACGGCGGCGAGACTCCGATTACAATAACGGGCAGTTGCGGTATCGCGGCCCACTTGTCTAACGAAAAAACTGAGCAATGGCTAGCACGTACCGATGAGGCTCTGTATCAAGCAAAGGCCGGCGGCCGCAACTGCAGCCGCGTATTTGCTTCTATTCCATGATACAAACGGGGTTAGTTACCCCGATTGTTTCGCGCTGGGCGTGATGCGCCAGCGGTTTTCTTTTTGGTTTCCCGCTTAGCTTTAGGTTGGCCTGCATCGCTAACCTGCCAACTGCCTCGCTTGGATTTTTGCACGGATCGACCGGGGCTTTTCCGCATTTTTCGATCATGCTCAGCCTGTTCTCCCGGCGTTTTCTGGGGAACCGGAACCGATTGCAACTCAACTGTACGGCTAAGCAAATCGACCGCTTTCTGATCCAACTCCTCCCACTTGCCCAAGGACAAACGGCTCGGCAGGAAGATAGGGCCATAACGAACACGCTTTAGCCTGCTCACGCGGACGCCTTGAGATTCCCAAAGTCTGCGCACTTCGCGATTCCGGCCTTCAAGCAAAGTGACGTGAAACCATTTGTTCATACCACTGCCACCCGCTTCCGAGATATCGGAGAACTGGGCTATACCATCTTCCAACAATACACCCTGAAGCAATCGTTGAATCATGGCTTCATCTACTTCGCCGAATACTCGAACGGCGTATTCCCGATCGATTTGGCGCGACGGATGCATCAAACGGTTCGCCAACTCGCCATCCGTGGTGAACAGTACCAAGCCGGTCGTATTCAAGTCCAAACGCCCGATCGAGATCCAGCGCTGATCTTTCAAGCGAGGCAATCGGTCAAAAACCGTGGGCCGGCCTTCAGGATCTTTGCGTGTAGTCACTTCACCTTCTGGCTTGTTATAGATCAGAACCCGGCGAACAACCTGGCCGGCAGATGCCACGTCCAACTTTTTTCCGTCCAGTTCAAAGGTATCTTCTATCGTTGCCTTTTGACCCGGCACGGACGGTTGGCCATTAACCAACAAGCGGCCAGAGTCCATCCAGCCTTCTATCTCCCGGCGTGAACCCACTCCGGCGCGGGCCAAAAGCTTCTGAATGCGCTCAGGGCCTTCAGTTAGTGACTTGTCACCCTGTGCGGCCTTTTTGCCTGCACGTGGTTTTCCGGGGCTAGATGCCGCCATGAATTCATTCCTTACTGAGTATCTGACGCCTTGTGGCGGTTAGTGAAGTGTCTGTTCTGAGGGCGACTCGCCAGAGTTCTGCATATCGGCCTCTTCACCTTCTGGCGAGGGAGCTTCAAGTTTAATCTCGCCCTGCATATTCTTTTCAATCTCACGGCCGATCTCTTCCAAATCCCGCACTTCTGACAAGGCGGGCAATTCATCGAGACCGGTGAGGTTGAAGTAATCCAAAAACTGTTTGGTGGTGGCGTACATGGCCGGCCTACCCGGCACATCACGATGCCCCACAACACGTACCCACTCTCGCTCAAGCAAGGTCCGAATGATATTGCTGCTTACCGCAACACCTCGAATTTCTTCAATCTCCCCGCGAGTAATCGGTTGTCGATATGCAATCAAAGCAAGTGTTTCCAACAGTGCCCGTGAGTAACGCTGCGGCTTCTCTTCAAACAGCCTGCCAACCCAGGGCGCAAATTCAGCCCTGACCTGCAATCGGTAGCCGCTAGCGATTTGCTTTAGCTCAAATCCCCGGCCCTCGCAGGCCACTTTCAGCTGCGTTATGGCCTGTTCCATAGCTTGCCGGGTTGGCCGTTCGCTTTCCAAAAACAGCTCTCGAAGTTGGTCAATCGACAAGGGCTTCCCTGCAGCCAACAAAGCCGCCTCTGCGATCGCCTGAATTCTGACAATTTCGTCTTCGTTCATGGTCGTTGATTACCCTTCAACTCACGGCTCGCGCTCTGACATGAATGGGCCCGAGCACCTCAGCTTGCACCAGTTCAATCAACTGCTCTTTCACCAACTCAAGCGTTGCCAGAAAACTCACGACAACGCCCAAGCGCCCCTCTTCAACCGAAAAGAGGCTTTCAAATGTGACGAAGCGATCTCCCTGAAGCACCGACAAGATATGGGACATGCGTTCCCGAGTAGACAAACGCTCTTTCTCAACATGATGACTGGTGAACAAGTCTGCACGTTTCAGAACCCCCTGAAGCGCCAGAATCAGCTCGCGCATATCCACGTCGGGATGCGGCTGGCTCGAAGGCAATTTTGGTAAGGCGGCTGAGCCGATATAAGTGTCACGCTCCACGCGCGGCATCTGATCAATATCTTCGGCGGCTTTTTTGAAGCGTTCGTACTGTTGTAGCCGTCGAATAAGTTCGGCTCTGGGGTCCAGCTCGTCGTCATCGTCACTTTCCTGACGCGGCAAGAGCATCCGGGATTTTATCTCAGCGAGCGTGGCGGCCATAACGAGGTATTCAGCCGCCAACTCAAAGCGCATCGACTCCACCGCCCCGATGTACTCCATGTACTGTCGGGTAATTTCACTAACATCGATATCCAGAATATTCATATTCTGGCGCCGGATTAGATAGAGCAACAAATCCAGAGGCCCTTCAAAAGCCTCAAGAAAGACAGCCAACGCATCGGGCGGTATGTAGAGATCCTTAGGAACGTCGACCAACGGTTTGCCCGACACCAACGCAAGGGGAACCTGCTCCATTTCGCTAGAAGAAGCGTCGATTGGTTCTTTGATCTCGTCCGTCATACCACCGTCGCCTCTTTCAACGAGCAGCCAACAGGCCTGACTCAGCGATAACTGAGACCCATCGCTTCCCGAACCTCTTCAAGGGTATCCCTTGCTGCATCACGTGCATGCTCTCTTCCTTCCTGAAGGATCGAATACACCAAGTCCGGGTTGTCTTCATATTCTTTGGCCCTTTCGTGCAGCGGCTTCTGCTCCTCCACGATGGCTTCGATCAGTGGCGTTTTGCACTCCAAGCAACCGATACCGGCGCTGCGGCAGCCCTCCTGAACCCAGGCACAGGTTGCTTCATCGGAATACACTTTGTGCATACCCCAAACCGGACACTTCTCAGGCTCACCCGGATCCGTACGGCGAACACGTTGAGGGTCGGTCTGCATCGTGCGGACTTTCTGGGCAACGCTGTCTGGATCTTCACGTAGGCCAATGTAGTTATTGTAGGACTTAGACATCTTTTGTCCGTCCAGCCCTGGCATCTTGGACTCCGGCGTCAGCAACGGTTGCGGCTCCGGCAAAATCACTTTACCGCCACCTTCGATATAGCCGTACAGACGCTCGCGGTCACCCAACGAGATATTCTGCTGTTCTTTCAACAGAGCTCGGGCAATTTCAAGTGCCTCGGTGCTACCCTCTTCCTGATAACGCTTCTTCAGCGAGCGGTACAGCTTGGCGTTTTTCTTACCCATTTTGACAATCGCTGCCTCGGCAAGCTCTTCAAAGCCGGGCTCTCGGCCATAGATGTGATTAAAGCGGCGAGCAATCTCACGGGTAATTTCCACGTGCGAAACCTGATCGGCTCCAACCGGCACCTTGCCGGCTCGGTACATCAAAATATCCGCGGTTTGCAGCAACGGATACCCTAGGAAGCCGTAAGTGGCCAGATCTTTCTCGCGCAGCTTTTCCTGCTGATCTTTGTAGGTCGGGATTCGCTCGAGCCAGCCCAGCGGAGTAATCATCGAAAGCAGCAAATGTAGCTCGGCGTGTTCCGGAACCTGGGACTGAATAAACATCGTGGACGAGCCCGGGTTCACACCAGCGGCCAACCAATCCACAACCATGTCCCAGACACTTTGCTCAATGCCAGAGGGATCGTCGTATTGCGTGGTTAACGCGTGCCAATCGGCAACGAAGAAGAAGCACTCGAATTCGTGCTGGAGTTTAACCCAGTTTTTCAGCACACCGTGGTAGTGGCCGAGGTGAAGCTTGCCGGTCGGACGCATGCCGGACAAAATTCTTTGCTGGGAATCGACGGAACTCAAAGCACAAACTCCTTCTTTCTATTTATAGAGCGCCTGAATGAGCGTGAAGTCACGGGGTTAGTCATCAGGCTGACCGAGCATTATAGTCTTAACACCCCCTTGCGTTAAACAAACAGGCTTAAAACAATCGCCCTGAAACAAAAAACCCCCGGTATTCTTTCGAATCCGGGGGTTTTCTCAGGTTGTAAAAAGGCTTACCAGCCAGTCACTTCCTGCAGAGCCTTGCCGATTTCAGCCAGGCTACGCACGGTTTTAACACCGGCGTCATTCAGAGCGGCGAATTTTTCGTCCGCAGTACCCTTACCACCTGAAATGATGGCACCTGCGTGGCCCATACGCTTGCCTGGAGGCGCAGTTACGCCGGCAATGTAGGAAACAACAGGCTTAGTGACGTTGTCTTTGATGAAGGCAGCCGCTTCTTCTTCAGCAGTACCACCGATTTCACCAATCATCACAATAGCTTCAGTCTGCGGATCGTCCTGCAGCAGCTTGAGGATATCGATGAAGTTGGAACCCGGAATTGGGTCACCACCAATACCTACGCAAGTAGACTGGCCGTAGCCGAAGTCTGTGGTCTGCTTGACCGCTTCATAAGTCAGGGTTCCGGAGCGGGATACGATACCGACCTTACCTGGCTTGTGAATGTGGCCCGGCATGATACCGATCTTGCTTTCGCCCGGTGTGATTACGCCTGGGCAGTTAGGCCCGATCATGCGCACGCCTTTACGATCAACGTATTCTTTGGCGTACAGCATATCGATGGTCGGGATGCCTTCAGTGATGCACACGATCAGTTCGAGGCCGGCATCTGCCGCTTCGATGATGGCATCTTTACAGAACGGAGCTGGCACGTAGATAACGGTAGCCTGTGCACCGGTCTTTTCGACAGCTTCACGCACGGTGTTGAATACCGGCAGACCCAAGTGCTCGGTTCCGCCTTTACCCGGACTTACGCCACCAACCATCTTGGTGCCGTACTCGATAGCCTGCTCAGAGTGGAAAGTACCCTGTGCGCCGGTAAAGCCCTGGCAGATAACCTTGGTGTCTTTATTAATCAGGATGCTCATTATTTACCCCCTGCGGCTTTAACGACTTGCTCAGCAGCGTCAGCAAGGCTGCTAGCGGCGATGATGTTCAAGCCACTTTCAGCCAGAACTTTAGAACCCAGCTCTGCGTTGTTACCTTCAAGGCGAACAACCACGGGAACTTTAACGCCTACTTCTTTCACTGCGCCGATGATGCCTTCAGCAATCATGTCGCAACGAACGATACCGCCGAAGATGTTAACCAGAACGGCCTGTACTGCATCATCAGACAGGATGATCTTGAACGCTTCGGATACGCGCTCTTTGGTCGCACCGCCGCCAACGTCCAGGAAGTTAGCTGGCTTGCCGCCAGATAGCTTGATGATGTCCATGGTACCCATGGCAAGGCCTGCGCCGTTAACCATGCAACCGATATTGCCTTCAAGCGCAACGTAGTTCAGTTCCCAGGCAGCTGCTTCCGCTTCACGGGCATCTTCCTGAGAAGGATCACGCATTTCCTGCAGTTTCTTCTGACGGTATAGAGCGTTGCCATCAGCGCCAATTTTGGCGTCCAGGCAGTGCAGATCACCAGCCGGAGTGATAACCAGCGGGTTGATTTCCATCAGAGCCAGATCGTAATCTTCGAACAATTTCGCCAGACCCATGAAGATCTTGGTGAACTGACCGATTTGCTTGCCTTCCAGGCCCAGCTGGAATGCCAGATCACGTCCCTGGTATGGCTGCGGGCCTACCAGCGGATCGATTTCTGCACGCAGGATCTTTTCCGGTGTTTCTTCGGCTACCGTTTCGATCTCAACGCCACCTTCAGTGGAGGCCATGAATACAATACGGCGAGTACCACGGTCTACAACGGCACCCAGGTACAGCTCCTGATCGATGTCAGTCAATGACTCGACGAGAATCTTGCTAACTGGCTGACCGTTTTCGTCGGTCTGGAAAGTCACCAGATTCTTGCCCAACCACTGCTCGGCAAATGCGCGGATGTCGTCGGTACTCTTAACCAGCTTTACACCGCCAGCCTTACCACGGCCACCAGCGTGAACCTGTGCCTTGACAACCCAGCTGTTGCCGCCAATTTTTTCGGCCGCTGCCACTGCTTCTTCCGGGGTATCACAGGCGATGCCTTGTGAGACAGGCAGGCCATATTCAGCGAATAGCTGTTTGCCCTGATATTCATGCAAATTCATAGTTAATGTCCCGCTATTTGATGGAGGATAACCACGTACGGAGAAGAACCCGCTACTCCCCTCTTGGGAAGCCTTAAACGCGAATTCGGTTTGATGAGCAGGGG
This sequence comes from Marinobacter sp. AL4B, assembly GCF_019916045.1. Taxonomy (NCBI): domain Bacteria; kingdom Pseudomonadati; phylum Pseudomonadota; class Gammaproteobacteria; order Pseudomonadales; family Marinobacteraceae; genus Marinobacter; species Marinobacter sp. AL4B. The sequence continues at coordinate 92,323 of NZ_JAILWZ010000009.1, forward strand.
ATCACCTCAGCTCACCATGTCCGCAACCAGAAATCGGTTGTTGTTATAGCGAAGGGGCGCTCTTCCGGGCGCCCCTTCGCTTCTGGTCTGCGTTACTTCTTTTTGCGACGGTTAGCGACGTGAATCGCCCCCCCCGCAACGGCCAGAGCCGCTTCATGCACGGACTCGGAAAGAGTCGGATGCGCGAAGCACGTCAAGGCCAAATCTTCAGCGGTCGAACCGAACTCCATGGCGATCACGCCCTGGGCAACGATTTCTGACGCCTGAGGCCCAACAACGTGGAAACCAAGAATACGATCGGTCTTCGCATCTGCGATGATCTTGACGATACCGCCAGTGGCGTTGGCTGCCATCGCCCGACCGTTAGCTGCAAACGGGAAAGAACCGACATTGTAGTCTTCACCTTCCGCTTTCAGCTGCTCTTCCGTTTTACCAACCCAAGCAACTTCTGGAGTCGTGTAAATTACGTTCGGAATGCAATCGTAATTCACTTGCGGCTTGTGGCCGGCGATACGTTCGGCAACCATCACACCTTCTTCAGAGGCCTTGTGCGCCAGCATAGGGCCACGAACGATATCCCCTACCGCCCAAACACCCGGTGCTTCGGTTTTACACTGATCATCAACAAAAATGAAACCGCGCTCGTCCAGTTTCACGCCGGAGTCTTCTGCCAACAAACCATCGGTGTAAGGACGACGACCAACAGCCACGATCAACTTGTCGAACTTCGCTTCCTGTTTGCCCTTAGAGTCTTCGTAGCTAACGTTCACCAACTTGCGCTTCACTTCAGCACTGGTCATACGTGCACCAGTGATGATGTCCAAACCTTGCTTCTTGAACTGCTTCAGCGCGTCCTTGGCGATCTGTTGATCAACCACTGGTAGGAAGTTATCTTGCGCTTCCAGAATGGTGACCTCTGAACCCAAACGAGCCCAAACACTGCCCAGTTCCAAACCGATTACGCCGGCGCCGATCACACCCAAGCGCTTAGGTACTTCTGTGAACTCTAGCGCACCTTCAGAATCTACGATGTAGTCACCGTCAAAAGGCGCAGGCGGAATCTCAACCGGCTTAGAACCACTTGCCAAAATCACGTTTTCAGCTTCGTAGGTCTTGGTTTTGCCGTCTTTATCAGTCACTTCGACCTTACGGCCGTTAAGCAATTTTCCGTGACCGTGAATCGACGTTACGCCGTTGGCCTTAAACAAACCAGCGATGCCGCCGGTCAGCTGCTTAACGATACCCGCCTTACGTTCCATCATTTTAGCCACGTCGATATCAACGCTCTTGGCCAAAATACCCATGGACTCGTAGTCGTGGCTGGCTTCCTCAAACTTGTGAGTCACTTCCAGCAGCGCTTTAGAAGGAATACAGCCTACGTTCAGGCAGGTTCCACCCAATACCTGGCTTTTCCCGTCTTCGGCAGTCCAGGATTCAACACATGCAGTTTTCAAGCCCAGCTGGGCAGCCTTGATAGCTGCTACGTAGCCGCCGGGGCCAGCACCAATAACAATGACATCATACTTATCGGACATAATCTTTCCTGTTCTCAGATTCGTTGAGTATCAGCTTACACGTCCAGCAGGATACGCGCCGGGTCTTCAAGCATTTCCTTGATGGCTACCAGGAACTGAACGGCGTCTTTGCCGTCAATCATACGGTGATCGTATGACAGCGCCAGGTACATCATGGGCTGGATCTCAACCTTACCGTTCACTGCCATTGGGCGCTCTTGGATTTTGTGCATACCCAGAATAGCTGTCTGTGGCGGATTCAGGATCGGCGTAGAAATCAACGATCCGAAAGTACCACCGTTAGTGATGGTAAAGGTACCGCCGGTCATATCGTCAATGCCCAGCTTTCCGCCTTTAGCCTTGGTACCGTATTCAACGATCTTCTTCTCGATATCCGCTAAGCCCAGTGCGTCAACGTCACGGATAACAGGAACAACCAGGCCACGCTCGGTAGAGACCGCAACACCAATATCCTGGTATCCGTGGTAAACCATGTCGTTGCCGTCGATGGATGCGTTAACTGCCGGGAAGCGCTTCAGCGCTTCGGTCGCAGCTTTAGCAAAGAACGACATGAAACCAAGCTTAATGTCATGACGCTTAACAAAGCTTTCCTGATACTGTTTACGAAGTTCCATGATCGGTGCCATGTTCACTTCGTTGAACGTGGTCAACATCGCTGCGGTCTGCTGTGCTTCAACCAGACGCTTCGCGATGCTGGCACGCAGACGCGTCATCGGAACACGTTTCTCTGGGCGCTCACCCGGCGCAACATTTACTTCCGGTACAGCTGCCGGCTGGGGCGCAGAAGAACCCGAAGACTTCTTACTGTCGATGTGATTCTGAACGTCTTCTTTGGTGACCCGACCGTCTTTACCGGTACCCTTTACGGAGGCCGGATCAACGTCGTTCTCATCAGCCAGCTTACGAGCAGCCGGGCTCAGAATCGCGTCACCAGATGCAGGAGCCTCTTCACTCGCATCGGACTTTTCTTCGTCCTTGCTGCTATCCTCCTTGCTTTCTGCCGGCTTGGATTCACCTGCAGCGCCTTCTTTAAACTTGCCGATCACTTCGCCACTTTCGCAGGTATCGCCTTCGGCTTTTACGATCTCTTCAATAACGCCGTCAGCCGGTGCAACCACTTCAAGCACAACTTTGTCGGTTTCGATATCGACAATCAGCTCGTCACGTGAACAGGCTTCGCCTGGCTGCTTGTGCCAAGTCGCGACGGTGCCTTCGGCGACCGACTCAGGGAAAACTGGGGCTTTAATCTCTGTTGTCATTACAATTCCTTAGCTCGGTAGCTCGTCAGATTTCGAACGCGTCGTTAACCAACTTCTTCTGTTCTTCAATGTGTACGGACATATGTCCACACGCAGGAGCAGCAGAAGGCTCACGACCGGCATACTGAAGGTATAGTTTTGGGTTCAGGCGTTGCAGCGCATTACGCATATGGTGCTGACTCGGATACCAAGCACCCTGGTTCATTGGCTCTTCTTGACACCAAACCACGTTTTTCAGCTTAGGGTACTGACCCAGGATTTCGTCAAGATCATCACCGGGGAACGGGTAAAGCTGCTCGATGCGAACCAACGCTACGTCGTCACGCTCATCTGCTTTCTTTTTATCCAGCAGATCGTAATACACCTTACCGCTACACATGATCAGGCGAGTCACCTTCTTCGGATCCGGAAGATCTTTTTCAGGCAAAACGGTCTGGAAAGTGCCAGACGTTAAATCATCCAGGTTGGACGTCGCTTCTTTGTGACGCAGCAGACTCTTCGGCGTAATCGCAATCAAAGGCTTCCGCAGCGGACGCTTAACCTGACGACGCAGCATGTGGAACACCTGCGACGGTGTTGTCGGCACACACACTTGAATATTGTGCTGCGCGGAAAGCTGAAGGAAGCGCTCCAAGCGGGCGGAACTGTGCTCTGGCCCCTGCCCTTCATACCCATGAGGCAACAACAGTGTCAGGCCGCACAACCGGCCCCACTTATGCTCGCCACTGGTCAGAAATTGATCGATAACCACCTGAGCACCGTTGGCAAAGTCACCAAACTGCGCTTCCCAAACAATCAACGCGTCCGGCTGGGTTGTCGCGTAGCCGTACTCAAACGCCATCACAGCTTCTTCAGACAACAGGGAGTCGTAAATATCGAAACTCGGCTGGTCATCGGACAATGACTGAAGCGAGATATGCGACGAACCATCTTTCTGGTTATGCAGTACCGCGTGACGGTGGGAGAAGGTACCACGTCCTACATCCTGGCCAATCAATCGTATCTGATGCCCTTCGTTGAGCAGAGTTGCGTAAGACATTATCTCACCGTAACCCCAGTTCAAAGGCAAGGCCCCTGCCGTCATCTTCTCGCGATCGTTAACGATCTTGGATACTTGACGCTGTACGCTGAAGCCTTCCGGCACCTGCGTCAACTTCGTTCCCAATTTCTTAATGGTTTTGGCCGCTACGCTGGTTTTACATTTGGCAGTCCACTCATGGCCAAGGTATGGAGTCCAATCGACATACAGGTCTTTGTTAGGCTCTTTAACCAGTGACTTAACCACGTGCTCGCCATTATCGAGCGCATCCCGGTATTCAGTTTCCATCTGTTTGACTTCATCTTCGCCGAGCATGCCATCCTGCATCAACTGATCGGCGTAGATGTTTCGGGTGGTTTTCAACTTACGAATCTTTTCGTACATCACCGGCTGGGTGGCCGCTGGCTCATCAGCTTCGTTGTGTCCGCGACGGCGGTAACAAACCAGATCGATAACGACGTCACGCTTGAACTCGTTGCGGTAATCAACGGCCAGGTGGGTCGCAAACATCACCGCTTCGGGATCGTCTGCATTAACGTGAAGAATAGGTGCCTGGACCATCTTGGCCACGTCAGTACAGTATTCCGTGGAACGAGCGTCTTCCTGCCTGCTCGTGGTGAAACCAACCTGGTTGTTAATCACGATGTGAATGGTACCACCCACTCCGAAGCCCCGTGTCTGGGACATCTGGAACGTTTCCATCACCACACCCTGGCCTGCAAAGGCCGCATCACCGTGCATCACGATCGGCAACACTTTGGTTCCGTCCGTATCTTTACGGCGATCCTGACGCGCTCGAACCGAGCCCACAACCACCGGAGCAACGATTTCCAAGTGCGACGGGTTAAACGCCATAGCCAAGTGAACTTCGCCACCCGGAGTCATGACATTTGAAGAGAAACCCTGGTGATATTTCACGTCACCCGAACCGGAATCCGCGAGCTTTTTGCCCTCGAACTCATCAAACAATTCTTTTGGGTTCTTACCGAGCGTGTTGACCAACACGTTCAAACGACCACGGTGCGCCATGCCCAAGACGATTTCTTTAGCGCCGTACGAGCCGGCACGCTGAATCAATTCATCCAGACAAGGAATAAGGCTCTCACCGCCTTCAAGACCGAAACGCTTAACACCGGGGTATCGGGAGCCCAGATACTTCTCAAGCCCTTCAGCCGCCGTCAGGCGTTCCAGAAGATGCTTGCGGGTTTCAGTCTCGTATTGAGGGCGGGACCGTACCGGCTCCATACGCTGCTGAAACCAACGCTTGATGCGCGTGTCTACCACGTGCATGTATTCTGCGCCGATACTTTGACAATAGGTTTGACGAAGCCCGTCAACGATGTCTCGAAGCTTCATTGTATCAGAACCGAAGCTCAGCGAGCCGGTCTGAAACTCTAAATCCAGATCGGATTCATGCAACTCGTGAAAAGCCGGATCAAGATCTTCTACAGGTTCACGCTGCCAGACACCCAGTGGGTCAAGCTTGGCTTCCTGGTGTCCGCGAAAACGGTACGCGTTAATCAGCTGTAGAACACGAATCTGCTTTTTGTCAGCATCGGAAGTGGCGCTGGCCGGAACGCCGCCACTGGCCAAAAAACGCTGGTTTCGCGAAATGTGTTCAAACTGTTCACGGATCGTCGAGTGAATAACGTCACGGCCTTGTTGGCCATCAACGCTCGGGAGCTTATCGAAGTAGCTCCGCCACTCTTCAGGAATAGCATTGGGATCTGACAGGTAGGTTTCAAAAAGCTGTTCAACATAGGCTAGATTCCCACCCTGCAAGTGGGAAGTCTGCCATAACTGCTCCATGATGCTTTCGTGCATTTTGAATAGCTCACCTTGGCTGGTGCGGGGGAGCGGGTATGGTCGGCCAGTGGTATTTTCCAGTCAATACGGGTTATTACGGCATGACAACCGGAAACCACAACCATTACGGAAGATTCCGTCCCCTATGATTTTTTTGTACTCAGCGACACTGCCAGGAAACCAGAGAGCGGGAACCAGGCAGCGAGATCAGTTTGCATCCTGGTAAGACTTTTGACTATAAGCCTTTGGTTGAAGGCCCCGCATAAGCGAGGCCTTCAGAGGTGCTAACTGGTATCGGATAACCAGTATAGCTAGTTCTGCAAAATTTGCCGGTCAGGTGGCCCTTTGCAGCAACAGATTTCGAATGTGACCGATTGCTTTGGTCGGGTTCAGACCTTTGGGACACACACTGACACAGTTCATGATACCCCTGCAGCGGAATACACTGAATGGGTCATCCAACTCGGCCAAACGCTCAGCCTGGGCGGTATCACGACTGTCTGCCAGAAAACGATAGGCCTGCAACAGCCCTGCCGGACCAATGAACTTATCCGGATTCCACCAAAAGGAAGGACACGACGTCGAACAACATGCACAGAGTATACACTCGTACAGACCGTCCAGCTTTTCACGCTCCTCTGGAGACTGCAGACGCTCAATGGCGGGCGCCGGCTTGTCGTTAACCAGGTACGGCATGACCTTCTCATACTGCTTGTAGAAAAGACCCATGTCGACAACGAGATCACGAATGACCGGCAACCCCGGCAACGGACGCAGAACCAACTTGTCGTTCTTAACTACGTCGGAAACCGGCGTAATACAAGCCAAACCGTTCTTACCGTTCATGTTCATGCCATCAGAACCACACACACCTTCGCGGCAGGAACGACGGTAACTCATAGAAGGATCTTTCTCCTTCACGAGGTTCAAAACATCCAGAACCATCAGATCTTTGCCTGCAGGAATTTCAACTTCAACATCCTGCATATAAGGGGCGTTATCAGCTTCTGGATTGTAGCGATAGAGACTTACCAACATATTCAGAATCTCCCCTTAGTAGGTCCGGATTTTCGGCTGGAAGGTCGGAACAGTCTTTGGCGCAAAATTCACATCACGCTTGCCCACGCGTCTTTCGAGTGGGAAGTACATGGAGTGCTTAAGCCAGTTCTCGTCATCACGCTCGGTGAAGTCGTTACGGGCGTGCGCGCCACGACTTTCTTTGCGTTCATTTGCCGAAATAGCAGTTGCCAATGCAACTTCATACAAGTTATCAAGCTCAAGCGCTTCGATACGAGCGGTGTTAAAGGCCTGACTGGTATCGGCCAGCTTGGTCTTGCGAACACGCTCACCGATAGCTTCCAACTTCTCGAGACCTTCTTCCATGCTCTTGCCATCACGGAATACACCGAAATACAGCTGCATGCAGTTCTGAAGATCCTTACGTACGGTTGCCACGTCCTCGCCTTCGGAAGCGCTGTTCAAGCGATCCAGTCGCGCCATGGCACGCTTGATATCTTCATCGCTGGCGTTATCAACTTCGAAACCGCCACGAATCTGCTCTTCAATATGCAGACCAGCTGCACGACCGAAGACAACCAGGTCCAACAACGAGTTACCGCCCAAACGGTTCGCACCGTGAACAGATACACACGCAGCCTCACCACAAGCAAACAGACCCGGGATAGGCTGATCGTTGCCGTTTTCGTCTTGGGTTAACGCCTGACCACCAACGTTGGTCGGAACCCCTCCCATCATATAGTGACAGGTCGGCACAACCGGAACCGGCTCTTTAACCGGGTCAACGTGAGCGAAGGTACGTGAAAGCTCACAAATACCCGGCAGACGCAGATTCAAAGTTTCTTCACCCAAGTGATCCAGCTTCAGCAGTACGTGATCCTTTTCAGGGCCACAACCGCGTCCTTCCAGAATTTCAAGAACCATGGAGCGCGCAACAACGTCACGGCCAGCCAGGTCTTTCGCGTTCGGAGCATAACGCTCCATGAACCGCTCACCTTCGGAGTTAATCAGATAACCACCCTCACCTCGACAACCCTCGGTCACCAAAGTACCGGCACCGTAGATACCGGTCGGGTGGAACTGCCACATTTCCATATCCTGCACAGGGAAACCGGCACGCAGCGCCATACCAATACCGTCACCGGTGTTGATGAGCGCGTTAGTTGTAGACGCGTAGATACGGCCAGCACCACCGGTCGCCAGAACGGTTGCCTTAGATTTAATGTAGGCAACTTCACCCGTTTCGATCTCAATAGCAACAACACCAACAACTTCGTTCTTGGAGTTTTTAACCAGATCAACGGCGTACCATTCATTCAGGAAGCTGGTGCCGCCTTTCAGGTTTGCCTGATACAGCGTGTGCAAAAGTGCGTGACCCGTACGGTCAGCTGCCGCGCAAGTACGAGCAGCCTGAGTCGGGTTATCGGGCCCCTTAGACTGACCACCGAAAGGACGCTGATAGATGCGGCCTTGCTCAGTACGAGAGAACGGAAGACCCATGTGCTCAAGCTCAAATACCGCCTGAGGACCGACAGAACACATGTACTCGATGGCGTCTTGGTCACCGATGTAATCAGAACCTTTAACGGTGTCGTACATGTGCCAACGCCAATCGTCGTTGGGATCAGCACTCGCGATCGCACATGTAATGCCACCTTGGGCGGAAACAGTGTGCGAACGGGTCGGAAACACTTTAGTGATACACGCGGTGTTAAGACCAGACTCGGTCAGCTGGAGGGCGGCTCGCATACCAGCTCCACCACCACCGATAACAATCGCGTCATAAGACATGGTTTTGATGTTAGCCATCGATTAAAGCCCCCAAAGAATCTGAATGCCCCACACGACATACACAAACATCACAAGGATGCAGGCTGCCTGCAGCAAAAAGCGCGGTAGTGCCGATTTGATGTAGTCGGTGGATACAGTCCACAGACCGACCCACGCGTGCCCGGCGATGGACAACAGCGCCAGCAGGCTGAAAATCTTGAACCAACCCTGATTGAACAGCGCAGCCCAAGCCTGGTAGTCAACGTCAGTCGTAATAAAGAAACCCAACAGGAACAACGTGTAAAGAGCCAGCACATAAGCTGTAGCACGCTGAATGATCCAATCCTGAATCCCGTTACGACCGATATTCGTTACACTGTTCATGCCCATACCCAGACTCCTGCCAGAATAATCAGAACAATGGAAACCACTAGCGTGATTTTCGCGGCAAGGCGACCGCTCTCAAGCTCTTCGCCGATACCAGCGTCCATCAACAGGTGCTTAATACCCGCTACGAGGTGGTACAGCAGAGCAGACAGGATGCCCCAGGTAATCAGCTTTGCTAGGAAGCTGTCCAGCAGTTCATTAACACGATTGAAGCCATCTTCTCCGGACAAGGAGAGATCCAAACCGTACATCAGGAAAGCAACACCCACAAAAATGATGATGCCGCTGATACGATGCAGGATCGAAGTAATGGCTGGCAGCGGAAAATGGAACTTGCCGAGATCGAGATTTACTGGTCGTTTGCTATTCACAGCGCTCTCACACTCTCTTTTGGTTCCGCAAAACCGATATTCTGGCAGCGGATGGTTAGTATGTTGGGACCGGAGAATCGATACGAAACCGATAACCGATTGGTTCAGGAGGGCGGATGACTACCCGATAGCTTGCTATGCTCTAGCCTGCAGGCAGGCGCATCCCCGATTCCGGGCTACGGATTATAAGGAGACACCTCGGTAATTACAAACCTGCAACCACTCCGAAAGCCTTGCCAGGCGCACACCAGCTTCACCTATTGAGCTTATTGACAAACAATTTAAGAAGCGCCAAGCGCCGGAATCCGGCCCTCCAGAGCCTACTTTTGTCCGTGTAAATCCGTGTTTTCATCATCAATAGATTGACAAAAAAAGCTGACACCCTATATTTTGCCGCCAGTTTTGCGATAATACGCGCCTTCTCGCGCATCGATAAATGCAAAGAGCTGCTAAACCTAATAGAACAGGAGAGCACCATGACCGACAGGAAAGCCACGCTCTCGGTGGGAGATAAGTCCATTGAGCTTCCGATTTATTCCGGCACCGTCGGCCCTGACGTTATTGACGTACGCGGGCTAGTCCAGGAAGGCGTTTTCACCTACGATCCAGGCTTTGTTTCTACCGCGGCCTGCGAATCTGCTATCACTTACATCGATGGCGCTAACGGTGTTTTGCTTCACCGCGGCTACCCGATCGACCAGCTTGCCGAAAAATCTGACTTCCTTGAAGTGTGCTACCTCCTCCTGAACGGCGAACTGCCGAGCGAAGAAGAGAACAAGCGCTTTCATACCACCATTAAAAACCACACCATGCTGCACGATCAGATGCGCAACTTCTTTAACGGCTTCCGCCGTGACGCGCATCCGATGGCTATTATGTGTGGTGTTGTGGGCGCCTTGTCGGCGTTCTACCACGATCAGATGGATGTTGACGATCCAAAACAGCGCGAGATCACCGGTCACCGCTTGATCGCAAAAATGCCAACCATCGCAGCTTGGTGCTATAAGTACTCCGTAGGTCAGCCGTTCGTGTACCCGCGCAACGACATGTCATACGCAGAAAACTTCCTGCAGATGATGTTCGGCACCCCGTGCGAAGAATACAAACCAAACCCGGTTCTCGCGAACGCGATGGACAAGATTTTCATTCTGCACGCAGATCACGAGCAGAACGCCTCTACCTCAACCGTTCGTCTCGCAGGCTCCACTGGCGCTAACCCTTACGCCTGTATCGCCTCCGGCATTGCAGCACTTTGGGGGCCGGCACACGGCGGCGCGAACGAAGCTGTGCTGGATATGCTGGCTGAGATCGGTGACGAATCCAACATTGAAAAGTTCATCGCGAAAGCGAAGGACAAAGACGACCCGTTCCGTCTGATGGGCTTTGGTCACCGGGTTTACAAGAACTTCGACCCGCGTGCGAAAGTTATGGCCGAGACTGCGCACGAAGTATTGAGCGAACTTGGCCTGGAGAACGATCCACTACTTAAGATCGCCCAGCGCCTGGAAAAAATTGCTCTGGAAGACGAATACTTCGTGAAGCGCCAGCTTTACCCGAACGTCGATTTCTACTCCGGCATCATTCTGAAAGCTATCGGTATCCCAACCTCCATGTTTACCGTTATCTTCGCAATGTCCCGGACAATCGGCTGGTTCTCACACTGGAACGAGATGGTCAGCGGTGCCAACCGCATCGGCCGCCCTCGCCAGCTGTACACCGGCTCACCGAAGCGCGACTACCCAACCAAGTAATTGCTTGTGGAACATCGAAGAATACACAAAGGCCGCTGATTTCAGCGGCCTTTGTGTTTGTAACAGAAAAGGAGATCAATAATGACAACGACAGCTGCATTTATTGGCTTGGGCGTTATGGGCTACCCCATGGCGGGCCATCTGGCCAACGCAGGCATTTCGGTGCAAGTATGGAATCGTTCAGAAGAAAAAGCTGAAAAATGGGCCGCCGAATACTCCGGAACCGCCTGTAAGACTATCTCAGAAGCCGTTCAGAATGCCGACTTCATAATGACCTGCGTAGGCGCCGACAAAGATCTTATGGCCGTTTACGAAGGCCCTGACGGCATTCTTGAGAACGCCCCCAAAGGCGCAACTTTAATAGACCACACAACCGCCTCGGCCGGTATCGCTGAACACCTTTTCGCGGGCGCCTCCAAAGCCGGCCTTGGCTTCATCGATGCACCCGTTTCCGGCGGCCAGCAAGGTGCCGAAAACGGGCAACTAACGATCATGTGCGGCGCGAACCAGTCAGATTATGACCAAGCGGCACCAATCATGGATCACTACGCCCGGGCACTCAACCTAATGGGCCCTGCTGGCAGTGGTCAGAAAACAAAAATGGTAAATCAAATTGCCATTGCTGGACTTATTCAAGGGCTTTCAGAGGCGCTGCACTTCGCCGAACAAGCTGACCTGGACATTCAGAAAGTTGTGGATGTGATATCCAAAGGAGCCGCCCAATCGTGGCAGATGGAAAACCGGTCAGCCACGATGGCGGATGGGAAATTCGATTACGGCTTTGCCGTGGACTGGATGCGTAAAGATTTAGGAATCTGTTTGCAGGAAGCAACCCGCAACGGGGCAACCTTGCCGGTGACCGCGCTAGTGGATCAATTCTACGGGGATGTACAAAAGATGGGGGGGAATCGCTGGGACACGTCGTCGCTGATTCAACGCTTACGTAAAAAGTAAGCAGAATTGGACCATGTTAGACCGAAAATAACCATAAAACACCTAGGGGAAACGCCTTTCTCTCCGGCGCCTCCCCTAGGGCTCGATACAACGAATTACTTTTTCTTCTTATCCCTCGGCACCCAGCGACCGCCTTCGTACCAAGCAGACCAACCTGTCGCTTTGCCGTCATTTTCTGACATAACGTACTGCTCTTTGCTTTTCCGACTGTAACGAATAACGGTTGGATTGCCTTCAGGGTCTTTCTCCGGTGCATCCATCAAATAATCGTGCTTCGGATCAATTTCCTTCCGGTGCGGTTTGATTTCCATGACCAATGGTGGACGAGTTTCCCGGTTTTTCGGGAATTTGCTCGCAGCCAGGAACAATCCCGAGGCACCATCACGCAGAACATAGGTATCATCAACCTTTTGACACTGCAGCTCAGGCATCGGCACCGGATCCATCTTGGGTGGAGCAGGCTCTCCACTCTTCAATAACTTACGGGTGTTCTTACAGTCATCACTCGTGCAGCCAAAGTACTTACCAAAGCGCCCAGTCTTGAGCTGCATCTCCGAACCGCACTTATCACATTCCAACGTAGGGCCGTCGTAACCCTTGATCCGGAATGTGCCTTGCTCTACTTCATAGCCAGAGCAATCGGGATTATTACCGCACACATGCAACTTACGCGCTTCATCAACCAAGTAGCTATCCATGGCGGTACCGCACTTGCCGCACCGACGCTTCATTCGCAGGAGACGAGTTTCGCCCTCGCCTTCTACATCTTCGTCCGCACTCACAACCTCATCGCCAGATACGAGGTTGATTGTAGTCTTACAACGTTCTTTAGGCGGCAACGCATACCCGGAGCAACCAAGGAAGACACCAGTACTCGCCACACGAATCTGCATATTCCGTCCACAACTGGGGCACGGTATGTCAGTCTCAGTCGGCGTATTAGCACGCATTCCGCCTTCCGTCTGACTGGCGCTGTCGAGCTGTTTGCGGAACTTGGCGTAGAAATCATTGAGCACCTTTTTCCACTTCACTTCACCGCCAGCTATATGATCCAACTCGTCTTCCAAGCGAGCCGTGAAATCATAATCCATCAAATTCGGGAACGACTCGGCCAAACGCTCGGTAACAATCTCGCCCATTTTTTCGGCATAGAATCGCCGATTCTGCAAACGCACATAACCGCGGTCTTGAATAGTGGAAATGATCGACGCGTAGGTGGACGGCCTACCAATACCCTGCTTCTCCAACTCTTTAACCAAGCTCGCTTCCGTATAGCGCGGCGATGGCTTGGTGAAATGCTGAGTGGGATCCAGTTTATTCAGATCAAGCGCCTCATCAATTTTGATGTCAGGCAACGCTACATCGTCATCTTTCTTGGAGGATTGAGGTGCCGCCTTCAAGAAACCTTCAAACTTAACGATGCGACCACGGGTACGCAGCTCGTAGTCGCCATTAGCCACCACAATAGAAGTACTCAGGAATTCGGCATCGGCCATCTGACATGCAATGAACTGTCGCCAGATCAAGTCGTAGAGCTTCTCAGCGTCCTTCTCAAGACCAGAAATATCAGACGGCCTACGAGTCACCTCGGAGGGACGAATAGCCTCGTGCGCTTCCTGAGCGCCTTCCTTGCTACCGTATAGGCGTGGGGCGTCCGGTAAATAACGATCGCCAAACTGTTTTTGTACAAACTCCCGGCAACTCTCGACTGCATCTTTACTCAGATTGGTGGAGTCTGTACGCATGTAGGTGATGTAACCCGCCTCGTACAAACGCTGCGCCAACATCATGGTCTTCTTTACGCTGAAGCCCATCCGGTTACTGGCCGCCTGTTGCAAGGTCGAGGTAATGAACGGCGCTGACGGCTTTGAGCGGGTCGGCTTATCTTCCCGCTTGGCAACCTTGAAGCCACCCTCTTTGAGGCGAGCCACATGCTCGTTACTCTCAGCTTCATTGACTGGGCGATAAGGTTTACCGGCGTGCCGAGTAACCTCAAAGCGCACCGGCTGTTGTGCTTTATTCGGATTCAGATCGGCATGCAACTGCCAAAACTCTTCCGGTACAAACTTACGGATTTCACGTTCACGCTCAACAATCAGGCGGACAGCAACAGACTGAACACGGCCCGCCGACAAACCCCGGGCAATCTTGCTCCACAGCAGTGGCGAAACCATATAACCCACAACCCGGTCCAGAAAACGGCGAGCTTGTTGCGCGTTTACACGATCGGTATCGAGATTACCCGGGTCCTCAAACGCCTCCTGAATGGCACGCTTGGTAATTTCGTTGAACACAACCCGGCGGTATTTGTCTGCTTCACCACCAATAGTCTCCTGGAGATGCCAAGCGATGGCCTCCCCCTCTCTATCCAAATCCGTTGCGAGGTAAATGTGGTCTGCGCTTTTGGCCAAACGCTTCAGCTCACTGACCACCTTTTCTTTGCCCGGCAAGACTTCGTATCGCGCACTCCAGTCGCGATCCGGATCGACACCCATGCGCGCAACCAGTTGCTCCTTGGCCTTGCGCTTTTTGTGTTCGACCTTTTCCTCAGGACTCAACTTGCGTGTTGCAGCCGCCTGCTTAGCCCGTTCTTTCGGGTCAGACTGACTGCCACTGCCACTGACTGGCAGGTCACGAATGTGGCCAACGCTCGACTTAACAATGAAGTCAGAGCCCAGATACTTGTTGATGGTCTTCGCTTTCGCTGGAGACTCGACAATAACGAGACTTTTACCCATATCGGAGATCTATATCCTTGGCGGCGAATCGGTTATTAACTAAACAAACCGCAAACTCGCATAAAAATCAGGCAACTGGAAACGTAAGGGCTGCCATTATGTATAGGCTCACTGTTTTACAGGGTCAAGAATGGCAAGACAACCCATTCTTTAACTTGAAACAGTGTTTTTCTGATTTTTTGGCACCAAAAAAGAGCACCAGAAACAGAAAGGCCCGGCATAAGCCGGGCCTCCTGAGAAAGCATTACTGATCTAAATTAATCGATCAGAGACGCTCCCAGACCGTCGCGATGCCCTGACCCAAACCGATACACATGGTGGATACACCAAGTTTACCGCCTTTGGCCTGCATAACGTTCAGCAGGGTGGTAGAGATACGGGCACCAGAGCAGCCCAGCGGATGCCCAAGAGCAATCGCGCCGCCGTTCAGGTTAACCTTCTCTTCCATTACACCCAGAAGCTTCAGGTCTTTCAGCACTGGCAGAGACTGACCAGCAAACGCTTCGTTCAGCTCCCAGAAGTCGATATCTTCGACTTTCAGACCTGCACGCTTCAGCGCTTTTTTGGTCGCCGGAACCGGGCCGTAACCCATGATCGCGGGATCACAACCGGCTACTGCCATGCTGCGGATCTTCGCGATTGGCTTCAGACCAAGTGCTTCAGCACGCTCTGCAGACATCAGCACCATGGCAGCGGCACCATCAGTCAACTGAGAAGACGTGCCCGCAGTCACGGTACCGCTCTTCGGATCAAAAGCCGGCTTCAGCTGGCCCAAAGATTCCGCAGTGGTTTCCGGACGAATGGTTTCGTCTTCTTCGATCAGCTTAACAAAGCCGTTTTCATCGTGACCTTGCACAGGAACGATTTCATTCTTGAAGCGACCCTCTAGCGTGGCTTCGTGAGCCAAGCGGTGAGAACGCGCACCAAATTCGTCCTGCTGTTCACGGGTGATACCGTGCATTTTAGCCAGCATTTCTGCGGTCAGGCCCATCATATTGGACGCTTTAGCAGAATATTTGGATGCAGCCGGGTTGTGGTCGAAGCCAGCAGTCATAGGTACGTGACCCATGTGCTCAACACCACCAACCATGAATACATCACCGTTACCGGTCATGATGGCCTGGGCCGCAGTGTGAATGGCGCTCATCGCGGAGCCACACAGGCGGTTAACAGTTTGTGCTGCAGACTCGTGCGGGATACGGGTCAGCAGAGAAATCTGCCGTGCCACGTTAAAGCCCTGCTCTTTAGTCTGGTTTACACAACCCCAGATCACATCTTCAACTTCTTTTGGGTCGAGCTTCGGGTTGCGCTCGAACAGTGCGTCGATCAGCGTAGCCGACAGGGTTTCCGCACGTACGTTACGGAAGCAACCGTTTTTGGCACGACCCATCGGAGTCCGTACGCAATCGACGACGACAACGTCTCTCGGATTAAGGCTCATTGATCTTTCTCCGTTCGGAAATCTCTTTCAGGGTTAGCCAAAGAATTTTTCGCCAGTCTTGGCCATTTCACGCAGCTTCTCGGTCGGGTGATACAAAGGACCCAGATCTGCAAACTTGTCTGCCAGTTCAACGAACTTGTCTACACCCATATCGTCGATGTAGCGCAGCGCACCGCCACGGAACGGCGGGAAGCCGATACCGAAGATGAGGCCCATATCCGCGTCAGCCGGATCTTCTACGATACCGTCTTCCAGGCAGCGTACAGTTTCCAGACACAGAGGGATCATCATACGGGCGATGATGTCTTCGTCGCTGAATTCATTCTTGGCTTGTACGACTGGCTCAAGCAGCTTGTAGGTTTCTTCGTCTACAACCTTCTTTTGCTTGCCCTTGCGGTCCAACTCGTACTTGTAGAAACCAACGTCATTCTTCTGACCGTAACGGTTGTTTTCAAACATTACGTCGATAGCGGTGGTTTCGGCGTGCTTCATGCGATCCGGGAAGCCGTCCGCCATGACTTCACCAGCGTGCTTGCCGGTATCCATGCCAACAACATCTAGCAGGTACGCAGGACCCATCGGCCAACCGAACTTCTCCATAACCTTGTCGACTTTCTGGAAGTCGGCACCGTCACGGACCAGACCTACAAAGCCACCGAAGTACGGGAACAGTACACGGTTAACCAGGAAGCCTGGGCAGTCGTTAACAACGATGGGAGTCTTGCCCATGGCTTTGGCGTAAGCAACCGTGGTCGCGATAGCGCGATCACTGGTCTTCTCGCCACGGATAACCTCAACCAGCGGCATCATGTGCACCGGGTTGAAGAAGTGCATGCCACAGAAGTTTTCCGGACGCTTAAGGTTTTTAGCCAGAAGGTTGATGGAAATTGTGGAGGTATTGGACGTCAGGATGGCGTCTTCGCGAACCGCATCTTCGGTTTCACGCAGAACAGCATCTTTAACCTTCGGGTTCTCAACAACTGCTTCAACAACCAAGTCTACGTTCTTGAAATCACCGTAGTTCAGGGATGGAGTGATGCTATTCAGAACGTCGGCCATCTTGCCAGCGTCCATACGGCCTTTGTCAACACGCTTGGACAGAAGCTTCTTGGCTTCTTTCAGGCCCAGCGCGATGCCGTCCTGGTTAATGTCCTTCATGATGATCGGCGTGCCTTTCAGTGCAGACTGGTAAGCAACACCACCACCCATGATGCCGGCACCCAATACAGCGGCCAGATTTACATCAGAAGCTTCTTTTTCCCAAGCGCTGGCTTTCTTCTTTAGCGCCTGGTCGTTCAGGAACAGACCAACCAAACAAGCCGCAACATTGGTTTTGGCCATCTTGGCAAAGCCTTTGGCTTCGACTTCAAGAGCCTTGTCGCGAGTCATGCCCGCATGCTTTTGCATGGTCTTGATCGCTTCAACCGGTGCCGGATAATTCTTACCCGCTTTACCCGCTACGAACGCTTTGGAGATCTCGAACGCCATCATACTTTCCATGGCGTTCAGCTTGATCTTGCCTTTCTTCTCTTCGCGACGTGCCTGGTTGTCCAGCTTGCCTTCATTGCACTGTTCAATAATGGCAACTGCAGCGGCAACCAACTGGTCAGGAGCAACAACGGCATCAACAGCGCCAACTTTCAGAGCGGCATCAGCACGGTTCTCAGTACCACCAGCAATCCACTCAACTGCGTTGTCCACACCAACAAGACGAGACAAACGCACTGTGCCGCCAAAACCAGGGAAGATGCCTAGTTTGGTTTCTGGCAGCCCTACCTTGGCTTTGGGCGCCATTACACGGTAGTCCGTGGCCAGACACATTTCGAAACCACCACCCAGTGCGATACCGTTGATAGCGGTAACCGTCGGGAACGGCAGATCTTCAATGGCGTTAAATACTTCGTTCGCCTTCAAGTTGTTAGCGACAAGCTCTTCCTCAGAACCCGCAAACAGCTCAGTAAACTCGGTGATGTCTGCACCAACGATGAAGCTGTCTTTAGAGCTGGTTACAACCAGACCCTTCAGGTTCTTCTGGGATTTGAGTGCTTCAGCTGCGGCGCCTAGCTCTTCGATAGTGAGACGGTTGAACTTATTGACTGACTCGCCTTGCAAGTCAAAGTCCAACTGAGCGATCCCACCGTCGATCTCTTTAACCGTGATGGCTTTACCTTCGTAAATCATCAACTGATCTCCAGTCTGTGTTTGGAACTGCTGACAACCAGCGGACGCTAATGCGCCTTACCGGCTGTTTGTGCAGCGAGATTTCGGTCACTGCCCGATCTTTCCGATTCAAAGATTCATACACTTGTTTGAATCGTGAGGGGACACGATGAAAAAAAACGGAGCGTTTGTCAATTTGTTTCTTTCGGAAGCCAACATAAAACCCGCGGTGGCTCGAGCGGAACTAGCTCACGGAACCCTCTGTAACTGGCGGAAACTACTTGATAAGGCGATGAAGTTACTTTAACTTCGCTGAAAGACAATAGTCCACAATAATAAAACCGCATTACGGAGACTCTTCCGATGACAGGCAGTCGCACGCGCTTCACCTCGATAATCTCGGCAATTCTATTTCTATCACTAGCAGCCTTTGGCGCTCGCGCCCAAGAAGCCGGCAGCGAATTTCTGGCTGACCTTCACGGTTTTCGCATCAATAACTACCTCGCCGTAGACGCCTTTTACAGCTTCAGCGCAACAGGCGACACCGAAACCCTGAATCGGATTGTAGTGGCGATTAACAACGCAAATGACGCCATGAACTCAGTGATTGCCAGTACGAGCGGCGTGCTCTCCAGCGATCAGATCAAAACACTCAACGAGTCTTTTGATAAGTTTAAAGATCTCATGCGTAGCAATATCAACGAAGTTCGAGATCGAGGCTACCCCGACCTCCGCTTGATGGCAGATATGGCCGATCAAGCCTCAACCATGAACACCACAGCAACCGAGCTGTACAGCGTTGCCCAACAAAACAGCGGCGCTAAAGCCGACGATCGCGTTGAATCCGCCAGATCTGCGGCCGTTCTTATGGCCCAAATGATGGCACGTTACGCCGCTCGCACTCACTCGTCCGTATCGCAAACCTTCCAAGGCGCTACAACCGAAACCCCGCTGGACGAACAGGCCAAAACCTTTGACAACTACCTGAAAAACGTCAGCTCCGGCTCACCCACAGGCATGCTAAAGGAAACTCTAAGCGACGTTTCTTCAAAGTGGCAATTTATTCGGAGCTCCTACGTCAATTTCAACGACAATAACGTTTCCTTTATTATCGACCGATACTCGAAAGGCATCATTAACGGATTAGCATCTGCCATTGAATTAATGGGCAATAATAGCTAACCCCACAATCATTAGGGCAGACCCTTCCAGCTGCCCCAACGCCACCTACTTTCCTCTTCCATCCACTGGTTAACGGTACTATGCTTGATTCATGCCTTATCAATCACAAAGGAGTGAACGCATGCCGACGTACAAAAAAATGCTGGTGGCGATCGATTTAACGGAAGAAGCCCCGCAAGTGTTGGACAAAGCGAAAGCTATCTGCGAAGCCCACGGCGCAACGCTGATCCTTGCACACGTAGTCGAGCCAGTTGGTTATGCCTATGGTGGAGATATACCCATGGACCTGTCGGAATTGCAGGACCAGCTGGATAAGGCTGCGCGAGAACAGCTTGGGAAATACGGCGAGCAGTACGGTATAAGCAACGAAGATCAAATTGTGACAGTGGGCCGGCCAGAATCTGAAATTCATCGCTTGGTAGCCGAACACGATATTGACCTTACCATTGTGGGCAGTCATGGCCGCAAAGGCATTCAGCTACTTTTAGGCTCCACAGCCAACGGTGTGTTACACGGAACAGAGTGCGATGTCATGGCCATCAGAATCCACTGAGTCTGAATAAAAACGGGGGCAAACCTACGCCCCCGACTTTATTGGCCGGCTTGTTCCTCTAAGACCATCCAGCGCTCAATCACAGTCTCGAGCTGCCCTTCAGCCTCACTTAGTGCATCCAAAGTAGCCTCCACTTCGTCGGACGTTTTCGAATAGAAGTTTGAAGCAGAAATCTCTTCCTGTAATGTCGCTACGCGAGTTTCAAGCTGCTCAATTCTGCCCGGCAACTGTTCGAGCTCAAGCTTGAGCTTGTAGCTAAGCTTGACCGGTTTCGCCTTTGACGACTGCTTCACAGGGGCTTCCTCGGGTTTGATGCTCGCACCTTCACCAACACCCTTACCGCGCTTATCTTGTTTATCCGGGCGATTACCGGATGCCTCCGAGGGGAAAGCCCCGCCCTGACGGCGCCAATCACTGTAACCGCCAACGTACTCCCTTGCCGAACCGGTGCCATCCAGGAAAATAACGTCGGTCACGACGTTATCAAGAAATTCACGATCGTGACTTATAACAAGCACCGTGCCTTTGAACTCCGATACCTGCTCTTCAAGCAACTCCAGCGTTTCTACGTCGAGATCGTTAGTCGGCTCATCCAACACCAGGATATTCGCAGGCTTGCTGAATAACTTCGCCAGCAACAATCTCGCTCTTTCCCCTCCTGAAAACACGCTCACCGGGGAGCGTGCGCGCTCCGGAGTAAACAGAAACTCCTGTAAGTAACCGAGCACATGTTTGCTCTGGCCATTAATCTCGATAAATTCACGCCCCTCAGAAAGATTATCAAGCGCGTTTTTCTCAAGATCGAGCTCACCACGAAGCTGGTCAAAATAAGCAACCTTCAAGTTAGTGCCCAGCCTTATGCTGCCCGCACTCGGTTCCAATTCACCTAGCAGCAGGCGAACCAGTGTCGTCTTCCCTGTTCCGTTTTCACCCACCAAACCAATTTTGTCTCCGCGCAGAACGGTTAGATCCAAATCACGAATAACTGGAGATTGCCCAGGGTAAGCGAAATCAGCATGACTGGCTTCGGCGACCAACTTTCCGGAGCGCGCAGCTTCTTCTACTGCGAAACTGGCGGTTCCTCCGCGAACGCGCCTCTGACGGTGCTCATCCCGCATTGCTTTCAAATGACGCACACGTCCCATATTCCGGGTTCTACGCGCTTTGATACCCTGGCGAATCCAGGCTTCTTCCTGCTTGAGCCGCTTATCGAACAATGCGTTCTGCCGCTCCTCTTCTTCCAGCGCTTTTTCCTTGAGCTCAAGGTATTTGTCGTAAGTTGCAGAAAAGCTAACGAGCTGCCCACGGTCCAGCTCAACGACTCGCGTCGCCATGCGGCGAATGAACGCTCGGTCGTGGCTCACAAACAACATTGCGCCACGGAACTGGCCCAACGCCTCTTCAAGCCAAGCGATGGCTGGAACATCCAAATGGTTCGTCGGCTCATCTAACAACAAAACATCCGGCTCAGCCACCAGAGCTTTTGCCAGCAATACACGCCGTTGCCAGCCACCAGACAAAGTGTCCAGAGTCCGGTCTGGCTCTACACCATACTGAGCTAGAATGGTGGTCACTTTCTGGTCGAGCCGCCAACCATCAAGAGCTTCCAACCGCTCCTGAACCGCCATCATTTTATTCAGGCTGGCTTCATCAGCTTGCTGAGATAAATGGTGAAACTGGGCAAGCAATTCGCCGGTTTCGGGGAACGCTGACGCAACCACCTCATAAGCCGTGCGCGATTCTTCTGACGGCAGGTTTTGAGGCAACACCGACAACACAGCGCCCTCTTCCAATCGCACGATCCCGTTTTCAGGCGTAACATCACCCTTGACGATTTTGAGCAGCGTCGATTTTCCCTCACCGTTGCGGCCAAGCAAACACACTCGCTCACCCGGTTCGATAATCAAAGATGCACCATCTAATAGCGGGTGCATACCAAACGACAGGGATATTTTATCCAGGGTTAACAAAGGCACTGTATTCAACACTCCTGCTCGATAATAGAAACGGAATCCCCTACTACAATTCTTCCACACCCCTCGTGCACTGCGTTTTGACCAAAAATCACGCCATCCGGGGTTTTGCGATAACCAGAGAGAGTCTTAAGCGGCTCGGTATTCGGGTTTTTTTCACCGGTATCCGGATCAACCGTTGTCAGGACACACCGGGAACACGGCTTAACCACTCGGAAACTCACGCCACCGATGTTGAGTTCACGCCACTCATCTTCAGCCCAAGGCTCCACACCGGAGATCACAATATTAGGACGAAAACGCCGCATATCGACCCTTTGCGCAAGCCGGCCATTGAGCTCTTCCAGTGATGCGGTATTAGCAACAAGGAAAGGAAAGCCATCGGCAAAACCGACTCGGCGTACATCGGCTACCCGACCCGGATCCACTCTACGAAAGCTTGAGTCTGGCATATACACCAGGCGCAACGGTTCACCACAGAAACGGCTCAACGCCTCATTTGCAACATGCTGCGCGGAGCTGGCGAACACTTGGTCTCGCCAAACCGTTACTTGCTGCTGCTCTAAGGCGGGAGTCAACACGAATTCGCCTTGACCTGGCACGTGGATCGTCACCACTCCATCATCCAGAACGACCGCAATCAATGCCAGCTGTGGCAATCGCCGTTGGGTGACAAATTTCCCTTGGGCATCAACGATCATCCAACGGCGATCCCCGGAAGGACCAAAGTCATCCAGCTCCAGGTACGACATCGGAATACCGGCAAGCGATTTTACCGGGTATATAAAGAGAGACTGTACGTTCATAAAGAACTCTTCGAGCTCGCGATTACATCAATGAAGCAGCAGAGTATAACCGAGGTAGGCAGCTCACGCAGAAAGGGAACGAAAGACCAAGAACAAATAGCAAAAAACCCGACACAAAGGTCGGGTTTTTCTAAATTCTGGAGCGGGAAACGAGATTCGAACTCGCGACCCCAACCTTGGCAAGGTTGTGCTCTACCAACTGAGCTATTCCCGCTTTTCAGCTGTGAGGCATTGCCTCTCAACGGCTGCGTATTCTACTGATCCCGGCTGGACCGTCAACCGTTTTTTATAACTTTTTTTCAATTTCATCAGATTATGCATATAACAGCCTACTGGCCATAACGAGAACCACTTTTTAAGTATATTCCCTCTTCTTCGGTAGATACCCGCCCTAGCACCTTATTGCGATGCGGAAACCGCCCAAACTTCTCGACGACCTCCCGGTGATCTTCCGCAGACTGCACGAAATTCTCCAGGAAATCTCCCAGCAAACCACGCTCCGTCGCAGCGAGTTGACGATAGCACTGCACCGACAATTCCTGGTCATCTCGCAGCTCCGAGTGCTGCAGAGGCATATACACAAACGCGCGCATGACCGAAGGTAAAGCCACATCAAACCCCTTGTTCATGGCTGACCTACACCGTTCACGCGCGAGCCGATCATGCTCGAAGGCTAGCGATGTGCCCCGGTAGATGTTTCGGGTAAACTGATCTAACAAAAGAATCTCAGCCAAAGCGCCGCCAGCTTCAGTACGCCAGTTTTCCAACCCCTGCTCTGACGCAAAGACAACCAGCGACATAAAACGCCGCCTTATTTCCCGATCAAACGGACGATCAGACCGAAACCAGCGATTTCGATGAAATTTATCCGGAAGCCCTTGGTCATCTAATTCACCAAACCAGAAATCCAAAAGTTCTTTCCAATCGAACATTACCCAACTCCCTGATACATTAAACGAATACCCGCAGATCAAATCGGAGATATCATGACCAATACGCACCGTATCATTTTGCTTGCCCACGGCAGCAGCGACAAACGCTGGTGCGAAACCTTCGAGAAGCTTGCAGAACCGACACTTAACTCCATCGAGAACGCCACTATTGGCTATATGGAGCTTGCTGAGCCGTCTATGGAAACAATTGTTGCCCAAGCGAAAACGCAAGGAGCCCATCAATTCACTGTAGTTCCTCTATTTCTTGCTGCCGGCCGCCATTTGCGCAAAGACGTACCGGCGATGATCGCTGAGATCGAGAAGGAGCACAACGTATCCATGCGCCTAGCGGACCCAATCGGCTACAACCCCCAACTTGGCTTGGCCATAAGAGATGTTGTGCAGGAAGAGCTAGCGAAACCGATCCATTAACCACCATGATCATTAACAATGAAATCGGGAGATCGGCATGGCCAAGAAAATCCTTATCACCGGAGGTACTGGCTTCATCGGCCGGGAACTGTGTAAACAACTATTAAATGCCGGCCACACCCTCACCGTTTTGAGCCGACAAAAACCCGCAACAGTTAAAGCCATCTGCGGCAGGGTTGAACCGGTATCTGATCTCAACCGTTTGCGGTCTCATCCTGGGTTCGATGCTGTTTTCAATCTTGCAGGGGAAGGCATCGCAGACAAACGCTGGTCCGCTGAACGAAAAGCCGCACTATTAGACAGTCGAATCTTGCTCACGCTTAACCTGGTTGATGTGATCAGGTCTTGGGACAAACTACCGCAGGTATTGATTTCAGGTTCGGCAGTTGGTTTCTATGGTGACCAAGGCGCTCACCTTGTTACCGAAGACTCTAAGCCGAACCCCGAGTTTACCCACCAGCTCTGCTCGGAGTGGGAAAGCGCGGCACAGGCTCTGCAAGCGGATGCCGTTAGGATTTGCCTATCACGCACCGGGCTCGTTGTGGGCAGAGGCGGCGGATTTCTTGACCGAATGACACTTCCGTTCAAGCTAGGGCTCGGCGGTAAACTAGGTAGCGGTGGGCAATACATGCCGTGGGTGCACCGAAACGATGTGGTTGCGGGTCTAATCTGGATGCTGGAGAACCAATTCGCCCAAGGCCCTTATAATATGGTGAGCCCGAACCCCGTTACGAACGCCGAGTTTACACGCACACTGGCAAAAGTTTTGAAGCGTCCTGCTCTATTCCCTGCACCCGCACCTATACTCAGACTAATGTTGGGCGAAATGTCAGGGCTGTTGCTAACAGGTCAGAACGCGATACCAGCTCGATTACAATCGGAAGGATTCACGTTCAACTATCCCGTTTTAGAGGAGGCATTGAACGACAGCATAAAAAACTGAATTTTTTTAGAAATAATCGTTGACAGCTCATCGGTCGATACTTAATATACGCGCCATCTCGACGAGGCAAGTCAAGAAGCGTTGCGTCCCCTTCGTCTAGTGGCCTAGGACTCCGCCCTTTCACGGCGGCAACAGGGGTTCGAACCCCCTAGGGGACGCCAATTTTTCTCTACGATACGCCTACTTGGCTTCGGCCACTCTTTCCTTTCACTTTCTTTTCATGTCGTTCTTGATCTTTTTTCACAAAGATCCCGATACCAACGAAAAAACTGATCATCAAAAGCACAGTTGCAATTCCCGCGAACACCACCACGTCCATAAACATAAACACCCCAGCTCTACTTATCTAGCTTCTATAAATTGACTAAGCTCAGGTTACGCGGTCCCGAAATTTTAGTATTGACCTGCATCAAGTACACATCGTTGTCAGACGCACCAACCAAAGCTGAGAAGCACGCCTCCTTTTTGCTGTTGCCCAAACGCAAATCCTAAGCATTTGAAAAAAACTGCTGCTATAGTCAGTTTTTAACGATTCGTTTACACATTCAATTTAGGAATTGCCAAGGATATGGCGACTCAGCTCGGAACCTCATGCGGTGACCAAACTAACAACATGCCCGACATCTCCAGTCGTTTAAGACGATTCCGACGCACTTCTCCCCTTTCATTCCGGCTTCTAAGCTGGATACTCATCTTTAGCTCGGCTTTAACACTTCTGGCGTCAGGCATTCAGATATATTCGGACTACCGGAACGATCTGGCGAATATCGAAGACAGAATGGAAGTCATTGAATCTAGTTATGCATCAAGCCTCACGCGAAGCTTGTGGGCGCTGGATCAAAAGCTGTTGCAAACACAGATGGAAGGCATTTTAAGCCTACCTGATATCTCTCACCTGCGTCTTCGCATCGAACCCGATTCAGAATTGGTTATGGGCACACTTCCTAACGGCCCCAATACCCTTAACCATAGTTTCGCCCTCAACCACCAAGAAGGAGAGCTGATCAAGCTCGGGAATCTGACCGTCACAGCGAGTCTTGACCGTGTGTATACAGATCTTAGGACAAAGATTGGCGTTACCCTGATTACCCAGTTCCTGACCATCTTTGTGGTTTCTATCGTGATTCTTTCAATCTTCCGACATTTGGTTACCCGGCATTTGACGGCCATGGCCGAGTACACCCGGGATCTGTCACTCGACGACCTCAGCCGCCCCTTGCGACTGGAACGCCCTGAGCCCAAAAATCATTTCAAGGATGAGCTTGGCATGGTAACGGATGCGATCAATCAGATGCGCGAACGGCTTAATGAAGATATAGCACGTCGCGAACACGACGCAGCCGAGATTCTCAAATTCTCCGAAGCCATCGACCAAAGCCCTTCGTCTGTTTTGATTTGCGATAAGCAGTGGCACATTGAGTACGCCAACAAGAAGTTCCTTCAACTTACCGGGCACCGACCCGAGCAGATCAAAAACCAACACCCCTCCAGCCTGATCAGCCACAGCATGGGAGAGCGTGAAGCCGAGCAGCTTTGGCAATCAGTGCGCCTTCAGGTTCAGCGTGTTGGCGTGTGGCAAGGGGAGGTAAATAGTTCACGATCGAACGGCGAACGCTACTGGGAACAACTGGTGATCACACCGATCAAAGGCGCGAATGACGCAACCACCGGCTACCTGATACTCGGGGAAGACATCAGTATTCGAAAACGCTATGAGCAACAACTGCTCAGGCAAGCCAACTACGACATCCTCACCGGCCTGCCGAACAGAATGCTCGCACTCGACCGCTTGAAACTCGCCATAGCGCAAGCTCGCAGGGACACGACACAAGTCGGCGTTATGTTTCTTGACCTCGACAACTTCAAACACATCAATGACACACTCGGCCATGACGCGGGTGATACTTTGCTGGTGGAAGCTGCCCGCAGGGTTTCCAGTTGCCTTCGCGGCACGAGCACGGTGGCAAGGCTTGGGGGCGATGAGTTTCTGGTCATTCTTCCGGGCCTGACGGATGTGAATGATGCTTGCCAGGTTGCTCAGCGTATTTTGCTCACATTTTCATCCCCCTTCCTTCTACATGGACAGGAAGTCTTTGTGACAACCAGTATTGGTATAGCGGTTTTCCCGAACGACGCCGACACCAGCGGGTCGCTGCTCCAACACGCCGATGCCGCCATGTATGAAGCCAAACATCAGGGCAAAAGCTCCTATGCTCTGTTTACGCCTGAAATGACCGAGGTTTCCCACGAACGCCTTCACATGGAGTCTCACATGCGAAAGGCCCTGGAACTCAATGAGTTCCAACTGGTGTTTCAACCAATCGTTGAAACCTCGTCTGGCAAGTTAGTGGCTGCCGAAGCGCTGCTGCGATGGAACAATCCTTCGCTTGGCACCGTCATGCCAGACCGCTTTATTCCCCTCGCCGAAGAGACTGGCCTAATCATCCCTATCGGTGAATGGGTCATCCGAGAGGCCTGTAAAGTTGCCCAGTGCTGGCACGCCCTAACCGGTTACGATTTAGGGATTGCTGTTAACGTTTCACCAAGGCAGTTCAGAGACCCGGGATTCACCGACGTTGTGCTTCAGGCACTGGCTGACAGCGGCCTCAAACCAAAGTTACTCGAACTGGAAATTACCGAACGACTGATTTTGGACAACACCATCGAAACCGCCGACATTCTCAGGCAATTGGATACGGCCGGCATTCGTCTTTCAGTTGACGATTTCGGTACGGGTTACTCGGCCTTGAGCTATCTCAAGTCGTATCCCTTTGATACGCTTAAAATTGACAAATCTTTTATTCAAGACGTTCTTACGGATACGGATGACTCAGCACTGGTCCGGGCCATCATTAACATGGCTCACAGCTTAGGCTTAACCGTCATCGCTGAAGGCGTCGAAGAGGAATCGCAAACGCTTTTCCTGAAGTCGGAGCACTGTGATTATTCCCAAGGCTACTTTTATAGCCGCCCCCTGCCAGAGCAGGAATTTATCCATTGGCTCGACAGCAATCACCGAGCCATACCCAAGTACTAAAACGGCATTACCCATGGAAGAAACCATACTGGTTGTAAACAGCGGCAGCTCCTCTGTAAAGCTGGCACTTTTCGACAAACATCATCGAAAGAAAGCATCGGCGCTGGCCGAAAAACTAAACAGAAAAGATGCCATTGCCCACATAGATGGCAACTCTGAGCCGATAGAGCTTCCCGAGGGTGCCAATCACCAACAGGCACTGCAGGTTCTCATTGAAACCTTTACCCAACAAAAGCGCCTCCAAGGCCCGCCGCTTGCTATCGGCCATCGAGTGGTTCATGGAGGTGAAACCTTTCGCGAAGCAGCGCTGATTGACACGGATACCATCGCAGCCATCGAAAAGGTTTCGGACCTTGCCCCTCTCCACAACCCGGTGAATCTTGTTGGCATTGCCGCCATGCAGGCTCTGTTCCCGTCGGTGCCGCAGGTAGCCGTATTTGACACTGCGTTTCACCAAACATTGCCTGAAAAGGCATACCGATACGCCTTACCCAAACGCTGCTACGAAAATTGGGGCGTAAGGCGCTATGGATTCCACGGTACCAGCCACTACTTTATGGTCCAAGAAGCAGCCCGGCTGTTTGGCAAAGCCGTAGAGAAAACATCCATTATTTCAGCCCACCTGGGTAATGGTTGCAGCATCACAGCCATACAAGACGGCAAAAGTGTAGACACCAGCATGGGGCTTACTCCGCTAGAAGGGCTTGTAATGGGCACTCGCAGTGGCGACGTTGACCCCGGATTATTCGACTATCTGTCTGGCCAAGGTGTATGTGCCAGCGACGTCCACGCGATGCTTAACAATGAAAGCGGGCTATTGGGACTGTCCGGCCACACTAACGACATGCGCACCTTGTGTGAGCTTGCCGAACAAGGCGATAAACCCTCGCGTTTAGCGATCGATGTATTCTGCTTCAGATTAGCGCGCTATATCGGTGCCATGACCGCCTCACTTACGCATTTGGATGCCGTGGTCTTTACGGGTGGGATCGGCGAGAACAGTGCCGAGGTAAGGCGCGAAACGATTAAACATCTGAGCTTGCTTGGTTTGACGATTGATCCCGAACTTAACCAACAGCACGGAAAGCAAAGCGGAAACCGCGTGAGCCATGCCGATTCCCGCTTCCCGATTCTCACAATTCCTACCAATGAGGAATTGGTGATCGCCCAGGAAGCGAGCCGACTGGCCAGTCTTTGACAACTCACGACTTTAATTTGGATACGTTATGGCAAAAAGTCTTTTTATAGCGCCAACCTCGATGAATTCAGGTTTAACCTCGGTATGCCTTGGGCTGCTGAGAGCATTAGAACAAGAAGGCGTCAGCGTTGGTTTCTACAAACCCTTCACTCAGTCTGTTCACGAGGGAGAGGCTATACATAATGGTGGCAAGGACTCCTCTGTCGCGTTTGTACGTGCGCACGGAGATCAGCAAGTACCAGACCCGATTCCACTCAAAGAAGCGCAACAGCTAATTAATCGTGGGAAAGCTGACCTACTGCTCGAGAACGTCGTTGGCGAATACCAGAAAGTCGCCAACGAGGTCGATGTGGTTATCATCGAAGGCCTAGTGCCGGACAGTGGCGAAACCTACATCGCGCGGTTGAATGTTGAAGTGGCGCGAAATCTGGGTTCCGAAGTTATTTTGGTCAGTGCCCCCAAAGACTGCTCAGCGAAAGAGCTGGATGAGGAACTTGATTTCTCGGCACGGCTGTTCGCTGCCCCATCTGACCCGGAAGTGATTGCAGTTATACTCAATAAAGTGGGTGAGCCACGGCAATCCCGCCCGGATCTATCGCTACAATCAAAAGACCAAACACCCCAGATCAATTTCCAAGACTCCTGCAAGGTGTTCTCAACCGGGCGTTTCCATTTACTGGGGCAGATCCCCTGGGATCCACAGCTCCTTGCGCCGCGCGTTTCAGACGTAGCGCGAGAGTTGGGCATAAAGGTGCTGTACGAAGGCCAAATGCACCAGCGCCGGGTTCAAAAGGTGTCCGTTTGCGCTCGCACTATCCGTAACATGACAGACATCCTGAAACCCGGCACCCTTTTGGTCACGCCCGGCGACCGCGATGACATAATTGTGACTACCGCCGTTGCAGCCCTGAACGGCGTGCCTCTTGCGGGTTTGGTTCTGACCGGTGGCTTGATGCCTGATGAAAACATCATCGAGCTTTGCCGGCGCGCACTTGACACCGGACTCCCTATTCTGGGCTCGAAGAACAACACCTACGACTCAGCCAACAGACTCGCAAGCCTTTCTCCGTCAGTTCCAATTGATGATACCGAGCGTGTTGAGCAAACAATGGAGGCGGTCGCTAAAAGTATCGACACCGCCTGGCTTGAGGAGCACCTGAAAGTAACAAGGCAACGTCGCCTCTCGCCGCCGGCCTTTCGCTACCAATTGTCTGAACGCTCCCGCGCAGCCGACAAACGGATTGTTCTTCCCGAAGGCAGCGAGCCAAGAACTGTCCAGGCGGCCATTATCTGTCACGAGCGCCGACTTGCCCGTTGCGCATTAATCGCCGAGCCTCAGGAAGTTCAGTCCGTTGCCGATTCACTCGGCATTCAAATTCCGGGCGACATGGAGATCATCGATCCACAGTCCGTTCGTGAGCACTATATCGCGCCAATGGTTGAACTGCGCAAACACAAAGGACTCACGGCTGACCAAGCGGAAGCACTGTTGGAAGACAACGTTGTGCTGGGAACTATGATGGTTGCCATGGACGAAGCGGATGGCCTTGTTTCCGGTGCAATTCACACCACTGCGAACACCGTCCGCCCTGCCCTGCAATTGATCAAGACCCACGACAACGCCAAAGTGGTTTCATCTGTCTTTTTCATGTTGCTGCCGCAACAAGTACTGGTATACGGTGACTGCGCAATTAACCCCGATCCAAACGCTGAGGAACTGGCAGACATCGCGATACAAAGTGCCGAATCTGCAGAAGCTTTCGGTATTGAGCCAGTCGTCGCCATGATCAGCTACAGCACTGGAGAATCCGGAACCGGACAAGATGTAGAAAAAGTGCGAGAGGCAACGCGAATAGCCCGTGAACGCCGGCCAGACCTGCTGATCGACGGGCCGTTGCAGTACGACGCGGCGGTTATCGAGAGCGTGGGCAAATCGAAGGCCCCTGACAGCAAGGTGGCGGGCAAGGCAACGGTCTTCGTATTCCCTGACCTCAACACTGGCAACACAACCTATAAAGCAGTGCAGCGCAGCGCCAATGTGGTCAGTGTTGGCCCAATGCTGCAGGGCCTACGGAAGCCAGTCAACGACTTGTCACGAGGCGCACTGGTAGAAGATATTGTTTTCACCATCGCCCTGACGAGTGTCCAAGCTAAACAGGTAGAAGATGCAGGAGCGGCCAACGCCGCTCTCTGATTAGGCAGGCAACCCGGCAGATCAGCGTTTTGTGCTTTTCTGCCGGACTCTCTTCACCACACGTCCTTTCTTAATATCGTTATCTTTCTTGACCTTCTGCCTAGGAGTGAGGCGGTCCACCTTATTGGCAAAGGGGTTTTCGCCGCCACGGAACTCGAAACGAATTGGCGAACCAACCACTTTAAGAACCTTACGGAAGGTATTTTCAAGATAGCGTTTGTAAGCACCAGGCAAAGATCCAACCTGATTACCATGCACCACGATAATCGGGGGATTAGAACCGCCCTGGTGCGCATATCGAAGCTTAATTCGACGGCCATGCACCATAGGAGGCTGGTGCTGAGCGATCGCGTCTTCGAGTATGGCGGTCAGTCGATTCGTTGGCCACTTTGCCATCGATGATTCATAGCTGGCTTGAACCGACTCATACATGGTGCCGACGCCAGTACCGTGCAACGCTGAAATATAGTACTTGTCAGCATAGTCGAGGAAATCCAATCGGCGTGCGACCTGCTCTTTGACCTTGGCGCGATCTTCCGAATTCATGCCATCCCACTTGTTGATCGCTATAACCAACGAACGACCTGCATCGAGCACAAAACCGATCAGATGCAAATCCTGATCAACCAGCCCTTCCCGCGCATCGATGACCAGAATCACAACGTGGGCATCATCGATCGCCTGCAAGGTTTTGATGATAGAAAATTTCTCGACCACTTCCTTTACATTCTTACGGCGGCGTACACCCGCGGTATCAATCAGGGTGTATTCGTGACCGTGCCGTTCGTAAGGGATGTATATACTGTCTCGTGTTGTTCCAGGCATGTCATAAACCACCACTCGCTCTTCGCCGAGCATGCGGTTAACCAACGTGGATTTACCCACGTTTGGACGCCCCACCACACCAATACGAATGCCGGGGTATCGATCTGCTCGGTCTTGCTCCGCAGACTCTTCAGGTTCCGGAAGCAGGTGTTCAAGTAATGACCGGACGCCTCTGTTGTGAGCGGCTGCAATCATGAACACCGATTGAAAACCCAACTTATAAAAGTCAGCCGCTGCCACGTCGGGGTCCTGACCATCGGTTTTATTCACAACCAGATGGGCTTGCTTGTCCGATCGGCGGAGGTGGTCGGCAATGACTTCGTCGCCGGCGGTCAAACCCGCACGACCATCGACGAGAAACAGTACGATGTCTGCTTCATCTACGGCCTGTAACGACTGCTGAGCCATCTCAGAGTCCAAACCGGCCTCTTGGCCTGTCAGCCCACCCGTATCGATAACAATAAACTTTCGATCCTCGTAGAAACCTTCGCCGTACTTGCGATCGCGGGTTAATCCTGGAAAATCCGCGACCAACGCGTCTCGTGAACGGGTCATTTGGTTAAACAACGTGGACTTGCCAACGTTCGGGCGTCCTACAAGGGCAATTACTGGGGTCATAATTATCTGCTATACAAAGAAACAAAAACCCGGCCTGAGCCGGGTAATTTCAGCGGGGTTTCAGTCGTCCTGCTCAAGCTTGAGAACCGACATTTTTCCACCGTTACCATAAACCAACAGGTTACCATTACTCAGAACCTCGACAGGTACGCGGATACCGTCACTGTCATATTCCGTTTGGCCGACCAAGCGACCATCGCTCATCTCCAAAATATGCAGATAGCCTTCATAGTCTCCAACCACCATGTACTCGCCGGTTACCGCTGGACGCGTCACTTGGCGCCAGGCCAAATCACTTTGGACCCACAACTCACGACGGTCGTTGCCCCGTAACGCAACAACGTTGCCGTTGGCCGCTGCGAGGAAAATATTGCCGTTGCCGATGGCTGGCGAGTAGTAACTGGACGCAGAACGGCTCCAGATCTCCTGCCCTGAGCGAATCTCTATCAAAGCAAGTTTGCCCTGATAACCCACCACCATAATTGCGGAATCCAAGACCAGGGGCTGACCGCCAATATCTACCAGTCGCTCGAGCTCCGTGCGCCCTTGAGCCTGGCCCACTTGGTATTGCCACACGGGTTGACCATTCTCAGCCGTGAGAGCAATCACCCGGCCATTGGCGAAAGAAGCGATTACAATGTCTGCACCAACCAGTGGTGCCGCAGCTGTGCGCATGGTGAGCACAGGCACTTGTGCTTCGTACTGCCAGATCTGTTCCCCTTTGTCGGTATCGAAGCTGATGACTCGACCATCCGTGGTTTGCACCACCACGAGAGATCCGTTCGATTGCGGTGATGCCAGCACCTCCGTCGGCAAATCGACTCGCCAGTTTTCACTGCCATCTTCACTGGACAGGGCCACCAACTCAGCGTCGCGCGTTACCAGATAGAGCTGACGACCGTCGGCACCAGGGCCTGCGAAAATGCGTTCGTCGAGCTCTTTTTCCCAGACCACTTTTCCGTCTTCCGCGGCTACGCTAACCACTTCGCCATCGGCAGAGGCTGCATAAATAACGTCGCCGGCGTATAGCGGGGCCAACTGCAGAAACTCTCCATCATGCCCGTCACCGACAGACATACTCCAAACACGCTCAAACTCGACAGAGGTTTCAATCTCTGGCACTGGAGCGGGCTGTTCAAACGTATCCGTTGTGCTACACCCAGCCAGCAAGACAGCCAGAGCCGCGCTTACGGCAATCAACGCGAACGGTTTGTTACGCCCAAAAGGCATCAAGCGCCCTCCCCGACACCAAGGTCAGACAATTTTAGCTCCAACAGGTCCCCACCACGTGCCTGGCCTTGCTCACGGGCCGCCAGATACGCTTCGCGGGCAGCTTTAGTGTCGCCTTTCGCAAGCAAGATATCGCCCCTCAATTCGGAGAAAACTGCAGCAAAAGTTTCAGAATCGCTTGCACCGTTCAGTGTCGCTAATGCTGCGTCATGCTCACCGGCGGCGAACTGGGCCTGAGCTAAGCGGTTACGAATAACCAGCGACAACGCTTTATAATCTCCAGCCTTTTCCAAGGCCCACTCCAGCGATGCAACAGCGGCTTCAGGGTCGTTCTCTACCATCATTTGCTGACGAGCTAATACTAGGTTTCCATAGATAGCGTACGCACTACTCCCGTGCTCTTCACGCAAAGAATCAGCCACAAATTCAACGGTATTCTTGCTATCTTCGTCACCCGTGGAGAAGGCTGTCAGTAGCGTTGTAAACTGATTTGCGGCTTCTGCACGTTCTTGGGCCTGATGATTTTGCCAAGCCTGCCACCCGAACACGATTGCTAAGGCTGCGCCGATACCGATGAGCAATGAGCTACCGTTCTTTTTCCACCAGTCCTTCATTGCCTGGACCTGTTCTTCCTCGGTGCGTAACTCAGCCATGAAAACTCCTGTTGATTATTAGTTGTTGCCCGTTAATCGGTCGTTTCTTTTATACCAAAGGCGCCAGAATATTCGCCAATTCTGACTGCGAGACTTCCTGCTGAGGCTCGTCATCCCTCAGGGGCTTTAAGCCCGCGGTGCCATTAGTTACTTCGTTTTCGCCAAGAATAACTGCATAGCGGGCGCCGCTACGATCAGCTTTCTTCATCTGACTTTTGAAACTGCCGCCGCCGCAATGAGAAATCACCACTTTACCGGGCAACTCATTTCTCAGCGTATTTGCAATGGCCATGGCACAAGCAATACTTTGCTCCCCCATGGCCGTTACATAAACATCGGCTTGATTATTGACCTCGTCCGGAACCAGATTCAGAGTTTCCAAAAGCAAAATCAGACGCTCCAAACCCATCGCAAAACCAACGGCCACGGTTGGTTTGCCGCCGAGCTGTTGAACCAGCCCATCGTAACGGCCGCCGGCACAGATCGTTCCTTGCGCGCCCAGGCTTTCGGTAACCCACTCAAAGACTGTCTTGCCGTAGTAATCGAGACCACGAACCAGTGCCGGATTGACGGTGTAGGCGATACCTGCCGCATCCAGCAAAGATTTAAGCTGATCAAAGTGCGCCACGGACTCTTCGTCAAGGTAGTCGCTCAGACTTGGGGCATTCTCAAGCAGTTTGCGCGTGTTTGGATCTTTGCTATCCAAAATCCGAAGCGGATTGGTGGTTAGACGGCGCTTGCTGTCTTCATCCAGTTGATCACGATACTGCTCAAGATAACTGACCAGGGCCTCCCGGTAGACTTTCCGGGCTTCGCTGGTACCAATGGAGTTAATTTCCAACTGAGCGTGGGCCGACAACCCAAACGCATCCCACAGGCGAGCGGTCAGCATCAGAAGTTCAGCGTCGATATCCGGGCCTGCCATGCCGAAGCACTCTACACCGATCTGATGAAACTGCCGGTAACGCCCTTTCTGGGGTCGCTCATGACGAAACATGGGGCCGGTGTACCACAAGCGACGGGTCTGATTGAACAGCAAACCATGCTCTTCAGCTGCGCGCACACAACCTGCTGTACCTTCAGGGCGCAATGTCAGACTGTCACCGTTGCGATCTTCGAAGGTGTACATTTCTTTTTCGACAATGTCGGTGACTTCGCCGATGGAACGTTTAAAAAGATCGGTTTGCTCCACAATCGGCATACGAATTTCCTGATAGCCGTATTGTGAAAGCACTTTGCGAACCGTTGATTCAACATACTGCCAGACAGGTGTCTGGTCCGGAAGAATGTCATTCATCCCCCGGATTGCCTGAATTTTAGCCAAAGTAAAACCCTGATTGCTTCTTAAATAAGTGTTTGGAGATCAGTCTTCAGACTTCGCAATTAACAGCGAATCCTGCTCTTCGCGACGAGCAACCTCTTCTCGAATCAACCGCTCCAAGTCATCCGTCAGCGTTTCATTGACCAACTTCTGGTTTGGCTTTCCGTGAAGATAAAATAGATTCTTAGGCGAACCGCCGGTCAGACCAATATCCGCCTCGCGAGCCTCACCCGGACCATTAACAATGCAGCCAATGATCGCAACGTCCAAGGAACGGTTTACGTCTTCCAGCCGCGCTTCCAAATCATTCATGGTCTGAATCACATCGAAGTTCTGTCTTGAGCAGCTTGGGCAGGCAATAAAGTTAATACCGCGGCTACGCAAACGAAGACTTTTCAGTATATCGAAGCCGACCTTAATCTCTTGAACCGGATCAGCAGCCAGCGATACGCGGATGGTGTCGCCAATGCCGTCCATCAACAACATACCGAGCCCGATAGAAGACTTCACGGTACCCGAGCGGAACCCGCCGGCTTCAGTGATGCCTAGGTGCAAAGGCTGTTCAATTTGTTGAGCGATCAAGCGGTACGCAGCGACGGTCATGAAAACTTCAGAAGCCTTCAAGCTGACCTTGAAGTTTTGAAAGTCATGCCGGTCCAGAATATCGATGTGGCGCATAGCCGATTCAACCAACGCCTCAGGCGTTGGTTCACCGTATTTGCGCTGCAATGCCTTTTCAAGAGAACCGGCATTGACGCCAATACGAATGGGGATATTTCGATCTTTAGCCGCATTAATCACGGCACTCACGCGATCGTCTCGACCAATATTGCCCGGGTTGATCCGCAGACAGTCAACGCCAAGCTCTGCAACCCGAAGCGCAATTTTATGATCAAAATGGATATCGGCAACCAACGGCACCGATACCTGCTTACGGATCTGACCGAATGCTTCTGCAGCCTCCATCGACGGCACAGAAACTCGCACAATATCCGCCCCGGCTTCCTGAATGGCGTTAATTTGACCTACCGTGGCAGCCACATCACAGGTATTCGTGTTGGTCATGCTCTGAACCGCGATGGGTGCGTCACCACCGACGGGCACATCACCAACCATGATCTGCCGAGATTTACGTCTTTTGATTGGGGAATCTTGTTTCATTGACAGGAACCAGCACTATATCCGGACGTTTAATTCAGGGTTCGAGTGTGAACTCTGAGCGATTGTTCACGACGCGAAAGTCACCCATATCGACCGTTTCATCTTGAAACCGGATAACTTCCACTGCACTCATCGCGCCAACAACCACACTCAACGGTGGCGTGCCACGTACATCTAATTTATCACCCTGTCGGCGTAAACCACTAGCCAGGCGTTGGCCGGTGGCATCGGTAACTTTTAACCAGCAGTCGCCACTAAATGTCATTTCCAAACGACCAATAGCCGACTCCGCACTCGACTCATTCGCGTCGGGTGTCTGAAGTGGCGCATCCGAAGCTACCGGTCTATCAATGGATTCTGTGGCAACTGCCGGAACTTCCGATTCATCTAAATTACTTTGTGGCATGGCGAGTGGAGCATCGGCTTCTCTCAGCGGCTCTTCACCTTCAGAAGTATCAGTGACAGCAGGCTCCACTAAAGGAGCACTGGACGGTGAATCAATGCCCGGATCTGGCAACTCTTCGGCTACATCACCCCGGCTTTCTGTCACGGTTTCCGGAACCGGCGCGTTTCTATCATCATTAGCTGTTTGTTTTTGCGCTACGAAATATAAGGCGATAGACGCAACCACACCAATCAACAAAAGCCACAGAATGGTTTTGGCGATTCGCTGTTTCCGTTTTTTACGGCGTTCAATGTCAACCAAGGGGTTGGCTTGCAAG
Organism: Marinobacter sp. AL4B; assembly: GCF_019916045.1. Classification (NCBI taxonomy): domain Bacteria; kingdom Pseudomonadati; phylum Pseudomonadota; class Gammaproteobacteria; order Pseudomonadales; family Marinobacteraceae; genus Marinobacter; species Marinobacter sp. AL4B. The sequence goes on from NZ_JAILWZ010000009.1 coordinate 130,331, forward strand.
GCCTCTTCGCGCCTTTTACGAGCCGGAGCCAACTCCACATCAAGGTCGCGGATCACCGAGTCAGCATTCAAACCAACCTGCCGGGCGTAGGCTCTGACATAACCTTTCAGGAACAGTTCGGTATCAATTTTTTCGTAATCGCCGGCTTCGATGGCCTGAACAACCGAAGGACGCAAGTGTTGTTGCTCGGCAACCGCTGAAACGGACAAGCTTTTCGCTTCCCGTGCACGCTTTAACTGTTGGCCAACAGGCTCAGCAGGGGTGTAATTTTCCGGTTTTTCACTGACCATTCGAAACCAGCACCTTATATTGTTGGTATTCCTCAGACTCGGCGAACTCATTTTTCAGCAAAAGCGCCAAACTGGCCTCTTGATCACGATCCTGAAAATGTCGCGCAATACGAATACCTGTATACAAACTTTCGGCAGAATGCACCAATCTGGAAGTCTTCTGAATCATGACCTGAAGACGAGAGTAATAACGAGAAGCGGCCGAATAATCGCCCTGTTCAACCAACACCCGAGCCAGCGACAACAAGGTACGTGCTTCGCCGCGGCTCAACTCAACCGCCCTACGGTAGGCTTGCTCAGCCTTTTCTAAATTACCCAGTTTTTCATGGGTTAGACCTAAATTATAAAAAACCCCGCTACGGTCTTTGTAGGCGGTATCTTCAGATGCTTTTGCAAACTGCGCCAAGGCTTTGGCGTAATCGTCCTGACTGTAGAGGAAGGCGCCGTAGTACACTCTGCCGCGAGTATAATCACTGTCTGCAGAAACAGCCTTTTTGAAGCTCTGTTCGGAGAGTCTCTCATCGCCTTCAGCGTTATAGACCAAGCCCATAGCCGCTAATGCGGGTGCATAATCGTCTTCAATTTCCAGTGCGCGATCAAGATGGTGGCGAGCGCGCCCTAGATTACCTTGAGCAATGTATCTCGACGCCAGTTTTACGTAGTTCTCGAGCGCTTTTTCGCGGTCCGCTTCACGATTAAACCGGCTATCTGTAGTGGTTACACAACCTGAAACCAGCAAGCCAAAAACCAATAAGGAGAGAGTGGCCAGTTTTACGGCTGTGTTCTTAACCATCTACAAACACCTTTTGTTGTAAGTGAACACCCTCCAGATCAGGGGTTCACTTGTTGCACGGCAATATAGCGCTGACTACGTTTCGTCCGATCTTCAACCCGACCAACTAACTGGCCGCACGCTGCATCGATATCGTCCCCACGCGGCGTACGAACCGTCGTCACGTAACCGGCTTCGGTCAGCGCATTCTGGAAACGCCGCGTTGCATTCATGCTTGGGCGCTCAAAATCACTTTCCGGGAACGGATTAAACGGTATCAGGTTGATTTTGCATGGCAACCCTTTCAACACCACTGCTAGCTCTTTGGCATGTTCGAGCTTATCGTTAACGCCTTGAATCACCGTATACTCGATGGTCGCCTTACGCTTGTCCGGCAATCTTGCGAGGTAACGGCGTGTAGCGGCCAACAATTCCGAAATAGGATACTTTTTATTGAGCGGCACCAATTGGTTACGCAACTCATCATTGGGCGCGTGAAGCGAGATGGCCAGTGAAACATCGGTAACCTCACCCAAGCGATCCAATGCCGGGACCACACCGGACGTACTCAAGGTGACACGACGCTTGGAAATCCCGTAAGCGAGATCTTCCATCATCAAGTTCATGGCATCGACAACGTTGTCGAAATTGAGCAAAGGCTCGCCCATCCCCATCATGACAACGTTGGTAATCGGCCGACTACTGGGCTCATACGGCATGAATGCCTTTCGGGCCACCCACACCTGGCCAATGATTTCTGCGGCAGTAAGGTTACGGTTAAAACCCCGCTTACCCGTTGAACAGAAAGTACAATCAAGGCTACAGCCAATCTGAGACGACACGCACAAGGTGCCTCGCTCTCCATCTGGAATCAACACGGTCTCAACGTTGTTACCGTTGTCCATCCGCATGACCCACTTACGCGTACCGTCTTTCGAGGTTTCATCGTAAACCACCTCCGGTCCGCGTATTTCAGCGATTTCCTTGAGCTTCTCACGAAGCGCTACGCTCATATTGGTCATTTGATCGAAGTCATCAACGCCACGTTGATGAATCCACTGCAAGATCTGCTGCGCACGAAACTTCTTTTCGCCCAGCGTCTCGAAAAAGGCCTCCAGCTTCGCTTTTGGCAGTCCGAGAAGATTGGTTTTTTCAGCAGGGGCAGTCATGGCATAACCTCGATCAAATAATCAATTCAGGGGCGAAATTTGTCACCCCTGAACAGACAACTTTAGCCGCGCGGGCAAATTTCGTTGTCGTTGAAAAAATATGCCACTTCGCGCTCAGCAGAAGCTGCTGAGTCGGAACCGTGAACGGCGTTGGCATCGATAGAAGAAGCAAAGTCTGCACGGATAGTGCCGGCTTCAGCTTCTTTCGGGTTGGTAGCACCCATCAGTTCGCGGTTCTTCAAGATAGCGCCTTCGCCTTCCAGAGCCTGAACAACAACAGGGCCAGAAGTCATGAATGCAACCAGATCGTTGAAGAAAGGACGCTCTTTGTGCTCAGCGTAGAAACCTTCAGCTTGCTCCTGAGTCAGGTGCATCATTTTAGCTGCAACGATGTTAAGACCCGCTTTCTCGAAACGGCTGTAGATTTCGCCAATTACATTCTTGGCTACCGCGTCGGGCTTGATGATAGAGAGCGTGCGCTCGTTTGCCATGTTATTTCTCCAGTCTGGTTAGGGGTAAAAATCAGGGCGTAGATTATACGCAGTCAATGGGCCACTGCCTACCGCACCGTGCGAAGTCGGGTAACCACATCAACAATTTGTTTGCTCGCGCATTTGATTTCATCGCTCGTTGTGTAACGACCCAACGAAAATCTCAATGCCCGATGCGCAAGTTCGTCACTCAGACCAACACCGCGCAAAACAAAAGACGGATCAACTGAGGCTGATGCGCACGCGGAACCGGAAGACACCGCCATATTCCGCAATCCAAGCATGAGCGATTCCGCCTCAACACCCTCGAACGACAGATTCACAATACCCGGCACCCGGTGCTCTGAACTTCCGTTAAAGTGTACGCCTTGCAAAGACTCAAGACCTGACAAGAAGCTCTGGCGGAGGCTTTCCAGATCCGCCATTTCTTCTTCAAGCCTCTGCCCTGCCATCTCAAATGCCTTGCCCATGCCCACGATTTGATGGGTCGCAAGGGTGCCTGAGCGCATATTCCGCTCGTGGCCGCCGCCATGCATCTGCGCCTCGACACGAACGTCCGGGGAACGGCGAACATACAAAGCGCCTACGCCTTTCGGCCCGTAGACCTTATGAGCTGAAAGCGACAGCAAATCGACATTTAATTGGCTCACATCAACAAGCATCTTTCCAGCTGCCTGAGCGGCATCGACATGAAAACGGATTCCCCGCGCCCTCAACAGACTGCCGATAGCGGCAATGTCAGTGATGCAGCCCAGTTCGTTATTCACCAGCATCAGACTTACGAGAACAGTGTTCTCTTTTAACGCTTGTTCAACCATTTCGGGGGCAATGCGGCCGTCAGCCTGAGGTGTCAGCCAGGTAACTTCAACACCCTGTTGCTCCAACCACTTGCAGGTATCAACCACTGCTTTGTGTTCGATGATCGAGGTCACAACATGCGGATTATCACGAATCTCCACCGACCCTTTGATCGCCAGGTTGTCGGACTCAGTCGCGCCTGACGTCCAGACGATTTCTCTGGGGTCGGCGTGAATCAGGCCCGCCACTTGACGGCGAGCATTTTCGACAGCCGCCTCGGCCTGCCACCCGAAACCATGGGTTCGACTGGCAGGGTTTCCAAAAACACCATCAAGCGTGAGATGCTTCGCCATTAACTCAGCAACAACGGGGTCAACCGGCGTCGTCGCCGCATAGTCGAGATATACAGGCTTTTTCATAATTTAACGGGAGTACGCTGTTGTCAGGCCGAAGCCTGGTCTGTCAGTTGGCGGGTGTTGATCGTATCCGCATCGGCTTCTGACTGTTTACGGTTTTGCCGGTCAGCAACCAATTGAATTTCACGCTTGCGCATCAAGTCACCAAGACTGATATCACTCAGAAATTGGTGAATCTGATCACTCAAATCGGACCATAGATGGTGTGTCAGGCATTTTTCACCGTTTTGACAGTCACCTTTATTGCCACATCGTGTGGTATCCAGCGATTCGCTAACCGCATCCACCACTTCGGCAATAAACACCTCATCCGCGTGCCGGCTCAACCGATACCCTCCACCGGGCCCGCGGATGCTTACTACGAGATGGTGCCGACGCAAGCGGGAAAAAAGCTGTTCCAGGTAGGATAAGGAAATTTCCTGGCGCGATGAGATATCAGCCAGACTCACCGGCCTTTCACTGCTATGCAGTGCCAGATCCAGCATTGCTGTTACGGCATAGCGGCCTTTAGTGGTGAGCTTCATATTCTCAGCCCCGACGATGGGTTTGAATATTGGATTCCATCGCCGAGTATGAATTGACCTACTAAAACAGTCAAGTATTCAGGCTTTACTGTCACTCTCCGGCTCATCGCGCACACAATCAAAATCCTCTTCATCCAATTGCGGCAAATCCCCGTTCTGGTAATCACTGTTTACTTTGCGAAGCGCCTTGCACATAACCTCTAACCGCTCATCTACGGCGTGCATATGGTCAAGCAAAGCCCGAACGGAACGGGCAACTGGATCTGGCATTTCTTCGGTCACACCGTAAGCGTCAAAGCCCATGCGTTCTTCCATCACTTTACGACGAGGATTCTCATCGTCCTCCGCCTTACGCTTAACAATAACCCGCCCGGGAATACCCACAACCGTTGCACCAGCAGGAACCGCCTTGGTTACTACCGAATTAGAGCCGACCTTAGCGCCAGCACCCACCTCGAACGGCCCAAGAATCTTCGCACCCGCGCCAACCACTACCCCATCACCGATGGTAGGATGCCGCTTGCCCTTATTCCAGCTGGTGCCACCGAGCGTAACGCCTTGATAAAGCGTGACATCATCACCAATAATCGTAGTCTCACCGATCACAACCCCCATACCGTGGTCGATAAAGAAGCGACGACCGATGGTTGCTCCCGGGTGAATTTCAATGCCCGTAAACCAACGGGCCAGAGTCGAAATCGTGCGCGCCAACCACTTCAGCCCCAAACCCCAGATCCAATGTGCCAAGCGATGCAACAACAGCGCGTGCAGCCCCGGATAGTTGGTTAGCACTTCAAACGTATTGCGTGCCGCAGGGTCGCGATGAAAAACACTATTTACATCTTCCCTCAAACGTTCAAGCATAACTCTACTCCTGGCCTTTGTTTTGGGAGTCTTCGACATTACCCGCGCTCTGCCCTTTGCTGCCATGGATGCCTGCCGCTTTCTGTATCGAGGAAAGAACACCACGAAGAATATTCACTTCCATTTGATCCATGCGAGCTCGCTGGAAAAGCCGACGCATGCGCGCAATCAGATGGCGCGGATTATCACGGCGATGGAAATTTACGTCCACGAGCGTTTGCTCGAAATGCCCGAAAAAGCCTTCTACTTCCCCGGCCGTCGCGGGGGGCGAATCCCAACCTTCATCGCCTGGAGCAACCATGGGCTGAAGGTAAGGGCGAGACTCACCCTCTTCAAGGCTTTTCAGGTAAAACATTCTCAGCTCATAGCTAATAACCTGAACTGCCATCGCCAGATTCAAAGAGCTGTAGTCAGGGTTGGAAGGAATATGTATGTGGTAATGGCAACGCTGCAGCTCTTCGTTAGACAAGCCATGATTTTCGCGTCCAAAAACCAGAGCTACTTTGCCACTTTCCGACTGCTGAACCGCAGTTGCGGCTGCATCAGGCGGCGGAATCACCGGCCAAGGCACCTTGCGACCTCGCGCACTTGTTCCCATCACCATCACGCAATCTGCAACCGCTTCATCCAGCGACGAAACCACTTGCGCTCGATCAAGCACATCGCTTGCACCCGCTGATCGAGCATAGGAAGTTTCGTCCGGAAACGATGCCGGGCTCACCAGCCACAGGTTACCAAGCCCCATATTTTTCATAGCTCGCGCTACGGCCCCGATGTTTCCGGAGTGGGAGGTTTCTACCAGGACAATGCGGATTTGGTCATTGAAAGAATCATTACTTTCCGGCGACAGCGCGGGTTCATGCATGGTATCTGGGCCTGTTACTCATCAATATTTTTAAAAAAGAGGCGAATCATACCAGAAACCCGAAAAGAACGGTTCTCAGAATATCCCGAAACCCTAGGGCATGCGTGCATTTGCTGAGGCAAAAAGCATACAAGCACCTTGAGTTTTTGCTATGATGGCGACCCTTCACACATTCGGATAATGAACTCTCAGATGCAACCAGCAATTAAAATGGCCCTGCGCGTTGCCCGCCAGGGGTCTGACTATCTCAAGGCCCATTTCGAGCGTCAGGAACCCAACGGCAAAGACGAAGCCGACCGTTACCTGCAGCTGGAACGGGTAGAGCAATCTATCTACGACAACTTCACCGAACAGTTGGCGAAAGCGTATAAAGATCACACCATTGCACCAATGGGTGAAGCTGATGCCAACGGCAGCGAAAGAAGCTGGCACATATTTCCAATTCTCGGCCGGGATAACTTTGTTCGCGGCATACCCGAGTTCGCTCTAGCCCTGTCGCAGAAGAAGAATAACCGCACCGAAAATCTTCTGGTTGTTAACCCGGTTACCGGCGAAGAATATTCAGCAAGCCGTGGTCACGGCGCAGCACTGAATAGCCGTCGGGTTCGCGCTTCAGACATCAAGATGCCTGCCAAGTCTGCGCTGGCCACCAATCTTCTGGATCAAAGCCGGCAAGGCGATGACCCAATGATCTGGGGTGAAATGGCCGCAACCCTGGCTCGCGATACAGCGATATTCCGCACTTCAGGCTGTGTCGTGCTCGATATCGCCCGCGTCTCAGCTGGCCTACTGGATGCCGCGATTATTTTCCGGCCATCCGCTGCCGACCTCGACTTGGGCGTAACCTTGGCCATGGAATCCGGCGCTTTGACCGGCGATTTCTCCGGCAATCCTTCGGCCGGCTCAGCGCGTCAGCTGATTGTAGCCAACCCAAAACTGTTCCGGGAAATTCTCAAAGTGTTGAACCCGTTCCGCGGACGACTACCTCGCTAATTTTTCTCCCGAACATAAAAAAACCGCCATCATTTCTGATTGGCGGTTTTTTTATGTTCCGACGTCAGACGTCGGCGCAGGCCACATCACATGCGGTTCAACCACTCAGGCGGCTGCTCTTCTTCCGCTTCATCTCCGCCACCCTCTTTCGCAGGCACAACGAGATCTTCACGGCTTACACCCATCACCATCAACATGTTTGCAGACACGTAGATGGATGAGTAGGTACCGACAACTACACCAATGATCAATGCCAGCGCAAAGTTGTTAATCGCTTCACCGCCCAAGAAATACAGCGCGATGAGAACAACCAACGTTGTGCCAGATGTATTGATCGTACGGGAGATCGTCTCATGGATAGACTGGTTGATCACATCCCAAGACTCCCCCACTCGCAACTTGCGGAAGTTCTCACGAATACGGTCCGCAACAACAATCGTGTCGTTTAGCGAGTAACCGATAACCGCCAAAATAGCCGCGAGAACGGTAAGGTCGAAGGTCCACTGGAACAGGGCGAACATACCCAGAACGATCAGCACATCGTGCGCCAATGGAATAACCGATGCGATACCGAACTTAAACTGAAAGCGCATGCCAACATAGATCAGCACAACCGCCAGGGCGATCAGAAGCCCAAGACCACTATCTTCTTTCAGCTCTTCCCCAACCTGGGAGCCGACGAACTCAGAACTGATCAGTTCAAGATTATCGCCAGAGGCCGAAAGCGCAGTCGTGACTTCAGCAGCCAACTCATCATTGCCGGCTTCCGCCATCCGGATCAAAACGGTGGTATCTGCACCAAAGTTCTGAACCGAGAACTGCTCATATCCGGCTTCAGCAAGCTGATTCCGAATAGTGTCCAAGCTTGGCGCCTCAGCATATTCATACTCAACAGAGGTTCCGCCCGTAAAGTCCATACCCCAATTCAGGCCGCGAACCCCAAGCAACACGATGGAACCGATAACCAACACCAGCGAAAACACTGAAGCGGCCTTTCGAAGCCCCATAAAATCAAACGGTTGTTTCTTCATATCAGACATTGGCGAGCTTACCCCCGATCGATAGCTTCTCGACCCTTCGGCCGCCGTATACCAGATTGACGATACCTCGGCTTACCATCAAACCACTGAACATAGAGGTAAGTATGCCGATACACAGAGTGACCGCAAACCCCTTCACCGGACCGGAACCCATCGCAAAGAGGATCACTGCAACCAGCAGAGTCGTGATGTTGGCATCAAAAATCGATACAAAGGCACGCCCGTAACCCGCGTTAATAGCCAATTGAGGCGGCACCCCCGCCCTCAACTCCTCTTTGATCCGCTCAAAGATAAGCACGTTGGCATCAACGGCCATACCCACCGTCAGAACAATACCGGCGATACCCGGCAAGGTTAGGGTAGCGGACAGTATCGACATGCACGCCACAAGCAACATCAAGTTTAAGGTCAAAGAAATATTGGCGATTACGCCAAAGCCACGGTAGTACACCAGCATATAAAGAAGCACCAAGCCAAAACCCAGCACAACAGACATTACACCGGCATCGATGTTCTTCTGTCCGAGGCTTGGCCCGATAGTGCGCTCTTGCACAAAGTACATCGGCGCAGCTAACGCACCTGCTCGCAACAGCAACGATAACTCAGCCGCTTCGGGAATCGAATCCAAACCGGTAATGCGGAAACTGCTACCAAGCGCTGACTGCACCGTTGCGAGACTGATCAGACCTTTTTCGACGACGCGCTTTTCAACCTGCTTCAGCTCTCCGTCAACTTCTCGGCTTTCGGTTTCAGTACGGAACTCAATAAACAAAACAGCCATACGACGACCGATATTGTTGCGAGTCGCCCGATTCATCAAATCACCACCCACGGAGTCCATGGTGATATTGACCTGAGGTTGACCATTTTCGTCAAACGCCTGCTGTGCGTTTGCCACATTATTACCCGTGGCAATCACATCACGCTGCAACCGCGCGGTGCGCTGAGGAGTATCACGGAAGCTGAACTGTTCGGTTTCCGATGACGACGCGTCTTGGCGAGCCTCCATACGGAATTCAAGGTTTGCCGTAGCGCCCAGAACCCGCTTAGCTTGTGCAGTATCCTGAACGCCGGGCAATTCAACAATAATGCGATCCGAACCTTGGCGCTGCACCAAAGGCTCAGCCACACCTAGTTCGTTCACCCGGTTCCGGATGGTGGTAAGGTTCTGCTCCAGAGCGTACTCTTTAATGCCCTGTATTTCCGCATCCGACAAAGTCAACGTCAGAAGAAACTCCCCGCCTTCGGAGCTTTCGTCTAACAAAAACTCATTGTACTGATCACGAACCAGCGAAAAGGCTTCTGCGCGCGTGTCCGAATCCCGGAAGCTCAGAACAATGTCACGACTGTTTCGAATATCACCACCACGGTAGCGAATCCTCTCCTCACGCATATCCTGTTTGATCTGCCCTGACAGCGCTTCCAGTCGCTGGGTCACTGCAGTGTCCATATCGACTTCCAACAGGAAGTGAACACCGCCCCGAAGATCAAGACCCAACTTCATGGGACCAGCCCCCAAACTACGCAACCAACCCGGTGTTGATGGTGCCATGTTCAGCGCGACCAGGTAATCATTTCCCAGTGCTGCTTGCACCGCTGGGCGCGCACGCAACTGAGCATCAGAACTGTTCAGGCGTATCAGAGCATCGCGCTCTTCAACAGTACTGGATTTCACTTCGATACCCTGACTTTCGAGTGCGCTTAAAGCACGGTCAAGGATGCGCTGATCGACCTCAGTGCTACCTCGTGAGCCAGTGATCTGGACGGCGTAATCGTCGGGGAAGAAGTTCGGTAAGGCGTATATGAATCCAACGACCAGAGCAAACACGATCACCAGATTTTTCCAGAGAGGATACTTATTTAGCATGGGATCCCTTTGGGCCGGCTAAGCTGCCAGCCTTGGTGTTTCAGCCAAAATGATTCGGCCGGCGCTTTGCACCGGCCTGAAATCGGCTCAGATATCCTTGAGCGTGCCCTTCGGCAGAGCACCGGCAACAGCAACTTTCTGAATCTTGATCTCGATGTTTTCAGCAACTTCCAGAACGATGAAATCGTCGAAAACCTTGGTGATACGGCCAACCATGCCACCAGACGTTACCACTTCGTCGCCCTTGTTCAGGCTGGACATCAGGTTCTTGTGCTCTTTCGCGCGCTTGGACTGCGGACGCCAGATCAAGAAGTAGAAAATCAGAATGAAGCCTGCGAAAAAGATAACCTGGCCCATAACACCCATGGACTGACCTTCAGCGCCTTGAGCCATGGCCAGGGTCGGCAGAAGAGACAGCAGGCCAGCGATTAGCAGTTTGATTGATTTCATTCAGTTTCTCCGTTTAAAGACTGTTCTTTTAGTCAAAGTTGATCACTCATCACCCAACGACGGCACAGTTTCACCGCGTAAGGCGTAGAATTCGCTTACAAAGTCGGACAATGTACCTGCTTCAATGGCACCACGCAATCCGCTCATCAGGTTCTGGTAAAAACGCAGATTGTGGATGGTGTTTAACTGGGAACCAAGCATTTCCCCACATTTATCCAAATGATGCAGATAGCTTTTCGAAAAGTTTTTGCAGGTATAACAATCGCAGCGCTCATCCAACGGTCCAGCATCATGACGGTTCTTTGCGTTTCGAATTTTTACGATGCCGACTGACGTAAACAAATACCCATTGCGAGCATTACGAGTTGGCATCACGCAGTCGAACATATCAACGCCACGACGTACCGCTTCCACGATATCTTCCGGGCGCCCCACCCCCATAAGATACCGGGGCTTGTCTTCCGGCATCTTTGGCGGCAGATGATCCAGAATCCGTATCATATCCTCTTTTGGCTCACCCACAGACAGGCCGCCAATGGCGTAGCCATCGAAACCAATGTTCGCCAAACCTTCGAGAGACTGGTCGCGCAGGGATTCGTACATACCACCCTGAACAATACCAAACAATGCGGATGGATTGCCTTCATGGGCTTTCTTGCTACGAGCTGCCCAGCGCAACGAAAGCTCCATAGAGTCCTTCGCCTGCTTTTCAGTCGCCGGGTACGGGGTACACTCATCGAAAATCATCACGATGTCTGAACCCAAATCGCGCTGCACCTGCATTGCAATTTCCGGATTGAGCTCGACCTTGGCACCATCGACTGGCGAGCGGAAGGTCACACCATGCTCAGTGATCTTGCGCATTTCACCCAGACTAAAAACCTGAAATCCACCGGAATCCGTGAGAATCGGGCCGTGCCACTGGGTGAAATCATGCAGGTCGCCATGCGCCTTTACCACTTCGGTACCGGGACGCAGCATCAAGTGGAACGTGTTCCCAAGAATGATCTCTGCGCCAATCTCTTCGATGTCACGAGGCAACATACCTTTAACAGTGCCGTATGTACCCACTGGCATGAATGCCGGGGTTTCTACGGTGCCGCGAGGGAAAGTCAGGCGTCCACGACGGGCTTTACCGTCTTCACCCAACTTCTCGAAAGACATAAAACAGGATTCACTCACAAATTTTCTCCACTGAAATCAGAGCTGGCGGAATCGGTTTGACTCGAGCTCGCCAGCCTACCACGGCTTGGTTCCCTGGCTGTCAGGAACATGGCATCTCCGTAGCTGAAAAATCGATACGCCTGATCTACCGCTTCACGATAGGCATTCATAATATTGTCGTACCCGGCAAACGCACTGACCAACATGATCAAGGTCGATTCCGGCAGGTGAAAGTTAGTCACCATGGCATCGATGGTATTAAACCGATAACCCGGGAAAATGAATATATCCGTCTCTCCCCGGAAAGTACTCAGTTGCCCGGACTGGCTGGCAGATTCCAGCGAACGCACGGATGTGGTGCCTACTGCCACGACTCGCCCACCCCTTGCCCGCGTTTGGCGAACCGCCTCAACTGTTTCTTCCGGCACATGCGCGACTTCACTGTGCATCACGTGCTCTTCGATCTTGTCGACACGTACCGGCTGGAAAGTGCCCGCACCAACGTGCAAGGTTACATAGGCGAATTCGACGCCTTTGGCCTTCAGCGTTTCGAGCAGCGCGTCATCAAAGTGCAATCCGGCCGTAGGGGCTGCTACCGCTCCAGCTTCTTGGGCGTAAACGGTCTGATAACGCTCGCGATCAGACAGGTTGTCTTCACGTTCCATATAAGGAGGAAGCGGCATGTGGCCGATACGCTCCAACAAATCGAGAATCGGCTCATCACCCTCATTCACAAACCGGAACAAGGCGTCTTCACGACCAATCATGGTCAACGAGGAGCCGTCTTCAAGGATAACCTTTTGCCCTTCTTTCAGAGCCTTGGAGGCTCGTGCATGGGCAAGAATCTCCCGCTCACCCACCAGCCTTTCAACAAGAACTTCAACACGGCCGCCGGTTTCTTTTTGACCGAACAGGCGCGCTGGAATAACACGGGTGTTGTTAAAAACGAGAAGGTCACCGGGCTCGAGTAATTCCGGAAGATTCGTAAACTGGAGATGCTGCGTGTGACCGGAAACCCCATCAAGGGTCAGCAAACGAGAGGCACTGCGTTGTTTGAGCGGATAACGAGCGATCAACTCGTCCGGCAAGTCAAAATGAAAATCGGAGACGTTCATGGGCCGGCTATTTGAGATGCCGTAGGATACGGCCAATAAGTGGTAGCGGCGGGCGGACTCGAACCGCCACTCCCGTTAAGGAAACGGATTTTGAATCCGTCGTGTCTACCAATTTCACCACGCCGCCATCAAGAAGTGGTGGGAATTATACTGAGACTGAGTCTGAAAGCAACACGCAAAGTAAAAAAATTTCCCACTGCCTCAAACAATTACAATCGATCAAATAATGACAGCTGCGAGATCTGTGCAAACGATTGCTGAGCGGCCTGCAACACAAAGCTTTGGAAGCTCAGATTACTGATTGCTTCGGCATAATCAACATCTTGCAGCTGCGACCGAATCTCTTTGGTGTAGAGGGCGGAATCTTCCAAAAACGCACTGGTTGATTCCACTGCATTCATGCGCCCCCCCAGTTCAGTTTGTTTCTGAAGTATGGATTCCTGGCCGTTGTCCAGATTGGCTAAGGATTCTGATATCAGGGCATCGTATTCCGCGTTGCCCTTTGGCGAATCCTTCGAGATGCTATCCAGACCGGTTATGAGATTTTCGATGGTGCCGAAGATGGACTGTTTGTCGTTGATGCCGATTGTGAACGAATCGCCTGTCCCTGCAACTGGATCATACGCAGCATCATTGACCGTCATCTGTATTCCGGCCACCTCAAATGGATCACCAACCACAGGGTTCGGAGGTGTAGTTGCCATCGGGTTGCCATCTTTATCCTCCACTGACACAGCATCCGAAGCGCCTACCCTTACCGTCAGGTCATCCGGCAACGAAGGTTGAAACGCAGCTTTAAGTGCACTTTCATTGGTAAGCGACAAACCCGAAACGAATCCGTTGGCCGATGTCGCCTCCTTCATCGAGACTGCAGCGGGAACATTGCCAAAAATCCCCTTTCCGTGATCGCTGATCGGTACAGTCACACCATCATCTATTTCCAGAACACGCTGCCCTTCATCCCCGTTGTAGGTCCAGGCGCCATCTTCTTTAACGAAAGCCGGCGCGCTCCCCTGAAAGCCGCTGAAGATATACTCACCCGAGGCGTCTCGAGTATTAGCCACATCAGCCAATTGCCCAAGCCGCTCTTTGAGTTCAGACGAAATCGACTTGCGATCATTAGCAGACAGTGACCCATTACCGGCTTGTACCGTCAACTCCCTTACTCGCTGAATGATGTCGATGGCACTGCTCAGCGCACTGTCTTCCTGTTTCAGCCGGTTATCCGCCAAATCGGCGTTACGCTGATAGGTTTCAACGCGACTCAGGTTCTGATCGAGTTTAAGAATACGCGCGGCCGCTACCGGGTCGTCTGAGGGCTGGTTGACCTTCTTACCCGTGGAGATCTGCTGCTGCGTTTTAACCAGATCGCTATTAATATCTTGCATCCGGTTGATACCACCGGAGAAGATTTGCTGTGATGAAATACGCACCATTTTACCTTACCCCACCTTACCGGAAGCTTTGCAGCAACGTGTTAAACAACTCCTGCGCCACCGACATAACTTGCGCCGACGCGTTGTAAGCTGCCTGATACTGAATCAGCTTACCTGCCTCTTCATCCAGATTTACTCCGGAAACAGATTCCCGTTGATTATTGGATTGCTCCAACAGGGTTTGCCCTGCGGCCTTGTCAAGCTGGCTCTGGCGGGTTTTGACGCCCACGTCTTCCACCAACCCCGCGTAACCTTCGGCAAAGTTCTGGCTACCGCCGTTCAAGGTGTTGGCTGTGCCTAAAGCCGCCAGCAATTCGGCGTTTCGATTATCGGAAACGCCGTTTTTATTGAAGTCGATGACAAACTCATCGCCCTCTGCAGGCTCGCCAGTCATTTCAAATTGATAGCCTTGGTAGAGGGCGCCGTCTGAAGGGTTATCACTGAAGAATGTGTTTACCTTTTTCGGATCGTAGCTTCCCGTTTCCAGCACGTTGTTGGTGCGATCCGTGATGGTGTAGCTATACGTTTCGTTGGTTGAATCGTATGCTCCGAATTCAATGTTTATCGGGCCGTTAGCCAACTCGCCGCGAGTCTGAAATCCAGGCAACAACGCATTGGTGTTCGGGTTGCGGACATCAAGCATTTTACCTTGAGAAATACTTGCTGTTCCGAGATTTTCCTCCGCCGCACTCGCCCGAATCGGACTAGCAAACGCAAGATCCTCTTCGCGACGAACGTTCAAAGCAATATTCGCTGCCGCGTTTCGGCTGGGCTGAATCAGATACTCATCTCCCGGATTGAAATCACCGCCTTCAATTCGAACGTTGAAGCCCGGCATGCTGATTTCCGACTGAACCGGGTCTGGCAAGCGCCCTTGGCGCGCCACCTCGCCTGTCGAGGCATCGACCAACTGATAGCTTTTACCGTCACCACTAAACTTCAATGACCAAGTACCCGCCGCCAACAAACTGCTGTCAGTTATCTCGACGGCCAGCTGAGCGTTTTGAGGCTCGGCGTTGTTGCCGTTCGCAATCACTCGGCTGCGCTGAAACTCAACGCTGTTTATATCGCTGAAGAAGTTGCCGCCCAAATCACCTTCCAGATCCATACCAATTTCATGCTGGTGGTTAATAGCGGAAGAAATCCCAATCGCCAACCGCCCAAGCTCATCAAACGCCGGGCGCAAAGCTTCTCGCTCGAAGCCGCGCAAGCCGCCTAACGTCCCACCCTGAATCTGGTCATCAACCTGCAACAGTCGCCCACCGCTGGTAAGCGTGAATTCCAGCTGAGTTGGGTCCTGCGCACTGGTTCTCGTCCCCAATTGGGCTGCATCGGACCCGGTAACCAGCGATTGCCCGTTAGCCAGCGACACGTTTACCTGGCTGCCATCCGCATGGGTTACTCGGATACCGACCAGAGCCGACAGCTCCCGAAGGTTTTCGTCTCGTTTATCCATTAACTCAAGCGGCATTTTGCCCTGAGCAATACCTGGTGATTCGGAAATCGCCAGGTTCAGTTCGGCAATATTTTTAATCAGCGTGTTGGCATCTTTTACGCCCTGCTGCATTTGCGTCTTCACGGACTCCCGCTGCTGGATGAACTGTTCGTTCAGCGCCTGGAATCGGTTCACCACTTGCTGGGCTTCGCTTAGCACCAGCTGGCGCTGCGGCAAAGACGTTGGGTCTTCCGCGGCATTTTGCAGGGAGGCAAAGAAGTTGTTCAGCGCATTGCTGAGACCGGTGCTTTCACCGCCAAGCAGGTTGTCCAGCTGGGTAAGCTCGGCATTAAGGGCGTTTTGCTCCCCAAACAACGTGCTGTCTTCTCGCAACTGCTGCGTGAGGTATTCGTTTGCCAAACGGCGAATGTTCTCGATCGACACGCCAGTGCCAACGGTGCCAGCCCCCGTGCGATTGCCCTCTTGAGTCGCAAACTGGACTTCTTGGCGACTGTAGCCCGGAGTATTGGCGTTGGTGATGTTATTGGCTGTGGTATTAAGGGCACTCTGGTGACTGAGCACACCCGACAAACCTATCCCGATTAATCCTGCCATGACCTGTTACTCCTTTGTCCCGCCGTTGCCCATGGACAACGTCATCAGGGAATCACGATTCATAATCCGGCGAATCTTGGAACCGTATTCCGGGTCGGTGGCGTACCCTGCTTGCTGCAGTTTTTCTGCAAAAACTTCAGGCTCGCCTGCTGAAGAAAGCACTTCTTTGTAACGCGGATTGCTTTGAAGGAACTCCACATAGTCACGGAAGCTACCCTCGTAATCCGGATAAGCCCGAAAGTCTGCACGCTCCTTCATCGCAACACCGTCACGAAACTCGGTGGTTGTAATCGTGACGGCATCGCCATTCCAACGGCTGTCAGCCTTAATGCCAAAAAGGTTGAAGCTCGGCTCGTCACCATCACCTTCAATCATGTGCTTGCCCCAGCCCGTTTCCAGTGCGGCTTGGGCCACCATCAAACGCGGATCAATGCCACTCTCTCGGCCAATTCGTTGCGCAAAGGGCATCAATTCGCTGACAAAATGTTCAGGGCTTTCAAAGGTGGCAGGCAAGTTAGTATTAGGGCTCAATTCGAAAACATCACTGGGCAAAGCCTGCGTCACTTCTTCAACCGCTTTCATGCGTTCCGGCAAGGCAGGAGAAATAGCTGGCAAAGTACGGTCATAATCCGCCAGGGCGGCCTTGTGACCCGCCAGTTTTTCTCCGGTCGATGCAACGCCAGGAATGCTCTCCCCCAACTGCCGAACCAGCGCCTCCGCCAAACCGGTTCCGGAACCGCTGGCCATGCTCAAACTGATCTGGCTATCAAACATATCCCGATAGAATTCGCTTTCATTACTGTTCAGGTAATTGCCTTCGGCGAACACCTCACCGGCTTTACGCATGGACTTCAGCATTTCCGACAGGAACAGGCTTTCAAACTGCTTAGCCACCTCTTCAAGCGCTGCTTTCTTATCACTACGGGCCTGGGTTTTCAGTGCATTAAGGCCACTGAAGTCCGTGTATACCTGAGCTTGTTGAACGCGATGATCCTGCATGACGACCCCTAGATCACAATCAGCTCGGCTCGCAACGCGCCAGCCTGTTTGAGAGCTTCCAGTACAGCCATCACGTCACCGGGTGCTGCCCCCACCTGATTGACCGCCTGAACGATCTCATTCAGCGTGGTTGCCGGGCCAAACTGGAACATTCGTGCGGGGTCTTCGGTGATCGCAATTTGAGTGTTGGCCTGCACTTCAGTGTCGCCACCCGCAAACGGGTTAGGCTGAACCACTTCAGGATTTTCCTGAATAGTGACCGTCAAGTTGCCGTGGGTGATAGCCGCCGGACTCACTTTCACGTTCTGACCTACCACAATGGTGCCGGTACGACTGTTAATCACGACTTTGGCAGACTCTTCCGCTGGGTCGACTTCTATGTTTTCGATAATCGACAAAAAGCTCACTCGCTGGGACGGATCCCTAGGTGCTCTAACTGATATCGATGTCGGATCGTGGGCATAAGCCATGTCCGGACCTAAGCGGCTGTTGATAGCTTCAACCACCCGACGAGCCGTGGTGAAATCCGCGCGCAACAGGTTAAAGGTAATGGTATCGCCGCGATTGAACGGCGAAGTCACTTCCCGCTCAATGGTTGCACCGTTAGGAATGCGGCCCACGCTCGGCACGTTCACGGTAATTCGCGAACCATCTTGCCCCTGAGCGCCAAAGCCGCCCACCACCAAGCTGCCTTGAGCCATGGCATATACCTGGCCATCAGCGCCTTTCAACGGGGCCATCAACAAGGTGCCACCACGTAAGCTATCCGCGTTACCGATTGAGGACACGGTGATGTCCAACTCCTGTCCGGGTTTCGCGAAGGCCGGCAGTGTGGCGCTCACCGTGACTGCCGCAACGTTTGCAAGCTTGGGATTAACGCCATCAGGAAGCGTGATGCCGAACTGGTTCATCATGTTCCGGAAAGTCTGATTGGTAAACGGCGCTTTATCGCCGGTGCCGCTGAGCCCTACCACCAAGCCATAGCCAATCAGTTGGTTATTTCGAACCCCTTTAACTTTCGCTAGGTCCTTCAGACGATCCGCTGCAACCGGCGAGGCCATCACCGCCAGCATCGTAAAGAGCACACAAAATTTGCGGATCATAGCGGCCACCACTCACTGTTAAAGAAGCGGGCCAGCCAGCCCATTTGATTAGCTTGGTCAAAGTCGCCGGTGCCACCATACGCAAACCGGGCATCGGCGATTCGATTGGATGCCACCGTGTTGTCCGGTGCAATGTCCTGCGGGCGCACCATACCGGTCAGGCGGATATACTCATCGCCATTAGTCAGGGAGAGCCACTTCTCACCGCGAATGCGCAACACGCCGTTCGGCAACACTTCCGTTACCGTCACGGTGATGCTTCCGGCCAAGCTATTGCTTTGGTCTGCCTCGGCGGCGCCTTGAAAATCCCGCTCAAGATTGGCTGAAGCATTCAGGCCAATGTTGTTCTTACCGAAGAGATTTGGCTCCGGCAGGCCCAGCTCCTGATCTTTGGTGATCGTGGTTTCGGCATTTTTGCTGGCGCGAGTGGACTCTTCCAACAAGACCGTCAACACATCTCCAACGTTCAATGCTTTCGTATCACCATAAATATTGTAGTTTCGGGAAACCTGATAGATAGAACCGGAATCCGGATCACGCTGCATCATCGCCTGGGCTCGCACCGGCGCATAGGCCGGATCGTCTGGCATTGCACGGGGCCGGGTCATGGCCGTGCAGCCTTGCAGAATGATCAGGCCTCCCACCAATGCCAGTGTGGCCGCGCGCTTGGCTGTCCAGGTTCGATGTATGCGTTTCATGACTTACCCGATATTGTTGGTAATGAACTGAAGCATCTGGTCTGTGGTGGAAACCACCTTGGAATTCATCTCGTAAGCCCGCTGAGTGGTGATCATGTTGACTAACTCTTCCACCACTTCCACGTTCGAAGACTCAACGGTGCCCTGCTCAATGGTGCCAATTCCCGCCAGCCCCGGCTCCCCTTCCTGAGGATCGCCACTGGCATTAGTTTCCTTGAACAAGTTGTTGCCAATCGCCTGTAAACCCTGCGGGTTTATAAAGTTCACCAACGTAATCTGGCCGAGGTTGACTGGTGCCGCTTGATCGTCCGTAACCGCAGTAACTGTGCCATCGCGACCGATGGTCACATTGGTGGTGTCTTCCGGTATGTTGATGTTTGGCTCCAGCGGGTAACCGTCTGGGGTCACCACATCGCCATCGGAATTCAATTGGAACTGGCCATCTCGGGTATAAGCTACCTGCCCATCGGGCATAGCTATCTGAAAGAATCCGCGACCGTTAACCGCCATATCCAGCGGCTGTTCAGTAATCTGTAAATTACCTTGACTGAACTGTTTTGCCGTACCGACCACCCGCACACCGGTACCCAGTTGCAGGCCGGAAGGAAGCTCGGTGTTCTCGGTACTCATACCGCCGGGCTGGCGATTAATCTGATACAACAGATCCTGAAACACCGCACGATCTCGTTTGAAACCGGTGGTGTTCACGTTCGCCAGGTTGTTGGAAATGGTCGACAGGTTGGTGTCCTGTGCGCTTAACCCGGTTTTACTGACCCATAGTGCTGGATGCATGTTGCTACTCCTTACCTTGCCGGCTGCCGAGGCGGCCATTGTTTGCCGCTTAATGCCGGCCGGTGATGCTTAATTCAGCGTTATCAGAGGTTCTGCAACAGCCGTGCCGTTGCCTCGGAATTCTCGTTCGCAGTGGACATAACCTTCACTTGCATCTCGTATTGGCGAGACAACTGCAGGTTGGAAATCATCTCTTCCACGGCATTGACGTTGGAGCTCTCCAAAAATCCAGTGGCCACGCGCATGTTTGCGTCGGCAGGCTCAACCCCGCCAATGGCCTGATCAGGCTTTCGACGGATAAATCCGTCCAAACCCTTTTCCAAAGCATCGGCGGGTGGGTTCACCAATTTAAGACGATCAACTTCCACCAGCTGATCCGGCGGGCCACCCACGGGCACAACAGATACGGTGCCGTCAGCCCCGATCAACAAATCATCAAAGGGCGGCAACGCGACCGGGCCTCCGTTACCCAGCACCAATTCCCCGCTGGGCATGCGAACCAAACCGTTTACATCGACTTGCAAGCTGCCACTGCGGGTGAACACTTCTTCGCCTTGATTGTTCTGAACCGCCAGCCAACCGTCGCCTTCAACCGCGACATCGAGTTTTCGGCCAGTATCCATTAAAGCGCCAGCGGAAAGATCGGTACCCGGGCGTTCCGTCATGGCATAGGCGCGGGTGGGATGATGCTCTCCAAAAACCGGCATGCTGCGGGCCTGAGCAAAATCCTTCTTGAACCCCGTGGTGTTCACGTTGGCGAGGTTATTAGCGTGGGCACGCTGGGCTAGCATGTTCTGCTTGGCGCCAGACATTCCAATATAGAGGGCTTTGTCCATGGGCAAACTCCTGCCGGAATTTTGACTGTTTCCAGTATTCCTGCAGGAGTCATGCCATGTTTACTTGAAAGGATTAGCGGAGGTTGATGATGGTCTGGGTGACCGCATCTGAGGTCTCAATGGTTTTAGCATTCGCCTGATAGTTGCGCTGGGCAATGATCAGGTTGACGAGCTCAGCTGAAAGGTCAACGTTGGATTCTTCAACCGAGCTTGCCTTGATTGAACCCAAAGTTCCGGTGTCCGGAGCGCCGATGACAGGCTGACCAGATTCGAAGGATTCAACCCAGGTGGTATCGCCTACCGGAGACAAGCCATTGGTGTTGTTAAACGATGCCAACGCCACCTGCCCCAAGGCTTTGGATTGGCCATTGGTATATCGGGCAAAAATCACTCCCTCCCCCGACACGTCAAGCCCCGAAAGCCGCCCGGTTGTATAACCGTTTTGCTGCTGATTATTCACACCAAACGTGGCGCCATACTGCGTAGCTTGTCCGAGATCCAGAACGAAGGCGGAACTGTTCGCCGGCAACGGGATCGGGCTAACCACACTCGAAGGATCTGCTGGAGGGCCATCAGCACCGTTCGGGGCACCGTTAGGATCTTTCGGGACCCAGTCAGCGATAATGATTTCTCCATTCACATCGCCGTTAATGGACTCCAGCTGACCGTCCTGATTGAAGATAGCCGTGTATGGCTGCTGGTCGGTTCCGGCCACCATTTCACCATCGATTTCAACATAGATCGACCACTGGCTTTGGCCTACACCGTTGCCCGGCGATGGCTCTTTTACGAAGAACTGGGTCATTTCGTGGGTGTTGCCCAGACTGTCGTAAATTTTTGTGGAGGTGGCGTGATTGTAGGTACGTTGGTCTATGGGGTTAAAGGCATTTATTTCGGTAAAGCCGGTTGCGTTAAAAGCGGCCTCGAACGAACTACTGCCGGAATCGGTTGTAACCCCATCCACACTACGGTTAGTGGTTACGATCAATTCTCCGTCATAGGTTTGACTGTTCGCCAATGGAGTTCCATTTGGAGCGTCACCGTAAGCCACCTCCAGAATCTCGCCGCTATCTTGAACTACCCTCAAGACTGAACTGGTATTAGGATCATCATCATGATCAATGACCGACGCCGAAATCGAGCTCTGACTGCTATTATTAATAGCCGCAGCCACATCCTCCAAGGTAGCTACGTTTTGCAGGTCCAGAGCAATCGGCCCGGATCCGCCAATTTTAATTTCCATTCGGAAATTCGAAGCACTGCTCACATCGGAATCACTCAACCCTGTCAGCGTCGCAGACGTACTCGCAGTCGCCGTAACGCCTGGGGCGTCATTAATTGCACTGGCCGCCTCCGCAGCGGACGCACCTGCACCTATTTGGGGAACAGAGTAATTGCCAGTTCCGTCGTTATAGCCAAATGTAAACGCCGAACCTCTTAGCGAAGCAACGTCAACCGGAGCAAAATTGCGCACGCGCTGCTCCAACACCGACTGCCGAGAATCCAAATTCAAATCCGTAACCAGATTCGTAGTTCTACGCGGTGCAAGGTTTCCAGTCTCAATCGCCAGATCCCCACGCACACCAGATAGATTCCCGTCATCATCAGCTGTATAACCTTGAACCTTCATGTTCTGGTTATTCACCACGAACCCGTCTTTATCGATCCCGAACTGTCCTGCCCGCGAGTAACGGGTTTCACCGTTATTGCTCAGAATAAAAAAGCCATCGCCGCTGATGGCCATATCCAGCCCGCTATCGGTGAAGCTGATATTGCCTTGGCCAAACGACTGCTTAACATCCTGCACCCGCACACCGTCGCCAATCGGATTTGTTCCGCCGCTCAGAAAGCCGTTGGCGTACAAATCGCCGAATTGCACTTTACTGCCTTTAAAACCGACTGTACTGGCGTTGGCAATGTTGTTGCCGGTTACGTCCAGATCCACCGATGCGGCCCGCAGACCACTCAATCCAGTATTAAATGCCATGACTTATACCTCCTGGTCCGACACCGGTTCAGTTAATTTGTTTTACATCAGACAGAGCAATGGAACCCATGCCTGCCAGATTCAATGTAATGGAGCCACCATTGTTCAGAGACACACTGTCTACGTTTGCACTGACCATGGTGCCCAACTGCTCCGGCCCGGATGGGTAACTACCCTGCGCAACAATTTGGTAAGGGCCTTGCGGCAAAGCATTGCCGTTGCCGTCTTGACCGTCCCAACGGAAAGACACAACACCAGCTTCACTGCTGCCCATATCGATCTGCCGTACAAGCTCGCCCGACTGATTCATCACAGACAATCGCAAGCCGCCGGTAGACGCTGGAACGTCGATGGTGCCGGTCACTTCACCCTCTGCGCCAAGAATGCCTACACTGGAGGGAGCCAGAACGGTTTTACCCACCATGGCCGACGCCTGCAGCGCCTGACTTGAGCGGAACTGCCCAGCCACTTCGTCCACCGTACCGGTGAGGTTCTGCATTTCTTCCAAGGAGCTGAACTGCGCCAACTGGGAGATAAAGTCGCCGTTGTCTTGCGGCTCCAGCGGGTTCTGGTTTTTCATCTGTGCCAGCATTAATTCCATGAAGGCATCTTTACCGAGCTCGCTACCACCCTGAGCCTTGCTGTCTTGCTGAACTCGATACTGGCCCAGCACATCGGCGGCAGACGCTGAATTTACTGCACTCATCACTCTCTCCTCGCCCTATTACTGCTGACCCAGCGTCAAGATACGCTGCATCATGGATTTAGCGGTGTTCATCACGTCTACGTTCATCTGAAAGCTGCGCGATGACGACATCATGTCCGCCATTTCTTCAACCACGTTTACGTTTGGATAGAACACGTAACCGTCTTCATTCGCTGCCGGGTGGTTCGGCTCGTAGCGCATTTGTAGCTCAGCATCACTTTCAACAACCCCCTCAACCCGTACGCCGGCACCTGCACCGTCTTGCGAATGAACACCAAAAGTCTGTTGGTCCGGGTTCAACATAGATTGTTGAATCGCCGCGAATACCGGCTTGCGTGCACGATAAGTGCCTTCCGTGCTGGAACTGGCGGTTTCGGCATTGGCGATGTTCGAGGCGGTAGTGTTCAGCCGCAGGGACTGTGCGGTCATGCCTGAACCCGCAATGTCGAAAATGTTACCCAGTGACATGACTGTCTCCTTCAATCAAAAATGGCTGCGGCTTACTCGCCTTTCAGGGCTTTGGTCAGACCTGAAAACTTGCTGCTGAGAAACTGGAAGCTGGCTTGGTAGTCCATGGCGTTACGCATGAAACGGGTTTGCTCCTGCTGCGCGTCCACAGTGTTCCCGTCAACCGAAGGCTGGTGAGGTGTGCGGTACAGCAATTCACCGTCGGCCCCGCCCGCTCCGGACGTGTCCATGTGCGAACTGTGGGTGGTGGCCATCTGAACACCGCTCATTTCATTCTGCGCTTTCTGCATCATGGCGCGGAAGTCGATGTCCCGCGCTTTGTAGCCAGGGGTATCTGCGTTCGCCATGTTGTTGGCCAGCACTTCTGCCCGCTTAACACGACCTTGTAGGGCCTGTTCGTGAATACCCAATGCGCTATCGAATGAAATTGCCATCACTACCTCCAGAAATCTGCTCCGGCTTTTGATCACTCAGTGATTGCCGGTTTTGCGTTCTGATAGAGGTAAAGCAAGCGGGATGCCAAAAACAAAAAAGCCTGCGGAAATGCAGGCTTCGTGGGGTATGGGGTGTAATCTTAATATTGTTTGAACCGGCAACACAGCTTCAGGTTACACAAAGGCGGCAAGCTGTTTCCTCACCCTGCCGCCCCACGATCACACACTCCAGGCGCGCGATTGATCAGGCCCTAACCACTCCTCAATAAAATCACCACTCGATGGCCGTGGAACAGGCGGCTTATGAGATGAAACCGTTCCGGTGTAAAGGAAGCCGGTAATAATCTCATCCTTTGACAGGCCAAGCCCCTCACGCACGACGGGATCGTAGGCGAATGCACCCGAACGCCACATGACGCCATATCCTGCATCTGACAATGCCAGCAACAGAAAGGACATCCCCGAAGCCGCAGACATTACCTGCTCGACATCCGGAACTTTTTTATGGGGTTTGGGCGAAGCGATACCTACGATGACCATTGGCGCACGGAGTGGTGCCTTGCTGGCATTATCCCGGGCCTTCTCGCTGGCATCTACCCCGCAAGATTGCGCAAACAGATCCCCAAGCGCAGCCAATGCTTCACCTTCTATAACGAGATATCGCCATGGACGCAGCAGTGCATGATCAGGCGCACGAGCCGCGCATTGGAGTGCAAGATCAACCACATCTCGGGGCGGAGCCGGTGCCTCTAACCGCGGTTCTGACGAACGCTCCATAAGAAACTGGGCAATAGAACTCATATACTCTCGCTATTTATACAAGTGTGTACAAAATCGTTGTGTCTGTTGACTTGGGTTAATTGTGACTAATACTTAATGCTGTTAACCTTTAGTCGCAGGTACTACCAATAAAAAACTTTCGGCACCCACCATGAGCCACACTCGACTAAATTACAGCGCTGACAAGCAAAACGTCTCTACGTTAAGCGTGGCGGTATGGGTGCGCCATTAAGATGATGAGTGCTCCGGCAGAACTTCGCAACGTTTCCGTCAATTCGGGAAAAGTTTCATTAAACGACCCCTATGATAACACGGTCGTAATCCCCCCCATGCCAGACTACAGTGGACGCATTCTGGCTTACACATTCACATCACTTGTTGTCGTCACCGGCGTATTTCAGGACATTTTTGCGCACTGGCTTCTATGGCTCGTGGCCATGGGAATGGTTTGGCCCCATCTTGCGCATGTCATTACTCGCCGTACATTCTTAAAAACCTCACCGCGAATTCGCCAGAAGATGTTACTGCTCGACTGCGCTTTCGCCGGCTCGCTAATTGGGGCAATTGGCCTGATCGCCATTCCCACCACCGCGATCATCCTCATGCTGATGTTCAGTTGTCTGATTGTCGGCGGCGTGCGGCTCTGGATGTTTGGTACTGCGCTAACGGGCTCTTCTTTGGCCGCCACCGTTGCCGTTCTTGGCAGCGCGGACAACCTGCAAGCCCCCCTTTTGACCAGCGTCATCGCAGTGCTGGCAACTGGCGCATACATCTGCGTGACGGCCTATTACTCACACGTGCAGGCAAGAGCCCTGTTGTACGCCAAAACCCAGATTCAGAACCAGCGAGAACAATCCATTGCGCTCTCCCACAAATTGTCTAAGTACCTTTCTCCGCAGGTGTGGCAATCCATTTTTACCGGCGAACGCGATGTTCGGCTTGAAACCCAGCGCAAGAAGCTAGCGGTATTTTTTTCCGACATTAAAGGCTTCACGGAATTGTCTGAAGAAATGGAACCCGAAGCGCTTACCGAACTTCTGAACCACTACTTTAACGAGATGTCTCAAGTGGCACTGCGGTACGGTGGCACCATCGACAAGTTCGTTGGCGATTCCATTATGGTGTTTTTTGGTGATCCAACCAGCCGGGGCCAACGCGAAGACGCATTTGCGTGTGTGTCTATGGCCATCGACATGCGCAAACACATGAAGATCATGCGCCAGAAATGGCGTAGCCAAGGCATTAAAACCCCACTCGAAATCCGCATGGGTATCAGCACTGGTTACACCACGGTCGGCAACTTCGGCGCCGAAAATCGTATGGATTACACCATTATCGGCAAGGAAGTGAACCTGGCCAGCCGGCTGGAGTCCTTAGCCGAAGCTGGCGAGATTCTGATTTCTTATGAAACATTCTCGCTGATTAAAGACCGCATCATGTGCCGGGACAAAGGCGAAATCACGGTGAAAGGCTTCGGCAAACCGGTGCCTATTTACGAAGTAGTCGACTTCCGCCGTGACATGGGGCCAAACCGCAGCTTCCTGGAACACGAACACAGCGGCTTTGCGATGTATCTTGATTCAGACAAAATCACCGAACGTGAGCGCACCGTTATCCTCACGGCGCTCGAAGATGCAGCTGATCGCCTTCGCCAGGAAGACGAAACAGAGTAACCATTCGCTTTACTGCCGCACCAACCTAGGCCCTAATCCATCTTGTGGACTGGTGCTTCGCCACGGATTGATATCCAACCCGCCCCGGCGAGTGTAACGCGCGCACACCATCAACTCTGAGGGTTTACAACGCTGCATCAAATCCGTGAACACGGTTTCCACACAGTGCTCATGGAAGTCTTGTTTCTGCCGAAAACTGATGATGTAGCGCAGCAACCCAGCACGATCAATTGCCGCGCCAGTGTAGCGTATAAAGATTGTTGCCCAATCCGGCTGCCCCGTTACCGGGCAATTACTTTTCAACAAATGGGAGCACAGCCCCTCCGTCACCTCGGGACCATTCGCCAACAGAGAATCCGGCGCGTAGTCGTACACAACATCTTCCACCGCTTCGTTATCGATCAGCTCGCAATCATCTGGCCGCCCCACTGCGGCGGCGGTTTCATCAACACTGCGCATCTGCACGTGAACCGCACCGCCACAGACCCTGGACAAGTCTCGAATGATCGTTTCTGTGACTTGCGATTCAGAAGAGAAAACATTCTGATTCAGAGAGTTGAGATATAACTTTAAGGATTTACTTTCAACAATAGAAGGCGATGCAGCGGGAAAGCGAATCTCCGCCCACGCCACCACTGGTACGCCGCCAGGGCGCAACCAGGATAGCTCCCATGCCTGCCACATATCTTCACCAAACCAAGGCCAGCGCCCATCTTCAAGGCCAATACGCCGTCGGTTGTCTTCCCTGGCCACCGGGAACAACAGCGAAGGATCGTACTGATCCGGATAATCGCTGGACTTGCCCAGCGGAGCGTTATCAAGTGCCATATAAGTTACCGGACCCCAATTAGTGTCGAATGCCCTTACCTCGCGCCAACATGCGCAGGGCAACGGCTGATAGCAAAACAATAAAGACCAGAATCATACCAAGTGACACGAACGGATTAACATCCGAAACACCCAGTATGCCGTAGCGAAATCCATTCACCATATACAAAATGGGATTAGCCAACGACACGTTCTGCCAGAGCGCCGGCAACAAATCGATGCTGTAGAACACGCCACCCAAATAGGTCAACGGAGTGAGCACAAACGTCGGCACGATGGAAATATCATCAAACTTGGTCGCCAGCATGGCGTTGATAAAGCCACCTAAGGAAAATAACGCGGAGGTCAGGAACACAGTAATGACCACCATCGGCAAGTTATGGATGGCCAGTTGCGTGAAGGCCAGCGATAACAAGGTGACGATCAACCCGATAATCAAGCCTCGGGACATACCACCCACCACGTAGCCGGCGAGAATCGTCCAGTTCGGTACCGGTGAGACCAACAGCTCTTCAATGCTGCGCTGGAACTTCATCGAAAAGAACGACGACACCACGTTCGCATAGGAACTCGTGATGACCGACATCATGATCAGTCCCGGAACAATGAACTGCATGTAGTCAAAACCGCCCATATCGCCGATGCGGGAGCCGATCAGATTACCGAAGATGATGAAGTAGAGTGTCATGGTGACCGCAGGTGGCAACAAAGTCTGCGGCCAAATCCGGGTAAACCGACGAATTTCACGCAAAACAATGGTTTGAAACGCAGTCCAAAGTGCCAGAGGTGTCATGCCGATCCCTCCTTCGTGCTTTCGGCTTCAGCGGCATTCTCTTCAACCATCCGCACAAACAACTCTTCGAGGCGGTTCGCCTTCGTTCGCATGCTGGTTACCTTGATGTTTTGCTTTTCCAGTTCTCTGAACAGCGCGTTCAACCCTTGCCCTTTCGCCACCTCAACTTCCAAAGCACCATCACCGTTAATCACGCACTTGAAGCCTTCCAGCTCGGGTGCTGCATCCAGCGGTTGTTCGGTATCAAGAATAAAAGCCTCAACACTTAATTGCTGGAGCAATTCCCTCTTACTGGTGTGACGGATGATCTCGCCATGATCAATGATGGCGATATTCCGGCACAGGGCTTCCGCTTCTTCCAGATAATGAGTCGTCAGAATAATGGTGGTGCCCTGACGGTTAATCTCTTCCAGGAATTGCCACATCGAGCGACGCAATTCGATATCCACACCGGCAGTCGGCTCATCCAGTATCAGTAACCGGGGCTCATGCACCAATGCCCGTGCAATCATAAGACGCCGTTTCATGCCCCCGGACAGCATTCGCGCCGGGGTGTTGCGCTTATCCCACAACCCCAGTTTTTTCAAATATTTTTCAGCGGATAGACGAGCCTTCTTTAAAGGGATGCCGTAGAACCCCGCTTGGGTGGTAACGATATCCAGTACTTTTTCAAACTGATTGAAATTGAACTCTTGAGGCAC
The DNA here is from genome assembly GCF_019916045.1 of Marinobacter sp. AL4B. Lineage (NCBI taxonomy): Bacteria > Pseudomonadati > Pseudomonadota > Gammaproteobacteria > Pseudomonadales > Marinobacteraceae > Marinobacter > Marinobacter sp. AL4B. Next base: position 159,433 of record NZ_JAILWZ010000009.1, read on the forward strand.
CACACCAAGATTCAGTTTTGCATCCGAAAGTTCGTTATCAATGTCTTTGCCGAAAACACGAACCGTGCCGCCCGACTTATTCACCAGCGAAGACACAATTCCCAGGGTGGTCGATTTACCGGCACCGTTGGGGCCCAGCAAGGCGAAAAAATCACCCTCGACGACCTGAAGATCAATCCCTTTCAGAGCGTAGAAACCATCTCCATAGCGCTTCTCTAGTTCTTCAATTTCCAATGCATAGGTCATAAGTAGAACCGCTGTTATTGATTACACCGCACTCACGGCAAATATGTAGTGCGCTATGTGATTGAGGCAATTCGTCAAAATTCAAGGCAGTGCAAGATATTCATCCGCTACACACGAAACCCCCAAACTGCGACAGGTTTCCCGATATAGGCAAACCGCCCTCCCTATAATGCCGTTACAACAACTTACAAAGCCTGCAATTGCCGTTGGCAAATCAGGTGATCGCGAAGGGATTGTACGACACACCATGGAACTCGTTCATCTGCGCCGTTTATTGCTTCCTCTTTTTACCACCCTTGTGTTGTCCGCATGTTCTGACGGCGGAGGGTCAGGCTCAGACGATACTCTCGCGGGTCAAATTCAGAGCCACGGCGTAAGCGGGCTAACCTACACGACTAATTCCCGCGAGAGCACGACGGACGCACAAGGGAAATTCAGATACTACCCCGGCGAAACGTTAATGTTGAAAGTCGGCGCCCTGCCAGTTGCCGACACGGTCCCGGCGAAAGAATTTGTCAGCATTCTCGATTTCCAACCGGAACTTCGTGAAGCTTTAGAAACCTCGAAGGTTGATAGCCAGAATCTCAAAGACCACGCATTGACAGAATCCACGTTACTGAACAACCAGGAACTGCTCAATCGCACTCGCTTTCTCATGGCATTGAACTGGACCGAAGTCATTCAGGACGATGAAGGTATTGATATTCGGCCCCGAGTGATTGCCCAGCTCAATGCCGCGCTGGACGATCCTGAGCTTCCGTCTACCATTGATTTTTCGATACCCTCCGCCGAATTCGAAGCCGAAGACTCGGCCGCAAATCAATTGCTGGCCAGCATTTGTTTCCACAAAAAAGGTGACCAACTGTGCGGCAAGCCTCCAACAGAAGCAGAAATTGAGAATGCACCGGAGCGCCCCGAAAACGATGACGATATCGACCCGGACGAAACCTACAAGCAAGACCTTAAATCGTTAAGAGAACGCATTCTGCAAGCCGTTCGGACAATTGAAGATATAGATGCCCAAGGCGCCAAGGAGTACCTGATAAAGGAACTTGCCGGCATCACCAACGCAATCGGCAGGAAATATTATCTTTCTGATCACATCGCATCACATTCGGCCAGCGACACCGCTTTAAAAACCATCGCGATCAGAAAAGTGGGCGGGGATATGGCCATCAACAAGAACGGTGTCGAAGCAATCAGCACCCGGCCCCAAGACGTCGCCGTTCATACATGGAGCTGGCAAGAAGCTTATGTTGAGTATTTCGTGGACGGGGAACCCGGCGGAGAGTCTGAAGTTTTAATCAATTTCAAACCCGAGAACGACTACCGTTGGATTCGAAAATCACTTCGGGTCCTTATTACCGAGTAAAATGTTTACGGAGCGACCAGCGTGGCTCGTTGGTCGCATCCAGAGCCTTCAGATCCAGGCCGTCGGTACCGTGAGGCAAGCACTCTCGAACGGCAAGAACAGTACCTGGCACTCTGGACTCATTATAGCGAGCCAAATCAACCACCTTCCCGCTTTTTAGCAAACTTTGCTCGCTCGCTTGCATGATCATAACGCTTGGAAATAACCGACGCTCCGGATGGTGCGAAACAACCACCCCACGACAACCATCAGACAATTCAACCAAGGTTCCGGCAGGGTACACACCGACCGCCTGAATGAAGGCTTCTACCAGATCCTTTTGAAACTCGATATTTCTCATTTCATAGAGCCAGCCTACCGCTTTGGCCGGCGTCATCGGCTCGAGCCCCTCTCGCGGTGCTATCAAAGTTTCAAAAAACTCCGCGATACCGGCCACTTTCGCCAACAAGGGAATCCTCTCACCACCGACACCAGACGGAAAGCCGGAGCCGTTGTGACGCTCTCTATGTCCTTGAACAACACTCAAGACTGCCTTGGAAATACCAGACGGCTGAAGAATTTCAACACCACGCTGAACGTAAGTTCTGAAAATCTCGAACTCTTCGACAGAGAGCTGCTGTTCTTGCTGAACGATGTCCGCTGGCAAAGCGGTTTTCCCGACTTGAGTCAACAAGCAACCCGCCCCAAGGTGATTCAAAAGCCCTTCATTCAAGCCAAGTTGGCGACCAACCACCAGAGCCCACACAGACGTGTTTAACGCATGGCGATACACGAAATCATCGTATTGGCGGGTTCTGCTCAACCACAAAAGTGCATTGGGTTGCCGGCAGACACTTCTCACCATCTTTTTAGTGACATCAGCGACCAGACGGCCATCCAAGCCAGCCTCCGTGTGCACTGAATCGAACATTCGCTCAAGCGCGAGCTCGGCATCACGCAACAATTTCTTTGAGGTTTTGACCTCTTTCTTCAGGGTCGCGGTGACTTTGTGGCGAACCGGCTGACGAATACTCAGTGGCGGAAGCTCAATTTCTTGTCGCTCGTTCGCTCTTTGCTTTGAACGCGCCCGAAATCCTAAAACACTTTTGCCATCAACGCTGACGGAATCACGATTTTCAGGCTCATCAACCATGACCCATTTACAGTGGGATGCTAGCGCTCGCACGTCATTTTGCGAGCGGATATAAAAGCCTTGTATCGGAAACGGGGTCTGGTGCCACGGCCGATCCAGATCAGACACAAACATGCCGACCTCCAGATCATGTACCGCTAGCTTTTGTTGTTGAACCCCCACCGCATTCCCCTCAGGTATAAATAGCTCAGGGTACTCAGTTTGACACGCCAGTGCCTAGCTGCCATTACCGTTTTGTAGAGAAGCGTCACTAAAATAGTCGAAAACGTAACTTAGATTATCGATTCGAAACCAAACGTACGGGCGAGAACTCGTTTTAGTAGAGGAACCCTCTTTAATCAATCATCCTTACATACGGATTCATCAAACTCAGGCAACCGGGCACTAAGCGAACCTCTTGGCACTTTGCGGGCATATACCGTATACGCAACCGTTGACGCTCGAAGATAATCCATATTGACTATCTTATCGCCTTTTAAAACCTCTGAAACCAAGGGCCGGCAAGCGACCGACAGCTGAAATTTGGCACCGATATCAGCAATGCGCTCCACAGTTTCTGGCCCAATCACTTGCAAGCAGGCAACCTCATTGACCGGGCCACTTTTAAACACACTCTCGTCAAGGTTTTGCTGGCCACAGGCCCTTACACCTACCGCACAATCACCCGCGCGTTCTTGGCTATCGTCCGAAAGTAGCCAAACCCGATCACTGCATTGGGCTTCGACTTTCATTGTTGTTGCCTTATCGCGAATAAAAGACCAGTCCGGGTAGTCTGCCGATTGCCACGAGACGCGTATCTGGCGGGGATCGCCCGATGAATTCTCACCAGGAAACATCGCGTAGTGTGTGTAATAGCTGGCGCACCCGGGTAGTGCGAGAAACAGGAGCATAAGACCGAATAGTTTTGTACGACAGGTGTTAATCAACATTATGAAAGCGGGCCTTCCCAAGCACATGAATCCATCACCAACTTTTCCAAAAGACCGGCGACTATTCGCAATCCAACGCAAACTGCAACCCGTATCCTTCTTCGGTTTTGCGTACAACAACCATATTCAGTGTCGGCGCGGGTACCGGCAATCCCTGGACTTGCACGACGACCCGGTCTCCCAGGTTAGGGGCAAATGAGACGCCTTCCAGCGCAATGAAAATTCCGCCATCGGAAATGTCGCGCGTTGGAAAGATATGCTCTCCCAGCTCTTCATGGATAACCTTGACTCTTGCACTCATGGCCGTGCGGAGATGTTCCCTGCGATCACTTGTGGTCATTCGAGGATTCCTAAGAAGTTACGTCTTTTTATAATGTTAAGAAGCATACCATCATTTTTGTATAAATATGCCAAGAGAGTTATTGACTCAAACCCCACCATGAATGAGAATGGTTGTCGTTTTGAAATGCCGTTGATACCCAATTACGGAACGCATTCACTAGCATCGAAACCAAAGGAAAGCACCTATGCGTATGAAACTAGCCGCAACCGCCGCCATAGCACTGGCAGCCATGCCGCTCAGCGCCTCAGCCGATGGCGAAGTTAACATCTACTCTTATCGCCAAGCATACCTGCTCGAACCTCTTCTGAACGCGTTCACGGAAGAAACAGGCATTGAAACCAATGTTGTATTCGCCAAACAAGGCTTGGCAGAGCGCCTTGAGCGCGAAGGTCGAAATAGCCCGGCCGACGTGGTCATGACCGTGGATATCTCACGCATCAACGAACTGGTTGAACGAGATCTGGTAGCGGGCGTTGAATCAGACACCCTTTCTCACAACATTCCAGAAAACCTGCGCCACCCAGAAGGCAAATGGTACGCCCTTACAACTCGCGGTCGGTTGATCTTTGCCTCAAAAGACCGTGTGAAAGAAGGCGAAATCACCACCTACGAAGAACTCGCCGACGATAAGTGGGAAGACCGCATCTGCACCCGCAGCGGCAAGCACCCGTACAACATCGCCTTAATTTCCTCGATGATCGCCCATCACGGCGAAGCTGAAACCGAGAAATGGCTGAAAGGCGTGAAGAACAATTTGGCCCGCAAACCGCAAGGTGGCGATCGAGACCAGATTAAAGCCATTGCCGAAGGCGAATGCGATATCTCCATCGGCAACAGCTACTACTACGGCAACATGTTGAAAGACGAAAACCAGCGCCCAATCGCTGAACAAGTTAACCTGATTTTCCCGAACGCTGAAGGCCGCGGCACCCACGTCAACATCAGTGGCATTTCACTGACCAAGAGCGCGCCGAACAAAGACAACGCCATTCAACTGATGGAATTCTTGTCTTCACCGGAAGCCCAGCGCATTTACGCGGAAGCCAACACTGAATACCCGGCCAACCCGGAAGTTAAGCCAACCGGTGTAGTCGCAGAATGGGGTGACATCAATCCTGACGACCTTTCACTGCAGGATATTGCAGAAAACCGCAACGCCGCGGTAAAACTGGTTGATCGAGTGGATTACGACAGCTAAATATTGTCGTCCATTCACAGGATGTAAAAGGATGCACCATGAGTGCATCCTTTTTTTTGCATTATTGACCAACAACAAGATGACTCGTGTCATTGCAGGGAGCCCGCTCAGTAACTAAAATCGCAACACTTCTCATCACCACTTTCATAAACAGGAATGCCATGACCGAGGTTGTTAGCAGTGCCGACCCTGGGTTTTCACAACCCTTACTGGCAAAACGTACCTCGAAACGATGGCTGATAAGCGCCATCATCACCACCGCGATTGTTGCGCTACCTGTTCTTGCTGTCATTTTTCTCGCTTTGTTTCCTGAAGAGAATATCTGGCCGCACTTAATCAGCACCACTTTGCCACGCTATCTCATAACAACGATTCAACTTATGGTTGGCGTTGGTGCCCTGACATTGATTATCGGTCTATCGACGGCATGGGCCGTTACCATGTGCGATTTTCCCGGCAGGAAATTTTTTGAATGGGCGTTACTGCTCCCCTTCGCTGTACCTGCCTATGTCATCGCCTACGTCTACACCAGCCTGTTGGATTATGCAGGTCCGGTGCAAAAAACCCTACGTGAATGGTTTGGCTGGCAAAATGCCAGTGAGTATTGGTTCCCCGAGATCCGCAGCCTGGAAGGCGCCACATTGATGATTGGCCTGGTTCTTTACCCATACGTGTATCTATTGGGCCGCGCCGCATTCCTTGAACAGTCGCCATCCCTTTTTGCGGTCAGTAGAAGCCTTGGCCACTCGGCCTTAAGCACTTTCTTTAAAGTAGTATTACCCATTGCGCGACCGGCTATCGCTGTTGGCCTGTCGCTGGTGCTGATGGAAACGTTGAACGATTTTGGCACTGTCGATTTCTTTGCAGTACAAACCCTCACCCGCGGCCTGTTTGATACCTGGATGAACCTGGGCAACCTTGGCGGAGCAGCGCAAATTGCCACTACTATGCTCATTTTCGTGGTGATTCTTGTGACACTGGAACGCTACTCGCGTCGCCGGCAGGAGCAGTTCGCTGCACGGGATAACCGCGACCCGATCCGCCGCTTCAGCATGTCGTTTCCTCGACAGATGATCTGTGTGGTGGTCTGTGCCATCCCGTTAATCTTTGGCTTTTTGATTCCCGGCACAACCCTTGGTTATTACGCCTGGGAATACTTTGATGTCAGCTGGAACCCTGATTTCGTGCGCAACACCATGAACAGCCTGTTTCTTTCAGGCACCGCTGCACTAACCACGCTGATCATCGGTGTCACTCTCGCGTATAGCCGCCGCTTGCATAACACCAAGGGCATGAAAGTCCTTATGCGCCTGTCTAGCCTTGGATACGCCATGCCCGGAGCTGTGCTTGCCGTCGGCGTGATCGTTCCGCTTGCCGGTTTCGACAACTGGTTTGATTCACTCATGCGGGATTACGTTGGCATTAGTACCGGCCTGCTGTTAAGCGGATCGGCCTTTGCCTTGGTGTTTGCGTATACCGTTCGCTTCCTTGCCGTTTCAGCCGGCAGTGTAGAGAGCGCGCTGCAAAAGATAACCCCCAGCATGGACATGGCGTCCCGCTCGCTTGGCCACAGTCCGGGCAAAACACTGCTCAACGTTCATCTACCGATGCTCCGTGGAACGCTTTTAACCGCAGCTTTGGTCGTTTTTGTAGATTGCATGAAGGAGCTCCCTGCAACGCTGATACTAAGGCCCTTCAACTACGAAACGCTGGCGACCTATGTGTACCAGTTTGCCTCTGATGAGCAGCTATACCACAGCGCCCTGCCCGCTTTGATTATTGTGCTAGCCGGCATCATTCCCATCATCCTAATGAGCCGCTCTATATCAAACTCCCGCACCATGAGCTGATTTTTGACTCACCTAAACAACAAAGGCCCGGCATTGCCGGGCCTTTGTTGTTTAGGTGAGGAACTTAAAACTTATTGCCAAATCACCTTCTGCTTCTGCGCATACCAAGCATCAACCTTGGCCTCGTATGCATCTTCAACCACATTACGCTTAAGCTTGAGCGTTGGGGTCAGGAAGCTGTTTTCGATAGACCACTCATCGCTGACGATAGTAATAAACGCCAACTGCTCATGCGGATCAACCGTCTTGTTAACATCTTCAATCAACTGCTTGAAGCTCTTTTCAATCTCTGCACGGAAACCTGCATCAGCTGACTTCGGTCGGATTTCTTCAGACAGCACCACCAACGCGTGAGGCTGGGTCTGATTTGCACCTGATACGCAGACCATCTCAATCGCATCGTGCGACATTAGGCTGTTTTCGATCGGAGCCGGAGCGATGTACTTGCCTTTGCTGGTTTTAAAGATTTCCTTGATTCGACCGGTCAGCTTCAGACGACCCATTTCATCAATTTCACCCTTATCGCCAGTCCTAAGGAAACCGTCTTCAGTAAACGCTTCGGCCGTCTTCTCTTCGTCTTTGTAGTAGCCCATCATCGTCGCGGGGCTTTTCACCAAAACTTCACCAATTTCGCTGATTCTGGTTTCAACATTCGGCAGCGCTTCACCTACATAACCCGTGCGGGAACGACCCGGCTTATTCATGTGGGAATAGGCAAAGTTTTCAGACATGCCGTAACCTTCAAGAAGCTCTAGGCCAAGGTTACGATACCAATCCAGAACATCGTGAGACAATGGTGCAGAGCCGGAACCCGCCAGCTTGACCTTACTCAAACCAAGCCCTTTTAGTACCTTCTTTTTAATCACTTTGTTCAACAGAGGCACCTTGAGCAGACGTTCAAGCTTCTTCTTCGGCAGCTTCTGAAGTACACCATGCTGGAATTTCACCCACAGGCGCGGTACAGACAAGAAAAGCGTCGGTTCTGCGCGTTGAAGATCCACAACAAAGGTGTCGAGAGATTCTGCAAAATAAAGCTCGAAGCCAGCATACAAAGAACCCAGCTCAACAAAGGTTCGCTCGAAAACGTGCGCAAGAGGCAAATAGGACAACATTCGCTCATTTTGCCCCACCCCCAGTGTCTTGGTGCCACCGACTGCAGAAAACGCCATATTACCGAAACTAAGCATGACACCCTTCGGGCGACCGGTACTGCCAGAGGTGTATACGATGGTCGCTAATTCATTGGCATCACGCTGGGGCTTACCTTCAAGCGGCGGGTATTTAGCGACAATATCGTCCCAGGTTTCGAAATCGTTGGGCGGGCTCAAAGGGAACGAAATGCAACGAACAGAATCTGGCACGCCAGGCTTCATTAATTCCCAATCGTCCAGCTTGCCCACAAACAGAACATCACACTCTGCGTGCCCAAGAATATAATTGACAGTGTCTGCGTTCAGCGTTGGATACAAAGGTACAGAAATGTGCCCGGCCAACCAGATAGCCCAATCCGTCATTATCCATTGGGCGCAGTTTTTAGAAATAAGACCGATGCGGCTTTTCTCTGGCAAGTTCAGAGATTTCAGGTAAGTCGCCATCCGGCGAGCTTCATCGATTGCACGCCCCCACGTATATTCAACAACCTGCCCATTGCCAATAGGCTGGGTCATGTAAAGTGAGTCGGCGTTCGTGGCCTCCCAGTGGTAGACCATATCGAGTGGGAGTTTTTGAGTGGAGTCCATGGATCTTCCTGTCTTTTCTTTATAGTTGGATGACTTGCTTATTATTAGACTTTAGTCGCGCAATGCAACACGTGAGTGTATATCCAAATGTTGTCAAAACGAAACTTTTCGATTCATCAGCGCTTCGCCACTTTAAACCTGAAAACTGTCGATCGTCACTACCCTCAATGCCTTAAGCCTGTGTTAAACTGGCCAACTTTGAATTTTCCTCCCTGAAAAATAGGGAAAACAACCCCAAAAAAACCGGAGATGGGCATATGGCCAGAAAGACACTGCGCACCTTGCTGGGCGCATCATTGCTGGCGGCTGCGAGCCTGGTACAGGCTGAAGACACCCGTGTTGTAGCCATCACGCAGATCGTTGAACACCCTGCTCTAGACTCGGCTCACCAAGGCGTAAAAGACGAATTGGCAGAGCACGGATACATTGATGGCGAAAACTTGCGCCTCATGCATGAAAGCGCTCAGGGCAATTCTGCCATTGCATCGCAGATCGCCCGTAAGTTTGTGGGCGAGAGCCCGGACGTGATCGTTGCCATTGCAACCCCGTCCGCGCAAACCGTCGCTGCTGCTGCGCGTAAGATCCCTGTGGTTTTCTCCGCAGTTACAGACCCCGTCGCGGCCAAGCTGGTGAAAAGCTGGGAAGCGCCGGGCGCCAACATCACCGGCGTCAGCGACATGCTTCCGATTGAGAAGCACATCGATTTGCTTCAGCGCGTTATGCCCGATGCCAAGAAAATCGGGACCGTTTACAACCCGGGGGAAGCCAACGCAGTCGCTCTGATTGAGCTGCTTGAAGAACGCCTCAATGCCCGCGGCCTGGAACTGATCAAAGGCGCTGCAACTAAAACATCCGAGGTGCTCGGTGCTGCTCGTTCTCTAGTCGGCAAAGCCGATGCGATCTACCTGACCACAGACAACACAGTGATCAGTGCCGCAGAAGCGGTGGTTTCCGTGGGTGAGCGCTCTAACATCCCGGTATTTGCAGCCGATACCGCCACCGTATCTCGGGGCGCCGTTGCCGCATTAGGCTTTGATTACTACAAACATGGCCGTCAAACAGGCGCGATGGTCGTTCGCATTCTTGAAGGTGCCGAAACGGCCACTATGCCGGTAGAAACCATGGAAGAACTGGACCTGTTTGTGAACCCAGCTGCAGGAGAGCGCATGGGTCTCACCTTGTCTGAAGACCTTATCAAGGACGCCAAAGAAGTCGTCAACAGCGACAAATAATGCCTGACCAACACGGGCGAGCCTCACAAGGGCCCGCCCGTTTCCTTTCACGGTGACCTATTACCCATGCTAAGCGAAATCGCATTCTACGGTGCTCTTGAAACCGGCCTCATTTATGGCTTGGTTGCTTTTGGCATCTATATTTCTTTCCGAGTTCTGGACTTCCCAGACCTAACAGTCGACGGCAGCTTTCCTTTAGGTGCTGCGGTAGCCGCCGTTCTTATAATTGCAGGTTGGAACCCATGGCTTGCCACTGGCATGGCTGTGCTCGCCGGCATGGCGGCCGGTGCTGTCACAGCGATTTTGAATGTAAAACTCAACATTCTTAATCTGCTGGCATCCATTCTCACCATGATCGCACTCTACTCTGTGAACCTGCGCATCATGGGTAGACCAAACCTGGCATTGTTGACCGAAGAAACTGTGTTAACTCCATGGTATAACATCGAATTTCTCGAATACCATCAGGTGTCGGTCGTACTTTTCGCCATTGTCGCCATCATTTCCTTGATACTCCTGTGGCGATTCATGAAGTCAGAAACCGGCCTCGCGATGCGCGCAACCGGTGCTAATGCGCGAATGGCCCGCGCTCAAGGTATCGCCACCGGCGGAATGATCATTTTTGGTGTTGCGCTTTCAAACGGGCTAGTCGGCCTTGCCGGCGCGCTCTTTGCGCAAAGCCAAGGTGCCGCGGATGTCACCATGGGTGTAGGAGTTATCGTTATAGGCTTGGCATCCCTTATTGGGGGTGAAGCAGTCATCACGCCTTCGACAGTGATGCGCGCGCTGATTGCCTGCGTTATTGGTGCCATCATTTACCGCTTGGCAATTGCCTTCGCGCTGAACGCTGATGTTCTCGGGCTTCAAGCGCAAGATCTCAACCTGATTACCGCGGTTCTGGTAACGCTGGCGATTGTATTGCCGGGCGTACGCACCAACCTTAGTAACCGCTTTAGCCGCAAGAAAGCCTGAGGAGGCCCTATGATCAGCGCAACCGATCTTAAGCTCACCTTTGGCAAGGGAACGCCTCTGGAAAACCCCGCCTTGCGTGGCATGAGCCTGACCGTTAATCAGGGTGAATTTGTAACCGTGATCGGCAGTAATGGAGCCGGAAAATCGACATTCCTGAACGCCCTGTCCGGCGAGGTCATGGTCGATAGCGGTAAAATCGTTGTCGATAATCTGGACGTTACCAAGCTACCTACCCACAAGCGGGCGGGACGAGTGGCTCGCGTCTTTCAGGATCCGCTAGCTGGCACCTGCGAAGGTTTGAGCATTGAGGAAAATCTAGCTCTGGCCATCAAACGCGGCCAACGCCGGGGGCTGACCAGCGCTGTTAAACGGCAGTACCTGGAACAATTCAGGGAAAGCCTGTCGACACTGAAACTGGGCTTGGAAAATCGTCTTGGCGACAAAATGGGACTACTATCCGGCGGTCAACGGCAGGCGGTCAGTTTGCTGATGGCAAGCCTAACCCCTTCTTCTATTCTTCTGCTGGACGAGCACACCGCGGCGCTAGACCCAAAAACGGCAGCCTTCGTACTTGAGCTAACCACCAAGATCATCGAAGAGCAGAAGCTGACGGCACTGATGGTTACTCACAGCATGAAGCAAGCACTGGAAGTCGGTACCCGCACCGTGATGCTGCACCAGGGACAGGTAGTGTTTGATATTGGCGGCGAGGAACGTGAAGGCCTAGAAGTGAAAGATCTCCTTGAACTGTTCGAAAAACAGCGGGGAATCACCGTGGATGACGACAGCCTGTTACTAGGCTAATGAAAAGGGAGCCAAATTGGCTCCCTTTTTTCTTCTACGAATACTTAAAGCTCAATGCCCGTAGATCCGCCACAAAACAAGACGTGCAATGCTCACAAATCCCCCAGGTTGCTCACTTATAAATCAGTACTGAAACCTTAACTTTCAGACTGTTTTTCTTGAGCCGGCCACAAGCTCAAGCCCCGCATGGGGTTGCGAACTTTCAAGTCTTTTTTCATTGAATTTCTTTGTTCGCGCCTCCCGATTCATAGATTATCCCTTATTCACAAAACACTATATCCTGTTATACTCATCGAAAATTAACCCATATATAGGGTTATAGACGAGAAAACAGTTTTCAAAAAAGCAGAGGGTGGCAATGAACGCTAAGGCACAGGCAGTGATCACAACGATTCCCATGCAGGAAGCTTCGCTCGACATTTGGGCCAGCAAATATCAGCTGAAAACCAAAACCGGCGAGCCTGTAGACAAAGACATTGAAGCAACCTACGAACGGGTCGCCAAAGCCTTAGCCGAAGTCGAAAAGAAGAATGTACGCGATAAGTACATGAAAGAGTTTCTGTGGGCCCTGAAGAATGGGGCAATCCCCGCTGGCCGGATCACGTCGAATGCAGGGGCAGAAGCACACAAGCCGGCAACCTCCACCATTAACTGCACCGTCTCCGGAAACATCCAGGACTCCATGAATGACATTCTGGAGAAAAACCACGAAGCAGGCCTAACCCTCAAGGCTGGCTGTGGTATTGGTTACGAGTTTTCCACCCTGCGTCCCCGTGGTGCCTACGTGGCTGGCGCTGGAGCAACGACTTCTGGCCCACTGTCGTTCATGGATATCTTTGACCGCATGTGCTTTACCGTCTCTTCTGCTGGCGGCCGTCGCGGCGCTCAAATGGCAACGTTTGACGTTCATCACCCTGATGTCATCGAGTTCATTCAAGCCAAGCGCGAAGACGGTCGCCTGCGTCAGTTCAACTTGTCTTTGTTAATCACCGAAGATTTCATCGAAGCCGTACGTAATGGCGACGATTGGCACCTGTCTTTCCCGGTCAGCCGCAAAGAGGCAGAGCAAGAAGAACTCGACTTGAACGACACCAGCAAATTCCTCTACCGCGATTTTCCGGTTCAGGAAAGCTACGTAGTTAACGATGAAGGCAAAGTCGCCTGCCGTATCTATAAAACGGTGAAAGCCCAGTTCATCTGGGACACCATCATGACCAGCACTTACGACTATGCTGAGCCAGGTTTCATCCTGATTGACAAGGTCAACCAGATGAATAACAACTGGTTCTGTGAAGACATCCGTGCAACTAATCCTTGTGGAGAGCAGCCTCTGCCCCCATACGGTAGCTGCCTGCTGGGCTCTGTGAATCTAACCAAGTTTGTGGACTACCCGTTCACCGAGAAGGCCAGCTTCAACTACGAAAAATACCGCAAGGTTGTGGGCACTTTCACCCGCATGCTGGACAATGTTGTTGAGATCAACGGCCTGCCGTTGGCAGAACAGCGCCACGAAATCACCTACAAGCGCCGTCACGGCATGGGTATTCTGGGACTGGGCTCCACCCTGGCGATGCTTCGCATGCCCTACGGCTCCGATGAATCTGTAGCCTTTACCGAAGAAGTTGTTCGCGAGATGGCCGTTGAAGGTTGGCGCCAGTCCTTGGCTCTGGCCGAGGAAAAAGGCGCGGCTCCCATCATGGGCGACGAATTTGAAGTCACCCCTAAGATGCTGGCCAAATGCCCGGAACTGGCCAAAGATGGCCACAAAGTTGGCGACAAACTGAAAGGTAAGCTGCTGCACGCTAAGTACAGCCGCTACATGCAAGAAATCAGCAAAGTTGAGCCGGAGCTGGTGGCAAAGCTGGCCGAGAAAGGTGGCCGATTTACCCACCACACCTCTATCGCTCCGACTGGCACCATCAGCCTGTCACTGGCGAACAACGCCAGTAACGGTATCGAGCCAAGCTTCTCGCATCACTACGCCCGCAACATCATTCGAGAAGGCCGTAAGACCAAAGAAAAAGTCGACGTTTTCTCCTTCGAGTTGCTGGCATACCGTCACTTGGTTAATCCAGGCGCCATGCCCTTCTCCATGGACGAAGACAAAAAACTGCCAAGCTACTTCACGACATCCGACGATGTGACGCCGAAGCAGCACGTAGACATCCAGGCCGCCGCACAGAAATGGGTCGATTCGTCCATTTCCAAGACCGCAAACGTGCCGCAAGATTTCGCATACCAGGACTTCAAGGGCATTTATCTGTATGCCTACGATCAAGGCTTGAAAGGTTGCACCACCTTCCGTTTCAACCCGGAAGCCTTCCAGGGCGTACTGGTCAAAGAGAAAGATCTCGAGAACACTCTGTACGAGTTTACCCTGGACGATGGCAGCAAAGTCACCTTGAAGGGCAATGAACAGGTAGAATACGACGGTGAAATTCATACGGCCGCCAACCTGTTTGATGCGCTCAAAGAAGGCACTTACGGCAAGTATTGATCCCGGAACCCGACAGATAGGACAACGAACATGACAGTTAAAATCAGCAATCAGATTGTCGGCTACCGTGTGAAGAAAGCCGACACAGAAACCAACAACGACAGCGCGGCCGCTACGCAGCCGGACAACAAACCCGTTCAGATGAATGAATACATCGAGCGGCCTGATTTCTTGCTAGGCACCACCTACAAGATCAAGCCGCCGGTGGCGGAGCACGCGATGTACATTACGATCAATGACATCCTGCTGAACGAAGATACGGATCACGAAAGCCGCCAGCCGTACGAAGTGTTCATCAACTCCAAGTCGATGGAACATTTCCAGTGGGTTATAGCCCTGACACGGGTTATTTCAGCAGTATTCCGCAAAGGTGGTGACCTTACCTTCCTGGTCGAGGAACTTCGTAGCGTATACGACCCCAACGGTGGTTACTTCAAAAAAGGCGGTGTATTCATGCCGTCCCTGGTTGCCGAGATTGGTGCGGTTATCGAGAAGCACCTGAAGGCCATCGGCCTGTTGGAAAGCGACGAGATGAGCGAAACCACCAAGCGTATCCTGGCGGAAAAACGTGCTGAATTTGAAGCATCGCACAGCAGCGCCACGAACGATGACACCAGCAGTGACTACCCTGCCAACGCCACCATGTGCGGCAAGTGCAGCACGAAAGCAGTCATTGTGATGGACGGTTGCGCTACCTGCCTGTCCTGCGGCGACAGCAAGTGTGGTTGAAGTAACTGAATAGCGATAGACCAAAGCCCGGCTGCGTGAGTTGCCGGGCTTTTTACTTTCTCACCCGGTATGAATTCCCGCCTTTTTCATTCTTGACGGTACCCAGTCATGGCAAAATCCCTTGCTCTTTCAAGCCTTCTTGCCATTCTGGCCGGGCTGATTGCTTTTCAGTATTACATCACTTCCGTGCCAAGCCTCGATGAACCGGTAAGGGCAGAAAATGCCCGATACGTTGACAACAACAACTCATTACTTATTTCACTGGTTGGAAATGACGGCCAATCGTTCACCATTGGCCTTCGTGGTGACCTCACCGAAAAACCAGAAGAAGCCGCACTGTTTTTTATCAGCCATCCTGACGTTGTCCCCTATGTTTACTGGCCGGGGCTGCGCAGCAATGATGAAAAACGAGTGATGAAGGTACTCAGTCACTGGGCAAAAAGCCTAGCCGACCCGACGACCACAGAGGACCGCTTTATTGAGACGGTTCAAGAGAACGAAAACCCCGATGCGGATGCCGCAGCGTATCAAATCTACTCGTTACTAAAGAACAGGAATTGATGCCCCGGCAAAGGCTGGATTTTCCCGCAGTTGTCGGTATGCTTCAAAGAGTGGTCAACGTCTTGGCCATCAACCTGATTTCCAACACAGGTGGACATTGAATCGATATGACTACAGCTACTTCAATTACCATTCGCAAATATCGTATTAAAGACTTGAGCCCGGTTGTTCGCCTGTTTACCGATTCCGTTCACGAACTAACGGCTGCTGCTTACGACGAAACCCAGCGATACGCATGGGCCTCTCGGACGCCGAATCTAGACACCTGGCAGGATCGTTTGGCCTCGCTGGAGACGCTCGTTGCAGAAGACGGCGATGCCCTTGCAGGGTTCATTTCTTATGAGCCAAGCGGCGCCATAGATTTGGTCTTTACCGGGCCAAATTACGCCCGCCAAGGCATTGCGTCTGCTCTTTTTCAAGAAGCTGAACAGCAGCTTCAGAAAAAAGGTGCCAAAGCACTTCAAACAGAAGCCAGTGTCATTGCTCGTCCCTTTTTTGAAAAGCACGGTTTTGAAGTGCTTGAAGAGCAGCACGTAACCATGAAGGGCGCCCAGTTTCTGAGGTTTAAAATGCACAAAGCACTTCAGAGCTAATAGTATGATGAACTACGGCATTGCTTACATTGCCATCGGATGGGCCCTTGCCATATGGAATGAAAAGGGCCTGTATTCGGTCGAGCTGGGCGATCACGAGGCGCAATTAGCGGCCCTGCTCAAAGCCCGCTTTCGCGGTCTGGAGACTGCACCGACAAACGGCGAAGGCACCGAAGTCTTTGGAAACATCTTAAAGGTGCTGGAAAATCCGGAAACACGGCTCGATTACCCCCTCCTTCTAGAAGGCACTGAGCTTCAGAGAAAAACTTGGCAGACTCTTCAATCCATCCCACCGGGGCAAACGGTTACCTATTCGGAACTGGCCAACCAGCTCGGTAAACCCAAGGCGGTACGTGCAGTAGCGAATGCTTGCGGTGCAAACCGACTGGCCGTTATTGTCCCCTGCCACCGAGTGGTAAGATCTGATGGTGGCTTGGGTGGTTACCGCTGGGGAATCGAGCGAAAACAACTACTGCTCAATCGCGAAGCGAAGCTGGCAGCCATCGTTTCTTAGCCTCCTCGAGCAGATCCCGCACGTCATTATTCCAAGGATGAAAACGGGGACTGTAATACCTTAAATATGAAGGGATCATATTGCGGAAGATTCCCGGCTTGCCCCACATATAATTCAGCGCACCGGCCCAAGATTTCAGGTTACCCAGCTCGCCCTCTTCTTTCATCAACTGCATTAAATGGAGTGACGTGTAGAATGGGAACATCACACTGACGTACATCATTTCAGTGATACGAACAAACTCGCTGCCTCCCACCGTCCGATACACGTCGAAAGCAACCGACTTATGCTCTGACTCTTCAATAGCATGCCAGGCCCAAACCGGAGCAATACGAGGGTCCATCTCTTCCAGCGCATCAAATTTCAACAAAAACTCTTCGGCCATCATCGCCGTGAAATGCTCAACAGCGACCGTATGGGCCAACTGGCGTTCAGGACTCAGGTTTTTTCGCATCCAATCCATGAACCACTGGATTTCACGTTCGATTCGGGCCAGGCCAACTCCCTTTTCTTCCAAGCAGCCATTCATCAACTTGTGCTCTTTCGAATGATGAGCTTCCTGTCCTATAAAGGCACGAATCGATCTTTGCAGCTCAGGATCTGCAATCTGATCCTGATAATAGCGCACCGAATCAATAAAGAACCGCTCACCAGGAGGAAAGCTGGCCGACAAAGCGGCCAATAACAGTGTCTTGGCCGGATCGTTATCCCACCAGTATTTCGGCAAGTCCTTAGACAACTTAAAGTCCGGGCTGCGCACCACTGGTTTAAAACCTTTCGGCGTCAAAGACCGATAAACCTTCTTTTTTGCAGCCTTGACGGTGTTCGTGGCCATGTTCATCGCAAACCTCCAGCCTGTGTTCTGTTGACTTACCCTCAGGCTAGACCTCCTGATCGGTATAGGGCAGGTGTTAAGAGGCCAATTTCATCTCATGATCATCGAATTTACCGGCTAAACTCACATAAGACCAATGATTCATGGAGGCATCATGAGAACCGCACACGAACTGCAAACCACCATCAACGATCTGGTTCAGCCCAACAAAGGCATACTCGCCGCGGACGAAAGCGCGCCCACCATTGCCAAACGATTTTCAGCTATCGGAGTCCAGTCTACGGAAGACTCTCGGCGGGAATACCGAAGTTTGGTCTTCTCAACGCCCGATCTCGGCAACCACATCAGTGGCGTTATTCTCTTTGAAGAGACCTTGGGGCAGTTGAGCCTTGATGACATCCCTATTCCAAAGCTGCTTGAAACGCAGGGCATCGTACCCGGAATAAAGGTTGATGCGGGTAAAGGCCCACTAGTGAATGCCCCTGGCGATGAAATTACCTACGGATTAGATGGGCTGGCTTCGCGCCTGGAACATTACAAAGCACTCGGTGCCCGTTTTGCCAAGTGGCGAAGTGTCTTTCATGTTACGGATACCCTGCCCTCCCATCAGGCCATTGAAGCCAATGCCGAAGTTTTGGCTCGCTACGCGGCGGAGTGCCAGGCGCTGGGTATCGTGCCCATTGTCGAGCCCGAAGTATTGATCGATGGCAACCACTCGATCGAGCGAACGGCGGAGGTGAGTGAGAACGTTTTGACCAAGGTTTTCGGAGCCCTGCATCGGCATCATGTCCGGTTCGAGTGGATGGTGCTGAAACCCAGTATGGTGACGCCCGGCAAAGATGCGGATAAAGCATCGCCCGAACAAATCGCCACAGCCACTCTTCGTGTGTTCCGGCGCACAGTACCGGCTGCGGTACCCGGCATCATGTTCTTATCGGGAGGGCAATCACCGGAAGAATCAACGGCCAACCTTAACGCGATCAATAGCTTAGGGTCACAACCGTGGGAGTTAAGCTTTTCGTATGGCCGGGCACTGCAGGAACCGGCTCAGAAAGCCTGGGCCGGCAAACGGAGCAATGGCGAAAAAGCTCAAGCTGCTCTGACGAAACGCGCACACCTCAATGGCCTGGCGCGCTCCGGGAATTATTCGTCGGCGCTTGAACACGAAAACTGACATCGGTATCAAAATACCGACATGAATTCTCAGGCAGCCTCTGTGTCGCTGACGTGCGTGGTGACCACCTGACTGAGGCAGGCCAGCATAGGTGCGACGTCTCGCAGTTTGCGCGCCTCTGGCCACAGCTGCTCCGCTTCCGGGAAGCCTTGTCTCAGAAAATTAAGCCACTGTTTAATGCGACCGGTAACAAAGCGGTCTTCTAGTCGGGTCTGCAAAGCCGCTGAGTATTCGCGAACCAAAGCTACTGCTTCTGGCCAGGTCATTGGTTCCAATGATTCTCCGCGCTGGGAAGCTTTGATTTGTGCCGCCAGATCCGGACGAGCAATCAAGCCGCGGCCAATCATCACATCGTCGCAGCCTGACACTTCACGGCAACGCCAGTAGTCATCAACGGTCCAGATCTCACCGTTGGCTATCACGTGGCTGTTCACCGCTTCACGCACTTTGGCGATCTCTTCCCAGTAGGCCGGCGGTTTATAACCATCCACTTTACTGCGGGCATGAATGACGATTTCCGATGCGCCGGCCGCTTCCAGAGCTTGCCCGCAGGCAACCCCCATGGAACGGTCGTCGTACCCCAAACGCATCTTAGCGGTCACGGGAATATCGGCAGGAACCGCTTTGCGCACCCCAGCAGCAATCTGGTGCATCAGCTCCGGCTCGCGCATCAGTACACAACCACCTTTGTGCCGATTCACTGTTTTCGCGGGGCAACCGAAATTTATATCGACCTGTGTAGCACCCAGTTCAGCGGCTTTCGCTCCGTGTCGGCCCATCATTTCTGGGTCTGACCCCAATAACTGAACCGCTACCGGAACACCGACCTGAGTCCGGGATTGATTATGCAGTTCCGGAGCGTACTTGTAGAAAATACGGGGTGGCAACATGCCCTGAGTCACACGAACAAACTCGGTAACACACCGGTCAATGCCCCCGACCTTGGTCAGGGTTTCTCGGATAGGTGCATCGACCAACCCTTCCATCGGGGCAAGGATGATTCGCATGAAGGCTCCAGAAGCAATTTACGGACGTTCGGAATAAGGCTGTTCAAAAATCAAACGGAGGGGATTGTAAGGAATTTGCCGGGAAGTTGATAGCAGGATACTCCCCTATCGGAGCATCCTGCCGGTTAGTGTCGGTTTATTTCTGCAGATCAAAACGATCGGCATTCATAACCTTGGCCCAAGCCCTGACAAAATCATTTACAAACTTTTGCTGATTGTCATCCTGGGCATACACCTCGGAGTAGGATCGCAGAATTGAGTGAGAACCGAACACCAGATCGACGCGCGTCGCGGTCCATTTCACATCACCCGTTTTGCGGTCGCGAATCTCATAGAGATTACTGCCTACCGACTTCCACGTGTTACCCATATCGGTCAGATTGACGAAAAAGTCGTTGCTTAATACCCCGACACGGTCGGTGAATACGCCTGCACCACTATCGCCGTAATTAGTGCCAAGCATACGCATCCCGCCAATCAGTACCGTCATCTCTGGCGCCGTTAGGCCGAGCAGTTGAGCACGATCGAGCATCAGCTCCTCGGGCTTGACTGCATAATCTTTCTTTAACCAGTTCCGGAATGCATCAGCCACCGGCTCCAATGGTTCAAAAGACTCTGCGTCGGTCGCTTCATCCGTCGAATCGCCCCTTCCTTTCAGGAAGGGTACACGTACTGTGTATCCCGCAGTTTTAGCCGCTTGTTCGATACCGACACTACCGCCAAGCACAATCACGTCGGCCACACTGGCGCCCGTATTCGCAGAGATCTGCTCGTAAACCTTAAGCACTTTCGCCAAGCGAGCCGGTTCATTGCCTTCCCAGGCATTCTGAGGTGCCAAGCGAATCCGCGCGCCATTCGCACCGCCGCGCAAGTCGGAGCCTCGGAAGGTACGGGCGCTGTCCCACGCCGTGCTGACCATCTCACCCATGCTCAAACCACTCGCGGCTATCTGCTGCTTTACGACTTCTTCGCTGTAATCCAAGTTTCCGGCAGGAACCGGATCCTGCCAAATCAGCTCTTCAGCGGGCACATCCGGGCCAATGTAACGCGTTTTCGGTCCTAAATCGCGATGCGTCAATTTGAACCACGCCCTCGCAAAGGTATCCCGAAAATACTCGGGATCTGCCATAAACGTCTCACAGATCGCGCGATACTTAGGGTCCATTTTCATCGCCATATCCGCATCGGTCATAATCGGATTGTGACGCACCGACGGATCACTGGCATCCACCGGCTTATCTTCTTCCTTAATGTCGATGGGCTCCCACTGCCAGGCACCCGCCGGGCTCTTTTTCAGTTCCCATTCATAGCCGAACAGAAGCTTGAAGTACCCCATATCAAACTGGGTCGGGTTCGTCGTCCAAGCACCTTCAATTCCCGAACTCACCGCACGACTGGCCAAACCGTTCATATTCGGGTTATCCCAGCCAAACCCTTGATATTCAAGATCAGCCGCCTCCGGATCAGCCCCCAATACCGAAGCATCACCATTGCCGTGGCACTTACCTACCGTGTGCCCACCTGCGGTCAGGGCGGCCGTTTCCTCATCGTTCATCGCCATCCGGGCAAAGGTTTCGCGCACTTGTTCGCCGGTCTTCAGCGGGTCGGGTTGACCGTTCACACCTTCGGGATTGACGTAAATCAGACCCATTTGCACAGCCGCCAATGGATTTTCCATGGTGTCGGGCTTACCGACATCTTCATAGCGCTCGTCAGACGGCGCCAACCACTCCTTCTCTGAGCCCCAATAGACATCTTTTTCAGGATGCCAAATGTCTTCACGGCCAAAGGAGAAACCGTAAGACGGCAGCCCCATCGATTCATAAGCGACGGTGCCCGCAAGCACCAACAAATCGGCCCAACTGATTTTATTGCCATACTTTTTCTTGATCGGCCAAAGCAGCCGGCGGGCCTTGTCGAGGCTGACGTTATCGGGCCAGGAGCTCAAAGGTGCAAAACGCTGATTGCCGCTGCTTGCCCCGCCACGGCCATCGGCCAAGCGGTAGGTTCCCGCTGCGTGCCACGACATACGGATCATTAAACCGCCGTAGTGGCCCCAATCCGCCGGCCACCAGTCCTGGCTTTGCGTCATCAGATCGTGCAGGTCTTTCTTGATGCCATCGAAGTCGAGTGTTTTCACCGCTTCCCGGTAATTGAAGTCATCTCCCATCGGATTCGTTTTTTGGTCATGCTGATGCAAGATATCCAGATTGAGGCCTTCAGGCCACCAGTCCATTACATTACGGCTGGTAGTCGAATTTGCACCGTGCATCACCGGACATTTGCCACCGGGATTGTTTTGAGACATACACTTCTCCTTCACTGCATTATTTAGTGAAATTGGCTTTGATCCTGATTACCAGCACAGCGGCCGCTCGGGCGCCTATTGCGCCATCGCGTAGTTCTGCCAGTAATCAAACATGACCCGGGAGACATCACTCCAAACAGGAAACTGACGAACCTTTGTTAATGTCATAGTTTCACCCCCGGTTTGAGTTTAGACCAAATCAGAGTACGCCCACGCAGAAAAAAGGCATAATTAATTAAAGCAAGAAAGGTAAAAGCTTTTGTTAATCGACAGGTAGCCCGACAGGCAAAGGGCATCAGAGCCTTTCGATAGATGAGAACTTGCCGGAGTCGTCAAACAGAATACGAAAACTGCCTCGTACGCCGTCACGAAGATAGAACTTGGAGAGAATACGCGCCGGGAAGCGGACAGAACGCCCGTCCCGGCTCGAGGTATGAACATCGGTGGCTACGCCCTGATAGAACTTAATCCATTCATCAGGGCTGATAGCGATGTCCACAATAATTTGCTGCATCTAGGAATTAGCTCAGTTCGCCAGTTCAAGCAGCAAACGGTTCAAGCGGCTCACATAAGAGCCCGGGTCTTTCAGCTGTTCGCCGCTAGCCAGCGTCGCCTGATCGAACAGCACAGCAGAAAGCTCACCAAAGCGCTCTTCGCCCTGTTCGCTTTCCAGGCGCTGAACCAGTGGATGATCCACGTTGATCTCAAAGATCGGCTTGCTATCGGGCACCGCTTGGCCCGCTGCTTCCATGATCTTCTTCATCTGTGCGCCCATATCGAACTCACCGGTCACCAAGCAAGCCGGGGAGTCTGTCAGCCGGTTGGTTACCCGTACTTCCTGAACACTATCTTCCAGGGCCTTCTTGATGCGCTCCGTCAGCTCTTTGTGCTCTTTCGCGGCTTCTTCCTGCTGCTTCTTATCTTCCTCGGTTTCTACTTCGCCCAAGTCAAGATCACCGCGAGCAACGTCCTGGAACTGTTTGCTGTCGTATTCGTTGAGGTAACCCATCATCCACTCATCGATACGGTCAGACAGGATTAGAACTTCGATGCCTTTCTTGCGGAATACTTCAAGGTGCGGGCTGCTCTTGGCGGCCACGAAGTTATCGGCAGTGATGTAGTAGATCTTGTTCTGACCTTCCTTCATCCGGCTGATGTAATCATCCAAAGACACGTTCTGAGTGGCTTCGCCGGTGTGGGTCGATGAGAAACGCAGCAAGCCAGCAATTTTCTCTTTGTTGCTGAAATCTTCAGCCGGACCTTCTTTCAGGACTGCACCGAACTCGTTCCAGAAGCTCTGGTACTCATCAGCGTTCTTCTTCGCCAGCTTAGACAGCATGTCTAGTACACGCTTGGTCATAGCGGTACGGATACTTTCCACGGTGCTGTCGTTCTGCAGAATCTCACGGGATACGTTCAGAGACAGATCGTTGGAATCGATCACACCTTTGGTGAAACGCAGGTACAGCGGCAGGAACTGCTCAGCGTCGTCCATGATGAACACACGCTGCACGTAAAGTTTCAGCCCTCGCGGCGCTTCACGATTGTACAGATCAAACGGCGCACGCTTCGGAATATACAGCAGGCTAGTGTAGTCCAGCTTGCCTTCCACCTTGTTGTGGGACCACGTCAGCGGGTCTTCAAAGTCGTGGGCGATGTGCTTGTAGAACTCTTTGTACTCTTCGTCTTTAATTTCAGTACGCGGCAAAGTCCACAGAGCGGTCGCATCGTTGATGGTTTCGTCTTCGCCTTTTTTCTCCTCTTCCTCACTCTCGGACTTCATAACTACGGGGAACGAGATATGGTCGGAGTATTTCTTCACCAAAGTGCGCAATTTCCAGCCATCGGCAAATTCAGTGGCCTCCGGCTTTAGGTGCAGCACGATTTCGGTACCGCGTTTCTCGCGATTAACCGGCTCAATCGTAAACTCACCGTCGCCTTTGGAAGACCAATGCACGCCCTCTTCAGTAGGGGTACCTGCACGGCGGGTAAACACATCCACTTTGTCAGCAACGATAAACGCAGAGTAGAAACCTACACCAAACTGGCCGATCAACGCGCTGTCTTTCTTTTCATCACCGGACAATTGCTTAAGGAATTCAGCGGTGCCCGAACGGGCGATCGTACCCAAGTTGGAAATCACGTCATCACGGTTCATGCCGATACCGTTATCGGTCAAGGTGATGATGCCGGCGTCTTTGTCGTAGTCCAATCGGATTTTCAGATCCGAATCGCCTTCAAACAGCCCATCATCTTTCAGGGCGGCAAAACGCAGCTTGTCTTCGGCGTCTGATGCGTTGGAAATCAGCTCACGAAGAAAGATTTCCTTATTGGAGTACAGAGAGTGGATCATCAGCTGAAGCAGCTGCTTCACTTCAGTCTGGAATCCGAGAGTCTCTTTATTGGTTTCTACCGTCATGGTTTTTCTTGGCTCCTGCTCGTTACTTAGGAGGAATGGCAGGGTCATCGGACCCCACCACCCAACTACGGAATTGGGTTCCCGTGCTAGCGGGCTGAATCCAAAGATGGGGCTAAGCCGAGGCATTTCAACCCCGCTTAGTGCAAAATCAGTCTTCAAGCAGGAAGTGGGCCCGAGCCGTTGCGATAGGCTGGGAACGAGACTTTTGCCAGGCGGTAATCATCACATTTGCAACCCTGTTCCCCTGACGCGTCAGATGACATTCCGCGTAGGTTTCCTGATTAAGGCCCGCCCGCAGATAATCCAACGAAAAATCGATAATTCTCGGCATCCGCAGAGTGTCTTGAGACATCATCAGGTAGATAGCGGCGGACATTTCCATGAAACCACCAATCACCCCACCATGAATCGCCGGCAAAATCGGGTTGCCCAAGTTTTCCTCTTTCACCGGAAGCCGGAAAATCAAATCATCTCCGAAACGATCACATTCCAAACCGATCCACTTCGCGTACGGAACGCTATCCAGCATGCGAGAAAAATCACCGGTTTGCTGGGTGTACTTCAAAATCTCCGGGCTGGTCATTCCCCGCCTCCGGTAATCAGGTCACGATAGAATTTCGGGCTGGCTTCTTTACCAATGCGCATAAACGTGCCCACACAATTCGCGATAATTTCGCCACCTTCCTGATAGGCAACACAACGGGTAAAGATGATGTTGCGGGTTACTTTGTAGGTTTCAGCTCGTGCGAACACCGGTTTTCTGGGTTCCGCCGGACGCATATAGTCAACGCGTAAATCCAGCGTTGGGCACAACTCGAATTCATCCAGCGCGCAAATCATCACCGAGCCGGAAGTTGTATCCATCAACGTGGTAATCGCACCTCCGTGAATTACACCGGTATCCGGGTTACCAATAATTTTGTCGCTGTAGGGTAGTTCTACGACCAGATATCCGTCACCCACTTCTCTCGGTGCCAAGCCCAAAGCTCTCGCCTGGTTTAACGTGCTTAAAAACCGGGCGACCCGGTCGATTCGGGTTTCATCATTCATTCAGGAAGGTCCAGCAGATCAGTTTTTCAGTTTTGCAGTCGCATTCTGCGGATCAGGCCTGGCCTCGTTGAACACCTTGCCGTCTCGCAGTGCGCATAGAGCATCAGAATGGAATTCTCGACGATACAGTACGATAACCACCAGAGTTGAAGCCGCAATAAACACCAAAGGGTGAATGAAGCCAACGATGACGGCGAGCGCATAGTAATAAGATCGAAGCCCCAGGTTGAAGGCATCGCCCGCCAAATTACAGATGTGCCCGGCATTTCGAGCAAAGGTTTCTCGCGCAGCCGGGCTGGTTTTACTGTCATTAGCCAATGGCGCGCTGCCTATCATCACCGCCACGAAGTTGTACATCCTCATAGCCCAAGTGAATTTGAAAAAGGCATAGACGAACACAACCAGCAGCACAACAAGCCTTAACTCCCACACTTCACGAGTGGGTGCAAAGCTGAACGGCATGGTGGCAAACACTTCCATTGCCTCGCTGGTATAACCCAACGCGGTCAGCAGCCCCGCTAGAATCAAGAGGCAGCTAGACGCAAAAAAGGCACCGTTTCGCTCAAGATTACCAATCGCAGACGTATCCGCGATGCGGTTTTCACGCTTCAACATCACCCGCATCCAATCCTCCCGATACAGATCGAGACTGTTCGACAAACACGGATGAGTTTGGGCCCGCTTTTTCGAGTACCAAGTATAGCCGCCCCAGCAAATCAGGAACCAGAGCAAAGCCAGAATGTCTAGGTAGTGTGTCATTGGATATTTATCAGCATACAGGCCAGTAGAAATGCGCTTTCAAGACTTTCATATAATACGGTAAGCGAGTCCTCTGGGCCACTTTACAGCGAACGTCGATGCGGCATACTGCCGCGATTGTGCTATAAACTTCGGTCCTAATAGCCGCTTTCTGTTCGAAACGAACATATAGACGCAACATGAAGGAGCCATGCGTGAAAACAGGAAACCTGCCCGGTCTGCTCATTATTCTGGTCATTCTATCGACCCTTGCGGGATGCGCCGTCAATCCGGTTACCGGCGAACGCCAGCTGTCACTGATCCCCGAAAGCCAAGAGCTATCACTAGGGGCCGAGCAATACGTGCCGACCCAACAAACACAAGGCGGCACGTTTTATCTTGACCCCGAACTGACGGTGTACGTTCGGGAAGTCGGCCAAAAATTGGCTCAAGTGAGCGACCGTCCTGATCTGCCTTACGAGTTCGTTGTGCTAAATAGCAGCGTACCCAATGCTTGGGCACTCCCAGGCGGAAAAATTGCCATTAACCGGGGGTTACTGGCCAAACTCGATGATGAAGCTCAACTTGCATCCGTACTGGGCCACGAAATTGTTCACGCAGCAGCTCGCCATAGCGTGCAGCGCATGCAGAAAGGCACACTTATCAGCCTGGGAATGGCGGGCATTGGCATGGCCATGTCTGATAACGAATGGGCAGGATTGATTATGGGTGGAGCAGCGGTGGGAGCGCAGCTGGCCTTAGCCCAATATGGCCAAGGAGATGAACTTGAATCTGATTCCTACGGCATTAAGTACATGCAAGCTGCAGGATACGACCCACAAGCAGCTGTTGAATTGCAACAGCTTTTCCTGTCCTTGTCCGAAGGCAATGAGTCAAGCTGGTTAAACGGTTTGTTTGCCAGCCACCCGCCCTCCGCAAAGCGCGTGCAGGCGAATCAGGAACTCGTTCAGAAAATCGGCGCGGGAGGGTACCGGGGAGCCGAGATTTACCAGCGCCGAATCGCCATGATCAAAAAGCTTCAACCAGCTTACGAAGCCCACGATAACGCTATGAAGCTTGCGTCGGATGGCGATTTTTCCGGGGCTTTGTCCTCCATCAACAAGGCCATCGAAATAGAACCCCGCGAGGCAATGTTCTTTGCCCTACGCGGCCGGATCTATGAAAACCAGAATCAACTCGAAAAGGCCCGTGAAGACTTTGATGAGGCCGTATCGCTGTACCCTGAAATGTTCCAATATCAACTTCACAGTGGATTGAACGAGCTGGCTCTGAACAATTTATCCAAAGCCAGAAGTCATTTAGAACGAGCAAATGAAGTAGTACCAACCTCCATTGCTTACCTTCGTCTTGGTGACATTTCCAAAGAACAGGGTCGCCGGGAAGAAGCCATAAGCCATTATTCCGCGGCAGCAGAGGCCGGCGGAGAGATTGGTGAAGAGGCCAAACGCAAACTGGCGGCCATGACCAACTAAAACACATCGATTTTTTTTCAAAGAAAAACCGGAAGTTAACCACTTCCGGTTTTTTATGTGCCAAAACATTGCCCGTTTGACGCAATTGGAGTGTCAATGATTACATTGACTTCTAGAGCAATAACTCTAAAAATCAGACAATCCCATATCAAACGGACAAACAACATGCTCTCAAAACGAATACAGCCGCTGACATCCCAGGCGCGGCGCTCCTATGTCGAGTTAATGTTCCAAGTCATGGGGCGCGCACTGCAAGCGATTAGCGAGGTGGATCAAGTAGCACGTGACGAAATCAAGCTCCTACCCGATGGTTTCCTGTTTGAAATGCAGGTTATGCCCTCCGGCCCGAAGCTGATTGTAGAGCACACCGGTGAGGGCCGCCTCCGGTTTCTTGGCGACCAGGCATCGCGCCCTATAGACCTGTCAATTCAGTTCAAACACATCGCGCACGCGTTTCTGGTTTTGTCGTTCCAAGAAAAAACATCTGTGGCGTTTGCAAACGACCGCATGCTGGTGGATGGCGATGTAAGCCTCGCTATCCGTATGACACGGGTTCTGAATCGTTTGGAAGCGTTCATTCTTCCCAAGCTGGTCGCAGAACGCGCTGTCAAAGAGTACCCGGATCACATCAATTTCCCGACCAAACTGATCAGCGCTGCACGTATTTACTTGAAAGTAGCCACCAATCTTGTCGAGACAGCGAGAGTATAATGACTAACAAATACTACGAGTTCTTCTGCCCGGTAAAAGTGATCGCAGGCAAAGCCGCCCTTGAACACATTCCTTTTGAACTAACCAGCCTGGCTGCAAAACGCCCCATGATCATCACGGACAAAGGCGTGCGAGCGGCCGGCCTACTTGACCCAGTCATCGCAGCATGCGAAGACAGCGGCCTGGACGTTGTTTCAATTTACGATGACGTGCCACCGGATTCATCAAAAACCGTGGTCGCCGCAATCGCCAAGGTTTATCGCAAGGAAAAATGCGATTCGATCATCGCAGTGGGCGGCGGCTCCGCCATCGACACCGGCAAAGCCGTAAACATTCTCGTTTCTGAAGGCGGTGACGACATCGCCGAATACAGCGGTGCCGGCATTTTGAAACACCCGCTGAAACCCTTTTTCGTAGTCCCAACCACCGCAGGCACCGGGTCCGAAGTCACCTCTGTGGCCGTTATTTCCGATGAGCAACGAGGCGTAAAGCTTCCCTACTCGTCGCCATTCCTGCTTCCGAATGCCGCCATTATCGACCCTCGCATGACGCTCACGCTGCCACCACACATCACAGCAGCTACCGCGATGGATGCGCTTACCCACGCTACCGAAGCTTTCACGTGCATGGGCAAGAACCCGCTCAGCGACGCTTACGCAACGGCAGCAGTGAAAAAAGTCAGCCAATCATTGCTTAAGGTGATGGACTCGCCCAAAGACGAAGACGGCCGCCTCGACCTGGCCCAGGCCTCCACCATGGCTGGCATTGCTTTTTCTAACTCGATGGTTGGCCTTGTCCACGCACTGGGGCACGCCACTGGGGCGATTGTTCACCTGCCACACGGGCTGTGCATGAGCCTGTATCTGCCCTACGTACTGGAGTTCAACCTAGAAAGTATTCGCGAACCTCTGGGTGAGTTGTTGCTGCATTTGGAAGGTGCCGAAGTGTATTCGGCAACTCCAGCGGCACGTCGCGCGGAAGCCAGCATTACCTCTATCCGGAAGCTTCGTGACGAGCTTTACAAGCGTTGCAAGCTGCCGCGAACCTTGAAGGAAACCGAGAAAGTTTCCCAGGACCAACTGGAGGCCATTGCGACAATGGCTTTAGACGACGGCTCGATCATGTTTAACCCTAAAGAAGTGTCGCTTGATGACGCGATGGCGATCTTGCGGAGAGCTTGGGCCTAAATCTTTCTTGTGCGAAATGTTACCCGATAAATATCGCGTAGCATTTCGCTACATAACAGGCATTTCATATCCACTATTAAAAAGGTAATATCCTGTTAGCATTCCGCCACAGTGTAGGCTGGAGAGCTTTTGCAAAGCTTCATTTACCCGGCCGCCAGGGTCTCTTTCATGGATTTCGGACGCATCTGCACTCTGCGCTTTTCTGCCAGGCTTCTGGCTTTTTCGCTTCTATGTTTCGCCGTGGGCGTCAGCGCCTCTGAGGGCAAAGAAGAGCATCTCAAAAGCTTCCACCTCAACATTTCCCCACATGGATACCCTCCCTATCTAATTGTTGACGAAGACACCCCGTCCGGCATTCTATGGGACGTGATAGCAGCCATTGCCCCACGTTTGGGCTACGAGTTGGTGCCACGAAAAATCCCTCGAAAACGGGTGGATAACATGCTGCTTGATGGGTACATCGACGGCACGTTACGAGCGATTGAATGGACCGAAAAGCCAGAAAATTATCTATTTACACGCGCGGTAGTAAATATAGAAGAAGTGTTGTTTTTCGATCGTGAATTTGCATACGACTACTCTCACCCATCTGATCTGTTCGGGCATACCGTCGTTGCTCATTTAGGGTACAAGTATCCGAGTCTTGCACCCTATTTTGAGCAAGGAAAAATCAAACGCTTCAACGTGTCCAGCGACAAAGACCTGTTTCGTTATGTCTTGCTGGGTGACCGTTTTGAGGCGGCCTTAGCTGACCGTCTGGTGGGACAATGGATCCTTCGCAATGAAGGGCTTTCGAACCGGTTACGCCCTTCCACAGGCAGCATCAGCAAATATGGTTACCGCCTCATGCTTCGAAAAGATTGGACTGAGTTCGCACAAGATTTTAATCGAGAGTTATCGGCCATGCGCGAGAACGGCGAGCTAGACGCCATCCTCGCAAATTACCGATAACCTCTAAATTACTCTAATCTACGCAGTAGCAGCATCGGGGAAACGCTTAACACCGGCCTTAGTTGCCAGCGCCCGAACAACGCCAATAACAAAGCGCTGATCAACGGAACCGAAAGCACCACTTGCCAATGCCAGCGAAACTCCCCTTCAAAGGCTCGTGCTTGCAACGCATAAACGGCGGTTTCCGCCGCTAACACGCCCAGTACACCCGCAAAAAAGCCCAATAGCGCAAACTCCAGCATGGTACTGCGCACGAGCAGGAGTTGCTGCCCCCCCAAAGTACGTAATAACGCGCCTTCTCGCTGTCGGTCACGCAAAGTGGCGCTCACCACCGCAGCCATCACAACCAATGCAGCCGCAAGAATCAAAGCCAATATTGCTTCAATGGCTTGGGTCACTTGCTGAACGATTTCCTGAATGCGCTTAATGATGTGATCAAGTTCCAGTACAGATACCGTTGGGTACTGACGGGAGAATTCGTTCAATAGCATCTTCCCGCTTTCATCGAGATGAAAGCTTGTGATCCAGGTGGCCGGCATATCGGTCAGCCCGCCATCCGGAGGGAACGCCATGTAAAAGTTGGGTTTCATACTGTCCCACTGAACGCTTCGGATGCTGGTGACAGGCTCAGTGACTTTCTCGGACCCAATGGTAAAGGTTAGTCTATCCCCCATTTTCAAGCCTAGCTTACCGGCTAATTCCGCCTCAACCGACACGCCTTGTACATCCTCTTTGGAGAACCACTGTCCTTCCTGAACCCGGTTATCTTCAGGAAGCTGCTCCATCCAAGTAAGGTTTAATTCGCGATTCAGGGCATTGATGCGTTCATCTTTGCTTACAGCTTCTTTAACGGGTTGCCCATTCAGTTCGGTCAACCGGCCCCGAACCATCGGATACACCGTATCCAAGGGCACACCGCGCTCGGCCCAAAAGGACTCCACGGCGTCAACGTCGTCCGGAGCGACATTGATCAGGAAGTGATTGGGGGTGTCTTCCGGTAACTGGGCCTGCCAATCCTCCAGCAACGCCGAACGGACTAATACCAATGTGGCCGCCAGCATTAGAGTCATGGCAAACACGGCCATTTGTGCCATGCTGGCTTGCCGGTGTCGATAGAGCCCCACCAGCGCGAGACGCCACGCGTTCCCGCCCCCGCGCACACGTCGCAAGAGAGACACCATCAGCCACCCAATGAGTGCCAAGACAGTGAGCAGGAGCACCAAACCGCCGAGCAGTGAAACCACCAAGGTTAATTCACCCGCATACATCCATACCAAACCAAAAACAGCAATGACTGCGATGAGAAGATCCGGTACCACTTCCCTTCCGGATTCACCAGGCTGGGCACGCAGCACCCGCATCGCAGGTACATTTTGCAGTCGGCGAATCGGCGGGTACGCAAATGCGAACAGCGAGATCAGCGCGGTTAGCAACGCCGGTGTGAGTGCCGAGGGGTCTAGGTAGAAATCAATGGGGCGCTCCAGAACATCGCTCAGCATACGTACCAACATCCAAAACAGCGGCAACGCAACGGCTAACCCACCCGCTATACCCACGACACCCCAAAGAGCCAGGCGGCGAAGATATAAGCGGCCAATCCCGCCACCGGTAAGGCCGAGGGTTTTCAGAAGAGCCACTGTATCTCTCTGGGATAGCGCGTACTGACGGCTTGCAACCGCAACGGCCACAGCAGCGAGTAAAACCGCCAAGCTACCGCCGAGCAATAGAAACCGCTCGGCTCGTTCCAGTGAGCGTGAGAAGGTTTCGCCGTCACGCACACCTTCCCATTCATGGCTAGGTTCCAATTGCGGCTCAAGCCATTGATAGTAATCTTCAAGTAGCCGCTCATCACCAGCAAAGAGATAAACAAATCCCACCCGGCTACCTTCCTGAACCACATTGGTTGCGGCCACATCGTCCACGTGCATCATCACACGGGGCGCCAATGACGACAGGCGAAAACCGCCATCTGGCTCTCGTATAAGCAGATTCGAGACGGTCAGTTTCAGATTTCCCACTTCCAGCGTGTCGCCAATCTGAAGTTCCAATAGTTTCAGCAACCTCGGATTAATCCAAATCTCCCCGGGCTTTGGCCCTGCATCCACGATGATTCGCGCGCTTTCTTCATCTGGCTGCACTTCGATGTTGCCGCGTAAAGGGTATTCATCGCTAACGGCTTTCACAGATACCAGCTGGAATCCAGTTTCGCCAAACACCATGGTTGAGAACTTGATCATCTGGCCGGTTTGCAGGCCCCGGCTCCTCGCCTCTTCAATCCATCCGGGTGGTACAGGCTTTCCATTTTCTGCGTCGAGCTGACGGTCTGCAGCCAAAAATGAGCTGGCCGAGGACACTAAGGTGCGCTGAAGCTGGTTTGCGAACAGCGCGATGGTCGCGACCGTTGCAACCGCAATCATCAAAGCAACCAAGACAACCCGAACATCCCGCTCGCGCCAGTCTCGCCTTACAGACATAAGTTTTTTTGCGGCAGCCATCAGTCAGCTAACTCCCGAGCGGCATCTGGCTCGCTCAAAACACCCGCTTCAATATGGAAGGTGCGGTTACAACGTGCGGCCAATCGTTCGTCGTGGGTTACCATTACCAAAGTGGCACCTTGTTCCCGGTTTAGGTCCATCAGTAAATCCGACACCGACTGACCGGTTCGGTTATCCAGATTTCCGGTAGGCTCGTCCGCAAACAGGATGCTTGGCTCAGAGGCAAACGCGCGAGCAATAGCCACCCGTTGTTGTTCGCCTCCAGATAATTGTCGCGGTGTGTGGTTGAGGCGCTCCCCCAAGCCGACCCGTTCCAACAAATCTCGGGCACGTTGATGGGGAGCTTCTATTCCGGCCAGTTCCAGAGGTAACATGACGTTTTCTAACGCGCTCAACGCCGGAAGCAGCTGAAACGATTGGAAAACAAATCCCACTCGCCGTGCGCGCAGCTTGGCGCGTTCGTCTTCGGTAAGGCGACTGATTTCGGCACCATCCAGCTCTACGGTGCCTTCGCTTGGGGTGTCGAGCCCGGCCAATAGACCGAGTAAAGTGGTTTTTCCGGAGCCGGAACGGCCAACGATGGCTACGGATTCCCCCCGATTGATTTCCAGGTTCACCCCCTGCAAGATCGTCAACGTATCGGTTTCCAGACTGACCTTGTGGGTCAATCCGGATACTCGCAGCATGGGGCGTTGGTTGTTCTTTGTCAGGTCCGTCATTTGGTTCACGGTTGCTCCGTTCGCTGGCGTTTAATGTTTCAAATTTAAGAGTACACGAATCTATGTTTGATAAGGCGTTTACGTTTGTTCGGTCGTTTCTTCTCTTCACTTTGGTTGTGGCTTCGTGTCCCGCTATGGCAAATCAATCCACTTTGCTTGTTGTTGGCGACAGTTTGAGTGCCGCTTACGGAGTTCCATCTGAAACTGCCTGGGTCCCTCTGCTTCGCAACCGGCTGGAACGCGAAGGTCTGTCCTGGCAGGTGGTCAATGCCAGTATCAGCGGTGAAACGACCGACGGAGGCTTACGCCGTTTACCTCGCTTGCTTGAGCAGAATGAGCCGGAGGTGGTTGTCATTGAGCTGGGCGGTAACGATGGTCTTCGGGGGTTTCCTCCGAATGTGATTGAGGCAAATCTAGCCAAGATGATTGAGTTATCCTTGGATTTTGGTGCTGCTCCGATTCTTGTGGGCATGCAGATTCCGCCAAATTACGGTCAGCGTTATACCCAGATGTTTTCGGATATCTTTCCAGCGTTGTCTGACCGGCATGGAGTGGGGTTGGTTCCGTTCTTTTTGGACGGAATCTACGATCAAGAGGGCTTGATGCAGGAGGATGGCATTCATCCTACTGAAGAGGCGCAGCCTTTGTTGCTGGAGAATATTTGGCCGCAGTTGGAACCTTTAATTCAGTGAGTTCCGTGGTTAAGCAAAATTTCCCACAAAATCCAGCACTCGCCTTTCTGACCAGTAGTAGCCATCTTTGGCATGTTCAACAAAGCCTACATGACCGCCCCACCGGGGCGCTTCAACTTTCACATATCGGCCTAAAACTTTTTTCGATTCCGGATAGCAAGCGGCAGACAGGAATGGATCGTCTGCGGCGTTGACCATCAGTGCAGGCACCCGAATGTCTTTTAGCCGGTATAGCGCCGAGCATTGCGCCCAATAGTCTTTCGCGTCTTTGAAGCCGTGTAACGGAGCTGTGTACCGGTTGTCGAATTGATGGAAGTTTCGAATGTTTTTGAAGTCGCTGATGTCGATCAATTCGGGGAAGCGTTCAGCTTTCTCCTGCATTTTCTCGTACAGGTCATTCAAGAATCTTTGCATGTAGATCCGGCGGCTGGGCAAGGCCAGCATGTCGGCGCTACCCGCAAGATCCGCGGGTACGGAGTAAGTTACGGCACCGCTGATTCGGCTGTCGAGCTGTTCGCTTTGCTGCCCAAGGTATAAGAGGGTCAGATTGCCACCCATGCTGAAGCCGGAGAGGAACAAGTTTTTGTATCTGTCACGCAGCGCTCGGGTGACGACGGCGTGGAGATCTTCTGTGGCGCCGCTGTGGTAAAACCGGGGTTGGCGGTTCATGTTTCCGCCGCAAGAGCGGAAATTCCAGGCGAGGACATCCCAGCCTTCGGCCATGAGCGCTTTGGCCAACCCAAGTACGTAGGGTCGTCGGCTGTGACCCTCTAAACCGTGTGAGATCACGGCAATGCGGTCGCTGTTTTGGCGATACCAATCCAGGTGCAGTTCATCGTTATCCGCGGTCGCCAGCACCTCGGTCTGAGGCGTTGGCATATCGACGGTTCGAAACAGTGTGGGCCAAATAGACTGGACGTGACCATTGCGCAACCACACCGGTGGCCGGTACGGATACTGGACGCGTCTGTGCAAATTTTGACCTTTTATTTCAGGGGGTTGACGAACCAAATCAAAGTCCTTAATATGCGCCGCACATTGATGCTGTTCCCCGATAGCTCAGTTGGTAGAGCAACGGACTGTTAATCCGTTTGTCGCTGGTTCGAGCCCAGCTCGGGGAGCCACTTCTTTTAAAAAGCCGCTGATTGTCTCAATCAGCGGCTTTTTTCTTTCTACGTCAAAATACTTCTTCCCGCTGCATGAATTCTTTAAGAACCTGATACAGGGTGAAGCCATCCTGCACACCAATCAACTCTCGAATCGAATGCATCGCAAACTGCGGAACACCAATATCCAGTGTGGTTACGCCCAGGTTCGCGGCAGTCAGTGGTCCGATAGTGCTGCCGCATCCCATGTCACTGCGCACCACGAAGGTCTGGTGAGGACACCCCAGCTCATCACTGATATGTCGATATAACGCAGCGGAACGGCTGTTGGTTGCATAGCGCTGGTTGTGATTCACTTTGATCACTGGCCCTTGGTTCAATATGGGGCCGTGGTTTTCGTCGTGTTTATCCATGTAGTTCGGGTGCACACCGTGCGCGTTGTCCGCCGAGATCATCATGGACCGGGCAATCGCCCTGCCCTTACCTGCGCCGCACCAACGTTCCAGTACTTCACCTAAGAACGGCCCTTGGGCGCCTTCTGCGGATACGCTGCCGACTTCTTCGTGATCGTTGCACACCAGCAGCGCAGCTTCATCTCCGGAGGTTTCGACAAGCGCTTGCAGCCCGATGTAACAGCTCAGAAGATTGTCCAGGCGAGCAGACGCGAGGAAGTCTTCACGCAAGCCAACCAATGCCGCACCTTGCGCGTCGTAGAAGCTGAGTTCGTAGCCTAGAACCTTCCCGGCTTTCATGCCTGACTCTTTCTCGATCTGCTCTTTAAGCAAATCGCTGAACACTTCCATCTCGGACGCCTGCATTAAGATGGGTGGTAAGTCTGTCTGGGCATTGACGGAGCGGTTGCTGTTGGCTTCACGGTCTAGATGGATTGCCAAGCTAGGGATGATGGCGACAGGCTTTTTAAAGTCGATGAGGACATCCTGAACTTTTCCATTCTCATCAAGCACAGTCACTCGGCCTGCCAGAGATAAGTCCCGGTCAAACCACGGGTTCAGCAACACGCCACCGTAGACCTCAACACCCAACTGGAAATACCCCTTACGGCAAACTTCCGGGTTCGGTTTTACTTTCAGGCACGGGCTATCGGTATGCGCACCCACCATTCGGATGCCTGAATTTTCAGCGCCCTTTTTCCCGGTGCGAAACGCGATGATGGAAGAGCCGTTACGAATCGTGTAATAGCTTTTACCCTGTTCCAGCGCCCATTCGTCCCGCTCATCCAACTGTTCAAAACCGGACGCCTCAAGGCGTTCTTTCATCACAGTCACCGCATGCCAAGGCGTGGGTGAGGCGTTCAAAAACTGCAACAAGTCATTATTAAATTCAGTGTGTTCCATGATCTTCCTGATTGCATGATAATGGCCGCTACAGTATGGCATGAAGCCGCTGACTCGCCTACAGGCTGGCGGTTTCTCCCTATTACTAATCCAACGAATCAACTGGAGTTCACCGTGTCGATACCCCGTTTTCTGGACATCGAATACTGCCAAACCGACGATGCACTTTTTCCGACCGCCATTGCCTGGTCTTTGGAAGACGGGCAAATGAAATCGGTGGTCATCGCTCCTGATGAAGCTTGGGTCCCGGATGGCGCGGATTTGGGTGACATTGACCTGTTTTACCTAGAGGAACAAGGTGTGCCCATTTTGGAGCTGGTACGGGAACTTCACGAAGACCTACCGGGCCAAACGGTTTACGTTGACGGCATAGACCCCGATGAGATTCTGGCCGATCTTATTTTCGAGGCCGTTAAACAAGAGGCGCCTTTCGAAATTGCGCCTATCGCCGACCTGATAACAGATTTTGATTCAGACGCCTTGGAAGACCGGCGGCGTGAATTGATGTTTGAAGAGGGACTGGAACCGCAACTTCCTGAGAACGGCGTTTACGCTCTATTGCTGATCGCTCGTGAGTCCGGGTTGTTGGACGACCTCCACGGCTGAACGCTAGACACGGTGAACTGTGACCGGTGTCTGCGTAACAAGGCGTTACACAAGGCAGAATCTGGCGTCAGTATCATTACTGACAGGAAGCCAAATAATAATGAACAAGGTCGCAACCCGTTTCCTCACCGCCAGCACGGTGTCCTTGTGCCTGTTACCTACAGCATCCCTCGCTCAGGAAACACCGCGCTCAGATAAACACTACCTGGGCCTGTTGGCGACCACCATTGAGCACCGCTCTATCGGTGAAATATCCAAAGAAGATGCCTGGAGCCAAGCGGGCACTCTGGTGATTGGTGGTCACCTGAACGACCTCATTCACGCCGAAGTCCGTTTGGGTGGCGGCTATAAAGATGCCGAGATTAACAGTGACTTTACCCTCGCGGTCGATTATTACGGCAGCTGGTATATGGGACTGCACTACCCGATTGGTGAGCTTGGCAACGTTTACGCACAGGCTGGTTTTACTCATATCAGTGGTGAGGCCACGCTTGATAATCCAGACGAGCGTCGTAACCGGGAATTTCAGGAAATTGGGGAGGACTATCCGAGCAGCAGCTTCAGTTTTAGCTGGTTAGCAGGCATCGATTTCGAGCTAATCGACAGCATGTATCTGGTGCTAGAAGGCGGGAAATTGTTCGAAGATACCGATACCAGCGCGAATGCCTTTCAGTTTTCTTCGGGGATTCGTTACGAGTTCTAACTCCTCCCCTTCAAGAAAAAACTCAGACTTTGTGCTGAATATGCCAGCACTGGTGAATCTTCTGATTCCGCTGAAAATCCTTATCCAAGGTGCTCGCAGTCACCTCTTTCACATCGAACTCCGCAGCCAAGTCTTCGTCCAACTTAAACTTGCGGAAATTGTTGGAGAATATCAACAAGCCATCGGTGGACAA
The DNA here is from genome assembly GCF_019916045.1 of Marinobacter sp. AL4B. Lineage (NCBI taxonomy): Bacteria > Pseudomonadati > Pseudomonadota > Gammaproteobacteria > Pseudomonadales > Marinobacteraceae > Marinobacter > Marinobacter sp. AL4B. The sequence continues at coordinate 197,886 of NZ_JAILWZ010000009.1, forward strand.
GCGCTCCATGCACTGACGAACCAACACACCGTGATCTCTCTGAACGTCCAGCACCCCGGCCATACGGGCTGAGTTGGAGAAGGTTGGCGGATCCATGAAGATCAGGTCAAAGGTTTGGTTGGCCGTTCGCTTGTCCGCCAGCCATGCCAAACAATCAGCCTGCTCGACCAAGTGCTTACGCGGGTCTGCGCCGTTCAAGGATAAGTTGTCCATCGCCCAGTTTACGTAGGTTTTGGACATATCCAGGCTCAATGAACGACTGGCACCGCCTACGGCGGCATGTACCGTTGCCGCACCGGTGTAGCAGAATAAGTTCAGGAACCGCTTACCTTGCGCATTTTGCTGAATCCAATGACGCACAGGGCGGTGATCCAGGAACACGCCGGTATCGAGATAGTCTTTCAGGTTAACTTTCAGCGTGCAGCCATGCTCTTGCACATTAAAGTACTCCCCGGTTGCCGCTTGCTTCTCGTATTGCTTGGTGCCGGCCTGACGCTGACGCTGTTTGCAGACCATGTCCTGGGGATCGATATCCAGCACGTTCGGAATGATCGCCAAAGCTTCCGCCAAACGTTCGCGGGCGGCTCTTTCATCGATGGACTTTGGCGCCAAGTATTCCTGAACGTGCACCTTACCTTCGTAGATATCGATAGCCAACGCGTATTCCGGCATATCGGCATCGTATAAGCGGTAGCTGCCAATGTTTTGCTTTCTGGCCCATTGCCCGATGGACTTCATGTTCTTCTTCAAGCGGTTCCGAAGCATCTCCGCCCGCTCAGCATTCACAATACGCGGGACCACCTGGCCAGCAGCGGCTGGATCTCGCGGAGTCCTTGCATTTTCAGTATTCACTTCAAACAACAGTAATTGTGCAGGCAGTTTGCCGTTAAAAAGGTTGTATTGCTTGAAGCTTCTTAGCCCGACGGATTTGCCGAACTCAGGCGCCCCGGTGAACACACCCAAACGCCATCCAGCCAGCTCACGCAGCACAACTTCGCCCAGGCTTTGGTACAGCGCTGCAAGGACATTCCGCTCGCTCAAACGCTCACCGTATGGGGGGTTCGTCAAAATCAGGCCCTGCTCCGCCCAGTTTTCTCGACGAGTAAAATCGCTCAGCGAACTTTGATCGACTGTCACAATACCTTCAAGTCCCGCTCGCTGGATGTTTCTCTTTGCGGTATCCAGCACACGACTATCCTGATCGAACCCCGCAAACACGGGCACTCTGCCCTGCTTACCCTCGTGTGCCCGTCGCTCGGCTTCTTGGCGCATGCCCAACCAAAGCTCGGATTGGTGGCCAGGCCATTTCTCAAACCCAAAGCGCTCCTGGCGACGGCCCGGCGCGATATCTAATGCCATCAAAGCGGCTTCGATTAGCAGCGTGCCGGAACCACACATAGGATCGACAAAATCCCCACCCGAGGCAGCAATATCCGGCCATCCAGCTCGTAAAAGAACGGCAGCCGCCAAATTTTCTTTCAGGGGCGCCAAGCCCTGCTCCGTGCGATAGCCCCGCATGTGAAGACTGTGGCCACTGAGATCAAGACCAACAGCCAAACGGCCACGGTTGAGCCGAGCGGAGATAGTCACATCCGGATCTTTCTGGGCAACCGCTGGCCTTGGTGCACCAGCACCGCGAATACTATCTACGATGCCGTCTTTAACTTTCTGAGCGCCGAATTGGGTATTTCTGAGTGCTTCATTTTGGCCAAGAAAATTCACCCGAAAGCTGCCACCCGCAGGGATATGAACCTGCCAATCCATTCTCACAATGCCGTCGTAGAGTTCTTCCGCGCTGCGAGCGTCCACCTCATCGATATGCAGGATCACCCTGTTGGCCAACCGGGACCACATACACGCTCGATACCCGGCTTCCAGCTCACCCTCAACCCAAACACCCGCCGGCGCATTGCGCACAAGCGTTAGGCCAAGAGCCTCCAACTCATCGCCCAGGAGATACTCAACGCCCTTAGGGCAGGTTACAAAAAAGACATACTTGGACAAAATCAACTCCTGGTTTTCTAGATAAAGCTGGTAAGCCGCTGGATTCGCAGCGAAAGCCAAAATGGCCTGTCATCGTTAGTTCATAAAACTATAAGAAAGCATTCATATAGACGAAATCATTAGTGTACTTCTCAGCAAGGTTCGTCTTACCTTGTACTTGACGCGTCGCTATGGAAGCAACAATTAACGCTTCCATTAACAGGATCCTGACTGCTCTGACCGGAGCTGGCAATAGTGGGTTGTCCCGGATGGGCTCCTCAAGCCATGGTCATCGCAGATGTGTACACGCTTGTTCTGTTAATCCATAGTGAGGAACGGCATGAAAAGACAGAAAAGAGACGTTTACGCTCGTGCATTCAAGCGGGGATACCTCGCTGGCGTGTCCGGAAAATCCAAAGACAGCTGCCCAATAGATCAACCAGAAGCGCGCCAAGAATGGTTGAACGGGTGGCGAGAAGGCCGCACAGATAACTGGGAGGGCATGACCGGCGTCTCCGGCATCCACAGGTTAGCCAACGTAACTGCCACTTAATAGCAGTGTTGGCCTATCTCAGTTAACTTGATCAGTTTTTAATTTAATTGAATTTGACAATTTGACGCAGTATTCCAAGCAACCGAAACGGGGCCACCCGCCCCGTACCATGCGAAGAAGCGCCACGGGGTTCATTCCCCGCAAAGGGCCCGCTAAGCGGGCCCTACCATTTATGCCTTCCGCTCTTTTCGAACTGCCTCTACCGCCTCACCAATTAGCTTCGGACCTTTATATATAAAGCCAGTGTAGATCTGCACCAACTTTGCACCTGCCCGAATTTTTTCTGCTGCGCTCTCTGCATCTGTAATGCCGCCAACACCAATAATCGGTATGCGATCGCCTAATTCAGCGTACAGCCCGGCAATCACCCGCATTGACGACTCCCGCACGGGTACCCCACTCAAACCACCAGCCTCCTGCTCGTGCTGGTGCCCCTTTACAGCATCTCGGCTGATCGTCGTATTCGTTGCAATCACACCATCCAACCCCGCCTCAAGGAGCGCAGCAGCGACAAAACGCACACCTTCATCATCCATATCCGGCGCAATCTTGACCGCTATCGGAACGTAGCGCCCTTGCGATTGATGACAACGCGTTTGTTCGTCTTTGATCGCGAGCAACAACTGTTTTAACGAGGCACCAAATTGCAGATCCCGCAAGCCCGGCGTATTGGGCGACGAAACATTCACTGTGATATAATCAGCGTATCGATAAACCGCCGCAATCCCCTTGCGATAATCGGATTCTGATTCCTCATTCGGCGTATCTTTGTTTTTACCGACGTTTATGCCAAGAATGCCTTTGTAACGGCGATTTACGACATTACCGATCAGGTGTTCAAGCCCTTCATTATTGAATCCCATCCGATTAATGATTGCTTCGTGCTCAGGTAAACGGAACATGCGCGGCTTCGGGTTACCAGGCTGGGCCAGTGGCGTGACTGTTCCCACTTCAATAAACCCGAATCCCAAAGCACCCAAAGCGTCTAGGTGATCTGCATTTTTATCCAGACCGGCCGCAAGGCCCACCGGGTTTGGAAACTCCAGGCCCATAACCGTTACCGGGCAAGGATCGGGATGACGCGTAAACAGATTGAGCAAGCCTGTTTTTTGAGCAACATCGAGGCTCTTCAAAGCGACATTATGAGCTTGCTCTGGCGGTAACCGAAATAACAAATTTCTTAGAACGGGGTACATCAGAAAACTCCTTGCAAGAGGTGGCGGGAGTATACCGGAAGTTTTCCACACCATCTTCCTGAACCATCAAATGTCGCCAAAAGCCGCATGCCATCGAGGCTCCCGAGGCTTTTCCACGGAATCTGTGGATAACTCTGTTAATAAGCGCGGGGCAAACGTTTCCAAGCCTTGATAACTGCGCCAGCCTACAGATTGATCATTTTTTGATCAGCATTTTAACTCTTTATTTTCAATGACTTATAAAGTTTGAAATAAGAATTGACGAAAACCGTAACGCAATGGTAGCTAGCGATTAACATTTCACAATGTGCATAAAACGAAAGATCATTCTCGTTTTTGCAAGCCCTTTTTTGATTTTTTGCGACTATACTGGCGCCACAGCAATACAATGGAACCGGCCTGCATGGAAAACCTATTTAAAAGCCACTCGAATACAAAGCGTGATCTAGACGCCGAAAAACACGCAGCCTCCAAAGTCACCATCATCGGCATGCTGCTCGATGCGTTTCTTGGCCTGATTAAAGTGGTTGCCGGCACTCTATTCCATTCTCACGCATTGATTGTTGACGGCATTCACTCGTTTACCGATGTCGCCTCCGACTGGGTCGTCCTGGCGGTGATGCGCTTATCTCGTAAAGGTCCGGATGATGACCACCCTTATGGCCATCAACGCATTGAAACCCTGGGAACCCTTTTACTTGGGAGCATCCTCATCGCTGTAGGTGCTGCCTTGGCCTGGGAGAACACTCTGCGCCTATTTGAAGGCGATGACTTTTTCATCCCCGAGTGGCCCGTACTCATTGCTGCAAGCATATCGGTTTTGGGCAAAGAGTGGATCTTCCGCTATACCCGATACGTGGGTATCAAAATCCGTTCCGATCTTATTGTCGCCAATGCCTGGCACAGTCGCACGGACGCGTTTACATCCGTGGTCGTTCTTCTTTCAACCATTGGGGCAATGCTTGGAGTAGTTTGGCTCGACACTGTGGCTGCAGTGGCCGTTGCCGTGATCATCGTGCACGTCGGATGGAAATTCACTTGGGATAGCGTGAAAGAACTGATCGACACCGGTTTGTCTCAGGACGATACAGAAAAACTCAGAGCCATCGCGCTCTCAACACCCGGTGTTCGAAACGTGCATGAACTGCGAAGCCGTCGAATGGGGCAAGATATTCTGCTGGATGTTGACCTTGTAGTGAGACCCGAGATCAGCGTTTCAGAAGGCCACCATATCGGCCTAAAGGTTGTGGCCGGAATGCGCGAGGCGCTCGATGACATTCAGGACATCACTTTTCACATCGATGCCGAAAACGATGAGGACAGTCCATCACTTAACGAACCGGGACTACCGTCTCGGGAAGAAATCTATAGCGAGATCGCTGAAAAAATGGGCGAACTACCGCCTCAAAGCCGACTCGGCCTGCATTATCTGGAAAAGCGCGTGCATCTCGAAATTTTCCTGGACGAGGATTACCCCGCCCCAGAGCTCACTAGCCAACGAGTTCGTGAAGCACTAGCCAATCCACCTTGGCTGGGCAGCGTCCGGATCTGGGTTGCCGCCTGATTAGCCGTTTCTGATTGCAGCCTCCTTTAATTCGGAGATTCGATCCCGCAACCGGGCCGCCGCCTCGAAATCCAGATCGGCGGCGGCTTGGTACATATCATCTTCGAGACTGGCCACCTCTTTAAGCAGCTCTTGGGGCGATCGCTTGCCTGCTGCAACAAGGTAATCTTCCGCCTCCTCCGCAGCTTTCTGCCCTGGCCGTTCGGCCTTGCGACGACCGCGACCGCCGCCGGGAGCGCCCTCCATAATGTCAGCAATCTTTTTGTTCAGACCGGTGGGTGTAATGCCGTGCTCTTCGTTGTGGGCCTGCTGTTTCGCCCGGCGGCGCTCCGTTTCGTCCAACGCCCGCTGCATAGAGCCCGTGATCCGATCGCCGTAAAGAATGGCTTTACCGTTCACGTTACGCGCAGCCCGCCCGATAGTCTGAATCAGCGACCGCTCGCTGCGTAAGAAACCTTCTTTATCGGCATCCAGAATGGCTACCAAAGAAACCTCGGGCATATCCAAACCTTCCCGCAACAGGTTAATGCCCACCAACACATCAAACTCACCGCGGCGGAGGTCACGAATGATTTCCACCCGCTCAACCGTATCAATGTCAGAATGCAGATAGCGCACCCGGATGTCGTGCTCCATAAGGAAATCGGTTAAGTCTTCCGCCATGCGTTTGGTTAGCGTCGTAACAAGAACACGTTCCTGAACCTCGACCCGAGCATGTATCTCGGATAGCAGGTCATCCACCTGTGTGGACGCAGGCCGGACCTCAATTAACGGATCCAGCAAGCCGGTCGGCCTGACCACCTGCTCCACCACCTGCCCTGCATGCTCTGCCTCGTAGTTACCCGGCGTTGCCGAGACAAAAATCATCTGTGGTGCAATCCGCTCCCACTCCTCAAAGCGCATGGGGCGATTGTCCAGCGCGGATGGCAAACGGAAGCCATACTCAACCAACGTTTCTTTCCGCGAACGGTCACCCTTGTACATGGCTCCAATCTGCGAAATCGTCACGTGGGATTCGTCCACCACCAACAAGGCATTGGGAGGAAGATAATCGAACAACGTAGGTGGCGGCGCACCCGGATCTCGGCCAGACAGATAGCGTGAATAGTTTTCGATGCCGTTGCAGTAGCCCAACTCCAACATCATCTCGATGTCGTAACGTGTGCGCTCCTCAAGTCGCTGCGCTTCCACCAAACGATAGTTGTCACGCAATTGCTTCAGCCGCTCGTCCAGTTCCACTTTAATGTTCTCAACCGCATCCAGAACTTTCTGGCGCGGGGTCACGTAGTGAGACTTAGGGTATATGGTGACGCGCGGCACCCTGCGCAGGACTTCACCGGTCAGTGGGTCAAAATAACTTAACTGCTCCACTTCATCGTCGAACAACTCAATACGAATAGCTTCACGCTCGGATTCTGCCGGGAACACGTCAATCACATCGCCGCGAACCCGATAATTAGCCCGATGAAATTCCACATCGTTGCGGGTGTACTGTAGCTCAGCCAACCGACGCAATATGTCCCGCTGCTCAACCGGATCACCCCGGTCCAAATGCAGCATCATTTTCATATAGGATTCGGGATCACCCAAACCATAGATCGATGACACCGAGGCCACGATGATTGCGTCTGGGCGCTCCAACAATGCCTTAGTCGCCGACAAACGCATTTGTTCGATGTGTTCGTTGATAGACGCGTCTTTTTCAATAAACGTATCAGAGGACGGAACGTAGGCTTCCGGCTGATAATAGTCGTAGTAGGAAACAAAATACTCCACCGCGTTATCGGGGAAAAATTCCTTAAACTCACCGTATAACTGGGCCGCCAAGGTTTTGTTATGAGCCATCACGATGGTTGGCCGCTGCACCTCCTGAATCACGTTGGCAATGGTGAAGGTTTTACCGGAGCCAGTAACGCCCAGAAGCGTCTGATGAGCCAAACCAGAGTGGATACCGTCTACGAGCCCGGTAATCGCCGTGGGTTGGTCTCCGGCTGGCTGATAGGGAGAATCGACACGAAAAACACCCTCTTTGGGAGTACGAGTTGATTGACTAGCCATAATTGGCAAAGAACCTCCAGTCGTCAGTGGCAACCATCACGGCTACTACTTACAAGAAATTTAGCGATACCGTCGCTTCATGATACCATCTGCCCGATCGACGGCCGTGTAAAATTAAGCCGGGAAGCAGAACTCCCCGTGCTAACACGCCGGTCGCAGCCCATAAGACGCAGCTTTAAGGAGCTCAAGTTTGGACCTTCAACTTTCCAGCCGTGTACAGGCTATCAAGCCATCTCCAACCCTCGCCGTTACCAACAAAGCAGCTGAGCTTCGCGCTGCTGGCCAAGATATTATTGGCTTGGGCGCAGGTGAGCCGGACTTCGACACCCCAGAGCACATCAAAAAGGCCGCTATTGAAGCCATTGCTAACGGCCAAACTAAGTACACCGCCGTTGATGGTACGCCTGCTCTGAAAAAAGCGATCATTGCGAAGTTCAAACGCGACAACGGCCTGGAATACGAAGCCAATCAGATTCTGGTATCCAGTGGTGGCAAACAAAGCTTTTTCAACCTGGCACTGGCCACGTTGAACCCGGGCGACGAAGCCATTATACCTGCGCCGTACTGGGTATCTTACCCGGACATGGTATTGGTTGCAGAAGGCAAGCCGGTAGTAATTGAAACATCGGTTGATACCCGTTTTAAGATCACACCGGAGCAATTAGAAAATGCGATTACTGATCGCACCCGTCTCTTCGTGATCAACAGCCCCTCTAACCCGAGTGGCATGGCCTACTCAATGGAAGAGCTGCAAGCGATTGGTGAAGTGCTTAAGAAGCACCCGAACATCATGATCGCCACCGACGACATGTACGAGCCGATTCTTTGGACCGGCAAACCGTTCTGCAACATCGTCAACGCCTGCCCTGAGCTGTATGAGCGCACCTTCGTACTGAACGGCGTATCCAAAGCCTACTCTATGACCGGCTGGCGCATCGGTTATGCGGCGGGCCCGGCGAAGATCATTGGCGCCATGAAGAAGATTCAGTCTCAGAGCACATCCAATCCCTGCTCGATCTCTCAGGCCGCCGCTACTGCTGCTCTTGATGGTGATCAGGCGTGCGTAGGCGAGATGGTTAAGTCGTTCAAAGAGCGCCATGACTGGCTCGTGGATGCGTTGAACAAGCTCCCGGGCGTTGAGTGCCCTTACGGCGATGGCACCTTCTACGTGTTCCCTAGCTTCCAAGAAGCGATTGACGCAACTGACGGCGTAAGCACTGACGTTGAGTTCGCTGAGAAGCTGTTGAGCGAAGCGGGCGTTGCGTTGGTTCCTGGCTCTGCATTCGGGAGCCCGGGCCACATGCGTTTGAGCTTTGCGACCAGCATGGATAACCTCGAGAAAGCAATTGAGCGTTTGCAAAAAGCTCTTGGCTAATTTTTTTAGCTAAGGGGTTGACGAGGCGGTATGGCCACACTAATATACGCGCCTCGTCACATGACGATGTTCCCCGATAGCTCAGTTGGTAGAGCAACGGACTGTTAATCCGTTTGTCGCTGGTTCGAGCCCAGCTCGGGGAGCCACTATTTCGAAAGCCCGCTAGTTCTATGAATTAGCGGGCTTTTTTGTGGGCGTTTGTTTTACAAGAGATTGCCGCTCTAGACGAATATCTCTAATAAGTTTGATCTAGGGCTGCGGGAGCTGGCTCCCGCAGCCCTACCCGCAATCCTCACAGGCTAGGGCCAGAAATCAGCTTCAAGAAACAAGTTTAAACAGCGACAACCTCAGCATGAATAGCCTCCAACGCCGCCAGAGGATCAGCAGCCTTGGTAATAGGACGACCAATGACTAGGTAGTCAGAGCCCGCGGCAAGAGCGTCCGTTGGGGTCATAATGCGCTGTTGATCGCCTTTGTCAGCGGACAGCGGGCGAATGCCCGGGGTAATGAGCTGAAAGTCCGTACCCTGCTCAGCTTTTAGGCGCGGTGCCTCCTGCGCAGAGCACACGACACCATCCAGGCCACAGTTCTTGGTTAAGGCGGCTAAGCGAGAGACATGCACCTCCGGCGAATCAGTGATACCAATGCCTGCTAAATCGTCGGCAGACATGCTGGTCAGAACCGTCACGGCAATCAGCAACGGCTTATCTGCACCGAAAGACTCCAATCGCTCACGGCAGGCGACCATCATCTTCTCGCCGCCCGAAGCGTGGACGTTCACCATCCATACACCCAAATCTGCTGCGGCAGCCACTGCCGACGAAGTCGTGTTCGGGATGTCATGGAATTTCAGATCCAAAAAAACATCAAAGCCCCTGCCCTGCAGCGCCTTAACCAGTTGCGGGCCCGAGCGAGTAAACAACTCTTTGCCAACCTTCAAACGACACTTTTCCGGATCCAATTGATCAACAAGCGCCAACGCCGGGTCTTGAGAGGGAAAGTCTAAAGCAACAATAATTTTAGGGTCGTTTGGGTTTTGCACGTTCGATTTTCCCAGTCAGTAAATTAAAACGTTATTCCGCTTCCACACCTTGAATCGGCCGCACTGTTTCCCATTGCTTACAGCTGGGGCACAGCCAGTGCAATTGCCGGCCATCGAAGCCACAATTCACACAACGATAGATTGGGCGATTGGCGAGAATGAGATGCCCGATACGACTCACCAAGCGCCCTTCATCAGTAGTCATGCCTTTCTCATAGCCTGCCAGCTCTACAAGCCGAAGCAGACCGCGCATCGAAGGCCGGACCTCCAATTCCTGACGCAGCAGATCAATCGCTGCAGGACGACTCGAAGAGCGCTCCACCGACTCCACCAGCGCAAGCAGCAAGCTTGTGCTTGGGTATTGCTCATAGAGTTTTTTCAGTTTCTTGAATAAACGCCCCACGTCGCCATGATCACGTTCAAGCTGCATTAAACGATCAACAGCCTCGGGGCCGAATTGAGGATTCTGCTCGAACACCTTCAACCCCTGCTTGCTTGCCTCGCGATAGTTGCCCTGTCTGGCGTGAAGCTTCATCAGCAACAGGGTTGCCCGCACACAAGATGGATCGTATTCCAAGGCTTCCCTGAACAGCTTCTTTGCTGTCCAGCGATCGTCGTCCTTGAGCGCTGAATCGGCCAACTCACAAGTGATGTAAGAAAGCGTCTTGAACATGACCGGATCGGAATCTGTGCTTGTGAGCGTTTTCGCAACCTGTCCGGCCTTCTCCCACTCTCTTTCTTGTTGATATAGCTCAATGAGTTCACTCGCGGCCCGGCGACCGAATTCGCGATCCCCCATCAGCTCTTGAAACAGCGCCTCAGCCCTATCCAATAACCCAGCACCTAGATAATCCATGGCTAATTCGAGCGTTACTTTTGGAGTATAACGAGCAGGCAATTCAGGACGAGCGAGCAAATTCTGATGGATTAAGGTTGCGCGATCGGTCTCGCCTTTGTTGCGGAAGTGACTGCCGATTGACAAATGAAGGCTGACCGTATCTTTGTTCACCGGCAAGGATTGCACAAAGTTTTCTACGGCTTGATCTGAATAGTTGGTAAACAGAAATTGAAGACGATCTTTAACAGAGTCTACATCGGATATGGTTTTACGTGAACGGCGATAAGAGCCGCCATACCGCCCCACTAGCCAGCCAACGGCAACAGCCACCGATAAAAGCAGCCAGCTGAACACTAGTTCCATTAAAGTGCCTGGTCGTTATTAGCCCGGGATTTCTCTAACGCTTGTTCGGTGCGCTCAAGTCGCTTTTTCAAATTGCGACGGGATACCGATGAACGAAACGACCCAATCAACATCAACAAAACACCCACTAACGCGCCCAGCACAAAAGACATGATAATCCAAACCGCGACCCCGTGAGGCCGAGTCTCGAACAGCAGGAAGTTAAGGGAAACCGCCATCTGATTATTCAACGAGAACACCAGAGCAACGACTATCAGAATAACAGCCAAGACAATTAGGAGAATCTTCTGCAGTGCTGCCATCTCGTACACGCTCCAGACGGGTAAATTTGCGACCTCATAAAGCCCTAAGGCTCACCTATGCCAGGATTAGAATCCTTTTTTCAAGCTATCATTAACCTGTTCTCGTAGTTCTTTCCCGGGCTTAAAATGCGGCACGTACTTTGCTGGTAACTGCACGGCTTCACCGGTTTTCGGGTTTCGGCCAACGCGCGCTTCGCGGTGATGTAAAGAAAAACTGCCAAACCCTCTGATCTCGATACGCTGACCATCTGCTAACGCTTGAGACATATGTTCAATAATCGTTTTAACAGCCAACTCGACATCTTTAACCGAGAGCTGTGTCTGCTTTGATGCTACAAGTTCAACCAGTTCGGACTTCGTCATGAGGCACTTTCCTCTGTCATTAATCTTCCGTACTTGAATGCCGGATTCCAATGACTCTAGTTTAGCCAAACCAGAAAAAAACACAAAAAAAACGGGCTCTTAGAGCCCGTTTTTTTCACTACCAACCAAACTATTAGTCTTTGTTGGCATTCTGCTGCTGCATCTGTTCCTTGATCAGGTCACCGATAGTGGTGGCTCCTGAGGTTTCTGCAGTCTTACTACGTACGTTATCAAGAGCCTGCTTGTCGTCTTCAACATCTTTAGACTTAACAGACAGGTTGATTACGCGGTTCTTGCGATCGATGCTGATGATCTTCGCTTCTACTTCTTCGCCTTCCTTCAGAACGTTGCGTGCATCTTCAACACGGTCACGGCTGATTTCAGAGGCTTTCAGTACCGCTTCAACTTCTTCGTTCAGGGCAATAGTCGCGCCTTTAGCGTCAACTTCAGAAACAGTACCCTTAACGATAGAGCCCTTGTCGTTCAGCTGAACAAACTCGGCAAACGGATCGCTTTCAAGCTGCTTGATACCCAGGGAGATACGCTCACGCTCTGGATCAACAGACAGGATAACGGTTTCAACTTCGTCGCCCTTCTTATATTCACGAACGGCTTCTTCACCGGTTTCGTTCCAGCTGATGTCAGACAGATGAACCAGTCCGTCGATGCCGCCATCCAGACCGATGAAGATACCGAAGTCAGTGATTGACTTGATCTTACCGGAGATGCGATCACCTTTGTTGAAGTTGCCAGAGAAGTCTTCCCAAGGGTTAGACACACACTGTTTGATACCCAGAGAAATACGACGACGCTCTTCGTCGATATCCAGGATCATAACTTCAACTTCGTCACCAACCTGAACAACCTTAGAAGGATGGATGTTCTTGTTGGTCCAATCCATTTCGGATACGTGCACCAGACCTTCAACACCTTCTTCCAGCTCAGCAAAGCAGCCGTAATCGGTCAGGTTGGTTACACGAGCTGTTACCCGAGCGCTCTCTGGGTAACGACCTTTGATATCTACCCAAGGATCTTCGCCCAGCTGCTTCAGACCCAGAGAAACACGATTGCGCTCACGGTCGAACTTCAGGACTTTAACGTTGATTTCATCGCCCACATTCACGATTTCGCTTGGGTGCTTGATGCGCTTCCAAGCCATATCAGTGATGTGCAGCAGGCCGTCAACACCGCCCAGATCTACGAACGCGCCGTAGTCAGTCAGGTTCTTGACGATACCTTTGATTTCCAGACCTTCGGTCAGAGTTTCCAGCAGAGCTTCACGCTGCTCGCTGTTTTCAGCTTCCAGAACGGCGCGGCGAGAAACAACCACGTTGTTACGCTTCTGGTCCAGCTTGATAACCTTGAACTCAAGTTCTTTGTTTTCCAGGTGCGCAGTGTCGCGAACCGGACGAACGTCTACCAAAGAACCCGGCAAGAAGGCACGGATGCCTGCCAGATCAACGGTGAAACCACCCTTAACCTTGCCGTTGATGATACCTTTAACCACTTCTTCAGCTTCGAAGGACTTCTCCAGAACCTTCCAAGCTTCGGCACGCTTCGCTTTCTCACGAGACAGACGGGTTTCACCGAAACCGTCTTCAACTGCGTCGAGAGCAACGTCGACTACGTCGCCGATTTGAACTTCCAACTCGCCTTTTTCATTGAGAAACTGGGAGGCGGGGATAACGCCTTCGGACTTCAGTCCAGCGTTAACGGTGACCCAGTCGCTATCAACATCAACTACGGTTCCCTGAACAATGGAACCTGGCTGCATGTCGATTTCTTTTAAACTTTCTTCGAATAAATCCGCAAAGCTCTCGCTCATTATGTGCCCTATATGATCAACGCAAGTATGCTCCGTGCCGCCAGCAACACGGTCTGTTAGTGATTTCCGGACTCAGCCTGCGGCTGGCAAAATTTTGCTGACTCCGGCATTCCAACGACAAAAAGGTGTCGTCAGGCCTGACCTGCTGCGGCCATACACCTGTCTAACACCTCTTCTATACTCAAACCTGTAGAATCAATGACTTGCGCATCATCCGCAGGCTTAAGAGGGGCCGCTGACCGGTTCATATCCCGGTCGTCACGTACCCGAATCTCGTCTAAAACGGCGTCAATACTAACATCGACCCCCGTTTCCTTCAACTGATTATAACGACGCCGCGCACGCTCTTCGGCACTCGCGGTCAGGAAGATTTTCACTGGCGCGCCGGGGAAAACCACCGTCCCCATATCCCGCCCGTCAGCGACCACGCCGGGCGCTTTCTGGAAATCTCTTTGGCGCTGCAGCAAGGCGTCCCGAACAGGTTGCATAACGGCAACTTTGGATGCGTTATTACCACAGGCCTCGGTACGGATTTCAGATGTGACCTCCTCTCCTGCTAAAAGCACACGCACCGGCTGGCCAACTTCACCTGGCTCGAACTCCACATCCAGTGTAGCCGCAACATTCACCAATCCCGATTCATCATCCAACGACACACTCTGACGTATTGCCGCAAGAGCAGTAAGGCGATACAAAGCACCACTATCAAGCAAGTGCCAACCTAATTGACGGGCCAACATCTGGGTAATCGTGCCTTTACCCGCACCGCCAGGGCCGTCCACGGTAATGACTGGGGCCTTGCTATCCACCATTAAGAACCACCTTCTGTTCTAATATTGAAGCCTGTCTGTTTTGCCAGCTCAACAAAGTCCGGAAACGACGTTGTCACGTTCGAACAGTCATTAATCACAATCGGACCCGTTGCTCGCAAAGACGCAACAGCGAAAGACATCGAAATCCGATGATCTTCGTGGCTTTCAACCGTACCAGAACCGATCGTCTGACCACCGTCAATGATTATGCCATCCGGAGTCACGGTGGTTTCAACACCAAGCTCCGCCAGACCATCCGCCATCACTTGGATCCGGTCACTTTCTTTTACCCGCAACTCTTCTGCGCCGCGAAGCACCGTGCGACCTTTGGCGCAGGCCGCTGCGATAAACAAAACCGGGAATTCATCAATAGCCAACGGCACTTGATCTTCCGGAATTTCAATACCGTGCAACTCGGCAGAACGTACTCGTAGATCAGCTACCGGCTCGCCGCCAATCACACGCTCTTCGAGCACCTCAATATTAGCCCCCATCTGGCGCAGGATATTGATCACACCTACACGAGTCGGGTTCATCCCCACATGGCGCAAGGTAAGATCCGAATCCGACGCAATAGACGCTGCTACCAAGAAAAATGCCGCAGACGAAATGTCTGCAGGCACATCGATAACGCCAGCGTTGAGCTTTCCACCACCGATTACCTTGGCGGTTGCACCGTCCCGCTGCACATCGTAACCAAAACCTTGCAGCATACGTTCGGTGTGGTCACGAGTCGGCGCAGGTTCCGTGACCGACGTTGACCCGTTCGCGTATAGGCCAGCTAACAACAGACACGATTTAACCTGCGCACTGGCTACTGGCATATCGTAATGGATACCACTCAGAGACTGGCCACCCTTGATTTTAAGAGGCGGGCGACCGCCTTCAGCGGTATCGATCACTGCACCCATAGTCCGCAAGGGATCAGCAACCCGCCCCATTGGGCGCTTTGACAAACTGGCGTCACCAGAAAGCTCGGAGTCGAACGGCTGAGCTGCCAGCAACCCGGAGAACAAACGCATGCCCGTGCCAGAGTTACCCAAATACAGCGGGCCACGTGGCGCCTGCAAGCCATGCAGTCCCACACCGTGAATCCGGACCAACCCGTTTTCTGGACCTTCGATAGTTACACCCATATCGCGAAAGGCCTGCAGAGTGGCCAGGCTGTCTTCACCCTCGAGGAAGCCCTTCACCTCTGTCACACCTTCGGCCAGTGCGCCCAGCATGATGGAACGATGCGAAATGGATTTATCACCCGGCACTCGGATATCGCCGCGGACAGAACCACCCGGCTGCATATGAAAGATAACTTGCTGATCACTGTTGTTAGTCACGTACGCCTGCCCTGAAAGCATTTTCGTAAAATGTTCTCGCGCCGCTTTGGCACGACTAAAAACCCGGAGCATGGTCGCTCCATCGCCCTCGGCAATGGCACCCCGGAGTTCGCCCAAATCGTGGGTAAAATGGTCAATCACGCGTAGTACTGCGTCGCGGTTTGACAGAAAAATGTCATGCCACATCACCGGATCGCTGGCTGCAATTCGAGTGAAGTCCCGGAAACCTCCGGCAGCGTACCGGAAGATGTCCAAATTCTCATCCTCACCCGCCAACGTATCCACCAGCGAGAAGGCTATGAGGTGTGGCAAATGGCTGGTCGCGGCAAGCACTTCATCGTGGTACGCAACCGACATGGTCAGTACGGTCGCTCCGGTACCTTCCCACAAAGATTTTAAGCGAGATAGGCTCGCGCCGTCGGCGTTATCGGCCGGAGTAAGAATCACTTTGTGTTGAGCAAAAAGATCGGGATTAGCCGCTCGAATGCCGCTTTTTTCGGAGCCTGCAATCGGGTGCCCCGGTATCACGTTCGGCGGAATTTCACCGAATACGGCCTCGACATCGGCAGCAAAACTGGTTTTGGTGCTACCCACATCTGTCAGCACGGCATCACGACCCAACCAAGGCTTGATTTGTTCAAGCACGTTACGGGTTGCCCGAACGGGCACCGCCAGAACGACTAGGTCACTGCCCTCAACCGCCGCTTTGAGACTTGGAGCCGCTTGGTCAATCACACCGAGTTCAACGCCCAATTCGAGTTCATCGGCGCGCTGATCAAAGCCCACAACAGAGACCGCCAGCGTATGCTTGCGAATGGCACTGGCGAGCGAACCTCCGATCAGGCCGAGACCAATGATCGCAACCCGTTGAAACGAAGACGCGTTACCGGCCATTTTACCGGCCGCCCTGAACAGTCGTTAATGCTTCGGACAGCGCTGCAAGAAAGCGTTCATTCTCTTCGGGAAGACCCACTGACACGCGCAGATGGTTAGGCATTCCGTAACCGGCAACCGGACGAACAATGACGCCGCGGCTGAGCAATGCTTGATAAACATCGGACGACTGCTCACCCACATCAACCGCAATGAAGTTGCCAAAGGAGGGTATAAAAGGCAATCCGAGTCGCTCGAAGCCTTCAGAAAGCTGGCGCAATCCTGCTTCATTGACCTCTCGCGAGCGATTCAAATAAGCATCGTCCTCAAGCACCGCTGCCGCTGCAGCCAGGGCAATCGAGTTCACATTGAAGGGCTGGCGCACTCGATTCAGAACGTCAGCAATTGCGGGAGAACTGAGACTGTAACCAACCCGCATCGCAGCCAACCCCCAAGCTTTGGAGAACGTGCGACATACAATCAAGTTCGGGAATCGCTGAAGCAACTGAATACCGTCAGGATACTCTTCACCTGTCAGGAATTCGCAATAAGCCTCATCCAGGATAACTAGTATGTGCTCGGGGATGCGCTGGAGAAAGGCTTCAATAGCGTCGGCTGTGTGGACTGTGCCGGTGGGGTTGTTCGGGTTGGCAATAAAGATCAACCTAGTACGTTCAGTGACGGCTTTTGCCATGGCATCGAGGTCATGCCCCCACTCTTTTGCGGGAACAGACACTCCTCGGGCACCAATCGCTTGGGCCACCAAGGGATAAACCGCGAAGGCATATTGCGAAAACACAACTTCACTATCAGGCCCGGCAAAACAGCGGGCAATCACTTCCAAGACGTCGTTGGAACCGTTACCCAAGGTAATCTGATTCGTGGCCACGCCCAACCGGTTTGCAAGCGCTTGCTTCAGATCAAAGCCGTTACCATCGGGGTACAAACAGGACTCTTCCAGAGCCTTGCGAGCCGCGGCCATGGCTTTCTCACTCGGACCCTGAGGGTTTTCGTTGCTCGCCAGCTTGATAATATCTTCCGGATTCAGCCCAAGCTCTCGCGCCAGTTCTTCAATCGGCTTTCCGGGCTGATACGGAGACAGAGCCTGAACACCTTTCACCGCAAGACTCTGATAATCCACTGACATTCAACATTCCTCCGGGTCAATTCAATTTGAACTTAAAGCACGCCGATCGGGTAGGAACCCAAACGCTTCAACTCCACGGCTTCATCGTCGATTTCGGTCAACACTTTGCGAGCCAGCTCGTCTTCCATATGCCCTTCAAAGTCGATGTAGAACACGTAGGCCCAGGTACCACTGGGAGATGGACGAGTTTCAATCCGCGTCAAGCTGATACCTTCACGATGGAAGGGCTCCAACAATTGATACAACGCACCCGGTTTATTACGCATAGATACCAAAATGGACGATTTATCCAGGCCGCTGGCCTCTACCTCTTCCCGTCCGATAATCAGGAACCGAGTGGTATTGTCAGGGCGGTCTTCAATGCTACTCGCCAACACATCCAAACCATAAAGTTCGGCCGCCATATCTCCGGCTATTGCCGCAGATCCCGGCTCATCAGCAGCACGGCGGGCCGCCTCTGCGTTGCTCGACACGGTGATCCGCTCGATTCCGGCGCGGTGCGAATCCAGCCACTGCCGGCATTGCGCAAAGGACTGTTGATGAGAGTAGATTCGAGTGATTTCTTGATCTTTAAACTGAGGAGACACCATCAAATGATGGTGAATGCGAAGCTGGACCTCACCGCAAATTTTCAACGGTGACGACATGAACATATCGAGGGTATGGTTAACCATTCCTTCCGTTGAATTCTCGACCGGTACTACGCCGTAGTGAGCAGAGCCAGATTCAACCTCACGGAACACCTCATCAATCGCCGGCATGGGCACACTGATGACGGAATGGCCAAAATGCTTGAGCGCAGCAGCTTGAGTAAAGGTGCCCAATGGCCCCAGAAACGCAATATGCATCGGTTTCTCAAGCGCCAAACAGGCCGACATGATTTCCCGAAACAAACGTGCCATTTCTTCCGCTGGCAAAGGCCCCGGATTCGCTTCTTTAATCCGACGAAGCACCTGGGCTTCGCGCTCGGGACGGTAGAAAAATACATCTTGCCCGGGGTTCGCAGCCATTTTTACATGGGCCACTTCCTGAGCGCAGGCGGCTCTGGCGCTGACCAGCTTCATGATCTGCTGATCAAGGCTGTCGATTTCGTCCCGAAGTTCGCTCAGGCGGACCTTCTCGTCGGTCATGATTAGCCCCGCTCCTTCGCGAATTCCGCCATGTACTCAATCAAAGCGTCCACACCCGCTTCAGGCATCGCATTGTACAAACTGGCACGCATACCACCTACAGAGCGGTGACCAGCCAGATTGAGCAACCCGCGAGCATTTGCACCCGTCAAGAACTCACCATTCAAGGCGTCATCGCCCAAGGTGAATGGGATGTTCATCCAGGAGCGGAAACGCGGATCAATAGGGTTGGCGTAAAAGTCGCTGTCATCAATAAAGCCGTACAGTTTGCTGGCTTTACGGGCATTGATCTCACCCATTGCCTTTACACCACCCTGCTCTTTCAGCCACTTGAATACCAAACCAGCCAAATACCAAGAGTATGTAGCGGGCGTGTTATACATAGAGCCGTTATCCGCAATGACCTGATAGTTCATCATCGTCGGCGTCTCTTTTCGGGCTTTGCCCAGCAAATCTTTACGAACGATAACAACCACGAGACCCGATGGTCCGATGTTCTTCTGAGCCCCGGCGTAAATCAGGCCAAACTTCGACACATCGACCGGACGAGACAATATGTTCGATGACATATCCGCCACCAAAGGAACCCCTCCACTCTCCGGCACGAAGTCATACTCCAAGCCCCCGATGGTCTCATTCGGCGTGTAATGCAAGTAGGCCGCATCAGGATTGGTTACCCAGCTGGAGGGGTCCGGAATGGTGGTAAAACCACTATCTTCTGAACTGGCCGCCACATTCACATTGCCGAAGCGCTTGGCTTCCGCAATGGCTTTCTTGGACCAGATACCGGTGTTGATGTAGTCTGCCGTGGCATTCTCACCCAACAGGTTCAGCGGGATGGTAGCAAACTGACTGGATGCACCACCTTGCATGAACATGACTGCGTAATCATTAGAAATACCCGCCAGTTCCCGCAGATCTTGCTCAGCAGTCTCAGCGATGGTTACAAACTCGTCACTGCGGTGACTCATCTCCATCACCGACATACCTGTGCCGCGCCAATCCAACAGTTCACTGCCTGCCTGCTTCAGCACAGCTTCCGGCAATGTAGCCGGGCCGGCACAGAAGTTAAACGCCCTACTCATTCTTCAGTTTCCTCGCCTGCGGCACCGTCATCGGCACCTGACTCTGTATTGCCTTCTACGCTGGCGCCGTCTTCATCCTCATCATCGGATTCCGCGATACGCTCAACACCAACCAGGCGCTCGTCTTCCTGCGCCAAGCGAATCAGGCGCACGCCTTGGGTGTTACGGCTAAGGACAGAGACTTCATCGGTTTTAGTGCGCACAAGCGTGCCCTTGTCAGAGATCAGCATCATCTCGTCACCGTCGAACAACTGAAGCGCTGTCACCAGGTTGCCGTTCCGTTCAGAACACTGCATGGCGATAACGCCCTGACTGCCACGGCTGTATGCCGGGAACTCGTCAATCGCAGTACGCTTACCGTAACCGTGCTCACTGGCCGTCAACAGCACGCCACCTTCCTGCGGAATAATCAATGACACCACGTGATGACCTTCCGGCATTTTGATACCGCGAACACCACGGGCAGTCCGGCTCATCGGACGAACCTGCTCTTCGTTGAAACGAACGGCCTTACCTGCTGTCGAGAACAGCATGACTTCGGCATCACCATTAGTAATAGCGGCGCCAATCAAGGTGTCACCTTCGTCCAGATTCAACGCAATCAAACCGCTGCTGCGTGGGCGAGAGAAGTTCGGCAGAGGCGTCTTCTTAACGACACCGGCGGAAGTCGCCATGAGCACAAACTGGTCTTCCGGGTAATCACGAACCGGCAGGAAGGTAGTGATACGTTCACCTTCATCCAAGGGCAAAATGTTGACCATCGGACGTCCACGGGAGCCTCGGCTGCCACGAGGAATTTCAAAGACGCGCAGCCAGTAAACCTTGCCACGATCTGAGAAGCACAAAATAGTGTCGTGAGAGTTCGCTACCAGCAGTTTCTCGATAAAGTCTTCATCTTTCATCGCCGTTGCCGCTTTACCGCGACCACCGCGACGCTGGGCCTGGTAGTCTTCAACCGCCTGTGTTTTGGCGTAACCGGTATGCGAAATGGTAACGACCAGATCTTCTTCGTCAATCAGGTCGGCAATGGTCAGGTCGCGCTGGGAACTGGTAATTTCAGTGCGGCGCTCGTCACCAAATTCGGAAACAACCGCTTCCAACTCTTCGCGGATAACCGACATCAAACGATCCGGATCGCCAAGAATGTCCAACAGGTCCGCGATCTTTTCCAGAATATCTTTGTACTCATTCTGGAGCTTTTCAGTTTCCAGTCCGGTCAAACGATGCAGTCGCATGTCCAGAATCGCCTGAGTCTGCTCAGGAGACATATAATACAGGCCATCACGCAGACCGTAGATTTCTGGCAGATCGTCCGGGCGGCAAGCGTCTTCGCCGGCGCGCTCCAGCATGGCCAGCACATCACCAGGAGCCCAGCCGCGGCTCATCAACTTCTCTTTCGCCTCGACCGAGGTCGGAGAGGCTTTGATCAACTCGATCATCTCGTCGATGTTGGCCAGAGCAACCGTCAAACCTTCCAGAATATGGCCACGTTCACGAGCTTTACGCAGTTCAAAAATGGTCCGGCGGGTCACCACTTCACGGCGGTGGCGCACAAACGCATCCAGCATTTCTTTTAGATTCAGTGTCTTTGGCTCGCCATTGATCAGCGCAACCATGTTAATACCGAACACGGTTTGGAGCTGGGTCTGGGCAAACAGGTTGTTGACCACCACCTCCGGATTTTCACCCCGACGCAGTTCGATAACAACACGGATACCTTCCTTGTTGGATTCATCACGCAATTCGGTGATGCCCTCAAGGCGCTTCTCTTTGACAAGCTCTGCGATCTTCTCGATGAGACGAGATTTATTCAGCTGATACGGCAGCTCGGTAATGATAATGGCATCGCGCTTGGTCTTGGCATCATGCTCGACCTCGTGTCGGGCACGAATGTAAATCCGGCCACGACCAGTGCGGTAGGCCTCAACAATACCCGCACGGCCATTGATAATGCCTTGGGTCGGGAAATCCGGACCCGGGATGTGCTCCATCAACTCATCGATGGTCAAATCCGGGTTCTCAATCAAGGCCAGACAACCGTTAACCACTTCGGTCAGGTTGTGCGGTGGAATGTTGGTTGCCATACCCACAGCAATACCTGAGGAACCGTTCACCAACAGGTTCGGCACTCGGGTTGGCATCACTTCCGGGATACGCTCGGAACCGTCGTAGTTGTCGACGAAATCAACCGTTTCTTTCTCGAGATCCGCCAGTAGCGAATGCGCCACCTTTTCCATGCGGATTTCGGTGTAACGCATAGCCGCCGCGTTATCACCGTCGATGGAACCGAAGTTGCCCTGACCATCAACCAGCGGGTACCGCAGAGAGAACGGCTGAGCCATACGAACGATGGTGTCGTATACAGCAGAATCACCGTGAGGGTGATACTTACCGATAACATCACCTACCACACGGGCAGATTTCTTGTACGCCTTGTTCCAGTCATTGCCCAGCTCGGACATGGCGAACAGCACCCTACGATGCACTGGCTTGAGGCCATCCCTTACATCCGGCAATGCTCGACCTACAATTACGCTCATGGCGTAATCGAGGTAGGACTGTTTCAACTCGTCTTCAATATTGACCGGCAGGATCTCTTTGGCTAATTCACCCATCGAGAAAGGTTCCTTTGCGTTATCTGGAAGTCGTCTCGAGGCCGTATCCCGGCCTCGTCTTTATTCTTCATCAAGCCGCCCAGCATACCATAGTCCCAACAGACCCGGGGTAGCCGTAGCGACTTGTTAATCAAACACTACCGTCTTGTTTTCGTAGGTAATCACGCGATCTTCAACGTGCGAACGAAGACCTCGAGCCAAAACGTTCTTTTCGACGTCTTTACCCAGACGGACCATGTCCTCAATCGAATCCCGGTGACTGATACGAATCACGTCCTGCTCAATGATCGGACCTTCGTCCAGATCCTGAGTCACATAATGACAGGTTGCGCCGATCAGTTTCACACCGCGACTGTATGCCTGGTGGTATGGCCGAGCTCCGGCGAACGAGGGCAGGAAACTGTGGTGAATGTTAATCACCTTACCCGCGTACTTCTCACATAAGTCCGCTGGCAGTATCTGCATATAGCGAGCCAAAACAATGACATCAGCTTCGTACTTATCGAGCAGCTCTTCAATCTGGCCAAAGGCTTCAGCTTTATTTTCCTTGCTCACTGGAACGTGGTGATACGGAATGTCATGCCATTCCACCATGCGACGTAAATCATCATGATTGGAAATCACGGCCGCCATTTCGGCATTCAACTCTTTGCTGTGCCAGCGATGAAGGAGATCTGCCAAGCAATGGGATTCCTTGCTGCACATCAGCACCACACGCTTCGGGCGCGCCGAATCGGCAATATGCCAGCGCATATTAAACTCACGAGCAATCGGCTCAAATGCGGCGCGGAACTGGTCCAATCCGAAGGGAATTGATTCAGCTTTGATCTGGTGCCGCATAAAGAACCAACCAGACTGGGTATCTGAATGGTGACTCGCCTCGGTAATCCAGCCGTTATAGGTGGACAGAAAATTACTCACCTTGGCAACTATTCCCGTCCTGTCCGGACAAGAAATAACAAGACGATAGGTATGCTCCATTAAGCCATTCCTTAACTAAAATCCGGGGAAAGCGAATGCGTTAGAAAACCACCAGCGATGACACACGAGGAACTATCAACACGCACCTATAAAAATGACCAGCTATGATAGCGCATATGGCCGCCAGAAACGAGGATTCCCCACGCACGACAGTTACCACAGCCTCGACATTAAACTTCGCTCAAGGCTCCTGTGGAGCCTGACAGCATCAATGCCAAGAAGCTCGGCGTCACTTTCCTAAGTTTGCCAGGCACGAACGGGGTAGCGTTTGTGATAAGCACGGAAAACGTGTTCAAAGCCACCACAACCACCACCCGGTTCAACTTAGAGGTTTTCTTGAGGGCCTAACCGCGTACCAGTACACATCAATGAGTTATTCATAGCATTATCACAGTGCGCCCGATTGATTGAATCGGCCCGGTTGGCTTTCCGGTAGGAGAGCCTGACGCTTGCTCCACCGTAAATTCAAACAGCTGGTCTTCGATGAGCGGAGGCAATTGATCGATAGCAACTTTTAACGGTTCACCTTTCCTGACCAATCCTAAAGAGACTGGCGCCTCCCAACCTTCTGCTTTGGTCCAGAACTGAAGCGCTTTGCCGTCTGGAATGTCTATCGCAGCCAGAGGTACGAGCTGAATCTGGCTGGCATGACTTGCTTGAATCACCCAGCTAGGCGTTCTGTCTTCAGGCGCGACCAAGACTGCGATAAAGTCTGGTCCGCCCGTGGCTGGTTCCAAGGTTCGCAGTTGAAGCCCGAGCACGACAGCCAGTAATAGGCAAGCTGCAGACAGCCCTCGCCACAAAGACAGGTTGCTCCAGAATGAAGTGCTTCGCTCCGTCTTAGGGGCCGCGCTTGCTCTCTGACTCTGAGCCATTGCGTCAAGACTTCGCTCAATACGAGCAGACAGCGGCTGAGGGGCGGGAACAGGTTCTAATTGATCCGTAATCGATAAAAAATGTTCTTGCCACTGATTCACCTGCTTTTGTAGTTCTATGCTTCCGGCCAATCGGCTTTCAAAAGCAGCACGCTCATCCGCACTTAACGTTCCAAGCACATATTGCCCGGCCAAAGAGTTATCCGTTTCAGGAGTCTTGTTTTCATGATTATTCATTGCAAACACTCCTTTAAGGCATTCAGGCTGCGCTTAATCCAAGACTTTACCGTACCAAGAGGTTTATCAAGCAAGCTGGCTATTTCGTCTTGTGTATAACCATCTACATAAGCATGTAAAACACAGAGCTTACGCTCTGGCTCTAGCCGGTCTAAGCATTTATGAAGGGCCGCCTGCCCGAGGTGATCTTCAGCGAGTTCGAAAAGATGATCAGGCTGGTGCTCTGCCTCTATGGCTTTTTTGTCGCAGAGGTCGAGTAAAAAGTTGGGTTCAGCAAGAACTTTTCGCTTGCTGTATTTCAGTGCATTCAGCGCCAGGTTTCGAGTCAGCGTATAAATCCAACCACGGGCCGAGCCAAGGCTGGCATTGTAACTATGAGCACTTTGCCAGATTTTGATGAAGGCATCATGGACCACATCTTCCGCCAAAGGGCGGTTTTGCAGAATTCGCATCACAACTGCGAGCAATCTCGGTGCTTCCTGAGCATAGAGTTGCATTAAAGCGTGCCGGTTACCTTCTGCACAGTTTTTCAGAACACGCTCATAATCAAAAGCTGTTGATGGTGGCACGCAGTTCTTCCTAATGAAAAAGCCCAGCGTACAAGACCAGGCTTTTCAAGTCATTAAGAACACAAGGCTAAAGCCTCATGTAATGGCTGGGCGTAAAGAGGTTATTTAGCTTTCCAGAACAGATAGTCGCCAGAATAGTTCACGACAACTTTGTGGCCAATTTTATCGACGTTACAGCCTGCTTCCGGGGCCGCACCACCTTGTAAATTAATACGCTGAATATAGGTTACACCTTCTAAAGCTCCAGGCCGGGTTGATGCATTAGCTTTCACCAACTGCATAGGTATGCTGCCTTTTGAAGAAGGTGCTACTGCTAATTGTGTTCCGGTGACTGAAGAGCCGTCTAATGACTCCCACGTCGCAGGAGGCCCAAAATAAGACACAGAATGCAGTCCGTCTTTATCACTCAAAATAGCGCGTGGACCTGCGAAGGCCCATCTGGCTTCTTTCATATTCTGCTCGCCAGTTTTGCACTCCCAAGTGATGTTTCCTTTCGCCGAGGTGTGCATGGCTACGATATTGCCCGCTGGAACCTGTACCTCGGTTGGCAGGTTGCTTTGTGAAAAATCACCCGCGTACGATTGACTCGTTGCCGCCATCAACATGGATACCGCGGTCACTTGCAGACCTCTTACAAAATATTGATTTTTCATAGTCGTTTTCCTATTTGGTTATAAGTTCCGATTTGCACAATAGTCAATGCCCTACTGCTAACCGGTACTACAATTCAGAACGCATTCTGGATGCAGGAAAACGAAAAAATTTCTGAAATATTCTGAAGGATCAATAATTGTCGATCTCGACCCGAATAATGCAATTGGTGAATAGGCGGGTCATTGTTGTGTGTTGGACGCAGGGACAAGGAACTAGCACCACGCACCCATAAAAATGGTCAGCTATGATAGCGTATGTAACCGCCGAAAATGAGGGTTCCCCATGCACGACAGCCACCAAAGCCTCGACATTAAACTTCGCTCAAGGCTCCTATGGAGCCTGACAGCATCAATGCTGCTAAGTGTGATGTCATTTTCTACGCTTGCCAGCAACCAAGCCATTCTGGAAGGCGAACGATTCCATCCTACTCAAGGCAGCCTAGGCATGGTTGCCACCAGCCACACACTCGCGACCGATGTGGCGCTGGATGTACTGAAGAATGGCGGCAATGCGGTGGATGCGGCGGTAACCGCAGGCTTCGCCCTTGCCGTCACCCAACCGAGATCCGGCAACATTGGCGGTGGCGGTTTCCTGCTGTACTCGCCAGGTGATGGCAAAGCGCCGGAAGCGATTGATTATCGTGAAACCGCCCCCGCCGCCGCAACCGAAGCCATGTTCCAAGACAGCGACGGCAACGTGGTGAAGGAACGCAGCAGGTTCAGCCATCTGGCGGCGGGCGTTCCGGGCACAGTCGCTGGATTGGCCCTCGCTCTGGAGCGCCACGGGTCAATCTCGTTGACCGAAGCTCTTGCCCCGGCTATCCGCTTGGCGAAAGACGGATTCATTGTCCCGCATCGATTTACGATCGGACTGGAGCGAGCCACCAACCGGCTAAAACGTTGGCCAGCCACCAACGCGACGTTCTACAAGGAGGACGGCTCCGCGCCTCAGCCCGGCGACCTATTCAAGCAACCCGAACTGGCGGCCACACTTCAGCGCATCGCCGATAACGGGATTGAAGGGTTTTACGAAGGGGAGACAGCACGTCTGATCGTTGCAGAGATGCAGCGCAACGACGGCCTGATCACTCTGGATGATCTGAAAAATTACCAGCCGGCCATTCGCCAACCCGTGCATGGCACTTACCGCGGCTACGATATTTTCTCTATGTCACCGCCCTCTTCCGGGGGCACCCACATCGTGCAGATTCTGAACATTCTAGAAAATTACCCAATCGGCGATATGGGCCACAATTCGGCCGCCACCCTTCATCACATGGCCGAAGCCATGAAACTGGCCTATGCAGACCGCGCCCAATACCTTGGCGACACAGACTTTGTTAAAGTCCCCCTTAGCGGACTGACCAGCAAGAAATACGCGACTGAGTTGAGAAAAAACATTTCATCAGACAAAGCCCGACCTTCCAGTGAAATCCAGCACGGCAAACCCGCTAGCTGGGAAAGTCCGGAAACCACTCACTTCTCGGTCGTAGATCGCTGGGGCAACGCGGTATCTAACACCTACACCATCAACTTCAGTTACGGCTCAGGCATTACGGTGGAAGGCGCAGGGTTCCTGCTGAATAACGAAATGGACGACTTCAGCGCCAAGCCCGGCGTGCCGAACGCCTACGGCCTGATCGGCGGCGAAGCCAATAAGGTGGAACCCGGAAAACGCATGCTCAGCTCCATGTCGCCCACCATTGTCCGCAAAGGCAACAAAAACCATCTGGTCACCGGAAGCCCGGGTGGCTCCCGCATCATTACCACAACCCTGCAAGTGCTGATGAACGTGATCGACCACAAGATGAACATCCAGACCGCCGTGAACGCACCACGCATTCATCACCAATGGCTCCCGGATGAAATCCGCATCGAGCAAGGCATCAGCCCCGACACCATTAGCCTACTTGAAGCCAAAGGCCACACGGTGACCACCAACACCGCTATGGGGGCGATTCAAAGCATTATGGTTGGTGAAGACGGCACGCTCTATGGTGGTGCCGATGCAAGGCGCAGCACGTCTTCAGCCAAAGGCTTTTAAACGAGCACGAAAGCGGCACGCCGCTTTCGTTATTCGCCGGACTTGAGTTTGTCCTGGGTTCGAAGTTCAAAATCGCTTGCGTCATGGCGCTCATGCAGCTGTGACGACAAATCGCCCCAAGCCTTATTAACCATCCGCCCCCGCCTTACCGCGGGGCGCTGTGCGACTTCTTCCGTCCAACGCACCACATTGGTGTATGTGTGCGTTTCCAGAAACTCAGCTGCTTCGTACACCATGTTTTTCACCAGTGCGCCATACCATGGCCAGATAGCCATGTCGGCAATACTGTATTCATCACCGGCAATATAACGATTGTCCGCCAGCTGACGATCCAGCACGTCAAGCTGTCGCTTTACTTCCATCGCGTAACGGTTGATAGGGTACTCATACTTTTCTGGCGCATACGCATAGAAATGCCCGAAACCGCCTCCCAGGAAAGGCGCACTGCCCATTTGCCAGAACAGCCAGTTCATAGTTTCCGTGCGTTTGGCGGGATCTTTCGATAAAAACTGGTCGAATTTTTCAGCCAGATAAAGAAGGATTGAGCCAGACTCAAACACTCGTACAGCCGGCTGTACGCTGCGATCCATCAACGCCGGGATTTTGGAGTTGGGATTCACACCTACGAAGCCACTACTAAACTGATCACCTTCCATGATGTTAACAATCCATGCATCGTATTCGGCTTCCTGAATCCCCAGCTCAAGCAACTCCTCGAACATAATGGTCGCTTTCACCCCATTCGGGGTTGCCAGCGAGTAAAGCTGAAAAGGATGCTCACCCACGGGCAACTCTTTGTCATGAGTAGGGCCTGCAACCGGGCGATTAATACTCGAGAACTTACTTTCACCCTCCTGATGCCACTTCCACACTTTTGGTGGCGTATAGGTAGGATCGCTCATCATCTGTCCCCTTAATCTGTAAACAATAATTCTTAATTAAATCCGCGCTGGAGAGCGCTCTTAACAACAACTCAACGGGCGACCGTGGCCTCGGCAATTCCGAACAAAGCTTTCTGCAATTTAGGGACTACTCCACAATCCGAAGCGCCGTGACGCTCGGCAATAAAAGCGGGATCGTTGTAACCAAGCCATACTTGAGACGATTCGTCCTCCCAGACCAGCGCCTTCAACGGGAGATCAATGCCTACCGTCTGTGCACACGCCATAAACGGTGTGCCTCCCTTGGGATTCCCAAACGCCAGCACCTCGGTAGCACGCAACGACTTGCCAACTTTTTGGGCTCCGGCAGCGTGATCAATTCGCGAAAAGACATTCAAGCTGCGCGCCTTAACTTCTGCTTCCAACCGGTCCATCGTTTCTTCGGCACTGTAAGGGCTTTTCAATGCGACTAACCCCTCTGCCGCAACAGCCAGTGAACTAACCAACATAACGGCAACAGCCGCGAGTATGCGAAACGTTTTCATGGTGCTCTCCTTTGTATACGGGCCAAGGTAAGCCCAACGTGATACCTCACCCTAACAGCAACCGGAAAAACCCTCTACAACTAGTGCCTTTGGTCTAGCTGTCAATTTGAGCTATGTCGATCAAAGCAACCCGCTCTTCCCGGCATTCGTAAGAGCCCATTTCGAACTCTCGACAGATCCAGGGTCGGTTCTCGTAGATCGTGCACATAAACGTTTCCCGATCCAAAGCGGAGCACCAGCCGTCGTCTAAACGCCTCATGGTTTCCCCTCCCCATTCATCGTAGGAAATGTGTCTTTCAGGGACACCCGTATCGCTGATGATCATGACTTCCAATCGGCAACAGCAAGCCTTGCAGTTTGAGCAAGACAC
Organism: Marinobacter sp. AL4B; assembly: GCF_019916045.1. Lineage (NCBI taxonomy): Bacteria > Pseudomonadati > Pseudomonadota > Gammaproteobacteria > Pseudomonadales > Marinobacteraceae > Marinobacter > Marinobacter sp. AL4B. The sequence goes on from NZ_JAILWZ010000009.1 coordinate 227,499, forward strand.
CTCTGAAGCGGGCGTTTTTTCGAGAGGAACAGTCATACATCTCCAGAGATTTATTCCAATTACGCTTTGGGCAATTAATGGACCATACTGAATATGTCTCGCACAACCTGAAAAATCAGCCTAAGCAGACAGGGTATTGTGCCTGCACAGCCTACCCTAATAACAAACAGAGGTGTGTTCAGTGTCTGAAGATTCCGTTTTCATCGGCAAAGGCAGCCATACCCAGAGTTTACTGCTGCGCCGCGCCAACCGCCATGGCCTGATCGCAGGGGCCACGGGCACCGGCAAAACCGTCACCTTACAGGTCCTTGCCGAAGGCTTTTCAGCCCAAGGCGTGCCGGTGTTTATGGCCGATGTAAAAGGCGACCTTTCAGGCATTTCACAACCGGGCACCACGAAACCATTTCTGACCAAACGCGCTGAGCAGGTGGGCCTTAAGCCCTACGCATTCGACGGTTTTCCCACCGTGTTCTGGGATGTTTTAGGCATACAAGGCCACCCTATGCGGGCCACGATTTCCGATATGGGCCCCTTGTTGTTGTCACGCCTGCTTGAACTTAACGACACTCAGGAAGGCGTCATCAACATTGCCTTCAAGTTAGCCGATGATCACGGCATGGCCTTACTGGACCTGAAGGATCTTCGGGCGCTGATGACCTTTGTGGCAGAACAGTCCAAAGAACTCTCAGCGCTCTATGGCAATGTCAGCAAAGCCTCGGTCGGTGCGATACAACGGCGCTTATTGCAACTTGAACAACAAGGCGGCGATCATTTTTTTGGCGAGCCCGCACTGGAGCTGGCCGACCTAATGCGCTGCGATCCCTCTGGGCGCGGACACGTCAATTTGCTGGTGGCCAACCAGTTGATTGAAAGGCCAAGACTGTACGCCACCACTCTGCTCTGGCTACTCGCAGAACTGTTTGAAGAATTGCCCGAAGTCGGTGATCCCGACAAACCCAAACTGGTGTTCTTTTTCGACGAAGCTCACCTGCTGTTTGACGACGCGCCCAAAGCACTGACACAAAAAGTTGAACAAGTTGTGCGCCTAATACGATCCAAGGGCGTTGGTGTCTATTTTGTTTCCCAAAACCCCACCGACATACCCGACAAAATATTGGGGCAACTTGGCAATCGGGTACAGCATGCGCTGAGAGCCTTTACGACGCGCGATCAAAAAGCCGTTCGAGCCGCTGCGTCGACCTTCCGACAAAACCCTGATCTCGATACCGAGAAAGTCATCACCGAACTCGGCGTCGGCGAAGCGCTCGTGTCTACCCTTGATAATAAAGGGACGCCATCAATGGTGGATCGAACGTTGATTCGTCCGCCCTCTTCTCGTCTAGGGCCTGCCACAGCAAAAGAACGAAAAGCCATTCTCGATACAAGCGAGTTTGGAGCTCGCTACAATGAGGTGATTGACCGGGAATCGGCCTTCGAAAAACTGCAAAAACGCGCAGAAGACGCAGCCAAAGAAGCAGAGCAGGCGGCTGTCGACAAAGACCGCGTATATGAAGCGCCCACCAAGGCGAGCGAAAAGCCGGCATCCCCCCGGCGCTCATCCCGCCAGAGCGTGTTCGAAACTCTGGCGAAAAGCATTGCGCGCACCATGGGCCGTGAAATGACGCGTGGCTTTTTGAGAGGACTGCTAGGCTCTCTGTTTAAGGGGCGTTAAAGCGCCGTGCAGCTGTCAATGATGTCGCCGGAACTGCCACCTGCCCGATGCTTCAGTAAAAGCCCTTCAGAGTCTGACCCTGAGCCCTTCACCCACCACTCGATTCCGCCACCAATATATCGTGCACCGCTGGCAGAAGTGGCGATTTCCATTTCGTAGCTAGAACCCTTGTAATGAACCTTAGCCGCATCGGGAGCCAGATAATTAACCCGGACCGCTTCTCCGCTCTCGCACTCATAACTCTGTGCAAAGGCATCACCTTGCTGAAAGCTTGAGCAGGCGGAAAGCAAAAACACCGATGACAACAAAGCAGGAACAGAAACTCTCATTCAGAACTCCATTTTCGATAGTTAGACCGCAGCGGCAGAACAACGGCTATTTATGGCTATGGCACTGCTCATAACGTTGAGCGGCAAGCACTCCAGCAGCTCTTCCCTGCCTTCGATAGTAGCTTTTCCCGCATAGATTCTGCTGGTGCCAGTAAGCCTTCATTAGCAAAGCATGGTCAGGAAGCCAGAATCGATTCGTAGTTTCCTCTGTTTCTGGTACGGAACCGATATCCACTTCAGATACAACAATGCCCGGCCCCTCGCTGGTTCTGCGTTGCGCCAGAATCCGGCCCTGCCCATCGACAATTTGCGTACACCCAACATAGTGTGTGTCATAAGGCACCGACGCCGAAAAACCAGGAGTTAGCATGAATCCACCCGAAAACGACCCGCAATGAGAGGCTTGAACAACCGGGGCTCCGATACGCCTAGCCAGCTCACTCGGGGCCTGCTCTGACAGATATCGATTATACTGCCCTAACGCCGACAACCCTCGGTTAACCAGCCTGCCCCAATTCGACGGAAGGGTCCACCAGTGGGTTCCACTCATGACCAAGCCAACCCGGCTCTTCAAACGCTTGGCAGTTTGATTTCGAATCAATTCCCAACAAACAGCCGCGCCTACGCCACCCATACTTGTTTGAAATACACCGTCACCCTTACCGGGGCCATAAAATGCGTTTTCCCACATGGTGGGCAAATCTTTATCATGGGTATGTATCTCTCCGTCAGGCTCGACGAAGTAGTAGCGGTTATAAACCTCTGCTTCCTCCGCAATCAACATGGAGCCACCGATCCAGCAGCCATACTGTTTCGCCAGGCTTACGAGCAAATCCACCGCCTCATTGTTAGGGGGCAAAACGGCATCGTGCACACGCTGGTCAAAAGCGATGCGGGAGGTAAAGAACTCAGGAAGCGCCACAACTTCAGCCCCTGCCGTTAACGCCTCTTTGGCAAGCCGCTCAACACGTTCCAGATTAACAGACACATCGCCCAGTTCTGCTTCAAGCTGAACCGCCGCAATGCGCCGTTTTGCGTTCGGCATTACTTTTTTCATGAATTTTTACCGGAAAGTTTGCAAGTTTGAATCCAAAAACCTCGAAATCATTTTTCCCAGCCACAAACAGCAAGACAAGCACGATCAGAATACTGAGGGCCGCGGCAAAAAAATCCCAGACTTTCAAAACACCCACCGGCCACACTAGCGTAAAAAGCAAACCTTGGAATGCCTCAATGGGCCACTGATACACAGGGAGATTCCGACTCGCTCTGACCAATCAAACCAAGAAGGTACGAGAAAATACCGAAGAGCATTGATTTACTTATAGATAGGAATCTCTGTTTAGAGCCACCGCCTGGCTTCAGCTATGACCGTCTCCATTCTTTTTGGGAGAGGTCTGTGGCGAAGGGCGCAAAGGAAGAGTGTTTCCCTTACCGGCCGGGCAAGTTGATGTACTTTGATGAGCTCGGGCTTGGCAAATGCCTCGACCGCATGGGCAGGCAAGACGGTAAAACCCAGCCCCCTACTCACCGGCTCGAGAATCAATCCAATCTGGTTAGAAAACCCTTTCTTCATGAACAAGTTACTGTGCTGGAACTCACTGTAGTTCGCGCCGAGTAGCAGGTCCGCATGATGACCGCCATCCGGATGATCAATAAAGCCAAGGGCCATCAAAGTTTCCCACTCGGGGTGCTCAATGGCCGCCGGCGTGACCAACAGCAGAGACTCTTCAGCAACGGGTGTACAGGTTACCTCAGCCAATGTGGATTTCGTGGTCATGAACCCAATATCAACGTTAGATTCAGCGATTGCCTGCTCCACATCGGTGTTTGGCGCAAACCGGTAATCGATGATGAGCTTAGAGTGCTTCTGCTGTAGGGCCAACACCTGAGGATATAACTTAAGCCCCACACTCCCCGGCGACATAATACGGACACTGCCCTCATAAGGTGGATCCTCTGAGGCAATCTGCTCCAAATTCGACAAAGCGAGAAGAACACCCTGAGCTTCGGCGTATAGCCGTTCACCTGCACCCGACAGTGAAAACTGCTTGCCTTGTCGCAACAGCAATTCTGTGCCGAGCTGCTCCTCCAATTTACGCACATGCTGACTTACGCCTGACTGAGTCATGTGGAGACGCTCCGCCGTGCGCGTGAAATGTTCCTCTTCAACGAGCGTGCAAAAACTGCGCAACCACCGAACATTGATCATCAAAAACCTTAATAAAAACTATGACAAACGATAATTTTACGTGATCAGATTCGGAATGTAACGTGCCATTAGTTTCACAAGCGGAGGACAAGACATGAACAACGTTTACCCAAGAAATTTCTCACACATTGGCATATCCGTACCGGATCTGGAGCAAGCCGTTAAGTTCTACACGGAAGTTCTGGGCTGGTATCTGATTATGAAACCAACCGATATCGAAGAAGACGATAGCGCCATCGGTGAGATGTGCACAGAAGTATTCGGAAAGGGCTGGGGAAGCTTCCGGATCGCGCACCTATCCACGGGCGACCGAATTGGTGTAGAGCTGTTTCAGTTCAGAAACCAAACCAACCCTGAAGACAACTTCGAGTACTGGAAGACCGGCATTTTCCACTTCTGCGTGCAAGATCCGAACGTTGAGGAGCTCGCGGATCGCATCGTGGCCGCTGGCGGCAAACGCCGCATGGAGAAACCACGCTATTACTATCCGGGCGAAAAACCCTATCGCATGATTTACATGGAAGATCCATTCGGAAACATTCTGGAAATCTACAGCCACAGCTATGAGCTGATCTACAGTGAGGGCGCGTACTGATTCGCGGCCCCGCGAGGGAGTCTGGAGCGGCCAACGTCGGCCGCTCCAGAACAAACCGTTTACAGTGCGTCGGTCAACGTTCCTTCCAGCATCGGAAGCTGTACCGTACCCGACACGTTGACAAAGGGAACCAACGGATCCCGGGACCAGCTAGCGGGGTACTGTAAATGGTAACCGGTTACCAACAACGCCAGCTCATCGCCTGGTTCCAAGGACTCTGCCACGCCGACCATCTGAATAACGGCCTGATCTTTCAAGCCGCGTACCGGCATCACCTGGTCGTCAATCAGATCCCAGCGGCTTTCCCCTTCCGAGCGCTTACCTAAGCCGACAAAAACAATCGGATCGCAGCCCGGAGCGTAGGGGCCCATCTCGTTATCACATGCTGTTTTTCCGGTCAGATCCGACACCGTCAGTTGCATGGTCGGTATGCCACCCAATACGGCACCTTCTTCGCCAACTTTGCCCAGCATAATGGCCTGGGGCGGCTGGGTTACAGTGGCAGCGGCCTCGTATCCGGATGCCACAGGCAAATCCGACGCAAACGCCCGCTCAATCGCATAGCGGCCGGTCAGCAACTGATCTTCACTGGCGGGCGCGGGGAAGCCATTCATGGGAACTAATACCGACTGATCATCCGCAAGCGACAAACACACATTGGATTCGGTGCCGTCAAAATAGTCCGGTAACGGCTTACCCAGCAGATGATGCTCCAGCCAATTCAACGTGGCATCGGCAATCGAAATGCTACCGCAGTGAAATTTGCCAGCCGCTCCCTGAAAGCCCGGAATTTCCAGCAACCCCGCCGTCGGGTCAATGTGAGTGCCCGGTTGCGCCTCATCCGGTGCTTCGACAGGTAGCACATGGCCAGTCTGATGAGTCAGTAGCCGAATATCGCCTTCTGTTTGCGCCGACAAACATGAGAAGTTGCGCCACGCTTCGTTGAAGTTAAACAGCGTGTCTTTCATGCCCTGCGTCAGCAGCACATCGATATTATTGAAAGGTGCCGGAGGCACGTCGTAGGCCGGGGGGTTCGTCTGGTAGGAAACGAGGTCTGCATCCTCTGACACAGAGAGCGATGTACCCGCACAGCGATAGGCGGGACTGTGATAATAGATGAAATCCAGACCCGCCTCGGGGAATCTATTCAGCGATGCGCCCTGCGCCAATGTCTCTTTCAGGATCGGGTCCAGGCCGCTGTTTCCGTTACTGTAAGAACCGCTTTCACCGATGCCGACCAGCCCCAGATCCCAGCCTGTTTTGATCACATTTCCAGGATTCAAGCTGTACCGCAGGTCGTTCCAAGTCATATCCGGCACCAAGGCATCTAACCGTTGTTTCGGATCCAGGCCATGAAGCAGAAATTGGTAACCGCCCCCGTAGCTTCCACCTACGGCACCGGTTACCAGATTCGGATTCAATGCGTCGGGAAGGTCGGCCTCATCGCGAAACTGAAGGTAATCCAGATTGGTTTCCGCCCAATCAAGAATCTGCACTAGATCTTGCCCTTCAAACTCCGGGTCCATGACCCGCACGGTGCCCGTGCTTTGCCCAAAGCCACGCTGGTCGATGGAAATCACTGCAAAGCCCGCTTCGCGATACCGTTCAAAACCACTGGTCTTTCGTGATCCACCGAAACCATGTCCTTCAAGAACAAGCGGGTGCCCGGCATCGCAATCAATACCGCCCATGGGCTCAAGCACCTGAAAGGTGATGGTTTCTCCACTGGCTGAATTAAGAGCAACGGAATAACTGCGACCACCTTCTCGGGGCGAACCATCCACACAAGAAACCAGCACAGGGTTAGGCAGTTCACACTGAGGTGCCTGACTGTTGCCGGGATTGTCGCAGGCCGGATCCGGCGAGTTACTACGCTCCGCGCCCCTATCAGAACGATCCTTATCAGAACTGGAATCGATACAACCGGTGACAACAAGCGCTAAGGCGATGGGTGCCAGAGCAAAGCGAGTAGGAAGAAATGTGAAACAGGAGGGCATCGTTTGTTCTCCTTATTGTGTTTTGTTAACCCAATAAGGAGCACGTGGCACAGGCAAACTCGTTCCCTCAGCCTGAAACAAAGGCCCAACATGACATTATGGCATCATGCTCATTTACTCAAAAAACGGTCAGTGGCGCAGGTGCATTGAAACACCCGCCAACCACTGTTTTGTGCTACTCAACTGTAATTGTGATTACGTCGGATACCACCGGCGTGCTATGAGGCACGTGGGCGTGGTTACCCAATAACAACTGCAAGGTATGAGTACCGGGGGCAAGCTCTATTTCGGTTTCCGTCTGGCCGCCGCCAAAGTGCTTGACCTTATCGGTGGCCGGCAACGGCTTACTTAAATCAGCCGGTACATCGGTATCAATTAAAAGGTGGTGATGCCCGGTATTTTTTTTATCAACACCGGCTGGTGCTACGCCCATATTGCGAAGACCAAAAACCACGTTCACATTTTGCCCAACCGTATCCCCATCGCTGGGCTGTACAAAGTAAACTTCCGCATCGGCCGGAGCTTCAGAAGTCATGCTTCCGGCGAACGTTATCATCGGTGCGACCAGCAAAGCCGACAATAATGTCATTGTGCTTTTCTTCATACCGCTCTCCTCTATCTCCGTTTATTGCCATCTTTGTTGATACAGACTACGCAGCCTAACGGCCACATAACAAGGCTAGCCCAAGATCAGCACCGCTGCCTACCCGAAGGCAAGCTACTCTGGAACGGCAAATACAGCGTCAGTTTTAACTGCCATAATAAAATCATTTCGGTGCAGGCCACCGATAGCGTGAGTCCACCAGCTGACAGTCACTTTGCCGTATTCCAGAAGAATAGCCGGATGGTGGTTTTCCGCTTCGGCCAGGTCACTTACTTGATTAGCGAATGCCTGAGCTTGGGCGAAGTTTTTGAACTTGAAGACCTTCTTGAGCTTCTCTTGGCCCTCCTCATCCACAAGGCTCCAGTCCGGGATTTCGCCGTGCAAGAACTCTTTCTCATCGTCGGTCACCTTGGGTGTGCCTTTACGGCACGCCTCGCAGTGTTGATCAGCCAATTTGCTCATAGCTGTTCTCCCTGAGCGTCGTTCTCTTATCGATTCACGAGCGCGTAGCCAATGCCCGCACACACTGCAGCAACCTGTGCTGCATTGCATTGCTCCGGAGTCGCCCGCGGGCTGTCGGGATAAACCTCGGTCGTGGTTCGGTATCGGGCATTAGTGACACTGGCGCACAGCCCAAGCTTCTTGAGCGGATACTGGATAACACCTCGAGAAGCCACGGCAGAGCCGAAGATTTCTCCTTTATCGTCAGCAGGAGCAATATGCGTAACCCGCTCCACTGCTTCTATGATGGCCTGCTGGAACTCTGGTCGGGGGCTCTCGCTGTCGTCTACCAAATAGAAACCGTCGGGGATATCACCCGGCTCAAACGGCTTACCGTCCCGGGCAGCCAGCGCCGGACGAAACTCGGTTTCGTCGGTATCAGTCGTCTCATGCAAGTCCATGTGCAAAAGCACACGATCGCGAATCGGTGCTACCAAGCGCAGAAGGGCCGCCGATTCCTCCGCAGGACTGTTGTTGTGGAAAGAGCGGTTCGGATCAACCGCGTTTGCATTCCAACGATGAATACGCTCGTATGCCCAAGGGCTGACACACGGTGCAACTAAAAGGTTCACGCGATCCACGTAATCCGCAGCATACTGCTCAACAAACTGCAGTGCGCCATGCACACCGCTGGTTTCATAGCCATGCACTCCGCCCGTGATCAGCACAACCGGCAGATCGTCATTCCAGTCGCGACTGCGAATCGCCATCAGCGGAAAGCGATCAGAGCCATACTCCAAGCACCCGTACTCTTCTACGTCAAAGTTCGATTTCAGGCGCTCGATGACGCTCAAGACTTCAGATTCATAGCTGCGCTGCCGGGACTGTTGTGACAGCCACTCAGCACGCTCCTCGTCGCCCCACGACGTGCCAGGTGTACCAACTGGGTAAGGGTCAGGGGCCGTATTCATCATGATTTTCTCCTGTAGTGACCGATGCTTGCGAACATTCTAGCATTTGCAAACGAGGCGCAGCAGGCGACCACCAACTCCGTCTTCCAGCACCCATAATGCACCTTCCGGCCCAATCTCCACCTCTCGGATACGTTCACCCATTGCGAAACGCTCTGCCTCTGAGGGGTCCTGACCATCAATTCTGATCCGCAACAGAGATTCTGACCGTAGACCGCCCACAAAAGCCTGGCCCTGCCAATCGGGGAACATCGAACCGTAATAAAACGCCAGCCCGGAAGGGGCTACCGTTGGCACCCAGTAAATCGCCGGCGCTTTGAACTCAGGGCGCGTGTCAGGATCGGGAATGGGAAAGCCGGAGTAATGATCCCCCCAAGAAACCAGGGGCCAGCCGTAATTCTCGCCAGCCACTGTCAGATTGAATTCGTCGCCGTGTCTGGGGCCCATTTCGTGGGTCCACAGCTGCCCTTGTTTGTCGAATGCAATGCCAAGCACATTGCGATGTCCGAGCGACCAAAAGGATTTTGCGAGCTCTCCTTTATCCTGAAACGGGTTGTCCTCTGGAATGGAGCCGTCCGGATTAATCCGGATCACCTTACCCAGATTCTGATCCCAATGCTGAGCCGGCTCCAGCTTTTGCCGATCACCCGAGGTGATAAACAAATGCCCTTCAGGCCCGAAGGCCAGCCGATGAGAGAAATGCCCTGCGCCGGAAACCTTCAGAGTTTGTCGCCAGATGATTTCGAGGTTTTCGAGTGATGGTGAGTCTGCCTCGACATTTAACTCGGCTCGAGCAACAACGGCTCCTTTTTTCCGCCAGGAACCCTGCTCCGCATACGACAGATAAATCCAGCGGTTATCCGGATAGCTCGGATGAAGAACAACGTCCCCCAAACCGCCCTGCCCGCCATAGGCCACCTCTGGCACGCCTTGGACGGGCAGTTTGCTGCGGTCTTTCAAGCGAACGAGATACAAAGCACCTGACTTTTCAGTGACAAGGAGCCGCCCATCCGGGAGAAAGGTCATGGCCCAAGGTTCATCAAATTCGCCATAGCTGTCGGCGATTAGGCTCGAACCTGCATTCCCCTGAACCACGCTCTCCGTTCGCTCGCCGTAGGTGTTGCCGCAAAACCCAACTCCTATAAGGAGTAGATACAAGATGTATTGTGATATTTTCATCATTCGCCCCGCGTCAGCAACCAGCATTTATTCAAAGTATAGGTTAAAGCGCACTCCGCATTCCTTGTCTATATTCAATGCGGCATGCCGGTTATGACCTGTTCTTACAAACATGCCGTATACACTTTCCATCGAACACTAGAGGAGAAGTCTATGCTGCCCTTTTTCAAGAAAGATCCGGCTAAAAAGCTAAAAAAACAATACTCGACACTGCTCGAGAGGGCCATGAAAGCCCAAAGAAACGGAGATATTCGAACGTATTCTGAGCTCTCTGCAGAAGCCGCAGAGGTTTTTAAGCAAATACAGCAGATTGAATCGCCGAACACCTAACGCCATTGGAGGACTGACAAACGCAGCTTATAATTGGGCCCGAAACCAGACCCAGTCTACATTTAATTTTAAAGCCCCGGGCCGATTACTGTGAGCAGCCATCATAGACGTAAAAACCAAACCAAACCTGTTCGCAAGAACTTGCACCCAAGAAACCTGCACAACCAAGGCTACGATTTCCCTGCTCTGGTAAAAAAACACCCGGCACTAGCGTCTTATGTAAAACCAAATGCTCACGGCAACCTGTCCATCGACTTCGCAGACCCCCTAGCGGTAAAAACCCTCAACGCTGCGTTGCTAAGTTACCATTACGACATCGTCGGCTGGAATATTCCTGAAGGCGCACTTTGCCCTCCTATCCCGGGCCGGGCCGACTACATCCATTACGTGGCCGACTTACCCGGGCTTGAAAAAAACAATATCAAGCTGCTCGATATAGGAACGGGTGCGAATGGGATATACCCGCTATTGGCCTGCCAGATATACGGCTGGCAATGTGTCGGCAGCGACATCAACACCCAGTCGCTGGCGAACGTGTCCGAAATCATCGCCCGCAACCCATCACTCAAAGAACAGATTTCACTGCGCACACAGCCCGATAAAAACCACATTTTTGAAGGAATCATTCAGGCTGGAGAATTCTTTGACATCAGCGTATGCAACCCGCCGTTTCATGCCTCGCGCGAGGAAGCCCTGAAAGGGAGTCAACTCAAGCTTAATAACCTGGCTCGTAGCCGCGGTGAACAAAAATCACAAAGCCAATCCCCTACCCTGAATTTCGGCGGCATGGGAGCAGAGCTGTGGTGCAAAGGCGGCGAACAGCTGTTTCTTAAAAAGCTCATAAAAGAGAGCTTAGCGTACTCCACACAATGCCGATGGTTTACCAGCCTGATTTCAAAGGCTGACAATATTAAGCCTGCACAGAAATTGATTCGTAAGCTCGGAGCAGTAGATCTTCGGGAAATAGAAATGAAACAAGGACACAAAGTGACGAGAGTGCTGGCCTGGACATTCATTTAATGCCATCCAATACGGTGAAGGTACCCCATCTTCACCGCATTCACTGACAATGCTTTATGGTCTGCATTACAAACGCTAGCTGAACACCAAGCCTCCCCAAGATCGGTAGACACCGCCAACTCCGAGAAGTAAGAACCCGAACCAAGTTAGTGTGTAACTTTATAAAGTTTTTCACACAGAACCAATCAAAACGACGCACCAAAACATCATCAGTAATTATATGTAAGCAGTTTTACGGACAACAAAATCTATCTTTAGAAAAATATTCTAAAGAATTTTCCAGAAAACATCACTGTGAGTGATGTGACCCATGCCGACTGGCAATTATTCAGGCGTACTCCAGAGGCGCATACTTCGCTGCATCTGATCCGGATACACCGGGCGATTCAGAGAATGATTCAAACCAACTTATTCTGGAGATACAGACATGCGTAAATTTGCTCTCGTTGCTTTCGCTTCCCTCTTTGCCGTTGCCGCCCTGCCCGCAAATGCCAGCTTGGCGGATCGCAAATCAGATCAGACCAGCCTGGAGCAGTCCCAGCCATCTCCCTACAGCGGACAAACTGTCATTCGGGGAGAGATCAGGGAAGGGTTTGCCGAACACAAAAATGCGGAACCGGCGCCTTACAGCGGCCAGATCGTCATTCGCGGTGAAGTACAAACAGAAGGGCTTGGTTGATTGTATTGAAGGGTTTGAACAAAGCCTTTATTGATCACACGGCTCTTGGGGTAGCTCATTGCTCATGCAAGTGAGTGAAGCATGAACTTCTCCATGAGCCGGAAATTGCACCTATTTATTAGACAGATAGCTGGAAACAAACAGCCACATCAACATCCCCCCCTCTCCCACCTTCGCGATACACTTGAAACCCAAGGTCTAGATAGATAGGCTTCGGCACCTAAAATCTCACCATCGAACCTTTCCGAATCTTATTTTGTGCCCAAGCAATCCAAGGGCCCATAACCCCTCAAGCAAAAAACAAGGTCAGAAAAATGGCAATGAAGATGAGCAAACGCGTGCTAATAACCGTGGTTTCGATATTGGCATTGGCAGGAGGAGTCTCAGCAAACGACCTCAACACCAAAGAAGGTACGAAACGCCCTATATTGATTCAGGGGCCCATGCCAATCGAGGCTGAAAAATTTGCGGCTCGTCTCGAGAACGTTGAAACCGAAAAATCGGGATCAACGTTTGAGTTTTATATTGGCACCGTAGATGACTATCCCGTCATTGTTTCTAAAACCGGGAAAGGTATGGAGAACACGGCAGCCGCAACCGCCGTTGCGATCCTCAAATACAACCCGGCTGCCATCATCAACCAAGGCACATCTGGCGGTCATGATCCCGATCTCAATGTTTTTGACATCGTTTTGGGTGAGCGCACGGTTAACATAGGCTCCATGAAAACCCGCGATCGTGCAGAGGGAGACGGCATTGTTGCGACGGATTGGTTGCCCATGGATGTTATGGCTTCGGAAGGAAGCGCTGGTGAAGACCCCAACGCTGAAAAAGCACGTTACTACGAAGCAGATCCTGATCTTTTCGCAATAGCGAAAAAAGTAAAAAACCGCTACAAAAAAGGCAATGTGGTTGAAGGAACCATTGGTTCAGCAGATTTATGGAACAACGAGGTAGATCGCATCAATTGGTTCCATAAAAACTACGGTACTTCCGTCGAAGAAATGGAATCGGCCTCATCAGCGATGATTTCAAAAGCATACGGCATCCCATTTTTGGCGATTCGCATCTTGTCCAATAACAAAACAAATGACGGTGCTTACAATCCAGACACAGCAGCGGCGAACCAGGAATATGTCTATGAAGTGGTTCAGGAATATATTTCGTTTTTGAAAAACCAGTAAAACACTTAGCTGCTGGACTGTTGATTCGATCAGTTCAGCAGCGCTTACCCATCTAGCCTATACAGCCCTTTCATCCTGCAGAAACACCTCAACACCCTCCGAAGCCAACACCGTCATAACCGCACCAAACTGTTTTGAGCCTGAAACGTTTTAGAACAAAACATTCACTCTGCTCGGTTGAAATCGGCACCTCTTAAGAATACTGTATATATAAACAGTATTCAGAGAATTTCCCATGAGCGAATTGCTGAGCAACCTTCTTCAGGATGCCCGCGTGTGGCAGGGCCACCAACACAAGAAGACTACTCAACCCGCGGAACCCACCGGGTATCAGGCGCTGGACAATCAACTCGGCGGTTTGGGATGGCCAAAGGGCGCGTTGAGCGAATGCCTGCTGGATACCTGTGGTATCGGCGAGCTGCACCTGGTGCTGCCGCTCATGCAACGGGTGTCCAGCGAGGGCAAAACCATCTTCTGGTTAAACCCGCCACACACACCCTACGCCCCCGCTTTGGCCCGGGAGGGGGTTAATCTGGACCATGTGGTAATGGTCACTACTCAAGACCAAAACGACTTTTTATGGACACTCGAAAACTGTCTTCGTTCTCCCGTTACTGGGCTGGTTCTGGCATGGCCGGGCACACTGGCCAGTCGGGATGTTCGCCGGTTGCAGCTGGCTTCTGAGGCTGGGGGGAATGTGTGCGTGCTTTTCCGAAGCCGCCGCCATGTCGATCAGAACTCTCCGGCCGCTTTACGGCTGGAGCTTGTTCCGAGTGATCGCCAGGAACTTAAAATTAACATCATTAAGCGCCGTGGTAGCTGGCCCGGCCAACGTTGCTCACTGGCGATGGGACACCGGGCCAACCTTGCCGGCCACGATTCCACCCGCATCGTTCAGGGCCCGTGGGCCGGGACTACACGGTAACCTTATGCTCTGGCTATACCTGCATTTTCCACATTTATTACTGGACCACATCCAACGGAATCAGGATTCCGGGGGCGTTATTGTGATCGTGGATGGTGCTGGGCAAACCATCAAACAGGCCTGCGCAACCGCACGGGAGCTGGGTGTAGAAGTGGGCATGCGTCTGAAAACCGCGCTCGGTTTAGCGCCCAACTTGCATATTATGCAAGCAGATCAGAAACAGGAAGCATGGCTTCTGGAAGATCAGGCACGCTGGTTGTATCACTACGCCGCCCACATTACTTTGTCACCACCTGATGGTCTTTGGGCGGAAGTCAGTAGCCTGCAAAAGCTTTACGGCGGTCTACCAGCCATCTGGCAAACCGTGGAACAAGCCTTGACCGACCGCCAACTCTCTGCGTGGATCGCCATTGGGCACACGCCATTGACGGCTCGGTTATTAGCCCTCACCGGCAAAGGCGAATGCACAGCAGACAAAGGCCATATTCTCGCAGCGATTGGCAACTTACCGCTGCAAGCCGCCGGTTTTGACAAGAAATCCTGCACTCGTCTGCAACGCTTGGGGCTTAACACACTTGCGGATGTATTCGCTCTGCCCGCTCATGAATTGGCTCGGCGACTATCACCAGAACTGTTGAACACCATCCAGAAAATTCAGGGCACCCGCGCAGACCCCAAAGCACCTTGGCAGCCACCCCATATTTTCAGGCAGCGGGCGGATTTCATTCAGGAAGTGGAGCACACTCAAGGGCTTTTATTCTCGTTGCAGCGAATTCTGTCAGAGTTGGAGGAAGACCTTTGTTGGCGCCAGCAAGATACCGACACTCTACTGCTGACACTGCAGCACCGGCACCAAGAACCGACACGGTTTCGAATTCGAACCACGGGGCCAGAACATCGGGCCGACGTGTTTTTAAAGCTGATCCGCCTGAAGCTTGCTCAGCAACCCTTGAGCGCGCCGGTTATTGCGCTCACTTTCACCGTCAAGCGATTTATCGGCCGTGAAGCCCCAACAGGGCAAGATTTGCTCGGTGAAACTCAGGATCTGAACGAAGCCTGGCACACGCTGATCAGCCGTCTTCAGGCCCGGTTGGGAGACCAGGCTTTAAAACAACTGTCTCCCTCTGAAGACCACCGGCCAGAATGTGCTTGGTCTGCCGAGGAGGTTCGCAACCCCTCTAAAAAAACGGCGGCAGAGCCTACAGCCTTCCCTCACCGACCTTTATGGCTACTGAAAAACCCCTGGCCCCTAGATCAAACACCTACGCACTGGCACTCCGGCCCGGAGCGCATCAGCAGTGGTTGGTGGGACGGCCAACGAGTTCATCGGGATTATTACATCGCACAGTTGCCGGGCAGCGAGATGGCTTGGGTTTTCCGAGATCATCAAGATGGATGGTTCATTCATGGGTGGTTTGGCTGATGGCTACAGGCTATGCGGAGCTGTTCTGCTTCAGTAACTTCACCTTTCTGACTGGGGCCTCGCATCCCCATGAGCTGGCCGAACGAGCGTTGGAATTAGGCTATAGCGCCATCGCCATCACCGATGCTTGCTCTGTAGCCGGCATTCCCAGAGCCTGGGCCGCTCTGAAAGACAGCCCGGTGAAGCTCATCACCGGCAGTTGGTTCGAACTGGACGATGCCCCTACTGACTCTGCCGTTCCACGTTTTATCCTATTGGCCAAAGACCGTCAGGGTTATGGCCAGCTCTGCAAACTGATAACCACAGGCCGGCGCCGCGCTGAAAAAGGGCAATACCAGCTCTTCGCGCGAGATATTGAAACCCACGAACTGGACCACTGTTTTTGTTTGTGGCTCCCAGCCATTCAGGAAAACGTCACCTTCACTGAAACCCGCGCTTGCGGTGAATGGTTACATCGATTGTTCGAGCAACGGTTACGAATTGCCACCAGCCGCACTCTGGAAATTGGCGAGGAACAACAACTGGCCCAGATCCGGGAATTGGCCGACCATTTACGCTGCCCTATTGTAGCTACCGGCGAAGTTCACATGCACAGCCGAGAACGCCAGCCCCTGCAAGACGTACTCACCGCCCTGCGCCACCACAGAACCTTGGAGAATGCCGGGCGCTGTCTGTTCCAAAACGGCGAGCGTTATCTCCGCCCACTCTCGGTGCTGCAAAAGCTGTTTCCGGAAAACTGGCTACGCGAGACAGTTCAGATTGCCAACGCATGCCAATTTAAACCCGGAAGCCTGCGCTACGAATACCCACCTGATTTAGTCCCCGCCAATGAGACACCTGCGGGCCTGTTGAAACGACTGACCCAAGAAGGCGAACGTCGCCGCTATCCCGATGGCACCCCCATGAAAGTTCAAACGTTGATTCGCAAAGAGCTGGGGCTAATCTCGGAAATGAAGTACGAGCATTACTTTCTGACCATCCACGACATAGTCGCGTTTGCCCGAAGCCAAGGTATTTTGTGTCAGGGCCGAGGCTCTGCTGCCAACTCAGCCGTTTGTTACTGCCTGGGCATCACCGAGGTAAATCCCGCCAAGGTCGAACTGTTGTTTGAGCGCTTCATCTCGAAAGACCGGGACGAACCACCGGATATCGATGTGGATTTCGAGCACCAACGGCGCGAAGAGGTCATCCAGTATATTTACCAACGCTACGGTCGCGAGCGAGCAGCACTGGCGGCAACGGTGATTCGTTACCGGCCCCGCAGTGCCATCCGAGATGTTGGCAAAGCTCTGGGCTTTGATGCCGCTTTAGTGGAAAAGCTGCTGGACGGTATCGACTGGCGCGACAAGACTACCAACTGGCGCCAGCAGATTCTGGAGAAAGGTCTGACTCAGAACCCACATATGGCCAACCAGTTTTTTACACTGGTGAACACCTTACTGGGCTTTCCCCGACATTTGTCCCAACACGTCGGTGGCTTTGTCATTAGTGCAGGGCCGCTGTCGGAACTGGTGCCGGTAGAAAACGCCGCCATGCAAGAACGCACCGTCATCCAATGGGACAAGGAGGACCTGGAAAGCCTCGGGCTAATGAAGGTAGATGTCCTCGCCCTTGGCATGTTAACCGCCATCCGAAAGGCTCTGGAGCTGATCAGTTCGGAAAAAGGCACCCCCTTTACTATCCAGGATGTCCCTCAAGAAGACCCCGACACCTACGCCATGCTGCAAAAAGGCGACAGCATCGGAGTGTTTCAGGTGGAGTCCCGCGCTCAGATCAATATGTTGCCCCGGCTGAAGCCTGAGACTTACTACGATCTGGTCATCGAAGTCGCTATTGTCCGCCCGGGCCCGATTCAGGGCGATATGGTGCACCCTTACCTGCGCCGAAAACACGGACTGGAGCCTGTAGAATTCCCCAACGATGCAATTCGTCAGGTGCTGGAGCGCACGCTGGGGGTTCCCATTTTCCAGGAACAGGTGATCAAACTGGCCATGGTGGCAGCCGGTTTCAGCGCCGGTGAAGCCGACAAACTCCGTCGCGCCATGGCCGCCTGGAAATCCGATGGGGACCTATCCCCATTCCGAGACAAGCTGATCAGCGGCATGTTGGAACGTGGTCACGATCCGGAATTCGCCGAACGCTTGTACCAACAAATATGCGGCTTTGGCGGTTACGGGTTTCCGGAATCCCACGCCGCCAGCTTTGCTCTGCTGGTGTATGTCTCCGCATGGATCAAGCGCCACCATCCGGCCGCATTCTACTGCGCTTTACTCAACAGCCAGCCCATGGGTTTTTACTCCCCAAGCCAATTGGTGCAAGACGCCCATCGCCATGGCGTAACCGTTCTGCCGCCCGACGTAAACTTCAGCCATTGGGAGCACACACTGGAAGAACAGCCACAACACCTGCGTCTGGGCCTGAGAATCGTACAAGGCCTATCCCTCCAAGGTGGCCAGCGCATTCACGAAAACCGACCACAGAACGGCTACCGTTCCGCCAGCGAACTGCGCACTGGCGCCAGCCTGAATCAACGGGACATGGAGTTACTGGCCGGCGCAAACGCCATGGCCGACTTCACCGATAACCGTCATCAAGCCTACTGGCAATTACTGGAATATGAAAAACCTTCAGCACTGTTCGCCCAAGAGCCCGAAGTGGATTACCAGCCCAAGCCTTGTAACCAGTTACCCACCCCCACGGAAGGCCAAAATGTACTGGCCGACTACCGCAGCCAAGGTCTGACACTACAAAGACACCCTCTGGCTCTGCTTCGCGAACAAGGCCATCTCCAGCACTGCCTAACTGCAGAACAACTTAAGGCCACCCGCCCCGGCATACCGGTACAAGTAGCCGGCCTGATCACCGGCCGTCAGCGGCCAGGCTCAGCTGCTGGCGTCACTTTTGTCACCCTTGAAGATGAAACCGGCAATATTAACGTCGTCGTCTGGCTGGCAACCGCCCGCCAACAACGCAAACCGTTACTCACCGCGCGATTATTACACGTGAAAGGGGTTATCGAAAAAGAGGGAGAGATCGTCCATGTGATGGCTGGAAAGCTCTCGGATTTGAGCCACCTGATTAACTCGTTGCCAGTCAATTCCCGGGATTTTCACTGAACACAAAAAAACCCGCCGAAGCGGGTTTTTTTGTACAGCAAGAAGTGAAGATCAGCTCAACAGCTTGATCATCACACCCGCTGCAACCGCAGAGCCAATAACACCAGCCACGTTCGGGCCCATAGCGTGCATCAGCAGGAAGTTCTGCGGGTTAGCCTCAAGACCAACCTTGTTGGATACCCGCGCTGCCATTGGCACCGCAGACACACCGGCAGAACCGATCAGCGGATTGATCGGGTCTTTACTGAACTTGTTCATCAGTTTAGCCATCAGAACGCCTGATGCAGTACCCACACCGAACGCAACAACACCCAGCCCCAAGATACCCAGCGTCTGGCCATCCAGGAACTTGTCTGCCATCAGCTTGGAGCCAACCGACAAACCCAGGAAGATGGTTACGATGTTGATCAGCGCGTTCTGAGCCGTATCACTCAGGCGCTCAACCACGCCACACTCACGCATCAGGTTACCGAAGCAGAACATGCCCAGCAGCGGTGCTGCGTCTGGCAGGAACAGCACTACAGCAATCAGAACAACCAGCGGGAAAACGATCTTTTCCTTTTTGCTGACCGGACGAAGCTGGCTCATCTTGATAGCCCGCTCTTCACTGCTGGTCAGCGCCTTCATGATTGGTGGCTGAATCATCGGAACCATTGCCATGTATGCGTATGCAGATACAGCAATTGCACCCAGAAGATGCGGAGCCAATACACTGGCTACGTAGATAGAGGTTGGGCCATCTGCGCCACCGATGATACCGATCGCAGCTGCTTCAAGGATGTTGAAGTCCAGCACTCCAGTCCAGTCCAGCAGTGCGGCACCAAGAACCGTACCAAAGATACCAAACTGAGCGGCGGCGCCCAGCAACATGGTCTTCGGGTTCGCCAGCAGAGGACCGAAATCGGTCATCGCGCCAACGCCCATAAAGATCAACAGCGGGCCAACAGTACTGCCGATAACAACGGAGTAAAAGTTATACAGCATGCCGTTGCCGTAACCGAAGTCTTGGGCAAGCGAGTTCGCCATTGCCATTTCGGAATAGCTGGCCTCTTTCACCGCTACTTTGAAGGCTTCCTTCAGTTCAGGTGTTACCGCCTGTCCTGCTTGATAAGCCACATCCAGTGGCACTGCCAGTGCCGCCAGAATCTGCGTAGCATCGCTCTTCAGCGCAAAGTGAATCGCATTTTCCGCCGCAGTCAGGGCCAACCCTGCCTCCGGGATGTTCGCCAGGATACCGCCGAAACCAATTGGCACCAGCAGCAGTGGCTCAAAGCCCTTACGAATCGCAAGGAACAGTAGCAGCAGGCCGATAGCGATCATCACTATCTGACCGAACTCTATGTTGAACAGGCCACTGCCTGTCCAGAGTGTCATTATCTTATCCATGGAATGCTGGCCCTTATGCGATTGTCAGCATTTCATCATCAACAGAGACGGCATCACCGACTTTGATGAAGACTTCACCGATGGTTCCGGCCTTCGATGCGCGAATCTCGGTTTCCATTTTCATGGCCTCGAGAATGATCAGCACATCACCTTCTTCAACCGTGTCTCCCGGAGAAACCAGAACCTTCCAGATGTTACCGCTCAATGGCGCATTAACAGGTTCACCGTCGCCAGCAGCAGGTACTGGAGCGGCCGCAGGTGCAGCAGAACCGCCCTGACCTTCAATCTGGCTGATCTCACCACCTTCGGAAACGGCTACAACGTATTTCTGGCCGTTAACCTCTACCGTGTAGTTTTCAGGACCTGCAGATTTTTTGGCCGGAGCGACATCATCAGCACTTGGTACTGGCTCGAAGGCTTCTGCATTGCCACGGTTCTCAAGGAACTTCAGACCAATCTGTGGGAACAAAGCGTATGTCAGAACATCATCCACTTCCTGTTCTGCCAGCTTTATACCTTTCTCGTTGGCCAGGCCTTTTAGTTCAGCAGTCAACTTGTCCATTTCTGGCTCAATGTTGTCTGCCGGTCGGCAAGTAGTCGCTTCGGCACCATCCAGAACGCGCTCTTGCAGTTCTTTGTTGAACGGAGCCGGTGCAGAACCGTACTCGCCCTTCAGGATGGCAGAGGTTTCTTTGGAGATAGACTTGTAGCGCTCACCGGTCAGTACGTTCAGTACAGCCTGAGTACCAACAATCTGCGAAGTCGGCGTTACCAGCGGGATGTAACCCAGATCTTCACGGACCTTCGGAATCTCGGCCAGAACTTCATCAAACTTGTCGGTAGCGTTCTGCTCGCGCAGCTGGTTTTCCATGTTGGTCAACATGCCACCCGGAACCTGAGCAATCAGGATGCGGGAATCAGTGCCTCTCAGACTACCTTCAAACTTAGCGTACTTCTTACGCACTTCGCGGAAGTAGGAAGCAATTTCTTCAAGCAGGTTCAGGTCCAGACCGGTGTCGCGGTCGGTCCCTTCCAGAATCGCAACCACCGCTTCGGTGGGCGAATGACCGTAAGTCATACTCATGGAAGAGATCGCGGTATCTACGTTGTCGATACCCGCTTCCGCTGCTTTAATGGCAGTCGCAGTGGACATGCCCGTCGTAGCGTGACATTGCATGTGAATCGGAATATCCAATTCTTTCTTCAGACGGCTGACCAGATCGTAGGCGACGTATGGCTTCAGGATACCTGCCATGTCTTTGATGGCGATGGAGTCAGCACCCATGTCGGCGACTTCTTTTGCCAACTCAACCCACATATCAAGAGTGTGCACAGGGCTGGTGGTGTAAGAAATGGTGCCCTGAGCATGTTTACCTGTTTTGCGAACCGCTTTAATAGCAGTCGCCAGGTTGCGAGGATCATTCATCGCATCGAAGATGCGGAACACATCAACGCCGTTTTCGGCAGCACGATCTACAAAACGCTCTACCACGTCATCCGCGTAATGACGATAGCCCAGCAGGTTCTGGCCACGCAGCAACATCTGCTGTGGCGTGTTAGGCATTACTTTTTTCAGTTCGCGGATACGCTCCCATGGGTCTTCACCCAAGTAACGAATGCAGGAGTCAAAGGTAGCTCCACCCCAGGATTCCAACGACCAGAAACCGACTTGGTCGAGTTTCTCGGCGATCGGCAGCATGTCGTCAAGACGCATGCGGGTGGCAAGCAGGGACTGGTGGGCGTCACGTAGAATTACGTCCGTAATCCCCAGCGGTTTTTTTGTGTCAGTCATCGTGTCAGCCTTCTGTTAAAAGGTTCTAATTCCGTTCCCGGGTCACTTCTTGTGGCGTGACCGGTATTGTGCAATCGCCTTCTTAATGGCCTCGGCGGTGTCAGGGTCAACCGACGTTGGCGCCTTCGGCTTGGCACGTGGCGTTCTGGCCGGGGTTGCCGGCTCTGGCGGAGCAAACCGCAGAATGATTTTCGACATCAGGCCAGTCGCGAATACCAGAATAACCAGAAACGCGAACACAAAGCCCATACCGGCGATCATCAAATCTACGGCGTGTGACATCAGCTCATTCATAATGAACAGCTACCTGTATTGGTTTGTGATTTCCCCGCCTCGATCACACCCTATTCAGACAAAAGTCTAATAGCGTGCAAATTCAAAACGGGAGGCAAAATCCTGCGTAATTTACCGGTTTCATTGTTCTGGAGCAACCAAAAGCACATTTTTCTATAGGGATTTCCCGAGCGACAATCAAAACAAACGGTTCTATACACTCGGAGCAACCAACCCGGTTAAACATAACGCACGCGTATTTTTCGCCCTTTCACCCGCCCTTGCTCAAGCCGTGAAAGCGCCTTACTAGCCCAAGCCACGTCGACAGCAACAAAACACTGAAAATCAAACAGATCGATTTTCCCTACCGCAGTACCGGGGATCCCGGCTTCACCGGTCAAAGCCCCTAACACATCGCCGCGGCGAACCTTCTCCTTACGCCCTCCAGCCAGACAGAGAGTCTTCATGGGCGGGGCAACAGGCCTTACAGGCTCTGAAAGCAGTTGTCCGGAATCGCCCCACTCAGCTGTCATGCCGCGCGCGCTCTCCAAACGAGAGATCTTGTGACCCTGCTTCGGTGTACACAAAGTCACCGCATGCCCCTGCTCACCCGCACGCCCTGTGCGACCAATCCGATGCGTATAAACTTCGGGATCCCGAGCGGGCTCCGCATTAATAACCAGTGGCAAGCCTTTGATATCCAGACCACGAGCCGCCACATCGGTCGCGACTAAAACCGTGCAACTTTGGTTCGCAAACTGCACCAGCGTGCTGTCACGCTCCCGCTGCTCCAAATCACCATGCAATGCCGAAGCGGCGAAACCCTTCTGCCTGAGCGCGTCTGCAAGATCGTCACAGCCCCGTTTGGTGGTACAGAAAACCAAACTCGCCGTCGGCTGGAATCGGGAGAGCAATGCTGCAACAGCTTCCACTTCTTGCCCGGGCGAAATCTCGTAAAACAGCTCCTCTATCGTGGCGGTTGAATCGTTCACCTCAATCCGCACGTCTTCCGGGTCCACCTGAAAACGCTCACTTAGGGTCCGTATAGGCATCGGCCATGTTGCGGAGAACAGCAACGTCTGCCGCGAGGAAGGTGTTTGCGCAAGAATACCGGCCACAACATCCTCAAACCCCATATCAAGCATGCGGTCCGCTTCATCCAGCACCAGCGTATTCAGATGCTCCAGCGACAAGGTTCCTTTACGCAGGTGGTCTTCAACCCGCCCCGGCGTGCCGACGATGATGTGAGCGCCATGGCTGAGCGAACCAATCTGAGGCCCGATCGATACACCACCGCACAAAGTCAGCACCTTCACGTTGTCTTTCGCACGCGCCAGTTCCCGCAGTGCTTTGGCTACTTGATCCGCCAGCTCACGCGTTGGGCAAAGCACCAACGCCTGAACCGAAAACCGCTTGGGCTGAAGCTTTTCAACCAGAGGAATACCGAAAGCAGCCGTTTTTCCGCTACCCGTTTGAGCCATGGCAATCACATCTTTGCCCGCCAAAGCCGGTGGCAACGCCTTTACCTGAATGCCAGTAGCCTGCGTGAAGCCCAGCTGCTCAAGGTTAGCCAGCATGGTCGAAGAAAGGCCAAGCTCTTTAAAAGAAGACATAGAAAAATCCGTGGGGTAAATAATCGTGGGTTATTGAGTTCGCTCTGACGGCGTATACTAGAGATAATTTGATTAAGTTTATCACGAATCTACGGAGTCACTGATGGCGTCTTTGCAGGACCAATTACTAAAAGCCGGGCTCGCCGATGAAAAAAAGGCCCGCACCATTCGCTCTGAGAAGCGCAAGCAACGTAAACAGCAGCCTAAAGGTGCCGCCCAAGTCAACGAAGTTGAAGAGCGGGCACGCCAGGCTCGCCAAGAGCAGGCCGAGCGCGATCGGCAACTGAATCTGGAGCACCAAAAAGAAGCCAACAAGAAAGCCATCCAGGCCCAGATTCGCCAGCTGGTAGAAACAAACCGCCTGGATCGCAGTCGCGGTGAAACGTCTTATCAGTTTGTGCACGAGAAAAAGATAAAAAAGATTTTTGTCGACGACCAGATGGTGGATCAATTGTCACGAGGCCGGCTGGCCGTTGTTTTTGTTAACGACGATTACGAGCTGGTCGCAGAGGCCGTGGCCCGCAAGATCATGGAGCGGGACGAATCAGCGGTTGTGGTTCTGCACGATCGCACGGCAGAAGATCAAGGTGATGATGACCCCTATGCCGGCTACGAAATACCCGATGACTTAATGTGGTAATGGCAACCATCAGCCCCGCTCAATGCGGGGCTTTTTTTGAGCACACGTAATTTTCGTCTGTATAAATCAAAACGCATCCGACCCAAACTTCACGCCTTATTGACCAGCCCACCGCTTATTGTTACATTTTCCAATGTATCAATAACGACAGAGTTCAAAGCATGAACGAAAGTAGCCAATTCATCGAGAACAAAGGGCTTCGCCTCCATGTCCGCGAGTGGAACAAAAACGCCGATACAACCATCGTGCTTGTCCACGGCTATCCCGATTGCAGCCATATTTGGGACACCACAATAAGCGAGCTTGCAAAGCGCTTTCATGTCGCCGTGTACGATGTTCGCGGTGCGGGGAAATCCGACGCCCCCTGCCGCACCAAGGACTATACCCTGGAGCATCTAACCGCTGATTTTCGTGCCGTTCTCAGCGCAGTTAGCCCCGAAAAGCCTGTGCATCTTGTTGGCCATGACTGGGGCTCAATACAATGCTGGGAGTTTGCCACTCACCCCAACCTTCAAGAGCGCATAAAGTCATACACCTCAATTTCAGGCCCCAGCCTGGACCACGTTGGCCATTGGTTAAAACAAGGCCTGAAAAGCGGAAAACCAGCCCAAATTAACAAAATAGCCAAACAAATTGCTCACTCATGGTACATCGCAGCGTTTCACCTTCCCGTTTTGGCCCCCACGTTATGGAAATCGGGATTGGATAAACTTTGGCCTCGCTTGCTTCAGCACGTTGAAGGCATGGAAGAATGCCCGCCTTTTGACAGTCAGCGGAAAGATGGCGCGATGGGAGTTCACCTGTACCGCGCCAACGTAATCCCGCGAATCACCTCGCCACAAGAGAAGTCCACACAGCTTCCCGTACAACTTATTGTTCCAAAACGAGACAAATTTGTAACCCCAATGCTATTTGAAGACTTGCATAAGTGGGTTCCGCGACTTTGGTGCGAAGAAATCAATGGCGGGCACTGGATACAGGTTAGCCATCCGGAGGTCGTAGCGAATCGTCTTTGTCGCTTTGTTGATTTCATTGAATCCGGCGCAGCCGATAGCGATGCCCCATCCGGACTGGATCGCCACCGCGTTCAGGGAACGCGAAAAGTATTCAGCGGTAAACTGGCGGTTGTGACCGGAGCAGGAAATGGCATTGGACGAGAGACGCTGCTCGAGCTCGCTAAAGCCGGCGCAGATGTCATCGCAATCGACATTGACACTGATGCCGCTGCGCGCACCGCTGAACTCGCAGGCCTTCTCGGTGCTCGAGCAACGAGCTATACCATGGACGTAGGAATCGCCGGTAGCTGGGATAAACTCGCACGCGAGCTAGCCAAGAAAGATGAAGTCCCCGATATCCTGATCAACAATGCCGGCATCGGGATGGCTGGCCCCTTTTTGCAAACCAGCCGCGCAGACTGGAGACGGATTCTCAATGTGAACCTCTGGTCTGTCATTCACGGCTCTCAGCTCTTCGGCAAACAAATGGCCGAAGCTCAAAACAATGGCGTCATTATCAACGTCTCGTCTGCAGCAGCGTTCTCACCTAACCGTTCCATGAGCGCCTATTCCACCACCAAAGCCGCTGTTCGCATGCTTTCCGATTGTATGCGGGCCGATCTGGCTCATCACGGTGTCAGAGTCATCACTGTATGCCCGGGCATTGTGAACAGTGGAATTACCGATCGCACACGATTTGTGGGCAAAAGCGCCGAAGCTGAAAGCGAAGACCGAACCAGGGCATCCAAGCTGTATGCCCGTCGAAACCTCAGCCCAGCAGCCGTCTCCTCCAGCATTATTAAGGCATTGGAAAATGACCAAGATGAAGTGCTGGTTGGCCCGGAAGCATACGGCCTGAACCTCATCGGACGGGCCTCTCCGTCACTGAGCCGCTGGCTGGCAAAGCTAGAGCTGGCTTAACAACAACAGGAGATTAACAATGGCAACAATCACCGCTTCAAAAGTCAGCAAGATAAACTGGCCGCGCTTCCAAAAGCAGCAAAAAGGCTCTTCAAGTCCGCATTCTCTTACTCCGCGTCGCGTGGAATTCAACTGGGCAGACACACCGCTGGAATGGATTCCCGGGCAACCGTTTGCGAGTCACTTCATCAATCAAATCAATATGATTTTGCCCGCTGGAGAACATTGGTTTTGCCGACTTTTTAACAAGGCCCTTCCACACATCACCGATGAGAAACTCCGAGAGGACGTAAAAGCCTTTATCCGACAGGAAGCCATGCATGCACGCGCTCATGGCGGCGCCATCGAGGAATACTTGCAAAACCACAACATAGAAACGGCCCGAAACACCGATTTTATGGACAACCTGTTCAAGGTAGCCCTGGCCGACAACCCGTTTGGACAAAAAATCCCCAAACGATTAGAACGGAACTGGCTGATATTTCGCTTAGGTTTAGTCGCAGCTGTCGAACACATGACATGCGTTCTTGGCATGTACGCGCTGGAAAACAAAACGTGGGACGATGCTGGTGCAGATGAGGTGCTTCTCGATCTGCTGCGATGGCACGGCGCTGAAGAGGTCGAGCACCGCTGTGTGGCCTTTGATTTATATCAGCACCTGGGCGGCAGCTACGCATCTCGCTCCTATTTGGCGCTGATTACCTTCCCTCTTATTTTCGGGCTATGGGCCGACGGCGCAGCACACCTGATGAAACAGGACTCACGCTTCGCCAAAAAACGACCCAGCATTTTCCGGCCGTGGATTTGGCGTGAATGGAGTCGCGCTGCGAAAACAGGGCACCTGCCCAGCCTGACCTGGCTGACCCTGAAAGAGCTATCCTTCCTATCACCGCTCTATAACCCCTCTAACGAAGGATCAACAGAACTGGCCTTGAATTATCTGAACGACTCACCCGCCTATCTCGCCACGCAGAAACCGGAGACGAAAGCCACCGCCGCATCTGCGTGAAGTTTCAGAATTAACAAATACTACGCCTGATCTTCCTCCCGGCAGCAGCACGCCGGAGAGGAAGTCCGTATAGCTTCAACAAACGAGATATGACTAAAGAAGCTGTCGAGTGGAGACAGATTCTTTATCGCTCCTCTTGCATATTTTCTATGACAGCAGAGAGACGATCGCCCAAGAAATTACGCAGGGAACGGTTAAGTGCAAGCTCAGCTTCAGCACGAATTGTTTGATGAGCGAGCGGGCGAAGCTCCCAAATCAATTGAGAAAGCTCACGAATGGTCTCAGAGGGCGGTAGCTCATCGCCAAACTCATCGAAGTGGGCAACAGCAACCTTCACCAAACCGTCCGCTGCCCGCTGCACATTGCCCCGCAAAAGGCGCAACAAATCGACGATTTCTTCAAAGGACATACCCAACTTGACCAACTGCGCACCGGCTTCAATAAGCCTCGGGCTTGGAGCCACAAACTTGGTGCGCTTGCGTTCTATCAGGCCCAGCTTCACCGCGTCATCGATCATGCTCTTGCTGGCGCTATTCAGACCGAACATTTTGATGAGATCCGTAAGGCTGTACTCTCGGGGCGTTTCAGATGAGAAAGCAAGCGTGATCGCCTTCTCCAGGCCCAAGATCTCCTCTAAATGACGTCCATCGGTCCATGCGGCAAGCAATTCACGAATATTATCAATAGAGTACCCGCGATCTAGCAAGTTATTGATAATGTCGAGCCGAGCGGCATGCGAATCAAAGTAGATGCCCAAACGTCCGCGCTTTTCAGGAGGCTCGAGAATTCCCCGATCCTGGTAGGCACGGATGTTGCGCACTGTGGTACTGCCACGGCGCGCGAGGTCGTCGATGGTGTACTCGCCTTCGGCCAACTGGCGTTTACTTGTTTTTCGTCCACGACGATTAATGATGGGATTATTCATGCAAGCATTATATAACAGACGTAGTCATTGGCAACTAGCGCCTCTGAGGCAGATAGAAAATTTCAGGCATAAAAAAACCCAGCACTTAGGCTGGGTCTTTAGCTGCCTCTCAACAACTTAATAATGGCGCGGCTGGGAGGATTCGAACCTCCGACCGCCTGGTTCGTAGCCAGGTACTCTATCCAGCTGAGCTACAGCCGCACATCTAGTCGCATGTGGTTGAAAGCAACTTCAACCTGTTCTCATTCTTCCGAGAAAGAATGGCGGAGAGGGAGGGATTCGAACCCTCGGTACGATTGCTCGTACGGTTCCTTAGCAGGGAACTGGTTTCAGCCACTCACCCACCTCTCCTTGAGAACGGTGCGTATACTACCACAACTTTTCTGTTTTCATAGGGTTGACACGATATTTTTCTAATCATTTTTCCCTAAAAATTAAAAAGCCGCTCAAGCTATCGCTGAACGGCTTATTTCTGATCAACTATTGCCCGGTTCTGGCTCATCGGAGCCTTTTTCGGACTGAATGCGCTGATAGATTTCTTCACGGTGAACCGCTACGTCTTTAGGAGCATTTACCCCGATACGAACCTGATTCCCCTTAACTCCCAGAACGGTAACGGTTACCTCGTCACCGATCATCAGAGTTTCGCCAACACGGCGAGTTAAAATAAGCATGTTCCATACTCCCTATTGCAAGGCTACCTGTTCCGACTGTCACTACTTTTTACTTATTGCTTTTATAAAGGGATCACCTATCAAACTATAGACGCAATAACACTTATGCCAAAATAGTTCCTGATAGAAATAACCAATGACCCTCAACTACACCCTTCAGCATCCTGCTTTCAAGCATTCTCATCTATCTCAGCATTTTCCAATCCGAACGTGCTATGCAACGCGCGAACCGCCAGCTCGAGATACTTCTCATCGATCACCACCGAAACCTTGATTTCGGATGTGGAGATCATCTGAATATTGATACCTTCTTTTGACAGCGCCTCAAACATTTGGGTGGCAACACCCGCATGAGAGCGCATACCCACACCTACGATGCTGACTTTAGCGATTTTGCTATCGCCGATAACTTCACCTGCATTAATGTCGTCGGAGATACGGCGCAAGATGTCTTGAGCGCGTTTCAAATCAGGACGGTTCACCGTGAACGTGAAGGCAGTCTTATTATCTTGACCGACGTTCTGAACGATCATGTCGACTTCAATGTTGGCATCGCTGATTGGCTTCAGGATACTCAGCGCACTGCCTGGGGTATCCGGCACGCCGGAAATAGTCAGCTTGGCTTCATCACGATTAAAAGCAATGCCGGAAACAACCGGTTGTTCCATGGCCGTATCATCCTCAAAAGTGATCAGGGTTCCTTCGCCTTCCTGGAAGCTGGAGAGCACCCTTAACGGAACGTTGTATTTACCTGCAAACTCGACAGCACGGATCTGGAGAACCTTTGAACCCAGACTCGCCATCTCGAGCATTTCCTCAAATGTAATACGATCCAGCCGACGTGCGCTGTCTACAACACGCGGGTCAGTCGTATAAACACCGTCTACATCGGTGTAGATCTGGCATTCATCGGCCTTCAGCGCTGCAGCCAGTGCAACAGCCGTGGTATCGGAACCACCACGACCAAGCGTGGTGATATTTCCCTGCTCGTCCACACCCTGAAAGCCGGCCACCACAATCACTCGGCCTGCATCGAGATCTGACTGCATCCGATGCGCATCAATGTCTTTGATACGAGCCTTGTTGTGACTGTTATCAGTCAAAATCCGAACCTGGCCACCCGTGTAAGAACGAGCGTCACAGCCACGTTTTTGCAGCGCCATGGACAGCAAAGCAATGGTCACTTGCTCACCGGTGGAAACCAGTACGTCCATTTCCCGTGGTGTAGGCTCTTCCATAATGTCGCCGGCCAATGCGATCAGGCGATTTGTCTCACCGCTCATTGCCGAGACCACGACAACGATATCGTGCCCTTCCTTGCGGAACCGACATATCTTGTCGGCTACCGCCTCAATCCGCTCGGTTGTGCCGACGGATGTACCACCAAACTTTTGAACCAACAGAGCCATGTTTTGCCAAACTCCGAACCGGGGACCCAAAGCGGAGCCCTAAGGCTCCGCCATCGTATAAAGCGGGCGGATTATAAACCCGTGCCCACTGCGGAAAACAGCGCCTTACTGGATATTTCCTTCAACCCAGGCAGGCACACCCGCCAGAGCGTCGACCAGCTTCGACGCATCATTGCCACCACCTTGCGCCATGTCCGGACGGCCACCGCCTTTTCCATCCACTTGGGCACACAGGTGCTTCATCAAATCACCCGCTTTAACCTTACCTGTCGCGGACTTGGTCACACCGGCAACCAAAACAACTTTGCCATCTTCGACAGTGGCCAATACCACCACACCTTCACCCAGCTTGTTCTTCAGCTGGTCGGCAGTTTCCATCAGCCCCTTGCGATCTGCTCCATCCATCTGCGCCGCAACGACTTTGAGGTCACCCACTTGCACGGCAGAAGCCGCCAGATCACTACCAGCAGAACTGGCCAACTTCGCTTTCATAGCAGCAATGTCTTTTTCCAGCTGACGATTGCGGTCTACAGTTTGCTGGACTTTGTCTACCAACGTTTCCCGAGTCGCCCTCACCAGCTTGGCGGTTTTGCGCAACGTGCTCTCGGTTTCATCTGCCCACGCCAGCGCGCCAAAGCCAGTGACCGCTTCGATACGACGAACACCCGAGGAAATACCGCTCTCGGAGGTGATTCGCATCATACCGATATCGCCTGTACGAGAGACGTGAGTACCGCCACAAAGTTCCACCGAATATCGATCAGAACCCATGCTTAGCACTCGCACCACATCACCATACTTCTCACCAAATAGTGCCATGGCGCCTTTTTCCTGTGCGGTCTCCATGTCTGTAACGTCTATTTCAACCGGCGTATTCTGAAGAACCTGTTCATTCACCTGGCGCTCAATCTCTTTAAGCTGCTCAGGGGTAACCGCTTCAAAATGGGAAAAGTCGAAACGCAACTTGTCCGGATCAACCAATGAGCCCTTCTGATTTACATGCTCACCCAACACCTTGCGAAGTGCGGCATGCAACAGGTGCGTAGCAGAATGATTACGTTTGGTGCGCTCGCGACGTTCGTGATCGATACAAACATCCACCTCTTGGCCAGAGCTCAACTCTCCTTCAACGAGTTTACCCACGTGCAGGTGGTTATCCCCGTCCTTTCGAGTATCCGCTACTTCAAAACGGCCACCGTTCCAAGTCAGCAGACCCGTGTCCCCCACCTGACCGCCAGACTCGGCATAGAAAGGTGTGCGCTCTAATACAACTACGCAATCATCACCGGCAACCGCCTTGCGCTCTTCGCCCTCAACCAACACCAAGCGCACGCGCTCTTTACCATCGACATGGTCATAACCGGTAAACTCGGTATCCCCTTCGATGCTGAGCCCTTCAGCGTTGTAATCAATGCCGAACTTACTGGCAGCCCGCGCCCGTTCACGTTGGGCTTCCATAGCTTTTTCATATCCGGCGTAGTCCAGAGTCAGACCACGCTCACGTGCGATATCGTTGGTGAGGTCTACCGGGAAACCGTAGGTGTCATAAAGCGTAAACACCGTTTCGCCAGGGATCTCATTGCCTTTAAGCTCGGCAATGTCTTGCTCAAGCAAACGCAGACCTTTGTCGAGCGTTTTAGCAAACTGTTCCTCTTCTTGAAGCAGCACCTTCTCGATCTGCTTCAAACTGCTGACTAACTGCGGGAATGCTCCTCCCATCAGGTCCGCCAAAGGCTTGGCCAACTTGTGGAAGAAAGGCCCGTTCGCGCCCAGCTTGTTACCGTGGCGAGCCGCACGTCGAACAATCCGGCGCAGAACAAAACCACGACCTTCATTCGACGGCATTACGCCGTCCGCAATCAGGAACGAGCAAGAACGAATGTGGTCTGCGACGACACGCAGTGACGCCTCAGTGCTTGCTGCGCCGCCAAGAACTTCAGAGGCTGCCTTCAACAGATCCTGGAACAGGTCGATTTCGTAGTTACTGTGCACCCCCTGCAATACCGCGGCGATACGCTCAAGGCCCATGCCTGTATCAACAGAAGGCTTTGGCAGGTTCAGCATTTCACCATCGGCAGTACGGTTGTACTGCATGAACACCACGTTCCAGATTTCAATGTAGCGATCGCCGTCTTCTTCGGGGCTACCGGGAGGGCCACCCGCAACATCCGGACCGTGATCGTAAAAAATTTCGGTACAAGGGCCGCACGGACCGGTATCGCCCATCTGCCAGAAGTTATCGGACGCATAGCGGGCGCCCTTGTTATCGCCAATGCGAACTATGCGCTCTGCTGGCACACCCACTTCTTTATTCCAGATATCGAAAGCTTCATCGTCATCCGCGTAAACGGTCACCCACAGCTTTTCTGTCGGCAGGTTCAGCCACTGATCTCCGGTTAGGAAAGTCCAGGCAAAATTGATGGCTTCACGCTTGAAATAGTCACCAAAGCTGAAGTTGCCCAGCATTTCGAAAAAAGTGTGGTGACGCGCGGTGTAACCGACGTTTTCGAGGTCGTTATGCTTGCCGCCAGCGCGCACACACTTCTGGGTTGAAGTTGCGCGAGTGTAATCGCGCTCTTCCCGACCAAGGAAGGTATCCTTGAACTGATTCATGCCCGCGTTAGTAAACAGCAAGGTTGGATCGTCCGCTGGCACCAGCGAACTGCTTGGAACAATAGCGTGACCGTGCTGTTTGAAATAATCGAGGAACGTCTGTCGCAACTCTGCGGTTTTCATAGCCCTTTGATACCTTTCCAGAAACCCACCGAGAAGCCGGCAGGTCCGCGATTGAATACGAATACTTACATGCGTGTGCAAATCCGCTACTCTAGCACACGCTGAGAACATGAAAAACGTGAAACCTCATAGGAGAACCCATGCCCCGCCGCTTCCACGACGCCGAGGAACTATTGCCGCCAGCCACAGCATTAAAGCGAGCACTCGCCATTATCTACGACGGCTTGATCAGCATTGCAGTGCTATTGGTGGCCACTTGGGCCTACACCATGGTTGCCGGCTGGATAACAGGCTGGGATACCTACGAACAAATGGCGGAAGCAGGCCAGCTCTCCGGAGATCCCGGGCTAACGTTTGTCCTGTTCCTTGTGCTGTATCTGTTCTTTGCTTATTTCTGGACTCGCGCAGGCCAGACACTTGGTATGCAGGTTTGGCGCGTACGCATCGAAAATCTGAACGGCACATCGGTAAGTTGGACGCAGTCTCTGCTCCGCTACGGCACCGCATCGGCCGTGGTTTTTCTGGCCATGCTCGGCGGCCACTACCTGGGCGCGGTCACATTGCTGCTGACCGTACCAGCCATCATCGCACTGTTTTACCCGATCAACGGTCTTTCGATCACTGACCGCATTTCCGACAGCGTGGTTGTAACCTTACCCAAACCCACCAAGAAATAACCAGCCTTGGGCCGGCTTAGCCGGCCCGCCTCATTAGCACAGCCCCTACCGCAGCATTAATCAGTATTGGAGCCAGCACGGCAATCATCGGATTAAAACCGTAAACCATGCTCATCGGCCCCAGAAGATCCTGCATATACTTGAACAGCAGCCCCACCAATAAACCGGTAAACACGCGAAAACCCATAGTGACCGAACGCAGCGGTCCGAATACAAACGAAATAGCCACCAACACCATGACGGCCGTTCCTAAGGGCATTAGCGCTTTTTTCCAGAATGCCAGCCAATATTGGGCGGCAGTCAAACCCTGCTCCCCCAAGTATCGGGCGTAAGTGAACAACCCGGTCATTGATAGGTTTTCGGGCTTCACGATCAGTACACTGAGCACTTCCGGCGATAAACCGGTATCCCACCGCAGTGATGCTTGCTCATCACGAACCGTGCGGTCTTCTTCAATGCGAGTGGTGACCACGTTCTCAAGAATCCAGTGATCGCCATGAAAGGCTGCCTTCTGTGCAAAACTGGATTGGGTCAGCTGCCGCTCGTTGTCAAATTCAAACAAGGACACGCCTATCAATACACCGTCAGGCTGCACCGCGTTCAAGTGCATGAAGGTATTCCCTTCCCGATGCCAAACCCCATGGGCTTCGGCGACATTCTTACCGCCCCCCATCGCAACCGCTTTATCGCTCTGAGCAATGCGCTCGGTGGCTGGCGCCACATACTCACCAATAAACACACCCAACAACACTACAATCAACGCCGGCTTCATGGCCGACCAGACGATGCGCTTCAAAGAGACGCCAGCGGCCCGTATCACCGTCAGTTCCGACGAACTGGCCATG
The DNA here is from genome assembly GCF_019916045.1 of Marinobacter sp. AL4B. Lineage (NCBI taxonomy): Bacteria > Pseudomonadati > Pseudomonadota > Gammaproteobacteria > Pseudomonadales > Marinobacteraceae > Marinobacter > Marinobacter sp. AL4B. The sequence goes on from NZ_JAILWZ010000009.1 coordinate 262,071, forward strand.
GTTCCCAGCCCAACCAGGCACCCCATAAAGGCCCCCAAGGGCAGGTAATCATAAATTCGGCGAGGTAACGTCAGCGCCACGTACCAGAGCGCCTCCATGGTCTGGTAGCCATTACGGGTATCTTCAAGCTCGGCGATGAAGGCAAAAATTAAATCCAGCGACAGCACCACTACCATCACCAAAAACATGGCACCGCCCACGGTGGTCATCACATAGTTGTCGATCTTACGCATGGGCATTCGTCTCCTTTTCGAGGCGACGGCGATTTAGCCAAGTCGGGCCAAACTGCAGCCACAAGCCTAGCGACAAGAACAGTGCATGAACCCACAACATGCCCAGCCACTCCGGCACTTTGCCATCCGCCAGCGCATCCCTTGCGACAATCAGTAAACCGAGATAGGTGATGTACACCAACATGGCTGGCAACAAATGGAAGAATCGACCCTGCCTCGGATTCACACGGCTCAGACGCACTGCCAACAGGGTGATGATAGGGACAATCAACGGCAGAGAAATACGCCAATGCAATAACGCGCGATCTTCCGGATCATCCGAATTCCAGAGATCGAGTGTTGAAATACCTTCTTCCAGCTCTTTCGTGCCCGCTTCACCGCTCTGAATTTTCAAACCGTAGGCATCAAAAAGTGTCACGCTGTGATCAAGCTGTCCGGGCACGCCCTGAAAACGCCCTCCTTCTTCAAGAATCAAAAACCGGCTACCGGTTTCTTCATCAATCAGTTGCGAACCCGTTTCTGCCGTAATCAGCGTAATCCCTTCGCCATCCCGACCGTATTCCGCGATAAAAACACCTTGCAGCTGGCGTTTGTCGTCGCTCAAAGACTCGGTATAAGTCACGCGGGTACCGGAGCTAAGATCCTGAAAGCGTCCCGGCGCCAACATTTCAAACTCCGTGGCCTTGCGCTGCTCGTTGAAGATCTGCTCAACCTGCTTCATCCCCCAAGGCGACACGTAGAGGCTCATCGCACCCACCACAAACATGACAGGCAACGCACCCAGCAGTGTTTTCGCCAGCAATTGACGCTCACTCACACCGCATGCAAACAACACGGTCATCTCGCTTTCGAGGTACATGCGGCCATAAGCCAACAATATGCCGATGAACAAACCCAACGGAAGAATCAGCTCAAGAAATCCCGGAAATCGGTAACCCATGATGGCAAACAAAACACCTGCGGCAATTTCACCCTCGGCGGCACTGCCTAGATATTTAATGAACCGGCCACTCATGAAAACCAGCAACAAAATGCCGGAAACGGCGAACATGCTCACCATGATCTGGCGAATGAGGTAACGGAAAATGATAGTCAAATCAGTCTCTCTGGTGGCGCCCGGTTAGAAGATGGTGGATACAGGAAACTGCGCGTATTCTATGTAACCTTGCCACTGATTGACAGTAAAGCAGTCAACCATTAAAGCCATTCAAGCAATATAGGCCGTCTGCTTGATTATTCGCGCCTTAGCCCCAATCCTAGAGAACATACAAAACTCTGGGCTAAGCCCAACACTTGAATCACTCAACAGGAGTTGTCATGAATTTCAGCCTGAGCAGCAAAGCCATCACGGCGACCAACACCGACTGCCTCGTCATCGGACTGCCCGAAAACGGTGAATGGCCGGAGACCACCAAAGCAGCAGACCAGGCATTGGGAGGGCTGATCAAACAACTGAAACAAGCCGGTGACCTGACCGGCAAAAACGCCACGGTTAACACCCTACCTCTTACCGAGCAACCTTGGCAGCGCGTGATTGTTATCGGCACAGGCAAAGACGACGAGCGCCATCAAGCCAACTACCGAAAAGCCCTGATCGCCGCCGTAGGCGCACTCAAAGACGGCCCATCCAACAGTGCCCTCATCTGCCTGACCGACACCCAAATTCAGGGTTCAGAAACCATCGCTTCAGAAGACGCGCGCTTGAACCTGCTTGGCCGCACGCTGGAAGAGCAACTTTACACCTTCACCGGATTCAAGAGCGAGCAGCCACCAGCCCGCAAACTCAACAAAGTTGTTGCGCAAGCGTCGGACGCAGACCAATCTCAGAAAGACGCCTTCAACCTGGGCCTGGCTACCGGACGCGGCATGAACTACACCCGCGATCTCGGCAACACACCGCCAAACGTGTGTCACCCCGTATGGCTGGCCGAACAAGCGCAAAACATGGCCAAAGAGCACGACTGCATCAAAACCGAAGTAGTGGATGAAAAGCAGATGGCCGAAATGGGCATGAACACTATCCTGGCTGTAGGCAAAGGCTCCGAACAGCCTCCCCGCCTGATTGTTATGGAATACCACGGTGGCAAAGCTGACGAAAAACCTTACGTATTGGTCGGTAAAGGCATAACTTTCGACAGCGGCGGCATCAGCCTGAAGCCCGGCGCCGGCATGGACGAAATGAAATACGACATGGGTGGCTCCGCCAGCGTATTCGGCACCATGAAAGTGCTGGCCGAAACCAAGCCCAACATCAACGTAGTGGCCGTCATTGCAGCCGCTGAAAACATGCCCGACGGCTCCGCGACACGCCCGGGCGACATCGTCACCACCTTGAGCGGCAAAACCGTTGAGATCCTCAACACCGACGCCGAAGGCCGCTTGGTACTTTGCGACGCCCTCACCTACGTGAAGAAATTCGACCCTGAAACCGTTATCGACCTCGCCACCCTCACCGGCGCCTGCATCATCGCCCTGGGCCATCAGGCAACCGGCATGCTGGCCAACGACGACGAACTAGCCAACGAATTGCTGGCCGCAGGCGAAAGAACCGGCGACCGAGCCTGGCGCTTGCCCCTGTGGGACGAATACCAGAGCCAGCTCGATAGCAACTTCGCTGACATAGCCAACATCGGCGGCCGCCCCGCAGGCACCATCACAGCCGCCTGCTTCCTGTCGCGATTCACCAAAGAATACCGCTGGGCCCACCTGGACATTGCGGGTACTGCCTGGGATTCCGGCAAAGCCAAAGGCGCGACCGGCCGCCCGGTTCCCCTACTGGTCAACTACCTGATGTCCCATGCAGGGTAGCAACCCAACCAACCCACCGGAGCCCGGCAGCCCAGCTGCCGACTCCTCCGGTCAGGACACCAAAAACCAGCGCTACTGGTTTCACATCCTCGCCCAAAACACCCCAGTTGCCCGCAACCTCCACGCAGCCAAACTCGTGGACAAAGCCTGGCAGCAGGGCGACCGTGTGTGCGTGCTCTGTGAAAACCAACAACAAGCGCAAGAACTCGATGACCTACTCTGGAACTTCACCCCGGACGCCTTCATCCCCCACAGCATCGCAACCGACCCAAGTTCCCCTTGTTCCGACCCGGTCGGCATCCTGCTCTACCCACCGGCCGCTACCGATTGGGACACCGTCATCATCCTTACGTCCGACCTGCCCGAACAGGCTGACCAATACCGAAGACTGGCACTAGTCGCCCAAAACGATCCGGCGGTACTGAATCAAGCTCGCGGCCACTACAAACAGTTGCGAAAGCTGGGCATAGAAGCGCGGGTACATGACATGCGAAAACGCTGACCAACACCGAAACGAGCAGGCCAAGAATATACGAGCACCGGAAGCTGAACGTTCGCCCGAACCAAAGCGACCATGTATAATGGCCGGTTTCAAACTTCCCCATCGTGAATCAACCAACGGTCACTGCAGAAACCCATGGAAAAAACCTACCAGCCAGAAAACATCGAGCGCCAGTGGTACGAAAACTGGGAATCCAAAGGGTACTTCCGCCCCAGCGGAGAAGGCCAGTCATACAGCATCGCTATTCCGCCACCTAACGTGACCGGCAGCCTGCACATGGGCCATGCTTTCCAGCACACCATCATGGACACCCTCACTCGCTACAAGCGCATGCAGGGCAACAACACTGTCTGGACCGTCGGCACCGACCACGCCGGTATCGCCACCCAAATGGTGGTTGAGCGCAAACTCGCCGCAGAAGAAGGCAAAACCCGCCACGACCTCGGCCGGGACGAATTCATCAAACGTATCTGGAACTGGAAAGAAGAGTCCGGCGGAACCATCACCCGTCAGATGCGCCGCCTTGGCAACTCCGTAGACTGGAGCAACGAACGCTTCACCATGGACGAAGGCTTCTACAAAGCTGTACAAGAAGTTTTCATCCGCCTATACGAAGACGGCCTGGTCTACCGCGGCAAGCGCTTGGTCAACTGGGACCCGAAACTGCACACCGCCATTTCCGACCTGGAAGTGGAAAACAAAGAAGAAAAAGGCTTCTTCTGGCACCTGCGCTACCCATTGGCTGATGGCGCAACCACCCAAGACGGCAAAGACTACGTCGTCGTCGCCACTACCCGTCCGGAAACCATGCTCGGCGACACCGCTGTAGCCGTGCATCCGGACGACGAGAGATACCAGCACCTGATTGGCAAACACATTACGTTGCCGCTGGTAAACCGCAGAATCCCGATCGTGGCCGACCACCACGCCGACCCGGAAAAAGGCTCCGGCTGCGTGAAGATCACTCCGGCCCACGACTTTAACGATTACGCCGTCGGCAAACGCAACAACCTGCCGATGATCAACGTCCTGACTCAAGACGCCAACATTCGTGAAACCGCCGAAGTCTTCAACAGCGACGGCACCGAGAATACCGACATCGACGGCAGCATGCCGGCAGCCTACGCTGGCCTGACCCGCGAAGTCGCCCGCAAGCAAATTGTTGCGGACATGGAAGCTGAAGGTCTGGTACAACAGGTTGAAGACCATTTACTCAGCGTACCCCGCGGCGACCGCTCCGGCCTGATCATCGAACCGATGCTCACCGACCAATGGTTTGCTGACGCCAAAACATTGGCCAAGCCTGCCATTGAAGCCGTGGAAGACGGCCGCATTCAGTTTGTGCCCAAGCAGTATGAAAACATGTACTTCTCCTGGATGCGCGACATCCAGGACTGGTGTATCTCCCGACAACTGTGGTGGGGCCACCGGATTCCGGCCTGGTACGACGCTGAAGGCAACATTTACGTTGGTCGCGACGAAAACGAAGTGCGCAAGAAACACAGCCTGACCTCGGATCTGGAACTGAAGCAAGACGACGACGTTCTGGACACCTGGTTCAGCTCTGCTTTGTGGACTTTCGGCACCTTGGGTTGGCCGGAAATCACCGAGCGCCTGAAAACCTTCCACCCCACAGATGTTTTGGTGACCGGTTTTGACATCATTTTCTTCTGGGTTGCCCGGATGATTATGATGACCATGCACTTCATGAAGAATGAAGACGGCACACCACAGGTACCATTCAAAACCGTTTACGTGACCGGCCTGATCCGCGACGAGCACGGCGACAAAATGTCCAAATCCAAGGGCAACGTCATCGACCCGCTGGATATGATCGACGGCATCGCCCTGGACAAACTGCTGGAAAAGCGTACCGGCAACCTGATGCAGCCCAAGCTGGCTGAAAAAATCGGCAAGCGCACCCAGAAAGAATTCCCAGAAGGCATCGCAGCCCACGGCACCGACGCCCTGCGCTTCACCCTAGCCGCCATGGCCACCACCGGCCGTGACATCAACTGGGACATGAAGCGCCTGGAAGGCTATCGCAACTTCTGCAACAAACTGTGGAACGCTGCGCGCTACGTACTGATGAACACCGAAGGCGAAGACTGTGGTGTAAATAACGAGCCGGTAGAACTATCCCTGGCGGATCGATGGATCATCAGCGAACTCCAGCACTGTGAGCAGGAAGTGACCCGCCATCTGGAACAATACCGTTTTGATCTGGCGGCTTACGCGCTGTACGAGTTCATCTGGAACGAATACTGCGACTGGTACCTTGAGCTGGCCAAGCCCTGTCTGAGCGACGACAGCGGCAGCGTTGAAGCCAAACGTGGCACCCGTCGCACACTGGTGCGTGTTCTGGAAGCTATCCTGCGTCTGGCACACCCCATGATGCCGTACATCACCGAAGAAATCTGGCAGCGTATTGCTCCATTGGCTGGCAAGAGCGGCGACAGCATCATGCTGCAGCCGTTCCCGCAGCCTGAAGAAAGCAAACAGGACGCCAGCGCCAAAGCCAATATCGAGTGGGTGAAAGGTGTCATTGTGGCTGTTCGGAACATTCGCGGTGAAATGAACATTTCCCCGGGCAAGCCCGTGCCCGTATTCCTCAAAGGCGGCAACAGCGAAGACGAGCAACGGCTGAACGCCAACCGTCAGTTCCTGATGTCCTTGGCGAAGCTTGAGAAACTCGAATGGCTAGGCTCAGAAAAAGCGCCAATGAGTGCCACCCAACTGGTTGGTGAAATGGAAGTCCTGGTGCCCATGGCCGGTTTGATTGACAAAGACGCCGAACTCAAGCGCCTGGACAAAGAACTGGATCGGTTGCAGAAAGAAATCAGCCGCGTTGAAGGCAAGCTAAGCAATGAAAAGTTCACCTCCAAGGCTCCGGCTGAAGTGATCGAAAAAGAGAAAGGCAAGCTGCGCGATGCCCAAGGCAGCCTGCAGCGGTTGAGTACACAGCGAGCCGAAATCGAGGCCATGTAAGGCTATGATTGCGATTCTGGGAGCCGGCTCGATGGGCCGGCTTTGGGCGGCCAAGCTTCCTGCCAGACAGGTGGCTTTTGTGCCCCGCCCAGAGCAATCGCTCGAATCACTCGCTTACCAGTTCCGGCCCCTGAAAGGGCCGGAGCTATCGATTCAGATTCCTTGGTTACCCCACACTCAATCACCATCCTTGCTGGTCGTGACCACCAAAGCCGGCGATACCTTGGACGCACTGAAACAGGTAGTTCCTCGACTGCCCGAAACCTCTCCGATTGTCTTATTTCAAAACGGCCTCGGCAGCCAGCAACGTGTGGCTGAAACCTGGCCGAACCACCCTGTTCTTGCAGCCACGACCACCGAAGGGGCAAATCGCCCCGAATCCGCTCTGGTTGTCCATGCCGGGCAAGGTGAAACCTGGGTCGGCGCGCTCACACCCGCTGGCAACACTTACCTTACCGAAACCGTTGCCAAACTCGCCGAAAGCGGTCTGAGCGTTAACGCTGAAACCGACATTCTTAGCAGGCTCTGGCAGAAATTGATCATCAACGCCGGCATAAATCCCTTCACCGCCATCCTGGACTGCCCGAATGGCAAGATCTTGACTCATCCGTTTTACCAACAGTGGATCGCTCCCCTGTGCCATGAGATCTGTGAACTGCAGACCGCCAGCGGCCAATCTTCGAAATCTCCCGAGGCACTACGAGAGGCCATTGAAGCGGTTGCGAGAAACACTGCCGCCAATACCTCGTCTATGCGTGCGGATCGATTGGCCGGACGGACAACAGAAATCAATTTCATTAACGGCTATTTGGCGCGTCTAGGGGCCGAAGTCGGCATCGACACCCCCGTAAACCAAATGCTTACCGATCAAGTTAAACAACTGAAATAACCCGCTTTCACCAGGAGTACGACCACTATGGGCAACCGCCTTTCCAAAATTTACACCCGAACAGGCGACGACGGTACAACCGGGCTGGCAGACGGCAATCGTGTGGTAAAAAATGCCCTGCGCGTTGAAGCCATGGGCACCGTTGACGAACTGAATTGTCATATCGGCATTTTGGTTGAAACCTTACCCGCTGACGATGCCATGATTGATCTGTTTCGCCGCATCCAACACCATCTCTTCGACATTGGTGGTGAGTTTGCCATTCCCAATAGCCTGGTGATTAGCGAAAAACACATCAGTTGGCTGGAGCAAGTGCTGGACGAACACAACGAAGGTCTCCCCCCTTTGAAGAACTTCATTCTGCCCGGAGGCTCTCCCGCTGCCGCGCAGTGTCATTTGGCTCGCGCAGTGTGTCGGCGTGCTGAGCGGATTGTCGTTGGCATGAGCCAGGAAGAAGAGATTAATCCCGGTGCACGACAATACCTCAACCGTCTTTCGGATCTGCTATTCGTCGTATCTCGGGTATTAGCTCGTCGGGAAGGCGCAAAAGAAATTCTTTGGGAGCAACAAAAATCCGGCCTCTAAGGGCCGGATTTCTATAATCTCAATGAACGTCAAATTCAGACTTTGAACGTTTCAACCAGCTTTTGAAGCGAAGCGGTCAGGTCTGACATCTGGCGAGAGGAGTCCAATGTCTCCTGAGCGTTTTCAGCCGTGCTCTGGCCCAGCTCGCCAATGCTTTCAACATTGGCATTGACGTTTTTCGCCACTGCAGACTGCTCTTCAGCGGCTTGGGCGATCTGATGGCTCATATCAACAATTTCTGAAATGCCGTTCGCGATGCTGTCCAGTGCCTGGGTCACTTCTGTCGATTTCTGCACGGTCAACTCTGTGGCACCATGGCTGCTGGTCATGGCGAATACCGCTTCTTTCACGCCGCCCTGTAAACGAGAGATCATGTCCTCAATCTCTTCTGTAGACTTGTGAGTACGCTGCGATAGCGAACGCACTTCATCCGCCACGACAGCAAACCCACGCCCGTATTCGCCCGCACGCGCAGCCTCAATAGCCGCGTTGAGTGCAAGCAGGTTGGTCTGTTCCGCAATAGCCTTGATTTCAACCAACACCTGACTGATGTTATCACTGTCTTTGTTGACCCGATTGATAACCTCCATAGCGCCGGCAATCTCGCTGGCAAGCTTGTGAATGGTCTCAACCGTGCCCGCAACCACCTGTCGGCCCGTTTCGGTATCACGCTCAGCACTACCGGCACTGTCAGCGACCCGGTGGGCGCTTTCAGTGACCTCGTTGACCGCTGCCACCATTTGGCCCATGGCTTCATTGATCTGGCTGCTTTCATCCATCTGACGTGCCACCGCTTCACTGTTCGCCGCGGCAGTATCGTTAACCCGAACAGCTTGCATGTCCACATCGGCTGTGGTCGCACTGACAGACCGGATCAGCTCCGCAATTTTGTCCGTCATATTGTTGAATTCGGACGTGAGCTCACCCAATTCATCCCGGTTGGAAAGCTCGATATGGGTAGTCATATCACCAGCTGCGACGTTTCTGGCCGCCGAACTGAACCGGTTGATGGCAACCCTGACCGACATAAAAAATCCAATGTACAGGTACACCACCACCAGCATCACCGCGATCAAAGAAACAACAATGATCGTGCGCTGCCGGGTTTCACTGGCCAATCGGCGTTCAAGATTGGCTCCAACCACCTCAAAGATCGTCTCGGTCAAAGCATCGAAATGTTTTGTTTGGGCTGCCACCGTTGCGTCGTAATCTTGCCACGGTGTTTCCAAACGCATCGGCGTGATCACCTGCGTGTCCAACGCATCCCGCACCACAAGCACACTTCCATCTACACGAGTCAGAGCAGAAGCCTCAGCTAATTCTGAAGAGGCTTCTTTTGCCACCATCAAACCGGGAGAGAGCAGTGAGCTTCGATTGGTTAAACGGTCGAAGATTTCGTTCAGGTTCTCGCTCATGGCGTAGCCCACCTGCCCTTCTACCAATGCGAAGATGCCGTAGGAACGAGCGCTACCAATGGCGTTACGTGCATCAGGGAAAACATCTCGCACCAAACCAAGCAACAGTTGGTTTTCACGGGACGCATTCTGCCCCAACCCCGACACTTCCATTGTTGCCGGCAACAGCGCCAGGGCTTTCTGTACAAACTCCTGATAATACTTGTACTGCGCGTCCATACTGCCCTGATAACTGTTACTGTTGAGAAGTGAACGCCAGTCTTTTTGCAACGCGAGAATCTGCTCTTGCCAGGAGCCCGAGGAGTCAAACAAACGGCGGGGCTCGGCCAGATTTGTCAGCAGTGCATCGATTTTTGACGCAGCCCGGTCGGCTTTCTCAGCCAGCGCGGGGTCTTCTTTAAGAATAGCCGGGGCCTTGTAGTCCCGAAAATCCATCGCCGCTGCTAACAGCCGATCAGCGCTCTTAAGCTCCACCAATCCGTCAATACTCCGGTTCATGGTTTGTACAGACTGATTGAGGCCAGAGATGACCAGCCAGGACAACACCAGAATAGGACCAAGAAAGAGAAAGCTGATGAGGCTGAACTTATAAACCATCGGCAGCCGGTTCATTAACGCAATCGCTGGATTAATTATGTAGTTCAAAGCGCCCTCGCCCAGATTCGAAAACCGAACCATGAATATTATTTTTTTGATTTTCACCTACATCTGGAACGTTTTAATCGCTCCAAAGTGGTATTGGACTTAAATCACGCCTGCAATAACCAGCATTGCTATGACACAGATCCAAACCAACATGCTGCGGTTCAACAAATCCCTGATGGCGATCAGACTGCGGCCACCGAAACGTGGCCAGTCTTCCGGATGCAACTCCGAGAACCGTTCAAGATCAAGTGCATACCCGGTTAACGACCCGTTGGCGGAAATCATTAGCACTTCCGTCGTCGTTTTTTTCAAGCCGGGCACAACCTGCCTCACTTTTCGAGACCAACCCGACAAATCCCCCGCTAAACCGAACGTACAAGCCAGCAGTCTCGCTGGCAACCAACCAATCCAATCGGCGGTTTTTCGATAGCTTGGTCTTGCTCCGGCCTGAGGCCAATGTTCCGCCAGAGCCAACGCACCACGTGCCAACAGTGCGGCCCCTATACCCCCCACGACATACCAGAACACCACCAGAAAAAAACGGTCAAATACAGTGTGAATCAGCGCCTTGGAAGCCGACAAATGCATCGCTTCCGGAGAAAAGGCAGCCCCCCTTTCATCAGCAGGCAGCCGGTCTTTAACGTGATGCCATGCCCCTTGCATATCACCTCGCCCCCAAGCTTCGGAATAGGCCTGAAGGGAAGCTTGCCAACCCGGCACGCCCATCAGCAGAACAAGCAACACCATCTCCAGCGGGTAGAGTGCAAGGCGGAACCCTAGTTGGTCTGCGAGCACCGTTACTACCACCAGACAAATGGCGGGCAATATCACCAGAAAATACCCCTTTAACAGGGATTCCTCTTGCCCTGCCTTGCTTGTTGCGCCTTTTTGAAACCAGAGGCGCCAAAAACCCTCACTACTCAGTGCTTCTTGTCGGTCCAGCTTGCGGCGTATCACATACGCCAACAAAAAAATCACTAAAACCATTCAGTTTTTCTCCGAGGCACACACTAAGCTTTTAAAATAAGGCCATTGAAAAGCCGGTCCCGGATCGGTCTTTCGTCTCGGTGCAATATCACTGTGACCGGTGATTCGCTCATGGGTTACAGCGGGCCAAGCAGCCATCGTCAAGCGTGTGAGCCATGCCAGTGCGAGATACTGTTGCTCGGTGTAAGGTATGTCATCAGAGCCTTCCAGTTCGATCCCAATCGCAAAGTCATTACACTCTTCCTCATTGCCAAAACAGGATCTGCCAGCATGCCAAGCGCGATCGAGGCAGCTGACAAACTGCACAATCGCCCCATCCCGCCTTACCAAAGCGTGCGCTGACACCTGCATATCGGCGATTTCGGAAAAGTAAGGATGGGCATGCCGATCAAGGCGGTTACAAAAAAAATCTTCAATGTAGGGACCACCAAACTGCCCGGGAGGCAGGCTGATGTTATGTACGACCAGTAAGGTAATATCAGCATCGTCAGGCCGGGCACCGAAGTTGGGCGAGGGGCACCAACGGCTATCGGGGAAACGCCCTGTCGCTCGTAAGACGCTAACCTGTTCAATAAATTCAGCGGAAGAAATAGGCGACTCAATAAGATCAGATCGTGTGTTAGGCAAGGCTCATCCGTAGCGGCAATGAGTGATTTAAGTCATTTGATTGAATCACAAAGCGCCTGCAGATGCCACGAATTACAACGCCAGCGCCAACCTCAATCGTTTCGATTTTGCCGCAGGTTATCGATAATGGATTCGAGCGCGCGATCGAAAATCAAACCATCGTCCAACAACGTAATCGCCTTTTCCTGCATCGCAAGCGCAAGCTCGTCACGAAAATATTCAGCTACCTTGGCGCCGTTGCGATTAACGAAGATGTATTTCCCGGTTGCTTTAATGAACGCCGCCAACTTACAACGAACTCTTACATCATCTTTATTCAATTCCAGCCACGAACCCACGCTCAGCTGATCGGCCGCATCCAGCCACTGCAGAGCAACCGCTACCGGCTCACCAGTTGGTGCAGTCTGGTCAACAATTTCAACTGAACCCTCTTTGTTCTCGTCGAGTTCAGATTGCTCCGGCACTTCAAAACGCTCTTCACTTGCAGGGAGCGATGACTCAATCGCAACATCGGCATCGAATTCGACCTCCGAACGCTCGGCAATATCTTCCGCAGGCTCAAGCGGCGCGGTCACCAGATTCTGCAAAACATCAACGTGCACCAGCTCCAAATCCCGGATCACAGAATCTGTCGCAAAGGGGTCCCAGGAAATTTCCTGCAACGCTGTTCTTAGCCCCTCGACCACAACCGGGATGGTTCGCAACAGATCCGAACGCGTGTCTGGAGTCACCGGTCGTGGATCAACACTCCATACCAGGCTTCCGGCCAACTCACTGGCAGTCGCCCATAGCAAGCTATCCTCTCCATGACGCAAAACCACCCACTGAAGGTAACGTGCAAGCGGGTCATGGATAATCTGTAAAACTGGCTCTGGTAGCTCATGGTTTTCGGTATACTGACTTATTAAGTCAGTCGCAGCCTGCTGAGCCCGCTCATGCTTCGCGCGCCCCTCCTCTGCATCCCTGAGCCGCTGTTCCACCAGCTCTCTGCGGCGGCGATCCAGATCCATGAAATGACCAAAGTCTTCCCCGAGCTCCTCGAACAGCCCAACATTCTCGGTGTATTCAGACAACACACGCTCAACTACTTCTTCAATTTTGTCGCGCAGCGGATCCCTCACACCCGGACGCTTTTCACTCCACCCTATTGCGGCCAACGCCAACTCATTGAGAAGCTTACGAACCGGATGCCCGCCACGATTGAAGAAGTTTTGATCACTCAAAGCCACTTTGAGTACCGGTATTTGAAGTCGACCAATCAGCGCCTTCATCACCGGATGTAATTGGCGATCTTCAAGAATAAATTCGAATAGCATCGATACAAGATTGATGACATCACCATCCACCTGACCGACCGAAGTACTTCTCCCTTCCTCGGAGCCCAACACAGGCTTTAACTGATCCCGCAAAGGCACAGCCTGCGCGCTCTCAACGTTCTGAGCAGACGACTGAAGCTGACTCAACTGCAAAATTAACTGCTGCGTATCTAATACCCTTGTTCCGGCTTTTTCCGCCGGTGCGGTCTTATGATCGGCTTGATGCAGCAATTCGCTTAGCTCACTTAACGTCGGTGTTACTTCCGTCTGATGGTGTTGGGGCTCATGCCTCCCCCCCGCTACCTGCCCGGCACTCTCTGATGCGGGTACTGAACGCGGAACGTTAGCACCAGCTAGCGGCGGTGTTTTCATCTCCGCCAATACACCTTGCGTGATCAGGGTTTGGTTACATGCTTGATAAAATGCTCCGAGCTGTTCCGTCAACATCCGTTCGAACAGTTTAAGCACCACCAGCTTGGCGCGAATATCGATATCCAGATCAGCGCAGGCTTCAGCTATCGCCCCGCACAACACCTCGGGGCTCAAGGGAATCTGGGCATCAGTCAAAGACAGGTCGGAAACAGTGTGACGAATTCTGGCCGCCAACAAGCTCAGCACTTCCGAATACCGATTCCGCAAACGGTTGGTCAGATTGTCCAGCGCAACCTGCTGTTCGAGATCCGCGTGATCCATCAGACTCAGCGAGTCTCGATCAATTTCTTCCAACGATTTACTCTTATGGGCGGGATTAAAACGCCCGAGTTCGTTAAAGGCCTGGCTAATGTACTGAAGAATCGAAACCGTCATGGCTTTGCGCCGCAAACGCAGTTCGCGCATCGCATCAAAGTAGGAGGTCTGATCCTGATTCGAGCCTGCGCTGTCAGCCAACGAAAACAAACTGTCATCCGCCTTTTCGAAGAAACCTGCGAGCACTGCGTTCAGAGATTGGCCCGACGTATCGCGAAGTCGCACTAGCGCCACCGGTAGCGAAAATTTGCCTACCGATGTCTGGCCACCCAAGTGAACGACCTTATTGTGCTGCGCCATGGAGTTGCTCCGTCCCAAACCTGTTAAACAATGTAAAACACGGTGTCATTACATCATATAGGCATTGCCTGTCACCTTCTGTCAGAATTTGTCACCTTTTGTTTACCGCGGAACTCCATCACATTACACCAACTTGCGCAGGGCATTTTGAATACTCTCTCCCGCGCAGTAGAATTGCTGCCCATCAATCCACATTCACTTTTCCGGAACTTCACCATGATCACCCCAGAACTGCTTCGACAGGCCCGCATTGAATCCGTTGCTCAAAGCCTCCGGGAAGACATTGGCGACGGCGACATCACCGCCATGCTGATTCCTGCTGACAAGCATGCTGACGGCCGGGTTATTACGCGAGAGCCGGCTCGGCTGGCAGGTAAAGCATGGGTGAACGAAGTATTCCGCCAGGTAGACCCCGACGTGAAGCTGGAATGGTTCCACGAAGATGGCGATCAGCTGAAGGCGAATGACGTTATCTTCAGGATGTCAGGAAAAGCCCGCTCGCTTCTGACCGCCGAACGATCCGCTCTTAACTGGCTTCAAATGCTCTCAGGTGTGGCAACCCAGTGCGCCGAGTTTGCGGCCAAGGTGTCCCATACCAAAGTTCAGCTACTGGATACTCGTAAAACACTGCCCGGGCTGCGGCTTGCACAGAAATACGCAGTAACCTGCGGCGATTGCAATAACCATCGCATCGGCTTGTGGGATGCGTTCCTGATTAAGGAAAACCACATTGCCGCCTGCGGCTCTATCGCAGCCTCCGTCACCGAGGCGCATCGTATTGCTCCAGGAAAGCCCGTCGAAGTCGAAACGGAATCACTGAACGAACTAAAGCAGGCCCTGGATGCGGGCGCTGACATTATTATGTTGGATGAGTTTTCGATGGCAGATATGAAGCAAGCGGTAGATTATGTTGGTGGTCGCGCTAAACTCGAAGCTTCAGGGGGTATCAACGAGCACACATTGGTGTCCATTGCAGAAACCGGCGTTGACTACATTTCGATTGGAGCGCTCACCAAAGATGTGAAAGCCATCGACCTGTCTATGCGTCTGGATTAATCCAGACGCTCCTCAATCACTCCCCCGAGAGCAAGCTGTCCATGCGCGCCAATGCCTGAATAAGGTTGGCGCCACTTTCACTCTGCCCGCGGTAGTACTCCTCGGCCATCGGAGCAATGCCCGACACCGAAGGCAACGCTTGCCCGGTTTCAAGCAGCAGTTTCATACGCGCGACAAATACAAACTGCAGCCACTGCGTGAAGTTCATGGTATCCAAACAAAACGGCTGAGTGCTTTCGAACGCTTCTGGCGGCATCGGTTGTTCTTGCCAAGCATCCATGCTTCTGAGTGCGATTTCTATCTGAAGCAGACTGTCGGCAACATGACTCGCATGTTCTTGATTGTTGGTCATAGTCGATCGCCCCATCAATCCGCCAACGCCTCCAATTCGACCGACTCACCGTACAGCACCCGGTACAAATTTTCGAACTGCTGAGTAAGCGCATGCTTGGGCGCCATGTGTATCAGCGGCTTTCGTGCTTGATGCGATTCTTTCATTTTCACCGAACTGGACAGACGTACCGGCAGTACAGGCAAACCCTCCTCAATCAACTCACGTACCAACTGTTTTGGGAGGCTCGCTCTCGGCTGGAACTGGTTTGCCACAATACCTTCAACTACCAACTCCTCATTGTGGTCTTCCTGAAGTTCCCGAATCTCATGCAAAATATTGTAGAGCGCCTGCCGCGAGAAATCGTCGCAATCAAACGGAATCAGGCAACGTTGGGCTGCAATCAGCGCAGACCGGGTGTAAAAGTTAAGAGCCGGCGCGGTATCGATAAATATCTCATCAAAACTATCACCCAACTTCTTCAGAAACTCTCTCAGTTTGTAAATCTTGTGTTTGGCCTCCAGCTTACGCTCCAGGAAATCCAGCTCTGGGCTGGAGGGCAACACGAACAGGTTGTCAAAAGGCGTGGCGTGCACAAACTCATCTGGGCGACGGGTGAACATACTGAACGCAACTGTTTGTTCCAGCAGGTCTGCCACTGTGTCCTTCAGTTCAGAGGAAGCCTTGCCCAACAGGTAATGGGTGGAATTCCCTTGGGGATCAAGATCAACAACCAGAGTCCGCTTTCCCCGGGCAGCACTGATGGCCGCAAGATTACAGGTAATGCTGGATTTGCCCACACCACCTTTTTGGTTGAATACAACCCGTCTCATGTCGTCTCTCCAATTGTCATTATCGTTTTGAGTTCTTTGTTATTGTGCCACTACCAACCCATTACCGTTTTTACGAAGGGGATGGTTAGGCGACGCTGGGCTTGCAGCGAGTTTTCATCAAGAGTATCAAGAATACCCAACAGATCTCCGAGCTTTCGTGGTGCTCGCCGCATGATAAAGTTGGCCACATCGTCGCTCACAACCAATCCACGCTGCTCAGCCCTGGCCATCAATATGTGCATCCGGTCTTCGTCCCGGTACAAGCCCAGCTGAAGCAATAACCCGTGGGACAACCGAGACACCAGATCCGGCAAACCAAACGGCAAGGATCCGGGCACTTCCGACAGGCTTACAAGCAGCAGCCCCCCCCGGTCCATCACACGGTTGTATAGATGAAAAATTGCCTCTTCCCAATCGGCTTTACCCGCAATCTTGTCCAGATCATCGAGACAAAGTAACGGGTGCACATCAAGCCCATCCAGCGCATCCGGGCCAAAGGGGAGCAATTCGCCAATGCTGATACACACACCCGCCCGGCCAAACTGATCCGTTTTGTTGCAGGCAGCCTGTAGCAAATGACTCTTGCCGGTATCAGAATCTCCGCAGACTACAACCACGGGCAGCCCCTGTGGTGCGTCACAAATGGCCTCAAGACGACGGGCAACCTCGCGATTCCTGTCGCCGTGAAAATTCTCGAAACGAGCATCATCCCTGAGTTTGACCCCGAGGATCATCTGAGACGGTATCACGACCGTTTTGCCCTCCATGCCCGCACACCCCAAACCAACATGTAATGGCCGCCGCTTAAC
Source organism: Marinobacter sp. AL4B (assembly GCF_019916045.1). Taxonomy (NCBI): domain Bacteria; kingdom Pseudomonadati; phylum Pseudomonadota; class Gammaproteobacteria; order Pseudomonadales; family Marinobacteraceae; genus Marinobacter; species Marinobacter sp. AL4B. Next base: position 279,142 of record NZ_JAILWZ010000009.1, read on the forward strand.
ACTGCGGAAACAGCAACAACCCAGATACTAGCAGTCAGGATCCACGGTTCCATCGACAAACCCGCCATCAGAATAATGATCAACAAGGCGGCCAGAATTTGAATAAAGGTATTTATTTTGCCTGGTATACTCGGCTCCATTTCAAAACGCCCCACGCCGTAATGGAACGCAAGCCCTCCGCACACAATAATTAAATCACGCCCAAGCACCAAGGCAAATAACCAAACGGGCAACACGCCTGTAATCGTCAACATCAGATACGCCGTGATCAACAGCGCTTTATCGGCCAGAGGGTCCGCAATCGCCCCTAACCGGCTCTTCCAATTAAATGAACGGGCAAGAAAACCATCGATCGCATCAGTCAGCGCTGCAACCACAAAGATGACCAGCGCAAAGCGGTACCCACCGTCAAGTAAAGCACCGGCGAACGGAATGATCAGCACGATCCGCAAAAACGTCAGTGCATTGGGAATCCAACGCCACTGCTGCGATCTCACGTATTAGTCTCCGTCAGTTTATGAGTTGCTTCCACCACGACCGGGAGTTCTCTGCCAGCGGTAGTAAAGCACTTCGTAGAGGGACTCAAAGGCGTCAGCTGCGTCTTGCTCATCACCTTCCGGCAACGACTGGTAGGCAGGGCCGGAGGCTTCCGACGCCTCTGCTTCAACTTCTTGCTCGCCCTGGTCAACAGACGCGGCTGGTTGCACCACCTCCGTTGCCTGGACGATTGTCGTTGCATCCTCTGCGTTCTGGGCAACAAACCGCGGGTCAAGGGCAATGTATTCTTGCAATTGATTCAACTCGCCTGAAAAAGCCACCTCCAGAGTCAAACGCTCACCCCGGATGCGCGATGCTCCGACAGCGCGCACGGGCGTCATACCTTCGAGTGCCTTCACCGCGTTGCCGTAATCCGCAAGCGAGGACACACCGTCCACAACCACGTCTACTGCCGGTGAATCGGCAACACTGCTGGCAGAAACAGCATAACGGCCGGCATAGAGCTCTGCCCACTGATCCACAACTTTTTCTGCCAGCTCTCTTGGTGTACCTGCACTGGCTGAACGCTCGCTGGCGTCCATCCCCATACCTTCAAATACCCAGCCCGCACGCCATTGCCCTCCTGAACGGCTAATGCGCATCAAGGTGATCACATCGTATGCCTGCCCCTCGGAAGCAGCCTCAATGCGGTCAACAAACTGGCCCCACAAGTCGGATAACAACGAGCGGTCGTCCGAAAATCCCTCGCCTGGGAAAACCATCGGCAACCCGCGCTCAGATGCGACCTCCACCAAATGCGCGCGCCACTCAGCCGCACCGTCCGACTGTGCCGAAGCGCTGGTTTTAGCAGTAATCAATTGACGCTGGCCTCGATCTTCTACCGCAATCCAGGCCAATGTAAGCGGACGATTAGCGCCCCACACCGGCGCATTGAGCGCAGCAAGGCCACGGTTCACGCCAACCGCGCCAAAACTCATCTGCATGCGACTCTGGCCCTGGCTTTCGCCAACCTGGTACGCCAACACCAAAGACTCTGCCTTAGATAAAAGCTGATCCACACCTTCCAGCTCTAGCACGTCCCGACTACCCGAAACGCGCACTAACACCTCACGCAACCCAGCCTCATAACCCGCTTTAACCCCCGAACTGCTGGAGCCAGAGATCGGCACATCCGCATTATAGAGTCCGGTAATTGTAACGGCTGTGGCTGGCGACCCTGCAAACAAGGCACACACCATCGCGATTATTACCAGCACCGCCCGCTTCATTTTCGCTGAATACCCGTTGACTGAATTCGTCATGTAGATGTAGTACCCTGCCGTTCCCATGATTGGCGCACAGGATACACCATCACCTGTCGGCTGAGTAGCAAGCCAGCCACCGCTCTACGTGATAACCGTAGATTAACCAACGAATAGTGGCCGGATCGCGGAATACCAGTTGGACCCCCCGTGCGCACCTGTTAAAATCCGCGGCCAGACCCACAGTCCAATGGTTATTTTCCATGAGCGAACAGAAGCCCTCCCTCACCTACCGCGATGCGGGTGTTGATATTGATGCCGGCAACGAGCTGGTCAACCGCATTAAGAACACCGCGACCAAAACCCGCCGCCCCGAAGTACTCGGCGGCCTTGGTGGATTTGGTGCCATGGTGTCCATCCCAGCCGGCTACAAAGAGCCCGTACTGGTTTCCGGCACTGATGGCGTAGGCACTAAGCTTCGCCTCGCCATGCAACTCGAAAAGCACGACACCATCGGCATTGATCTTGTTGCCATGTGCGTGAACGACTTGATCGTTGGTGGCGCCGAGCCTCTGTTCTTCCTGGATTACTACGCCACGGGCAAACTTAACGTCGACATCGCAGCGAATGTTGTTGAAGGCATCGGCAGAGGCTGTGAGCTTTCCGGCTGCGCACTGGTAGGCGGCGAAACTGCTGAAATGCCAGGCATGTATGAAGGCGATGACTACGACCTCGCCGGCTTCTGCGTTGGTGTTGTTGAACGTGAAAACATTCTTGACGGTAGCCGCGTTCAGTCCGGCGACGTACTGCTGGCCTTAGGCTCGTCAGGCCCGCACTCGAACGGCTACTCGCTGATTCGCAAAATCATCGAAGTAAGCGGAGCGGACTTGAGCCAACCTTTAGGCGACACCACGCTGGCTGACGCTCTTATGGCTCCGACTCGCATCTATGTGAAGAACCTGCTCAAGCTGATTCGTGACGTAGACGTTCGCGCCATGTCACACATCACCGGCGGCGGACTGCCAGAAAACATTCCCCGTGTTCTGCCAGACAACACAGTTGCGGCAATCGATACGGAAAGCTGGGAACTGCCTCCTGTATTCCAGTGGCTGAAAGATGCCGGCGGCGTAGCGGCAGAAGAAATGTACCGCACGTTTAACTGCGGTATTGGCATGATTGTCTGCGTGCCTGAAGATCAAAAAGATCTGGCGATCGACACACTGAACGCGATGGGTGAAACCGTGTGGCAGGTGGGTGTGATCGAAAACGCAGACTCCAACGACACTGCATCAGCCGTTCGTTACGCACCAGGGCTGCTTAAAGCATGATGGCAGACCCAGCGCCGCTACCGAAAATTGTTGTTCTGGCGTCAGGCAGCGGAACCAACCTGCAAGCTCTGATCGAAGCCACCCGTGAACGAGACTTTCCCGGGGAAATCATTGCTGTTGGGTGCAACCGCCCCGGTGCATTTGCACTGGAGCGCGCAGCTCAAGCCAATATCCCCACCTTCGTCATTGATCATACGAAGTCGGATTCACGGGAGGCTTTCGATGCCTCTCTGATGGCTGAGCTGCACAGGCACAATCCGGACGTTATCGTACTTGCTGGCTTCATGCGCATTTTGACGCCCGATTTCGTTCGCGCATTCCGGGGCAGGATGCTGAACATTCATCCTTCGCTTCTGCCGGCTTATACCGGCCTAAACACGCACAAACGGGTGCTGGAAGCCGGCGACAAAGTTCATGGCGTTTCGATTCACTTTGTCACGGAAGAGCTAGACGGCGGCCCCGTCATCGCACAATCCGAAATTCGGGTAAACGAAGACGACACCCCGGAATCACTGGCGGAGCGTGTCCAACAGCAGGAACACCTGCTCTACCCGATCGTTCTGCGCTGGTTCTGCGAAGGTCGCATCCAGCTTGCAGCCGATGGCGTTCAATTGGACGGGTCGCTGCTACCGAGACCCATGCGCCTCTCGGATAGCTGAACAGATTGTCATCCTCTCGGAACCAAGAACGGCTAGACTGTGACATGCACAGACCGTGAAGAGGCCTTCGAATGCAAAGCTGTAAAGCGCCAATTAGAATTTTTTCGCTGCTCGCGGGGCTATTGTTTTTTAGCCTCGCAGCCAGCGCTTCAACTGACAATTCCACCACCTCAGAACTGACCCCCTACGAGGCCAGCTACACCGCCTCTATGTCCAAAGGCGTAAGCCTGAATGGTCAAGGCATCCGCACGCTCACAGCTCAGGGCAACAACATTTGGCTGTACCGCACCGATGTTGATTCTTTCATCGCCGACATCAATGAATCCCTCATTTTCAAATGGGAGAACGGGCACGTCATCCCTTTACGCTACCGCTACCGCCTGTCTGGCTTTCTAATCAAAGACCGGAAGCAGTCCATTGATTTCGACTGGCAAAAAGGCGTAGCAACCGGAAAAAATCGTGGCAAATCATTTGAGGTGAAGCTAGAGGAAGGCACTCTGGACCCCTTGGGCTACCAATTGCAGTTGCACCAGGATTTGAAGGCCGGAAAGCGTGACCTCGCTTACCGAGTGCTGGATAAAGGGGACTACGACACCGATCGCTTTGCCGTTATTGCCGAAGAAAGCCTAAGCGACCGCGGCCACACTATGAAAACACTGAAAGCGGAAAAGGTGCGCGAAGAAGATTCCAAACGCCAAACCTTGATGTGGTTTGATCCGGAGCAAAATTATTTGCTGGCCCGCCTGCTTCAGGTCGAGCCAGATGGCAGCGAATATGAGTTACGCCTGAAAGATGCGCGGGTTCAAGACTGACCCGCGACACCGTGCTCGGCCCACACCGCCCTCACTTCATCAGCTATAATGCGCAACCCTTTTGCAACCTGCTCATCGTCCTGGGAGTAGGTTACCCGCAGACACTCATGGCGATGTTTCCAGTCATCGTCCGGCAAGCCCGGGAAGAAGTAATGGCCCGACACCACCAACACGCCCCGCTCTTTCAGGCGCTGATATAACTCCAGGCTTGAAATCGGCAAATCCGGAAACCACAACCACAGGAACATTGCCCCTTCCGGCTTGTGGATGTACCAGCGACAACTGTCTTCACCCATCGCCACCCGAAATGCCTCAACGGCTCTTTCCATTTTCGCCTTGTAGAACGGGCAAATCACTTCACGGCTCAGTGACAGTATTTCACCAGACTTAACCAGCGGCTCTGCCAACATGGCACCAAAACTACCGGTTGCCAGATTCATGATGGCGTTGATACCGGACAAGGCTTTGATAACCGGCGCAGAGGCGATCACGATACCGGTGCGAGCAGCCGGCAACCCTAGCTTGGACAAACTCAGACAAAGAATAATCTGCTCGTTCCAGGTGGGCTTTGCATCCACGAACAACAAGCTCGGGAAAGGCGTGCCGTAGGCTCCATCCACAATCAGCGGGATGTCGTGCTCACGAGCCATACCTTCCAGCCGAGCCAGCTCTTCATCCGTAATGACATTACCCGTCGGGTTGGTGGGACGGGACACGCAGATAGCGCCCGTTTCACCGGTCACTTCAACCGCATCGAAGTCCACGCGGTATTTAAATTCGTGGGCATCCGTGAACGAGATATCCGGCTGCACGGCATGGAACAAATCCTGCTCAATGCCCGCATCGGCATAACCGATGTATTCCGGCGCCAGCGGTAGCAAGATGTGCTTGCGCTGCCCGTTGCCGTACTCACCACCGAACATATTAAACAGCATGAAGAAAGCTGCCTGACTACCATTGGTGAGCGCGATGTTCTCGGGCGTCAGCCCCCAGCCGTACTCCTCGTTCAGCAACTCTGCCAACGCGGCAATAAACTGTTTTTCACCCTGAGGGGGATCGTAGACGCCCACCAAGCGGCGCACCTGACTCTCATCGGTGGCCATATTCGCCAGAATCTCCTGCACTCTCTGTTGAACCTCAGGAATGTGGCCGGGGTTGCCACCCCCCATCATGATCATATCTTCACCAGATGCCATGGCATTTCCTAAGTCATCCATCAGTGAAGTAATGCCGGCATCGGCGGTGAACTTACGACCAAAAGCAGAGAGTTTCATGTCTCTTATCCGTTCAAAAGCGATTAAGGAGGTTTAGGCGAATTCTACTGCGGGATGCGGCAATCAGGTATCGAGCGAGATACCCAGATTGCTGACACCTTCGTTCGACGCGTCGTTTCGCAACTCTTCAATGAAGTCTTCACTGGGCACGCGCTGGCGCTTCAGAGCAAGCACTGTGTCGCGCTGGAAGATTTTGTCTTCTTTGAGCACGGGATGCTGTTCGAACAATCGGATAAGTTCGTCGTCGTCCATCCCCTCACCTTCCGACATTTCAACGAAGTCCATGACGGTTTTGGTGGCCAATTGCGAAGCGTCGGTTGCCCGGTGCTTGTTCGGGTTCAGGCGATTCAGCAGGGCTTGCTCAAGCAACTGACAGAAATCGAAAGCCGGGTACACACCATAGGCATCGAATTCATCGACGTTCGGGCTTAGAGTTTCGAGTTTGCTAAGCAATTGTGGGATCGCAGCTTCAGAGGTGTCCAGCTGCAAGGTTCCCCAAGCAAGATCTAGCAGTTGGCGCATTTTGCCACCGCTTTTCATGCCTACTGCGTCTGCGAACAGAGCGTAGTTGGGGAAGGCGCGCTCGGCAAGGGCCAATAGGTAGGCGCATTCGCGCCAGCCCTGCAGTTGTGAAACGGCTTTCAAAAACTGGTTGGCGTTCATGTCCGCGGCAGGGTCACGCCTGTCTGGCCAAGGTATTTTCCGCCACGGTCTTTGTAGCTGGTTTCGCACATTTCATCGGATTCGAAGAACAGCATCTGGGCGACGCCTTCGTTGGCGTAAATTTTCGCTGGCAGGTTGGTGGTGTTGGAAAACTCCAGAGTCACCTGACCCTCCCATTCCGGTTCCAGCGGGGTTACGTTGACGATGATGCCGCAACGGGCGTAGGTGCTTTTGCCGAGGCAGATGGTGAGCACGCTTCTAGGGATGCGGAAGTATTCAACGGTACGCGCCAGTGCGAAGCTGTTCGGCGGTATGATGCAGACGTCGCTGGTGACGTTGACGAAGCTGTTTTCGTCGAAATTCTTCGGGTCTACGGTGGCGCTGTGTACGTTGGTGAAGATTTTGAATTCGTTGCTGCAACGTACGTCGTACCCGTAGCTTGAGGTGCCGTAGGAAATGACGCGGCCTTTTTCGTTTTCACGAACTTGCCCGGCTTCGAAGGGTTCGATCATGCCGTGCTCTTCGGACATCCGGCGGATCCACTTATCGGACTTTATGCTCATGGGGAATTCTCGTTTCCAGCTGGGAAAAATTGGGGCGTAGTTTACCTTGTCCTTGGGGTTGTGTCGAAGGCTTGGGCTTTTATCAGTCACGCTTTTGGATTTGGTGATCTCAGCTGCGAGAGCGGCCTTGTCAAAAGATCTAACTCAGGCGACTGCGGCATCGGGCACGCCTTCCAAAAACCGCTACTAGCACATCCATGTGCGCTTCTCTTCGGCCATCCATGGCCTACGACATTTTTGGAAGGCGTGCCCGATTCCGCGTTCAAACTTTGGTGAAAGCTGTTCCAATAAGCCTCTGGTTTTTATGGCTCAACTACCGAAACACTGGAAATCGTTCCGCCTAGATTCCGCTCCCTAGTGGACAGCTCCGCACCTACCCTCCGAGCAATATCGCGGTAGCGGCGTGCCACTTCAGAATCCGGCTCGGCAACGACGGTTGGCGAACCGCTGTCGGTTTGTTCGCGGATGGTCATGTGCAGGGGCAGCTGGCCCAGCAAGGTGGTGTCGTATTCTTCCGCGATGCGTGCGCCGCCTTCGCAGCCGAACAGGTGTTCTTCGTGGCCGCAGTTGCTGCAGATGTGGACACTCATGTTTTCGATAACACCGATCACCGGGATGTCCACTTTGCGGAACATTTCGATGCCTTTTTTACCGTCCAGCAAGGCGATGTTTTGCGGGGTGGTGACGATGACGGTGCCGGTGACCGGGACTTTTTGGCCGAGGGTCAGCTGGATGTCGCCGGTGCCCGGGGGCATATCAACTACGAGATAGTCGAGCTCATCCCATAAGGTTTGTTGCAGCAGTTGCATGACGGCACCGCTGACCATGGGGCCACGCCAGGCCATGGGGGTCTTGTCGGTGGTGACGAAGGCCATGGAGTTGGCTTGTAAGCCATGGGCCTGCATGGGTACGAAGTATTTGTTTTCGCGCACGTCGGGGCGCTTGCCTTCCGGTACGCCAAGCATCATGCCGATGCTGGGGCCGTAGATGTCGGCATCGAGGATGCCTACCCGGGCACCTTCAGCCTGTAGCGCCAATGCCAGGTTGACGGCGGTGGTAGATTTTCCGACCCCGCCTTTGCCGGAGGCGACGGCGATGATGTTTTTCACGCCAGGGACAGTGGCAATTTCTTTGTTGATTTTGCAGGCGTGGATTTTTTGTGCCACGTGCACTTCGGCGCTTTCTACGCCGTCAACGAACTCAATGGCATTGGCGACGATTTGTTTCAAGCCGCCAGCAATTCCCTTTGAGGGGTATGGCAGTTCGACCATCAAGGTGACATTTCCCTGCTCGTCTGCCGTCAGATTTTTCACCGCGCCCAGTTCATACAGGTCTTTGTTCAAGTACGGGTCACGGTATTCGCGTACGGCGTCTTCGAGTGCCTTTTGGGTGATCTGGGTCATCGGGGTCTCCGGAATATGCTTATCACCCTGAATGCAGGTGAAAATTGATGGCTTGGAAGGTATCATCTGTGGCCGTTTCTGACCATATGGGGTCTTCGTCTGGAACAATCAATTCTGATTGTCTTCAAAACCCTATTTGGCTTTCCATCCCGTATCAACATAAGGTTCGGACATCACCATGACGCAAGCGAGCAATCAACAGCGCGACATTCTGGTTACCAGCGCTCTGCCCTACGCCAACGGGCCCATCCATCTTGGGCACCTGCTGGAATACATTCAGACTGATATCTGGGTGCGCTACCAGAAAATGCGTGGCCACAACTGCTATTACGTTTGCGCCGACGATGCCCACGGTACCGCGATCATGCTGCGTGCCGAGCGTGAAGGTATTACGCCTGAGCAGTTAATTGACCGGATTCGTCAGGAGCATCAGGAAGATTTTTCTGGTTTCCACATCCAGTTCGACAATTATTACTCAACCCATTCGGAAGAAAACCAATATTTCTCCGAATACATCTACCGTCAGATTCAAGCCAACGGCAACATCGCGACTCGCAAGATCAAGCAGTTTTTTGATCCCGAGAAAGAGATGTTTCTGGCAGACCGTTTTATTAAGGGTACCTGCCCGAAATGCAAGACAGACGATCAATACGGCGATAACTGTGAAGCCTGTGGCGCCACTTACACCCCCGCAGAGCTGATCAACCCTCGCTCGGCCGTTTCTGGCGCCACGCCGGTTGAGAAAGAGTCTGAGCATTACTTCTTCAAATTGCCGGAGTTCCACAATTTTCTGAGCAAGTGGACTCGCAGTGGCGCTCTGCAGCCACAGGTGGCCAACAAGCTGGCCGAATGGCTGGATGCAGGGCTGCAGGAATGGGACATCAGCCGTGATGCGCCCTACTTCGGTTTTGAAATTCCGGACGCACCGGGCAAGTTTTTCTATGTCTGGCTGGACGCGCCAATTGGCTACCTCGCCAGTTTCAAAAACCTGTGTAACCGTGAAGGTATCGATTTCGAACACTTCTGGAAGAAAGATTCCACGGCCGAGGTGTATCACTTCATTGGTAAAGACATCATCAACTTCCACGCTTTATTCTGGCCATCGATGCTGCACGATGCCGGTTTCCGCACGCCAACCGCGGTTTGGGCGCACGGTTTTGTCACCGTTAACGGTAAAAAGATGTCGAAGTCTCGTGGCACCTTCATCATGGCTCGCACCTATTTGGATCATTTAAATCCAGAATATTTGCGCTATTACTTCGCCGCCAAGCTTACTGGTGGCGTTGATGATATGGACTTGAACCTTGAAGACTTCGCAGCACGTGTGAATTCTGACCTCGTTGGCAAGGTGGTGAATATCGCCAGCCGCAGCGCCGGTTTCATCACCAAACGCTTCGATGGTCAGCTCGGCCAAGTGACTGAGAAAGAAAAACTGCAAGAATTCATCGACGCTGGCGAACAAATTGCCGATTTTTACGAAACCCGCGAATTTGGCCGTGCGATGCGTCGGATCATGGAGTTGGCCGACATTGCCAACCAGTACGTGAACGACGAACAGCCTTGGATCATTGCCAAACAAGAAGGTCAGGACGATAAACTGCAGGCGATCTGTACCAATGCGATCAACATGTTCCGTCTGCTGATGACCTATCTAACACCGGTATTGCCGGAAACAGCCAAGGCTTCCGCATCGTTCTTGAATGATCGCCTGACCTGGAATGAGCGGGCGAATCTGCTGGAAAATCACGGCATCGACAAGTTCAAACCGCTGATGAGCCGTGTCGATATGGCCCATGTTGAGAAAATGCTGGACGCCTCCAAGGAAGAAATGCCCGCCGCCACCGGCCAGCAGCAGGCGCCCGCGTCTGATCTGGAACCCATCGCGGATGAAATCGAATTCGGCGATTTCGCGAAGGTCGATCTGCGAGTGGTGAAAATCGTCAAGGCCGAGCATGTGGAAGGTGCCGACAAGCTTCTCCGACTGACTCTTGACGTGGGACATGGCGAACGCAACGTGTTTGCGGGTATTAAGTCTGCCTACAAACCGGAAGAACTCGAAGGCCGCCTAACGGTGATGGTTGCAAACCTGAAGCCACGAAAGATGAAGTTTGGCATGTCTGAAGGCATGGTTCTGGCCGCAGGGCCCGGCGGTAAAGACATTTTTATTCTGTCCCCCGATTCCGGCGCGACGCCGGGCATGCGGGTGATGTAAGCAGCAACAGGCAGAGACGCTCCCGATGACAGAGTATTTGCTTATTTTGGTCAGTACGATCTTGGTAAACAACTTCGTGCTGGTTCAGTTCCTCGGGCTATGCCCTTTCATGGGGGTTTCCGGAAAATTGGAAACCGCCATGGGCATGTCGCTGGCAACTACCTTTGTGCTGACGTTGGCGTCTGTTTGCAGTTATCTGGCCTACACCTACTTGTTGGAGCCACTGGATCTGGCGTTTTTGCGCACCATAACCTTCATTCTGGTGATTGCCGTCGTGGTTCAGTTCACCGAGATGGTTGTGCGCAAAACCAGCCCTTTGCTGTATCGGGTTCTCGGTATTTTCTTACCATTGATCACCACTAATTGCGCGGTACTGGGTGTTGCCTTGCTGAACATCAATAAGAACAACAACTTTATTGAGTCTGTTCTTTACGGCTTTGGTGCAGCGGCTGGCTTTTCTATGGTGTTGGTACTGTTTGCAGCGATGCGTGAACGTATTGCTGTATCCGATGTCCCCGTCGTGTTTCGTGGAGCGTCCATCGGTCTGATCACCGCAGGCCTCATGGCACTGGCATTTCTGGGCTTTACTGGCCTGGTTGCGGTTTAAGGAGCACGCATTATGTGGATTAGCTTCCTGATTGCTGTTGCCGTGCTGCTTACTCTGGCGCTGGTGTTTGGCGGACTGCTCGGCTTTGCCTCTGAGCGTTTTAAAGTTGAAGGCAACCCTCTCGTCGATCAGATCGACTCTCTTCTGCCTCAAACTCAATGCGGCCAGTGTGGCTATCCGGGTTGCCGCCCCTATGCCGATGCGATCGCTGACGGCGCTGCCATCAACAAATGCCCCCCGGGCGGTGAAAGTACCATCAAAGCACTGGCAGACCTGCTCGATGTGGAGCCTCAGCCTCTGGATGCCGAACACGGAGCCGAACAAGCCGTTCGCGTTGCCGTGATCCGGGAAGACGAATGCATTGGTTGCACCAAATGCATTCAGGCGTGCCCGGTCGATGCCATTCTCGGCGCAGCCAAACACATGCACACCGTGATCGAAAGCGAATGCACAGGTTGCGACCTGTGCGTTGAACCCTGCCCGGTTGACTGCATTGATATGATCACCGTTGAAGCGGATATACGTACCTGGACACCGCCAGCACCAAGCATCATCGCCACTGACCGCCAGGGAGCCACTGTCTGATGAGCCAGTTGTGGGATTTTTCAGGCGGCATTCATCCGCCTGAAAACAAAATTCAATCGACCCGCCGCCCGATCCGGACGGCGTGCATTCCTGAACGTTTGATCTTGCCTTTACAGCAGCATATTGGCGTACAGGCCGAGGCGATGGTCAGCGAGGGCGACCGGGTTCTTAAGGGACAGAAAATTGGCGATGTAACGGCTGGCATGGGCGTGCCAGTTCACGCACCAACATCTGGCATCATCCAAGCTATTGAACTGCGGCCCGTTCCTCACCCATCAGGCATGTCGGATCTGTGCGTGATCCTGAAGCCGGATGGCAAAGATGAATGGGTAGACCTGTATCCCGTCGAAAACTATCAGAAACACGATCGCGACGAGGTGCTGCAACTGATCCGCGACGCAGGAATATCTGGCATGGGTGGCGCGGGCTTCCCGACCACCATCAAATTAAGACCACCCCGTGATCGTAAAGTCGAAACGCTGATTCTCAATGGTGCGGAATGCGAGCCGTACATTACCGCTGACGACATGACCATGCGTGAGCGCGCTGCCGAAGTGGTATCCGGCATGCAAGTCATGGCTTGGATTCTCCGGCCATCCCGCTGCGTTATTGGTATCGAAGACAACAAGCCGGAAGCGATTGCCGCCCTGCGCGAAGCGATTCAAGGCACCCAAATCGAAGTTTCGGTGATCCCGACCAAGTACCCTTCTGGCGGTGAGAAACAGCTAGTTCAGATTCTGACCGGCCTGGAAGTGCCCAGCGGTGGCATTCCTGCAGACATTGGCGTGATGTGCCAAAACGTGGGCACAGCAGTCGCAGTTTCCCGCGCGATCCTTGAAGGCAAACCGCTGATCTCACGAATCGTGACCATCACCGGTGACGCGGTTCAGGAAGCCGGCAACTTCGACACCCTGCTTGGTACACCGGTCAGAGCGCTGCTATCCGAAGCCGGCCTGCAAACGAATTTACTTAACCGGTTAGTGCAAGGTGGTCCTATGATGGGTTACACACTCACCACCGACTCGGTTCCGATCGTAAAAACATCCAACTGTGTGATCGCGGCTACAGCACAAGAGTTGCAGGCTCCGCCCCCCGAGCAGCCCTGTATTCGCTGTGGCGAATGTGCAGAAGCATGCCCGATGGAATTGTTACCTCAACAGTTGTTCTGGTACTCGAAGGCCGAAGAGTTCGAGAAAGCCGAGCACCTTAACCTGTTCGATTGTATCGAATGCGGTGCCTGTTCATACGTTTGCCCAAGCTCGATTCCCTTGGTGCAGTACTACCGCTTTGCCAAAGGCGAAATTCGGACCCAGCGCGAAGAACAGCTCAAATCTGACAGGGCAAGAGAGCGGTTCGAAGCGCGCCAGGCGCGTCTTGAACGGGAACAACAAGAAAAAGAACAGCGCCGCAAAGAACGCGCAAAGGCGGCTGCCGAAGCGCAGGCGAAAAAGAAGGCCGAAGCCGAACAGGCCGCCGCTGACGGCGAGGTCGTTGACGACCGCTCAGCCAAAGCGGCCTTGGTGCAACAGGCGTTGGAACGCAAAAAGGCCAAAGCAGCACAAACGAAAGCGGAATCCTCAGCCGTTCAGGAACAACCCGACCTCGAAACTCTGGAGAAACAGGTAACCCAAGCCGAAGCCAAGCTGAATACGATGCAAGGGATGCTGAACGAAGCAAAAGCTGAACAAGCCGATAACGTAGACAAGCTGGAGCGTGCGGTTGCCAAAAACCATGACCGCGTCAAGCGTGCAAAAGACGCACTCGCCGAAGCTCGCAAGCATGTCCCGGCTGAACCCGAAACTCCGTCGTCCGAATAACTTATTTCAGGCTGATCGTTCATGGCATTAATCCAACAGTCTTCACCCCACGCCCACAAAGCTCGCCCAACGTCTCGCGTGATGCTTTGGGTCATTCTGGCGGCGCTTCCGGGCTTGCTCGCACAGACGTTATTCTTTGGCTGGGGTAATTTGATCAATGTTATTTGGTGTGTGGCACTTGCCATGTCGACCGAAGCAGCCATTCTCAAGATGCGCAACAAGCCGATTGGCTTTTTCCTCCGTGACAATACCGCAGCGGTAACCGGCTTGTTGCTGGGTTTGTCCCTTCCCCAGCTCGCACCTTGGTGGGTGTCGGGCGTTGCCGTGATTACCGCTATTGTCGTGGCAAAGCAGTTATACGGTGGGCTTGGTTCAAACCCGTTCAACCCAGCCATGGTGGGGTATGCCCTGGTGTTGGTGTCATTTCCGGTGGCCATGACAACAAACTGGGCCCAGCCAGCCACCCTTTGGGCTGGCGCGCCGGGGCTTAGCGAGACACTCTCGACTATTTTTTCCGCCAGCCAAACCGCTATTGATGGCTGGACCATGGCAACACCACTGGATGAGTACAAGCACAAAATAGCCACACACACGGCCGCTGAAGTGCTTCAGCATCCTACCTTTGGTGACCAGGTCGCCCGGGGGTGGGAATGGGTTAACTTAGCCTTTCTCCTCGGCGGATTGATCCTTATCGGCTTGAAAATCATTACCTGGCACGTTCCTGTCGCCTTCCTTGCCGGCGTTGGCATTATGAGCCTCGCGTTTGGCAGCAACGCCGACCAGTACGCCCCTTTACAACTTCATCTATTAGCCGGTGGCACCATGCTCGGTGCATTCTTCATCGCTACGGACCCCGTTTCTGCCGCCACTAGCCATCAAGGCAAGTTGATCTACGGTGCCTGCATCGGCATTCTGATCTATCTGATCCGAACTTGGGGCAACTACCCGGATGCGGTCGCCTTTAGCGTGCTCTTAATGAACTTTGCAGTGCCGTTTATCGATCACTACACACCGCCGCGCACCTATGGCCACCACAAGTCACGCAGAGGCTTGCCCAGTAAGAACGGAGCCAAGTCATGAATGCAATGATGACCTCCATTCGCCGAAGCGCTACCGGCTTGGGACTGTTTGCCGTCATTACAGGTGGGACCATCGCGCTGACCCAAGGCATTACTAAAGACCGGATTATCGAACAAGCTGAACGCGCAGAAGCCAAAGCACTGTTCGAAATCATCCCGGAAAACCAGCACGATAACGACTTACTTAAGGATGTGGTAGCGCTACCATCCAGTGCCCAGCAACCCAATCAGGAACCTGTATTTGTATGGGTCGCCCGGCGCGACGGTCAGCCGGTCGGGATTATCATGCCCACGACGGCTCCGGATGGTTACTCGGGGGATATCCGCTTACTGGTTGGCATTGATATGAATGGCGAAGTTTTGGGCGTTCGGGTCACCAATCACCGGGAAACACCGGGGCTTGGTGACCGGATAGAAACTCGCAAATCAGACTGGGTTTACAACTTCGAAGGGCGCTCCCTCAAAAATCCGCGCCCAAAACTCTGGAACGTCAAAAAGAATGGCGGCGTCTTCGATCAGTTCACCGGTGCCACCATCACGCCCCGGGCTATCGTGAAAGCCGTTCAAAAATCGCTGATCTACTTCCAGAAACACCGACAAGACATTCGGGAGCGCTTGAAGGAAGGCTCACCAGGCGCTCCTAAAACGCAGCGCCCCGAAGTCATTGCGGGTGAATTCAACTCTGCGGAGCATTCGTGATTATGGCCACTAAAACTTCCTCTGAGATCATCAAAGACGGCCTCTGGACCAACAACCCTGCCTTGGTTCAAGTGCTCGGGCTCTGCCCTCTTCTGGCCGTCACCAGCACGGTTGTCAACGCCATCGGCTTGGGCCTTGCAACCTTACTGGTACTGATCGGCTCTAATTTGTCGGTATCTCTGATCCGTAATTTTGTTGGCGAGTCAGTCCGCCTTCCGGCTTTCGTGATGATCATCGCCTCGTTCGTAACCTGCGCCGAATTGCTGATGCAGGCATTCACCTATGAGCTCTACCAGATTCTCGGGATATTCATTCCACTAATTGTCACCAACTGCGCCATCCTTGGCCGCGCGGATGCATTTGCCTCCAAAAACGCCCCGCTGCCCGCTCTGCTTGATGGTGCCATGATGGGGCTAGGTTTCTTGCTAGTATTGATCGTTCTCGGCGGTATGCGGGAATTGCTCGGCCAGGGTACGCTGTTTGCGGACATGCACCTGCTATTAGGGCCCGCGACCGCAAACTGGACCATCCGCCCCTTCGAGCAATACCCTGACATGCTGTTTATGGTCCTGCCTCCGGGCGCATTCGTTGGTTTGGGGCTTCTTATTGCGCTTAAGAATGGCATTGATCAGCGCTTGCAAGAAAAGCGGCTCGCCGCAGCGCCTGAGCAAGCTGAAGCAGGCAGCAAACGGGTTCGCGTAACCGGCAGTATTTCCTAATTTTTGTGCAGGGCTCTATTTCAGGAACATCATGAACAAAGATAAGCGCATCGAAATTTTTACCCGGCTCAGGGACGAAAACCCTAACCCGACAACGGAGCTAAACTACAGCTCCTCCTTTGAGTTGTTGATTGCGGTTATTCTATCGGCACAGGCCACCGATGTTGGCGTGAATAAAGCCACCGACAAACTATACCCAGTGGCCAATACGCCAGAGGCGATTTACGCGCTTGGCGTTGAAGGCTTGAAGGAATATATTAAAACCATCGGCCTGTTTAACAGCAAAGCCGAAAACGTGATTAAGACCTGCAAAATCCTTATCGACAAACACCATAGCGAAGTCCCCGACAATCGTGAAGACCTCGAAGCCCTGCCCGGTGTCGGCCGAAAAACCGCTAATGTGGTTCTGAACACCGCGTTCCGGCAACCCGCGATGGCGGTAGACACCCACATTTTCCGCGTTTCCAACCGCACGGGCATCGCACCAGGTAAAACTGTACTGGAAGTTGAAAACCGATTGCTGCGGTTAATCCCCAAAGAGTTCTTGATGGATGCGCACCACTGGCTCATTCTCCACGGCCGGTACACATGTGTCGCCAGAAAACCAAAATGTGGCGCCTGTTTGATTGAAGATCTCTGTGAATTTAAACAGAAACGAGATTACCAATAAGCGGTGCAGAACCTTATCTCAGGCCAAAAAAAACCGGCAACAGCCGGTTTTCTTTTGCCTTTCTTACCCGAGCTGCACCTAGCTTTTACCAAGCATCTTTGCTTTCAGGTCTTTCTGGGCAGGTTCATCTGACAACCAAATTCCAAACAACGCTTTTTTAAATTCGAAGTCTCCCACGGTGTCTTTCTGCTCTCCATTCTTGAGCACCTGAACACCGCTGTCAGGAACGTATACCAATTCAAAAACATCGCCCTCTTTGATTTCGTCCTTGAATACACCCAAGAACTGATCAACATCGGACTGGATAGAAGACAGATCACCATCGGTTGCGGCTTCGAAGCCAGCCATCGTTGCTTCAGTCATTCGATCACTCGTAATCATGCCTGAAATAATGTGCAAAGAAATGGCCTGCGGCTCGTCAGCGTTTATAACCGTGCTGCCATCGCTGATTTTGTTTTGAACGTATAGACCACCCACATAGAGGTCCATAAAAAATTTCGAACGAGTGCCTGCACCATTCAGCTGAAGCTCCTGGCCCGCTGCGGTGTAGGTATCAGGAATATCAACGCCAGCCACTTCGAGAGCGTGCACGGGGGTTACCAATGCCCCCGCCAGAAGCAAAGAGGCAAATCCTGTTGTAAGAGTCTTCTTCATCGTCCTTTCCTTCAATCATTATTGTCGAACGTGTTTTATCGAGGCCGACACCCGGCCTACAACCGAGTCCACATTCTAGCAATGAAGCTGAACACATCATCGGCACCTGGTTCTCATTTGCTGGTGCCCATAAAGAAAACCGGCCACGTTTCCATGGCCGGCTCTCTATCGCCTTAGATCGAGCGTAACCTATTCGAACAATAGGTTACTAGAAAGACCTTCTTTTTCAAGGATTTCTCGTAAACGGCGCAGGGCTTCCACTTGAATCTGACGAACACGCTCTCGTGTCAAACCGATCTCTTGGCCCACTTCTTCCAAAGTACTGATCGGATAACCACGCAAACCGAAGCGGCGTGACAACACTTCCTGCTGCTTGTCACTCAGCTGGTCGATCCAATTCTCGAGACACGAGCTCATGTTATTGTCTTGCAATACATCAGAGGGGTCCGACGCCCCTTCGTCTGCCACGGTATCCAGAAGCGATTTGTCACTTCCGGCGCCGAGAGGCGTATCCATGGAGGCCACCCGTTCGTTAAGTCCGAGCAGGCGTTTAACGTCTTTGACTGGCTTATCCACTAACTGGGCGATGTCTTCAGCCGTTGGTTCGTGGTCCAGCTTTTGAGTGAGCTCCCGTGCCGCACGCAAATAAAGGTTCAACTCTTTTACTACGTGAATGGGCAAGCGAATCGTTCGGGTCTGGTTCATGATCGCCCGTTCGATTGTCTGGCGAATCCACCAAGTTGCATAGGTCGAAAATCGAAACCCACGCTCCGGGTCAAACTTTTCAACCGCCCTTATAAGACCCAAGTTACCTTCTTCGATCAAATCCAGAAGCGTGAGCCCACGATTAACATAGCGCCGGGCAATTTTAACCACCAACCGCAAGTTACTTTCAATCATGCGCTTGCGACCAGACTCCTCACCCTTGCGAGCCAGGCGTGCGAAGTACACTTCTTCTTCGGGAGTCAGTAGGGGGGAAAAACCAATTTCGTTTAGGTATAGCTGTGTTGCGTCTAGCTGTTTTTGGGAAGCAAGAAACTTCCCGCGGTAAGTAAGGCCATCTTCTTTATCGACTGCCGGTTTGGTAGCTGGCGCTTTGCCGGGCTTACCTTCGGTCAACATCGACTCGTCCAACTCGTCTACTTCTGCTACGCGATCAATGACGTCTTCTTGTGCTAGTGACATGATGCATCCCGCCTCTCAATAATCCTGTGATCGCCCGATACCTCTTTTTATTATCTCGGGCCCATCGATTTTGCTTCAATTCAGGATATTAACGTTTCAGTTGGCAATTTCCGTTGCCGTTTTTCTTGTTTTACTTCTTGGTACATCCCGGCTCCCTTCGGGAACCTTATCCTAACGTCTCGGCAGATATCGGGAGGGGTCCACCGGGTTGCCATTTTTTCGAATTTCAAAATGCAACATCGGCTTGTCCGTTCCGCTACTGCCCAGTTCAGCAATTGCCTGCCCTGCTTTTACTCCCTCTCCTTCTTGCACTAAAATCTTGCGGTTGTGTGCGTAGGCGCTCAAATAGTGTGCGTTGTGGTTTACGATAATGAGGTTACCGTAACCAAGCAACCCGTCCCCGGCATACACCACACTCCCATCTGCTGCTGCTCTAACAGCATCCCCGGGTTGGCCAACAATATCAATGCCTTTGTTGACTTTCCCCGACGTAGAATACGAAGCAATTACAGTGCCAGCATGCGGCCACCGCCACTTGATATTCGCCACGCTCTGGCTATTTTTCGACCTGGAACTCCGAACCGTAGGGGCTTTAGATACCCCCTTTACTGAATCAGCTTTTCTCGGCGAGGTTCTCGATGCCGAAGGTTTCGTGACCGGCTTTCGGCGGCTCTGGGCCGACGAATCGGCCCTGTGCCTAATTGTTCCCTTCCGATCCAGTCTGAGCACCTGCCCCGCTTTTATATTCCAAGGCGGCCTCAAGCCATTGGCATCCCCCAGCTCACGATAATCCCGGCCATAGCGCCAAGCGATGCCATACAAGGTTTCACCGCCTTTCACTACATGACTTCCCCAATAAACTGGTGGGTTATAACGATCGTCGTTATAGATGGCAGCAGTATTACAACCGGAAAGAAAAATCGCAGAAAGGAGAAAGATCAGAATGGTCGGCAGGTAGCTTGTTCTCGAACGGCCACCCCCTGAGCGACCGCCTATTGGGCGGTGCTTTTTGGGGCTCGCTGTATAGTGGCGCCTGATATTAGAAATCACAAATAAGCCAACACCTGATTATAATGCATCCATCTAAGAAACTGGACGTGCTGCACGCACATTCTTATGTTTCAGGACTAACCTTTTAATATATTGCACGTTTCGGCAGTGATTCCAAGTTACTGCTGACTCAGGTTTGTTACCTTCCGGAACACGTTTTTTGTACGCCAAGTAACATTTATCGTTCGACAAGCTACTCAATTCTGGGCACCAGTGCGCCGACGACCCACTATTTCGAGCCCTACAACAAACATCAAGCCCACACAGGCCATCAGCGTTGCCAAGCCCACTAACGGTTCCTGATCGTAAAGCATAGCCCAGGTATCGGGGCTCACAGGCAACTGGGTTAACGGCACCTTCTCCCCGGAACTGTTGGTTCGCCAGCTCAAGGTTTCCTGCCACGGCCAAACCTTCACCAGTGCTCCGATCATAAATCCGGTTAACAAGGCCAACACGGTGTCATGAGCGTGCTTGAAAGCTAAAGTGATGAGCCGAGCTACTGACAACAGGCCGATCAGGCAACCTACCATGAACACAGCCAAATCGCCGATCGCAGCCGTCTTTATGGCCGAAAGGACCGGCGCATACATACCAATAATCAGCAACAGAAAGCTGCCAGAAATACCCGGCAAGATCATGGCACAAATAGCGAGGGCCCCAGCACCGAGAAAGGCTAATGCAGAAGGGTCAACTTCACTGGCAGGCAAAGTGGTTACCCACCAGGCAAAAACCGCCCCCGCGAGCAAAGGAACCAACAACACCGTCGAATAACGCTTTACCTGTTGGCCAACATGCCAAACCGACGCGACAATCAAACCGAAGAAAAAGCTCCAGATTAGAATGGGGTGTTGGTCTAACAGCCAGGTAATAAGCGATGCCAAGCTGGCGATGCTAGTCAGGATACCCGCCAGCAACGAAATCAGAAAAAAGCCATCAATGGCTCGCCAGAAGCCCAAAAAATCGCCACGGACTAGCTGTCGGACAAAAGCGACAGGGGCGGCACTGATGGCCTCCAACAACCGAAAGTAGATGCCTGTGATAAAGGCGATGGTCCCGCCGGAGACACCGGGAACGATATCCGCAGCTCCCATCGCCATGCCTCTAAAAAAAATACCGACCGGATGATGGGTTCGACTATGCTCATTCACATCGGACATCAACGAACCACTCCACCCAAAAGGGGAACAAACTTTACCGGCTCAAGTTCTCGGCGCTCAAAGCTATCGCCCTTGCGGACAATTTCCACTAACAGTTGGTCGTGCTCACCCACTGGCGCAATCAGAACTCCGCCATCGGCAAGTTGATCCAGTAATTCTTTAGGCACATCAGTTGGCGCCGCGGTGACGATAATGCCATCGAAGGGCCCTCGGTCTGGCCACCCCATCCCGCCATCGGCGTGCTTGAGCATAACGTTCCGTATATTCAGTTGACGAAGCCTATCGCGAGCCCGCTCTTGCAAAGGACGAATGCGTTCAACACTGTAGACTTCTTTAAACAGCTGGGAGAGCACCGACGTTTGGTACCCAGACCCCGTGCCTAGCTCTAACACCCTGATCGGTTCGTGAGCCAAAAGCAGTTCTGTCATACGGGCAACGATATAAGGCTGTGATAGCGTTTGGCTATAACCTATCGGCAGCGCCGTGTCTTCATAAGCCCGGTGCGATAATGCCTCGTCGAGAAAAATATGACGGGGAATTTGTCCGATTACTTCCAGTACCCGATCGGATTCAATGCCCGATTCCCGCAACCGTTGAACAAGGCGCATCCGCGTACGCCGGGAAGTCATTCCAATACCTTCGATCTGTGCGTTCATTGATCGACAACCTCGACTCCGTCCAATCCATCCAGCCAGCCCTTGAGTTCAGGAAGCGCTGCGTGACGGGTCATATCAGTATGCACAGGCGTAATCGACACACACTTTTTACTGATCGCATAGAAATCGGTTCCCGGTCCAGCATCGCCACCACGGCCTGCGGCCCCTATCCAGTAACGTTTCTTACCTCTCGGGCAGGTCACCGGAACAACCCCCTCAGCACGCTCACGATGCCCCAAACGGGTGATACAGAAACCGGCGAGCTCCTCCCAAGGCACATCGGGCACATTGACGTTGAGTATGGATCTGGGCCCCAGGGTTAATGTATGAGGATTTTCAAGTAAACAACGAACAACCTGCGCGGCGGTTTCGTAATGAAAACGCCCGTCGTTCACCAAAGAAACGGCAATCGCGGGCAACCCAAGATGGCGCCCTTCAGTGGCTGCTGCGACTGTACCCGAATAGATAATGTCGTCGCCGAGGTTGGCGTGCGTATTAATGCCCGAAACCACACGATCGAAAGGGCGACTGAACAGGCCGTTGACCGCCAGATGAACGCAATCCGTGGGCGTGCCGTCAACAGACTGGAATCCGTTAGGGTGTTTTTCAACAGTCAGCGGACGACTCAAAGTCAAAGAGTTACTGGCGCCACTATGATCCCGGTCCGGCGCAACGACCTCCAGTTCCCCCAAGCCCTGCAGCCCTTCATGCAAAGCCACCAAGCCCGGCGAGTGAACGCCGTCATCGTTAGACAGTAGTATTCGCAAAATGATCTCCAGCTAGCTCGCTTATTACTTATTATCACGGCTGAGGCTCATGTCCTTCAGCTCAAATACGTCACCCAACACAGTCGTTGCGTACTGACCTGGCGGCAGTAAAAAATGAAGCCGCAAAGTATTCTCTTC
Source organism: Marinobacter sp. AL4B (assembly GCF_019916045.1). Lineage (NCBI taxonomy): Bacteria > Pseudomonadati > Pseudomonadota > Gammaproteobacteria > Pseudomonadales > Marinobacteraceae > Marinobacter > Marinobacter sp. AL4B. The sequence continues at coordinate 301,578 of NZ_JAILWZ010000009.1, forward strand.
AATCCATTCCCAGCGCAACTGAACAGCCCGAGTGACCAACGCGCGACGTTCCGGTTTCATACGTGTGCTTGCAAAAAGCTGTTCAAACTCCGGATGCCTCGCAACAACTGCTCGTTCTAATTTCTCTTGCTCTTCGGCAGCTTGGGTACCACCGTCACCCCAAAGTGGGCCCGTTGGTTCGCCGTTTTCAGAAGGCTCTCCATGTAACTGTGCAAACCAGTTACCAGCACTGACTCGTTCCGCCAACACTTCATTAAACAACCAAGAACGTGCCGCCGAAAAGTACAATACGTTTTTCGAGGCACTTCCGCCACCGCCACGGCGCCCGCCGCGTTTTCGGTTTAGACGAGTTGGATCAAGGGTGACCGCTTTATCCAGATTACCGCCAGCGAGGCCAAACCTCTGCGGACCGAAATAATTGGGCGCGCCGCGCTCAGCTAACAGACTTAACGCCGCGTCAATCTGAGCCCGGTTCCCGCTGACTTCCCGCAAGACCACCTCAAAGCCGTTCTGCTCATGCTCACCGCGACGAAGTTTTCGCGCGTGCCGGCGGTGAGCCAAAACCGGCCAGCGCTCAGCGATCGCTGACAGTAAGACAGCATCCTCGGACTCCATGCCCGGGCGGTATAAACTGAACCACTGTACCGTTACGGCGTGACGGTCTTTCAAACCACAAAAGCCCACCTCAAAGGCTTTCGTACCCGCCAAAACAGACAACTCACGGGCAACGTACTCTGTGTTGTCGCCAGTTTTTTCTATCCGAACACACAAATGCTCACCGGCACCTGCTATCTCAGCCTGTAGACCTTCACAATCGGGCCATAGATACTCCGTCACCCGGAAATCCACCGCGCTCACCTTTAGCAACGCGGCGGCAGGCCGACCACCCGAAGAAGTCGGCCAATCAAGACGCCAGCGTGATGAAACTTCCGATGATGAGCTCACAGAGTCACCGGCTCGAGCAAACACACCGCCTGACAGGCTATGCCCTCACCCCGACCGGTGAACCCCAGTTTCTCACTAGTTGTAGCCTTAACGCTCACCCGATTAACTGGCACTCCCAGGTCAGCAGCGATGTTCAAACGCATCGTTTCAACATGAGGCGCCATCTTCGGAGCTTGAGCAATAATCGTTGTATCAATATTGACCACCGAAAATCCCTCATCCTGCACTCTCTGCATCACCGTTCGCAGCAGTTCGCGGCTGTCAGCCCCTGCCCACTCATCACTGGTATCCGGAAACAAATGACCAATATCACCCAATGCCACCGCTCCTAGCAGCGCATCTGCCAACGCGTGCAAAAGAACGTCGCCATCCGAATGGGCTTTTAACCCTTGATTGAAGGGAATCTCAACCCCTCCCAAAATGACAAAATCGCCCTCACAAAAGGCATGGACATCAAAGCCCTGGCCAATACGCATGGTCATCTCCGAATCAAAACAGGAATGTACGGGGAAGCAAACCTTACTGCCGGTTCAGAATAAACTCGGCCAAATCAAGATCCGACGGTACCGTAATCTTCAGATTATCCGCCCGGCCTTCCACCAAAAGAGGCATATTACCGGAAAACTCCATAGCAGAGGACTCATCCGTAACGCCATGACCGTTTTTGAGGCACAATTCCAGCGCTGACTTCAAAGCACCAAAGCGGAACATTTGCGGCGTCAACGCACGCCATAACTGACTGCGATCTACGGTTTCTTGAACCTCTGGCTCCGATCCTTTGCTAGCCAGCTTCAAAGTGTCTGCGACTGGCGTTGCAAGCAGCCCACCTACCGGATGCTCAAACAGCGTATCAATCAAATTGGAAAGGTCGTGAGCATGCAAACACGGTCGCGCGGCATCGTGCACCAACACCCAATCGTTATCATCGGCCTGCTCTTCCAGAGCATGGAGCGCAAAAAGCACCGAGTCGGCCCGCTCCTTACCACCGTTACACGTCTGGATGCGATCATCCTTTGCGCACTCGCTGTCGGACCACCACCTATCCTGTGGGTTTAATGACACCATGCAACCTTTAAACGGTGCGCTATCCAGCAGACGGGACAAGGTTATATCGAGGATAAAGCGGTCAGAGATTTTCAGATACTGCTTGGGACATTCGGCTTTCATGCGCTGGCCGATACCGGCGGCAGGAACCACAAGCCAAAGATCAGAATGTTTCATCGGAAAACCCGCACCATGTTAGAAGAGCGCCGGGGAGTGTCTCTCCGGGAATGTCGTAGGCCATGGATGGCCGGAGAGAAGCGCACATGGAAGTGCTCGTAGCGGTTCCCGAAGAGACACTCCCCGGCGCTCGAAGCACCCAAACTACAACTTACTTTTCGACAACGAGGAAAAACGTCTCATCGTCCCGAATCAAGCCCAGGTTCATGCGGGCCCGCTCTTCCACCGCCCCCTGCTGATTCCGCAGGTTACGAACCTCTGCATAAAGCCGGTCATTCCGAGCCGCCAGCCCGGCATTCTCAGCTTGCTGCTTAGCAATCGCCTCTTCCAGTGCCCAAACTTGCGCAAAGCTACCCTCCCCGACCCACAGGCGAACCTGTAGCAGGAGTATCAGCACAGCAAGAATGGCCCAAAGCGTTTTCATGCAGATTAGCTCAGAAAATAACCAGTTAATTTTATTGCGTCAGAGGGTAAGTATAGACGCTCAGGTAGATTAACAAGAAAATGCCCCAACTTATTGGGCAAAAAGGCCATCGTGTCTGAATTTTCATGCAGAACGCGATGGCCTAAACATTTTGTTACCTGACAATAACCCTGTCAGGTCTACCGCAGTCTAGTGTTTAGCCTTGGCCTTTGATTTCAATCAGGCCACGATAAGGTGCGCTACCTTCCAGATCACCTTCAATGCGCAGCAACTGGTTGTACTTGGCTACACGGTCAGAACGGCACAACGAACCGGTCTTGATTTGGCCAGCGCAAGTCGCTACAGCAAGATCAGCGATAGTGGTGTCTTCGGTTTCACCGGAACGGTGAGAGATAACCGCGGTATAGCCTGCATCCTGAGCCATTTTGATAGCATCCAGAGTTTCAGTCAGGCTGCCGATCTGGTTGAACTTGATCAGGATGGAGTTACCAACGCCTTTCTCGATACCCTGCTTGAGGATTTTGGTGTTGGTTACGAAAAGGTCATCACCAACCAACTGAACTTTGCTGCCCAGCTTGTCTGTCAGCACTTTCCAGCCATCCCAGTCGCTTTCATCCATACCGTCTTCGATAGATACGATTGGGTAACGCTCGCACAACCCAGCCAGATAATCCGCGAAGCCTTCAGAGTCGAAGCTCTTGCCTTCACCAGTCAACTGGTACTGGCCGTCTTTGTAGAATTCTGAAGAAGCACAGTCCAGTGCCAAGGTAACATCTTTACCCAGTTCGTAACCGGCTTGCTCAACGGCTTCTTGGATAGCAGCCAACGCGGCTTCGTTGGATGGCAGGTTTGGCGCAAAACCACCTTCGTCGCCTACTGCTGTATTCAGGCCTTTGGCTTTCAGAACTTTCTTGAGGCTGTGGAAGATTTCCGCCCCTACACGCAGGGCTTCAGCGAAGCTGGTTACAGAGACTGGCTGAACCATGAATTCCTGAATGTCGACGTTGTTGTCGGCGTGCTCACCACCGTTCAAAATGTTCATCATCGGAACAGGCATAGAGAATTTTCCGGACGTGCCGTTCACATCAGCGATGTGCTCATACAGAGGCTTACCCAAGGAGACAGCAGCTGCTTTCGCGGCGGCCAGAGATACGGCCAGAATGGCGTTGGCGCCCAGGTTGGCCTTGTTTTCGGTGCCGTCAAGGTCGATCATGACCTTGTCCAGACCACGCTGGTCTGCAGAATCTTTGCCTACTAGAGCGTCACGAATCTGACCATTGATAGCGTCAACGGCCTTGCGTACACCTTTACCAAGGTAACGGGTTTGGTCGCCGTCACGCAGTTCCAGCGCTTCGCGGGAACCGGTAGAAGCACCAGACGGTGCACAGGCACGGCCCAAGGTTCCGTTTTCCAGAATTACATCGGCTTCAACGGTTGGGTTACCGCGTGAATCCAGAACCTCACGAGCTTTGATGTTGGCAATCTTGGTCATTCGTAAATTTCTCCAGATTTTATCTTCTAAACACTGTACCGGTTATCAATTTCGGTGCTGGAGCAATCAACTGGAAGAGCCTGGCGAAAACCGCTACAAGCACATCCCTGTGCGCTTCTCTCCGGCCATCCATGGCCTACGAAATTTTCACCAGGCTCTTCCAGTCGATCGCTCTTCGAGCCCGTAGATTACCCTTAGCGTATCGGCGTCAGGAATATACGGGCTTTCAAAGTGCGGACACCGCCAATCAGGCGGTGTCTATAGGTTTAAAACTTTTTACCAGATCATCTACGGCTTTCACCCGCTGAAGGAACGGCTCCAGCTGGCTCAGGCGCAGTGCGCATGGGCCGTCGCATTTGGCTTGATCAGGGTCAGGGTGCGCTTCTAAAAACAAACCGGCGAGTCCTTGTGACATGCCAGCCAAAGCCAAGTCGGTCACTTGTGCACGGCGGCCACCAGCGGAATCCGCGCGTCCACCCGGCATCTGCAGGGAGTGGGTAACGTCGAACATCACTGGAACATCCATTGACTTCATGATGCCGAAGCTCAGCATGTCGACAACCAAGTTGTTATACCCGAAGCTGCTGCCCCGCTCACAGAGAATAATGTTGTCGTTACCCGCCTCTTCACACTTGGTGATGATGTGCTTCATCTCCTGAGGGGCGAGGAACTGGGCTTTTTTGATGTTAATCACCGCGCCCGTTTCGGCCATGGCAACCACCAGATCGGTTTGACGGCTCAAGAATGCGGGCAGCTGGATGATGTCGCACACTTCTGCGGCAGGTGCCGCCTGCGCGGGCTCGTGGACGTCCGAGATAATGGGAACACCAAATTTGCTTTTGATGTCCGCCAGTATCTGCAAGCCTTTATCCAAACCCGGGCCACGAAACGAATTCACGGACGAGCGGTTGGCTTTGTCAAAGGAGGCCTTGAATACGTACGGAATGCCCAGCTTGCTGGTTGCTTCCACGTAGGCTTCTGCAACCTCCATGGCCAACTCTGGTGACTCCAATACGTTCATGCCACCAAAAAGCACAAACGGCTTTTCGTTAGCGACTTCAATGCCAGCGACGTTAACCACGCTCTTCGCCATGCTTACGATCCTTTCTTTTTCGCCAACGCGGCTTCAACAAAACCTTTGAACAGCGGGTGGCCGTCGCGAGGTGTTGAGGTGAATTCTGGGTGGAACTGACACGCCACAAACCACGGATGATCGGGCGCTTCTACAACCTCGACCAGCCGGCCATCGGTGGAGCGGCCAGAGATCCGCAAGCCAGCTTCTTCCAGTTTTGGCAGATAATGATTGTTAACTTCGTAACGGTGACGATGGCGTTCACGGATGGTTTTCTTGCCGTAACAGGCCGCAATAGTAGAGCCGTCAGTCAATACGCAGTCCTGAGCGCCCAAACGCATGGTACCACCCAGGTCAGACGCTTCGGTTCGCTCTTCGGTGTTGCCGCTGGCGTCGAGCCACTCGGTTATCAGCCCAACAACGGGTGCCGGAGAGTGCTCACGAAACTCTGTGCTGTGAGCATCTGTCAACCCGGCCACATTGCGGGCGTACTCGATAACGGCCACCTGCATTCCCAGGCAAATACCCAAGTACGGAACCTTGTTTTCACGGGCGTACTGAACCGTGCGAATTTTACCTTCTACGCCACGCTCACCGAATCCACCGGGCACCAGAATCGCATCAGCAGACTCGAGCACTTGCGTGCCCTCACGCTCGATGTCTTCGGAGTCGATGTAATTGATATTGACCTTGGTACGGGTTTTGATACCAGCGTGCAGCAATGACTCGATCAGAGACTTATAAGCCTCCAAAAGCTCCATGTACTTGCCTACCATCGCGATGGTGACTTCTTGCTGCGGATTCATCAGGGATTCCACAACTTCGTCCCATTCGCCCAGGTCTGCTTCGCGGGCATCGAGATTGAAACGGTCAATAACCAGCTGGTCCAGCCCGTATTCGTGCAGCATGCGCGGAATCGCATAAATAGATTTGGCATCCTGCATCGGTATGACTGCGCGCTCTTCCACGTTGGTGAACAGAGCAATTTTCCGGCGAGAGCTGGCATCGACTTCATGCTCAGAACGGCACAACAGAATATCAGGCTGCAAACCAATCGAGCGCATTTCTTTAACAGAATGCTGAGTTGGCTTGGTTTTGATTTCACCAGCGGTAGCGATGTACGGAACCAGCGTTAAATGCATGAACAACGCACGCTGAGCACCCACTTCCACTTTCAGCTGACGACAGGCTTCGAGGAACGGCAGAGATTCGATATCACCTACGGTTCCGCCAACCTCAATCATGGCCACGTCAGAACCGGCAGCACCCTCGATAACGCGGCGTTTAATTTCATCAGTGATATGCGGAATCACCTGAACAGTGCCACCCAGATAATCGCCACGACGCTCTTTGCGGATGACTTCCTCGTACACCCGACCGGTAGTGAAGTTATTACGCTTGCTCATCGGTGTACGGATGAAACGCTCGTAGTGACCAAGATCAAGGTCGGTTTCAGCACCATCTTCAGTGACAAACACTTCACCGTGCTGGAACGGACTCATGGTGCCGGGGTCCACGTTGATGTACGGATCCAGCTTGAGAATAGTGACCTTCAGGCCGCGTGCCTCCAGGATGGCTGCCAATGAGGCAGACGCAATACCTTTGCCCAAAGAGGACACAACACCGCCGGTGACGAAAATATAACGCGTCATGCAGATTCCATGATTATCTGGTTCGGTAAAGGGGGGAGATTGTTCATCTCAAGATGGGACATCAGACTACCAGAAAGCCCTCACCTACTCAATTAAAATCCCGTGCCACAATCAATCGCCAACCGCTTGCAGGGGCACTTCCCGAGTATTGGTCAGAACACCACAAATCGCCAACCGCAACCAACTCATCCCCCTCGCTACGCTGCCTGAAAACCAAGGGCAGCAAGGCTCTTTCCCAAGAAGGAACGCCTTGTTCTTGAAGCCACGTTTTCAGCGCTCGAGAGGGACCTTCGGGGTGAAATCTCACCCGCTCTCCGCCCTGCCTCGTAGATACCCGTATTGGCGGCGGGGGATTCTTTGAGGTAATTGCGGGAGAATCCGGTATCAAGCTGAGCTCCCAACCTCCCCATACCGACACTTTATTCGGGGAAAGACTGATTGGCCGCTCCGGTACCATTACATCGGGCACGAGATAGAGATAGTCTCGATACCGGCGCAGACTAAATCCGACACCTCGTATTTCCGGCGCACGATCCTCTGCCGCGCTCAACAGATCCGCAAGACCTTGATCCAAACTCGCGTTCGCGGGTACTTTGAAACGACGCAATTGCAGCCACCAACGCACCAGATTTCGCTGTTCGAGTGCGCTCAGCTCTCGTAACTCAGCCAAGATCAGCCGACCGTTATATGAACAAGACTGCCAGTGCAACTCAGCTAAGCGCTGATTTAACTCTGCGCTTTCCCTGCATGCACCGGCACTGTGCCCCATTCGCTTCAGCAAACTCGGCCAACGTTTTTTGAGATCGGGTATGATCGCATGGCGGAGAAAGTTGCGATCATACGCTTGGCTAATATTGCTCGGGTCTTCGACCCAGCGCAGCCCTGCACTACCAGCCACGTCTTGCAGCCGGTCACGACCAACCGCCAACCATGGCCGATACAAGCTCCCCCGCCCCAAGGTGCGGCTTGCCGGCATTCCGGCAAGCCCCCTCACTCCAGAACCTCGCAGCAACCGGAACAAGACTGTTTCAGCCTGATCATCACCATGGTGAGCCATCAGGATCAAATCGCCATCGCCCAAGCGCCGCTCGAAAACCTGATAGCGGGCGTTTCTTGCGGCCTCTTCCAAACCGCCAGCACCTGTATCGAAGACCGCGACATCAACGGGCTCAACCACAATAGGTACACCCAAACGCTCACAAACATCGCGACAAAACTGCTCTGTCTGCCGATGATTTGTTTGCAGTTGGTGATTGATATGTATCGCGGTCACATCGCAATGGCAGGACGCCACCACGTGGAGCAACAACGCCGAATCTAGACCGCCGCTAAAGGCGACCCAGAGACGGGAATGTTCGGGGAGCGTGTTAAGTGGCCTAAGTAGGTCTTTCGGCCAATCAACATGCCGGGCGGGATTACCGCCCGCCTTCATACTTGGTCAAACGCTCGTAGCGGCGTGCAGTTAACTCATCCAGAGGAAGACGGCATAACTCAGCCAAGCTCGCCTCCAGCTGTACTTTCAGCGTTGCAGCCATATTTTCGGGGCTCCGGTGCGCGCCCCCTAACGGCTCTTCGATCACGTTGTCGGCAACACCCAGCTCTTTTAGTCGATCGGCGGTCACACCCATGGCTTCTGCGGCTAGTGACGCATATTCAGCACTCTTCCAAAGAATGGAAGCGCAGCCTTCCGGCGAGATAACGGCGTAGGTTGAATACTGCAACATATTTAACTGATCGCATACGCCAATAGCGAGAGCTCCACCGGAACCGCCCTCACCAATGACCGTGGAAATAATCGGCGTTTTCAACCTCGACATCACGGCCAGGTTGAATGCGATAGCCTCACTTTGTCCGCGTTCTTCGGCTCCGATGCCCGGATAGGCACCCGGGGTATCAATGAACGTCAAAATCGGCATTTTGAACCGCTCTGCCATTTCCATCAGACGCAAGGCTTTCCGATAACCTTCCGGGCGAGGCATGCCAAAGTTACGCTTAACTTTATCACGCACTTCTCGCCCTTTCTGGTGCCCAATGACCATGACCGGCTGATTGCCCAAGCGAGCAGTACCGCCCACGATGGCGTGATCGTCTGCGTAGCGACGATCGCCGTGAAGCTCATCAAAATCATCAAAAATGAAATCGATATAATCCTGAGTGTAGGGCCGGCGAGGATGCCGAGCTAAGCGGGCTACATCCCAGGGTTTGAGATCAGAAAAAATACTCTCGGTCAGACTAACACTCTTCTTTTTGAGGCGACTGATCTCATCCGTAATATTGATATCGGTATCGTTACCAACCATTCGAAGCTCTTCAATTTTGGCCTCAAGGTCGGCGATCGGCTGTTCGAAATCCAGGTAATTAGGGTTCATGATGTTCCATCATTTGATTGCCAGGCGGGCAAATGCCCACCCAAACCAGAATTTGGGACAAAGATAGCAGTGCTTGCCGCGGAGCAAAAGCGGACATTGGTCTTAATCATAGACCAGTTCTACAGCTTGGTCGCCCACCAAATGCTTCAGCTCAAACAGAAGATCGTCATCCGGCTGCACACGCCAAGATTCTCCTAGCTCAATGCGGGTGCGGGCTTCTGCGCTACTATACTCAATCCATACCGGGCTGCCGTCGTTACGGAACGGCCGTAGCGTGTCATCTATTTTATCCAGTAGACCGTTTTGCAACTGATCAGCATGCAATGCTAATCGAATTCCTCGGCTGAACTGCTGACGCGCGGTAGCCACATCGGTGACCGAGCTCACACGCATCTTCATCTGCCCGGAGTAATCGTCGTGGCTGACCTGCCCTTCCAACACGATCACTTGATCCGACTGCAACAACTCCCTGTTTTCAAAATAGGCTTCCGAAAACAGGGTCGCTTCAATTCGGGCACTGCGATCGTCTAAGGTGATGAAGCACATGGTTGAACCTGTGCGAGTCTTCATCGTGCGCTGCGCCACCACCAAGCCCGCCACTCGTTGAGGGGACTTGTTGGGTTTTAGCTCCGAAATCGACGAACGCACAAAGCGGCGCACCTCTTTTTCGTACTCATCGAAGGGGTGGCCGGTAAGATAAATGCCCAGCGTGTCTTTTTCACCTTTAAGGCGCTGCTTTTCAGGCCATTCGCGGACACCAGCGACGTCGGCATACACCTCTTCGTCATCTCCGCCACCGAGCATTTCCCCGAACATATCCACCATGCCAACAGCATCGTTTCGAGATTGTTGACCAGCTTGCTGTATAGCCTTATCAATGCTGGCCATAAGCTGAGCCCGAGTCGCTCCGAGCTTGTCCATCGCACCGGCGCGAATCAACGCCTCCATGGCACGCTTGTTAACCTTCTTCAGATCAACCCGGCGAGCGAAGTCAAAGATATCCTGAAACGGACCCCCTTCTTTGGCTGCTGCAACCACGCTTTCAATAGGGCCTTCACCCAAACCTTTGATGGCACCCAGCCCGTAGACGACCTGGCCATCATCGTTAACAGTAAAAGTGTACTCAGAACGACTCACGTCCGGCACCAGCAGGTCGAGCTTCATATTCCGGCATTCTTCGACCAGCGTGACCACCTTGTCGGTGTTCTGCATATCCGCTGTCAGTACCGCTGCCATAAATTCAGCAGGGTAATGGGCCTTCATCCATAATGTCTGGTACGACACCAGGGCGTAGGCTGCGGAGTGAGACTTGTTAAAGCCATAGCCGGCAAATTTCTCAACCAGGTCGAAGATGTTCTCAGCCAGCGCTTTGTCGATGCCGTTTTCTTCACAACCATCGAGAAACAACGCTTTCTGCTTGGCCATTTCCTCGGGTTTTTTCTTACCCATCGCTCGGCGAAGCATGTCGGCGCCACCCAGGGTATATCCCGCCATGACCTGGGCGATCTGCATGACCTGTTCCTGATACAGGATAACCCCGTAAGTGGGCTCCAATACTGGTTTCAGGCCTTCGTATTGATAATCCGGATGTGGGTAGGACATCGGCTGCCGGCCGTGCTTCCGGTCGATAAAGTCGTCAACCATGCCAGATTGAAGCGGGCCAGGCCGGAACAGTGCTACCAGTGCGATCATGTCTTCCAGCGAGTCCGGTTGCAGCCGCCGAATCAGATCTTTCATGCCTCGTGATTCAAGCTGGAATACGGCCGTTGTCTCAGCCTTCTTCAGCATTTCGAACGAGGCTTTATCGTCCAGAGGGATCGTCGCTATATCGAGTTCCGGCTCCCCGCGCTTTTCCCGGCGCGGGTTGATCATGTGCAGAGCCCATTTGATGATGGTCAGAGTCCGCAGACCCAAGAAGTCGAATTTCACCAATCCGGCTTCTTCAACGTCACCTTTATCGAACTGGGTGACCAGGCTTCCGCCCTCGTCATCGCAATACAAGGGCGAAAAGTCGGTAATCTTGGTGGGCGCGATGACGACACCCCCGGCGTGCTTACCGGCGTTCCGGCAAACACCCTCGAGCTTGAGCGCCATTTCCCAGATTTCCTGAGCTTCTTCGTCTTGCTCCAGAAACTCTTTAAGCTGGGGCTCCTGCTCGATGGCCTTATTCAGAGTCATGCCTACTTCGAACGGAATCAGCTTGGAGAGCTTATCTGCCAGGCCATAGGACTTACCCTGAACTCGCGCCACGTCTCGCACCACCGCCTTCGCAGCCATGGTACCGAAGGTAATAATCTGGGACACCGCTTCACGGCCGTATTTCTGCGCGGTGTATTCAATGACCCGGTCCCGGCCTTCCATGCAGAAGTCGACGTCGAAGTCGGGCATGGATACCCGCTCCGGGTTCAGGAATCGCTCAAACAGCAAATCGTATTCAAGCGGATCCAGGTCGGTGATTAACAACACATAAGCAACCAGCGAGCCGGCACCGGAACCACGACCCGGCCCAACGGGCACCCCGTTGTTTTTGGCCCACTTGATGAAGTCCATAACGATCAGGAAGTAACCCGGGAACCCCATCTGGATGATAATGTCGAGTTCAAACTTCAAGCGTTCGTCATAGGCGGCACGCTTTTGATCGTAGTCCGGGTCATCCTTGCTCAGGATGGATTCCAAACGCATATCCAGACCTTCTTCCGACACTTTGCGGAAGTAGTCATCCATGGTCATGCCATCCGGGATCGGATAATTCGGCAGGAAGTACTCACCCAGTCGAACTTTTACCGAGCAGCGACGAGCAATCTCGACGGTATTTTCGATCGCTTCGGGAATATCCGAAAACAGTTCGATCATTTCCTCGGCGCTTCGCAGGTACTGCCGGTCACTGAACCGGCGATCCCGTCTCGGATCGTCCAAGGTGCGACTTTCACCAATGCACACTCGAGCTTCGTGCGCCTCAAAATCATCGGCGGTCAGGAAGTGCACATCGTTGGTCGCTACCACTGGCAACCCCATCTCAGCCGCCAGTTCAACACTCAAGTGCAAACAATCTTCATCACCGGCCCGGTCGGTACGCTGCAACTCCAGGTAATAGCTAGCGGGGTACAAATTTTTCCAGTACTGCGCACGCTCCCGGGCTAGATCCGGTTTTTCCGCCAGCAATGCCTTTCCAACGTCACCCATTTTTGCGCCCGACAAAGCGATCAAGCCGCCAGCACGAGCCTCCAACCATTCTTTTCGAACAATCGGTTTGCCGTATTTTTGCCCCTCGGTATAGCCCAAGGAAATAATTTCCGTTAGGTGCAGGTAGCCGTCGTTGTCACGCGCGAGCAAAGTAAGGCGGAACGGGTTTTCGGGCTCATCCGGGTTTTCCAACCACAGGTCAGCGCCCACGATCGGTTTTATACCTGCTCCCATGGTTCCCTGGTAAAACCGAACCAGCGAACACATGTTGGACTGTTCGGTAAGTCCAACGGCTGGCATCCCCAACTCAGCCACCCGATTGATCAGCGGCTTGACCCGAACCAGGCCATCCACCATGGAATATTCAGAATGTACGCGCAGGTGTACGAAAGTATTTGCCATGTTCAATTGCCGATCACTGTGCGAATGTCATCTTCGGTTTGCGGACCGAACCGAGTTTCAATCAGATCGCCGTCCGGGCTGACCACAAAAGTAGCCGGAAGGGCCATCGGTATATTCCAACCAAATTCTGGTGCGGGGTCTTTCGCCAACATGGTGTACTCAATCCCCATTCGTGCGCCGAGATCCTGCAGGGTTTCACCCTCTACACCATCGAAATTCACTCCCAACACCGATATGTCTGGTGCTTTGTCGAGCTGATTCAGTTCAGGGATTTCTTCAAGACAGGGCTTGCACCACTCAGCCCAATAATTCACCAACACCCATTGCCCGCGATAACTGTCCCAGCTTTTAAGGGTTCCATCGGCCTTTTCCATCTCCACTTTGCTACAACCGGACAGAGCCAACCCTACACTCAGCGCCAAGAACGCTAACCATTGCGGGCGATATAAAGACGAGGGGATTCGTGGAATGGACAAGTACCGAGGGTACTGCAAGGGATTTCCTCCTGTTAGACTACGCCCCAAATTAGACCGTAATCACGACTGTTAATCGAGCATGACCATGACAGAACAAACCCGCATTTTCCATAACCCACGGTGCTCAAAATCACGCCAGACCCTTGAGCTGCTTCAGCAAAAAGGCATCGAACCGGAGATTATACGCTACCTGGAGACGCCTCCGACAGAGCAAGAGCTACTACATATTCTTGACCTGCTAGGCTGTGAACCCCGGGAGCTCATGCGCACCAAGGAATCCGAATACAAAGAGCAGAGTTTAGACAGCCCGGAGTTGACCCGTGAGCAGTTGGTACAAGCGATGATAGCCACACCCAAGCTTATCGAGCGCCCTATCGTTCTAGCCAACAACAAAGCCGCCATCGGACGACCGCCAGAATCGGTGCTCGACATTCTTTAACGGAGCCCTCTCCAGGAGCCAGGCATGAGCCATCTCAGCCCTTATATTCTCGTTCTTTATTACAGCCGAAATGGCCAAACGGCTGAAATGGCCAAACAAATCGGGCGCGGCGTTTCCCGGGTAACCGGGCTGGAAGCGAAAATTCGCACCGTCCCCCCTGTTTCTCCGGATACGGTGGCCAGTCAACCTGCCGTGCCAGACACCGGCGCGCCCTATGCTACGCGAGAAGAACTGGCCAATTGTTCCGGCTTGGCTCTGGGCAGCCCTACCCGTTTCGGTAACATGGCGGCACCGCTCAAACATTTTCTGGATGGCACCGGAGATTTGTGGCTGAACGGTAAGTTAGCCGGCAAACCGGGAGGCGCCTTTACTTCAACAGGCAGCCTGCATGGAGGGCAGGAAACCACTCTATTAACAATGATGCTGCCTCTGTTACACCATGGAATGGTACTGTGCGGCCTGCCCTACTCAGAAAACGCGCTGAATGAAACCACCACCGGTGGAACGCCCTACGGACCTTCCCACTGGGCCGGTACAGGGGCAGAACAAGCACTCAGCGAACACGAACGAATCCTATGCCAAGCATTCGGCGAACGGCTGGCTCGCTTGGCTCAAAAACTGTCTGACTGACGCAGTCAACGACGTTAACTACTCGGACCCTTTTATGCTTCACAATGACAAAGCCAAATCCACCGCTCGTGTGACCAGCGGGCTCTATCTTGCCGTATTGGCTACACTGGTTCTGACAACGTTCTATCCGGCGCCGGTTGAGGGGGTTTCCATCGTTCTGATGCTTTCGGTCAAGCTGCTGCCTCTGCTGGCGTTTATAGTTCCCGTATTCCGCGGCCACAACCGCAGTTATATCTGGATGTCGTTTGTGCTGATTTTCTACTTCACCCAAGCGGTTGTTTCAGCGTGGCTTAGCGAAGGCGCTATCGGACCGGTCATCATGACGGCACTCACCTTCCTGCTGTTTACGGTTGCCATGATTCACCTGAAGGTGAACCGCCCGGTTAGCGCCTAATACACCCCACTTGAGAGGCAAAAAAGGATGGCTGATCAAACACTCGCAATGCCAGCACCGCCCCACCATCGCACGCTCACCCTGAGAGACGTGTGCACTGCGCTGGTTGAGAGCGAGGAAATCAGTCAGCAAGATGCGGAAAAGGTCCTCACCGCAAATTTGGGGGCAGCCTCAGAGGGCACGAACACAACGCCCAGGCACCCACTGGAACTGGTTGCCATTGCCGGCCTGAGCAGCCAGACCGACGGCCGTACGCTGGATCTGGACCGCTTAACCCATTGGCTTGCAACTTGGGGCCAGCAAGATTACTACCACATAGATCCACTTAAGATTGATACTCCGGCCATTGCCCGAGTCATGTCTTACGCCTTTGCTCAGCGCCACGGCATTCTGGCGGTCGAGATCACCGACGACGACGTGGTGATCGCCAGCAGTGAGCCGTTCAAACGGGAATGGGAAAGCAACCTTCGCCAAGCGGTTCGTAAAGACATTCGACGCGTTGTCGCCAACCCGGAAGCCATCCGCCGATACACTGTGGAGTTTTACCAGCTTGCAGCTTCTGTCAGCAAAGCCAGTGGCGGCGCGAAATCAGGGCCCGCCGGCAACCAAAACCTTGAACAACTACTAGACCTTGGCACCAGTGATAGCGCGGATGCCAACGACCAACATGTGGTTAAAATTGTCGACTGGCTGTTGCAATACGCCTTCGAGCAACGCGCATCGGATATTCACATTGAACCGCGGCGAGCCGTCACTCAGGTAAGATTCCGCATCGATGGCGTATTGCACAATGTTTACGAATTTCCGGAGCACGTCGGCACAGCCATTACCAGTCGCCTGAAAATTTTGGGCCGCCTGAACGTTGCCGAAAAAAGGCGCCCACAGGACGGACGCATAAAAACCCGAAAACCGGACAATCGAGAAGTGGAACTCCGCTTAGCCACCATGCCCACCGCCTTTGGCGAGAAAATGGTGATGCGGATTTTTGACCCGGAAGTCCTACTGAAATCGTTTGAACAGCTTGGTTTCAGTAAAGAAGACCGCAGCCGCTGGCACAGCATCACGTCACGCCCTCACGGCATTGTGCTGGTAACCGGCCCAACAGGTTCTGGCAAAACCACAACGCTTTACTCTACCTTGAAGCAGCTGGCCTCACCGGAACTGAATATCTGCACCATCGAAGACCCGATCGAAATGGTCGAGCCAGCTTTCAATCAGATGCAGGTACAGAACAACATTGACCTTACTTTCGCTCACGGCGTAAGAGCCCTTCTACGCCAAGACCCTGATATCATCATGATTGGTGAAATACGGGATTTAGAAACCGCCGAGATGGCAGTACAAGCCGCACTGACTGGTCATTTGGTGCTTTCGACACTGCACACCAATGACGCACCAAGCGCCATTACCCGGTTGATGGAATTGGGCATTCCACCCTACTTGATCCGAGCCACGGTGCTCGGTGTCATGGCACAACGCCTAACCCGGAATCTTTGTCCTCACTGCAAACAACCGGGCGAAGCCGACGAGCAAGCCTGGCAAACTCTGACCCGGCCATGGAAAGCCCCCGCGCCCCGGCAGTTCTTCCACCCGGTGGGCTGCCTGGAGTGCCGAAACACCGGATATATGGGCCGTTCAGGAGTGTATGAAATCATGACCCTGTCAGATAATCTGACCGGGCAGATAAATGACCGCTGCGAGCTCGAAGCGTTGAGGCGAGACGCCTACAAAGAGGGCATGAAATCACTCAGATTAAGCGGCGCCCAGAAAGTAGCGGCAGGACAAACCACCGTTGAAGAAATCCTTCGGGTAACGCCGGAAAGCCAGCGCTGATCAAGCTCCGGGTCGCAGACCACACTGGGCCAGCAAGTCCTGCCAATGACGAGTATGACGCATCATCGCTTGGTCCAGCTCTTTCCATAGACTTTCACTTGTTTCCTCGGAAAGGTGTCGGTCATACCATTGCTCAAAGGTATCCGGCATCACGGCCTTTTGCTGTTCCGCCAAACGGGAAAAACCGCGAATTAAGCTGTCTCGGGCCCGACTAACGCCACTCATATACGGCTGAACCTCGCCGATATACACCTTGAAAAAGAAACTCTGAACGATGTTGGATTGATTATTGGGCTTACCGTTCAAACACAGCGGCCGCTCTTCAAGCCTCGTCTTCAGCGTATCGGTGCCCGAGTTCAGCGTCGCAATCAACAAACGGGCGCTGTTAATCACCTGCCCCGCCAGAAACTGCGCTTGCCAGCGCTGGTGTATCTGCCCGAGATCATTCAACGGCACGTCCAACTGCTGGTTGTTCAAGGCTTTTACCATCTGGTTCAGCTGATCCAAGTCCAGAGCGAGATCGGTCAACAAATTCTGCTCGACCGCCACGGGGTAGTAGCCCTTTGACAAGGTAAACAGCTTTTCGATCTCTTCGGTGCCCCACGTAGCATTCCACACCGCAAGCGGTAGCGTCTGATGCTTGCTTTCAATGGCCTGCTCCAGCGTGGCCTGCAGCTCTTCGTCGTCAATCTGTCGCACACAACGTTTGGCGCTTTGGATAAAACGAATCTCATACCGTAATCGGTTGATTGGTTGCATAACCCGGCCCATCACCGAATTTCTTTCGCCCACCACGTATTGGAGCTCACAGCCATACAGAGATAGAAAATCGAGCATGCCCAGCTCCAACTCGGGAATGTGGAGAACACGATCACGGCGTTTGGGCAGGGTGGTAGCGGTGGGCAGATCTGAAGGCGGGGGTGCAACGGAGGTATCGAGCACCCGAGCCAGCCGGCTCAGGTACTCTTCCATCATCGGTTCGGCTCCAGTGAACGGATTACAACCCGCCAAAAATAGAAGAAGAACACCCGGAATCAGCCATTGTTTTCTTCTATCGCCGGGCATCATGTCTACCTCCTAACGTATGCGCAGGAGTGCATCAACCTCCGAAAAATCACGGGCAGCAAAACGATCGGTATCGGGCACGTCACCGTCCCGGATCAGCCAGGCTGTTTTCAAGCCCGCTTGTTCAGCTGCTTCGAGTTCGGCCTCCACATCCGACAGGAATAGCACCGACTTAGGGTCAACGCCAAGTTCAGACAAAATATTGTGATAGGATTGAGCTTCTTTTTTGCCCCCCACCGCGGTGTCAAAGTAGCCGGAGAAGAAAGGGGTAAAATCCCCTTCATTGCTGTGACCAAAAATCAGCTTTTGAGCTTTGACCGACCCGGACGAATACACGAAAAGCCGCAAACCACGGTCATGCCATCGCTGCAGATAGTCCGCCGCATCCGGATAGATATGCCCTTTCAATTCGCCGCTTCGGTAGCCTTGCTCCCAGATCATGCCTTGCAGTGCCTTCAGGGAACCTTCTTTACGATCTTCGGCAATCCAGTTTTGAAGAACATCAATCAACCCTTCGACATCTTTACTATCGACTCCGCTTTTTTCTGCCACGATCGCCAACTGCTCAGATACTGCGCGGGTAGTGTGGTGATGCTCCCGCACGAAGTCCGGCAGGTGTTTGCTGGCGTAGGGAAACAACTCGTCGTGTACGAATGAAATCGAACTGGTGGTGCCTTCGATGTCGGTCAAAATAACGCGGATCATGCCGTCACTCCTGCCAAGGCCTCATACCTTGGAATGCGTGTAGCAATGTCTTCGCCGGTAAAGCTGGCTACCCACCCTTCGGGATTGGTGAACAAGCGAATACAGGTGAATTCCGGCTCTGCCCCCATGTCAAACCAGTGACGGGTGCCATTCGGCACACTGATCAGATCGTTTTTCTGACACATCACTGCGAAGATCTGATCGTCAAAATGCAGATAGAACAACCCTTGGCCGTGTACGAAAAACCGCACTTCGTCTTCGCTGTGGGTGTGCTCGTCCAGAAACTTTTTACGGAATTCTGCCTTCTGGGGATGATCTGGAGTTAGGCTAACCACGTCGGCCGTCTGGAAGCCGCTCTCTTGTTTGAGCTGATTAATTTCATCGGCGTAAACCGCCAAAATTTGCTCTTGATCGGCGCCCGCCGAGAGATCACGGGTAGGCCAACGCTCAAAGCGGACACCATGCTCCTTCAGAGCGCTGCGAATCACTTCCGGGTCAGACGTGACCGTATGAGCGGTGTCGGGCTGGTTCTGGTTGAAAATGCTCAGAGTGGTCATCGGCAGACTCTCATAGTTTCAAGTTCACATTCAAAAAGGAATTCAAACGCTTCCACATGACGCAGGCAATCCGCCATAGTCTCGCCCCAGGTATAAAGACCGTGGCCCCGAATCAGATAACCGGGCTGCTCCGGATGATGCTGGAACCACTCTCGTGTTCGTTCCGCCAGCGCAGGAATATGCTGGGTGTTTTCAAAGACTGGAATTCTCAACCGGCCGTCGTGACTCTCTACGCCGGGAAACGCCTTCTGCAGCTCATACCCTTCCACCTCGAACGGCGCGCCGGCTTCAATCAATCGACTTAATACTGTCGCCTTTACGGAGTGCGTATGCAATACAGCGCCGACATCCGGATAGATTTGGTAAAGAACGGTGTGCAGGAGGGTTTCAGCAGAGGATTTCGCCGTGCTCTGGACAGGGTTTCCGTTAAGGTCCACTACCATGACATCGTTCGTGGAGAGCTGACCCTTATGCCGTCCCGAGACAGTAATAGCAACGTGGTCGTGATCCAGACGCGCGGAATAGTTGCTGCTGGTGGCAGGTGACCAGCCTCGGTCGTAAAGAAAACGCCCGGCATCAACAATAGCCTGAGCCGCTGTGGCGTATTGGGTAACATCAAACATTGGCTCACTCCCGGTTAGAGTTGGCCCTTCGGGGCGGATATCGGCCGCCATTATAGGGCGGCCGATCGCTCCGGCAAACCGCTTTATCCTGCGGTAAGCGGCAACCTACGCTGCCGTTTTCCTGTCAGCGCGAACAGAGCATTACCCAGCGCCGGAATCACCGCTGGTACGCCCGGCTCACCCACACCCGTGGGTTCAACGTCACTATCCACAATATCCACCACCACTTCCGGCACTTGGTGCATACGCAACACGCGCGAGTCGTGGAAGTTGCTCTGCTGAACTTCTCCGTTCTTGAAGGTAATTTCTCCGAACAGTGCAGCGCTAAGCCCAAACAGGATACCACCGGAAATTTGGTCTTGGACCACTCGTGGGTTCACCACCTGGCCACAATCGACACTGCAGGTAACTTTATGAACTTTGATTTCACCGTTCTCGATGCTCGCCTCAACCACTTGAGCAACGTAGGTACCGAACGATTTGAACAGGGATATACCGCGGGCCCGGCCTTCGCCTAGCGGGGTTCCCCATCCAGCCCGTTCAGCTGCCCGATCAAGCACTGCACGATGACGCGGCTCGTTGGCGAGGAGCTTTCTTCGGAACTGCAGTGGTTCTTGCCCGGCCTCGTGAGCCAGCTCGTCCATAAAGGTTTCTACCGCAAAACCATTATGGGAGTACCCGACAGAACGCCACCACGTAATCGGCACACCCGGATCTGTATGAGTATGGCGAACACTAACGTTCTCCACCTGATACGGGTACCCGATGGCACCTTCAATCGCGGACATGTCTTTAGGTGTCGCAACCCCTTCAGCCATCAAACCCACGCGGCCCAAGGTTCCGTATAGAAATTTGGGTGCCCAAGGGTACTGTGCCGGCGCAGCATTCCGAACGTACCAATCAAGAATCTGAGGCCCAACAATCTGGTGATCCCAGCCGGTTAACTCATTACCTTTGAAACTGGCTTTCATTCGGTGCAACATCGCCGGTCGCCAGAAGCCATGACGCACATCTTCTTCACGAGACCAGATCAACTTAACCGGCTTTTTGATCTTATACGCAACGATGGCAACTTCTTCGACATAATCCTGAGTCAAACGTCGTCCAAAACCACCACCTAAAAACGTGGTGTGAACGGTGACATCACCCGGCGACAGGCTTGAGTGCCGTGCTGCAGCGATACGCGCCAAATCCGGAGCTTGGGTCGATGCCCAAACTTCCATGCTGCCATCACGGTACCAAGCCGTTGCGTTCATGGGTTCCATGGCAGCATGATCCAGATAGGGCTGCTCATACTCCGCCTCAACCACACGGCTAGCGCTTTCAACGGCATCATCGAAATCACCGTCGGACCGTTCCTGAGCGCCCGCGTCTTCGTTGGCCGCCTCGCGATAGCTATCGAAGACCTGATCGTTATTTAAGTCAATCGCTTCTGAGAAATCCCAGTCAACTTTCAAAGCATTCTGCGCCTTTCGCGCCCGCCAATACCGATCGGCGACCACGGCAACACCGCGTTCGGTGATGAAAGCGTCCAGCACACCCGGCCACGCCAACACGTCGCTCCGGTTAAAACCGGTAGCTTTACCCCCATAACGCGGGCAACGCGTCATCACCGCGTAAACCATCCCGGGCAACTCAACATCGATACCATAAACCGCTTTACCGGTTGCCTTGGCTTCGCTATCCAACTTTCCGCCTTCGCGCCCGATGTATTTCCATTCGGAGCGTGGCTTCAAAGCAACATCACCACGCACAATCTCTTTGTCCGCCAACTCAACCAACTGGCCGTAACGTAGCGAGTCGATGCCATTGGGGTGAACAACCCGACCGTCTTGAGTACTGCACTCAGCGTCGTCTACCTTCCAGACACGAGCAGCTGCCATTACCAGCATTTGTCTTGCCGAAGCACCCGCTTCTCGCAGTGGCTTCCAGCTAATGGCTACACTGGTACTTCCGCCTGTAGCCTGCAAACCATACAACGGGTTGCGATATTCCGGTGCGACTGGCGCAAACTTCACTTTGATTCGGGCTGGATCGACATCCAACTCCTCGGCAACCAGCGTGGTCAAACCGGTGTAGGTTCCCTGCCCCATTTCAACTCGTGCCAACGTGAAGAAAATTTCGTCGTTCGTCGTCAGCTCAAGCCAAACGTCGGGCGACCATTGTCCGCTTTCTTTTTCAAAACCGGTTTTGATGGTCGAGCATCCGGGAAGTGATACAGCGAGCATCAGACTGCCAGACGCGGCAGTACTGACTTTCATGAAGTCACGGCGATTCATCGTCATTTCAGACTTCCTCCTGCTCTGGCTCGAAATGGCCTACGCCATCGACAACGGATTCAACGGCAGCCACAATGCGGGAGTATGTGCCACAGCGGCACAGATTACCTGACATAGCCGTTACAATGTCTTCTCTAGAGGGGGATGATGTGTTCGCCAGAAAATGGGCAGCGGTCATAATTTGGCCAGATTGGCAGTAACCGCACTGCGGGACACCTTCGGCCACCCATGCTTTTTGAAGCGGATGCAACTCGCCGTTTTCAGACAACCCTTCGATGGTGGTTATCTCGGCACCATCCAAATACTCAACAGGCGTGGAGCAGGAGCGAGTTGGTTGGCCGTTAACATGCACCGTACACGCGCCACACAAGCCGGCGCCACAACCAAACTTGGTTCCTTTTAAATTAAGCTCGTCCCGCAGCACCCACAACAAAGGGGTATCGAGTTCTACGTCCAAACTATAGTGCTGGCCATTTACTGTCAGGCTTAACGCCATGTTCCACTCCCGTATTATTTTAATCCGGCCGTCGATAACCGTTATTTAACGACTTCGTTACCGTTTTTATCCACCCAGATTTCACGATTCCCAGAATCCATTTTTCCGTTGGAATCCCAAACCTTACGATCCTGGGTCGCTTCTTCTACTTTACCGTTGTCATTCCAGATCACGCGGTCTTTACAGCCCGCCAATGTGAATAACGCGATCATCGCCACCATTGCAAAAGAACGCTTGTTCATTATTACCACCTTTATGTATGAAGGAATCGTTGGTCGGCGCACAACGCCTGCTCAGGAGCCTCCATGCACTTCTCTGTTCTGCTGTTTTTCGTGGTCGCTTTTGCGAACCATCACGTACGCAGCCCCGGTTCCACCATGCCGTTTTTGTGCCGAATGGAATGCCAGTACCGAGCCCAACTCGGGCAACCATTTCGCCAGATAACTTTTTAGTTGGGCAATGCCATCCGGGTTGCGCTCTCCCTTACCATGAAGAATGATGACAGAACGCAGCCCGTAATTTACGCACTCATTGATGAACTGGAACACCTCTTTTCGGGCCTCTTCGACCGTCATTCGGTGTAAATCAAGCCGAGCCTCGATGGGATACTGCCCCAACCTGAGTTTTTTAAACACGCCATGCTGAACCCCGGGCCGCTGCCAACTTAAAACATCGTGCGCTGTTAGCGGCTCGACCACGTCAGCCGTTAAGGGATTAACATCACGGACCTGAGCCTCTACCGCGGCTTGCTGGCGCATCAGATGCCCAGGAGTAAGCTCCGTGCGTGCCACGACGTCGGCACGGTTCGGTTTACGTATGCGCCGCACGTCTTTCATTTCTTCTAGGAAAGCCAGGCGCTCATCTTTGGAGGTCATAACACATACGAATCCACGTTGACGAGTAACGGAACTCTATCACTGCACCGGGATCCCATAAAGCAAAGCTCGTTATCACATAGGACGAAAATCGTAGGGCGTCGTCTACAGTTACTGAACTACACTTCGAACAGCCCATAAGAATGGTGAGGCGGCGCAAGCACCCACCCCTGCACGGCACGATGGATCTCTTTATGAAAACAGACAGTCCCGACACCACGCTTCCTCAGAACACCCGCGCGATCATGACTTTTTTGAGAGAACACGCGCCTTTTTCGAATATGGACGATCCGCATCTGGCGCATTTCGCGGAGAACGCAAAGCTGACGTTTTTCAGTGATGGAGAAGAAGTTCTTTCCCCCGATGGTGGCGTCGTTAAAGATTTTTGGGTGGTTAAACAAGGTCGTATTCGAGGCGAGCGTTTCAGTGAGAAGGATAATCGTGCCGAAACCACCTTCGAAATCAGCAAAGGTGAATGCTTTCCGCTTGCCGCACTGATAGGCGAGCGCCCTACCCGCACGCTTCACCGGGCAGCAGGTGACACCTTTTGCTTAAGCATTGATCAGCCGGCTTTTGTGACCCTGTTTGCAGAGAGCGAGCCCTTCCGGGACTTTTGTCTTCGCGGTGTGAGCAGCCTGCTCGATCAGGTAAACCAACGCATTCAGTCCACAGCCATGGCATCCATAGGCTCTAGCAGCAGTTTGGACACGCCACTCGAGCGTTACGCACTGCGCGCACCGATCGTTTGTACGGCGGACCTTCCGGTTAACGAAGCCGTTGCCCGGATGCATGAGAACAATGTCGGCAGCATAGTGGTCACTGACGATCGTCAACAACCTACCGGTATCTTCACGCTCAGAGATTTGCGCATGTTGATTGCCGAGGGAGTGGACTCTCTCAGCGCGCCCATCAGCCAAGTGATGACACCAGAGCCATGCCGCTTACTCGCCACTGAGGATGCCTTTGACGCGGCCATGGTGATGGCTGAACGGCATTTTGCTCACGTGTGCGTGGTGGATGACAATAATCGTTTAATCGGTGTGGTTTCGGAACGTGACCTGTTTTCATTACAGCGAGTCGATTTGGTGCACCTGGCTCGAACCATCAGTACGGCTCCACAATTAAGCACGTTAATTAGCCTGCGCCATGATGTGTCTAGGCTGGTTGACACTATGCTTGCCCACGGCGCGGATTCTGGTCAGGTTGTCAAAATCATCACCACGCTAAACGATGTTACTGTGCGCCGCGTACTAGAACTAAATCTAAAGCAAAATGACCCAGGAATCCCCTTCACCTGGCTGACCTTTGGCAGCGAGGGCCGTCAGGAACAGACCCTTCTGACCGATCAAGACAATGGCATCTTGTTCGATACTCCCGACGACATGACCGAAGACCAAGTCCGCGGAAAGCTATTGCCGTTTGCCCGCAAGGTCAATGACGAACTGGCTCAATGCGGCTTCACATTGTGCAAAGGCAATATTATGGCCAGCAATCCCAAGCTGTGCCTCAGTGAAGCGGAGTGGGACGACTGGTTTCAGCGTTTTATCGACGCATCCACACCTCAAAACCTGGTCTATTCTTCCATCTTTTTAGACATGCGGGCGGTTTTCGGACCGGAGGAGCCGCTCAGGCGATTGTTTAGCAAGGTGTTGGCACGCATTCAGAAAAACGCACTGTTTCAGAAAATGTTGGCCGGTAACGCTCTTCAGCGCAAACCGCCCCTTACCATGTTCCGCACTTTCCGCTATCTGAACGACGACAATAAGAAAGTGCTGGATCTCAAACGCCAAGGCTTGGCACCTTTCGTTGAATCCATCCGGGTGTTTGCCTTAGCGAACGGGATCAAAGCAGCCAACACACTTGAGCGTCTGAGTGAACTCGCCAAAAAAGGCGTTTTTGATGACAAAGATGCCGGTGCATGGAAAGAGTCCTACAGCCTGATTCAAGCAATACGGATGCGAGCCCATCAGGACATGTTAGCCAATGACGAACCGCTCACCAATTACATTGACCCGGACGACCTGAACCCTCTCGACCGGCGTATCCTGAGGGAATCTTTTCGTCAGGCCCAGCGGCTCCAGCAAAAGCTGGAACTGGCTTACCAATTATAGAGCTTGGCATCACTATGTTTTCGAACTTTAAACGTTGGCTTTTTCCTGAACGCAACGCCGATACAACCATCGATACGGAAAATCTGCCAACACCCAAAACGGTAGGAGAGCAAAAACTTTTCCATTCTCGCCTGATCGTTCTAGACCTCGAAACAACCGGTTTAAACATGGCCAAGGATGAAGTGATCGCCATTGGAGCGGTGGCCATTGAGAAAGGCGCGATACATCTGGACGATCAGTTCGATCTGATTCTTCGACGTCCTGAATTAGACATCCGTGAAACCGTGCTGATTCATGGTATAGGCCCGGAAGCCCTCACACAGGGCCAGGAAACAAAAGAAGCGTTGCTGCACCTGCTGGAATGGATGGACGGTGATCCGATCTTGGCCTATCACGCCGAGTTTGATAAACGGTTTCTTGAACGAACGTTAAAAGTCCAACTCGGCTACTCACGCTCCCACGTTTGGATGGACGTTGCAGAACTGATGCCTGCTTTTTTCCCGAAAGCGGATCCTAAAGGCAAGGGGCTGGATCATTGGTCGGACCTTTTCGGACTGGAAGTTAGTGAACGGCATCACGCAGCTGCTGATGCGATGGTAACCGCCGAACTCACCTTGATCGCCCTTAACGCGGCCAAGCGGTTAGACGTAAAAACACTGAAAGATCTCTCTCAAAAGCTGCGTTATCAACGACGTTTACAGAAAATGAAAAGATTTTAGCGCCGCCCCACTCCGCCCAAAAGCCTGACGCGGCGCGGCTTTGTAGCCGAATTAATAAGACCATTTGCCAATATCCATAATGTCATTGACGAGTAAAGTCGATAACGACAACAAGTCAGAGAACAACACTATGAATAATAAATTCTCTAACCGCATGACCCAAAAAGATCGCCAGCCGAGCTTTACAAAAACAATATGGGAGTGAGCTTATGTCAGGACATAGCTACGACGCTGAAAACTACTGGAAATCCAATCTTCGCCTAATCTTCGGAAGCCTGATCGTCTGGGCTTCGGTTTCATATGGCGCTGCAATTCTCCTACGCCCAATGCTTGCCGGCATTGAAGTAGGTGGTACCGATCTAGGCTTCTGGTTCGCCCAGCAAGGTTCCATCATTACTTTCATCATTCTGATTTTCTTCTACGCATGGCGCATGAACAAAATCGATGAAAAATTCGGCGTACACGAGGAGTAATCACCCATGAGCCAATTTGCGATTAATTTGCTATTCGTTGGGGGTTCCTTCCTCATCTACATCGGCATTGCCATTTGGGCAAAAGCCGGCAGTACCAGCGACTTCTACGTTGCCGGTGGCGGCGTCCATCCTGTTACAAACGGTATGGCGATTGGCGCCGACTGGATGTCCGCGGCTTCCTTTATCTCCATGGCCGGCCTGATTGCTGCGGGTGGTTACGCCAACTCTACGTTCTTGATGGGCTGGACCGGCGGGTACGTTTTGCTGGCCATGTTACTGGCTCCTTACTTGCGCAAGTTCGGCAAGTTCACGGTTCCGGAATTCATCGGTGACCGATATTACAGTGCCAATGCACGCCTCGTGGCTGTTATTTGCTTGATTGTTGCGTCGGTTACTTACGTCATCGGCCAGATGGCGGGCGCAGGTGTCGCTTTTTCTCGCTTTTTGGAAGTTGAAGCAACCAACGGTTTGATTATCGCCGCTATTGTCGTCTTCATCTACGCTGTACTCGGTGGCATGAAAGGCATCACATACACCCAAGTCGCACAGTACTGTGTGCTCATCGTGGCCTACACCATTCCGGCGGTCTTTATCTCCCTTCATCTGACTGGCAACCCGATTCCAGGTCTCGGTATGTTTTCTACTCACACCGAATCTGGCCTGCCGTTACTGACGAAGCTGAATCAAGTCATCACCGATCTAGGCTTCAACCAGTACACCGCCGATGTCGATAACAAGTTGAACATGGTGTTGTTCACCCTGTCACTGATGATCGGTACCGCCGGCTTACCACACGTCATCATCCGCTTCTTCACAGTTCCCAAAGTATCGGATGCGCGTTGGTCCGGCGGCTGGGCGCTGGTCTTCATTGCTCTGCTTTATCTGACGGCGCCAGCCGTAGCGTCCATGGCTCGCTTGAACCTGATGACGACCATCTATCCTGAAGGCACTCAGGCTCAGCCAATCGAATACGATCAGCGTCCTGGCTGGATTGCCACCTGGGAAGAAACTGGCCTGATCTCGTACGAAGATAAAAACAGCGATGGCCGTATCCAGCTGTATAACGATAAGAATGCAGACTTCGCCGCTACCGCTTCCGAGCGTGGCTGGGCAGGCAACGAACTGGTCGTCAACAACGACATCCTAGTTTTGGCGAACCCTGAAATTGCCAACCTGCCGGGATGGGTTATTGGCTTGATTGCCGCAGGCGGTTTGGCTGCAGCACTGTCTACTGCCGCCGGGTTATTACTGGCAATATCGTCTGCTGTGAGTCACGATTTAATCAAAGGCCGACTTAACCCCAACATCAGCGATAAAGGCGAATTGCTCGCGGCCCGAATTTCAATGGCTGTCGCGATTGTGGTTGCCACATGGCTAGGCGCAAATCCCCCGGGTTTCGCCGCTCAAGTAGTGGCGCTGGCCTTCGGGATAGCAGGAGCCTCACTGTTCCCCGCGTTGATGATGGGCATCTTCTCCAAGCGGGTAAATAATGTGGGCGCAATTTCCGGCATGCTGGCGGGCCTAACCTTTACCTTGGTGTATATTTTCACCTACAAAGGCTGGCTGTTCATTCCGGGCACCAACACCCTGACGGACTCCCCTGAAAACTGGGTACTGGGGATTTCCCCTCTGTCTATTGGTGCAATTGGTGCAATCGTTAACTTTGCGGTAGCCTTCAGTGTATCGAAAGTGACGGCTGAACCGCCGGTAGAAATTCAGGAATTGGTTGAAAGCGTCCGTTACCCTCGCGGTGCCGGTACAGCCCACGATCACTGAACTGCATGACAACCTGATTTGTTACTGATAATGACAGGTTGATACCGAACGGGCTTCCTCAAGTGAGGAAGCCCGTTCTTTATTGAGGATACCGTTTTATGTTTTGGAACTTTGTGGCCACGATTATTTGCGGCCTGGGCGCTGCTGGCATTGCACTGGGCATTCGCGCCATCACCGCTAAGAAAGCCCCCAGATGGATTATTCCGGTTTTTGCAGGGCTCGGGATGCTGAGTTATCTGGTTTACGGAGAATACACTTGGTACGACCACAAACAAACACTATTGCCCGATGAAGCCGTGGTGGTTGATACTGAACGGGAACAATTATTCTTCCGTCCATGGACGTTTGCGTTTCCTTACGTCACTGCATTTTCAGCAGTAGATGTCGAAAGCATTGCCCGGGATACGGAGAACGCCGAGATTGTTCGCTTTACCTTGTACCGGTTTGAGCAAACAGTAACGGATGCCGTTTCCCACCGTGTGCATCTGATCAACTGTCAAACTCAAGAGCTAGTCCCCTTGGCAAGCGATGGAACCCCTCGGGTGGACAACCTTAAACGGCTCAACATCAACGATCCGCTACTTAACACTGTGTGTGGCGCCTGATAGATCTGACTGGATAGACGCAATACATGATTAGTGCCTGGCTGCTTGTCTTAATATCGATCACCTACATTTCACTGCTGTTTTTCATTGCCTGGGCAGGCGACAAGCATCCGAGGCTGTACCGCCACACTCTGGCCCGCACACATATCTACAGCCTTTCTCTGGCGGTTTATTTCACCTCCTGGACGTTTTACGGAGCTGTGGGACGTGCTACTCAGGAAGGCTTCGGCTTTGCGTCGATTTACCTCGGCCCGCTCCTGGTTTTTCTCTTTTTTGCGCCGTTGCTTCGCCGAATTATTCATATCAGCAAACGCAACAACAGTACCTCAATCGCCGATTTCATCGCGTCACGGTATGGTAAGTCCCAATTGCTGGCGGCCATGGTTGCTGCAGTCGCACTGATCGGCAGCGTGCCCTACATAGCCTTACAACTCAAAGCGATCGCTCTTGGTTTCAGTGTTTTGTCAGATAATAGCCACCCCCTGACTGGTCTCAGCACGATCTGGAACGATTCCGCATGGTATATCACCCTCACCCTCGCCGTATTTACTGTTCTAT
Organism: Marinobacter sp. AL4B; assembly: GCF_019916045.1. Classification (NCBI taxonomy): domain Bacteria; kingdom Pseudomonadati; phylum Pseudomonadota; class Gammaproteobacteria; order Pseudomonadales; family Marinobacteraceae; genus Marinobacter; species Marinobacter sp. AL4B. The sequence goes on from NZ_JAILWZ010000009.1 coordinate 330,952, forward strand.
TTGGAACCCGGCACCTGGAATCTACCGAACATCACCGAGGCATGATTCAGGCGATTGCCTTCGAATCGTTGATTAAATTGGTTGCGTTCATCGCCGTCGGGCTATTCGTTGGCTACGGATTGTTTAATGGATTCGGCGACTTATTCCAAAAAGCCGCCGATGCAGACTTAATCGGAACGCTCACGACCGGCAGCTTCGATGCACCAGCGTTCATCACCCAAACGCTGGTAGCCATGCTGGCGATTATCTGTCTGCCACGGCAATTCCACGTCATGGTGGTTGAGAACGCAGATCATCGAGACTTCGATGTTGCCCGATGGGCTATGCCGGTGTATTTGATCATCGCAACCGCATTCGTTATCCCGATTGCCGCAGCAGGTCTTTTATATGCAGACAGCCTGGGTACCAATCCCGACGTTGTGATCCTGCAACTGCCAATAATGGCCGGCCAGCAGTGGCTTGCGATACTCGCCTTTCTTGGAGGCGGTTCTGCAGCAGCGGCGATGGTGATTGTCTGCTCGGTTGCCATATCCACGATGGTAAGCAACGAAATCATCATGCCCGGGCTTCTAAAATTCTTCAGACCGAGGATGAACCGTCGAGCGGACTTGAGCTACCTGCTACTAACCATTCGGCGCGTCGCTATCTTCGTCGTTTTGTTAACCGCCTACGGTTTTTATCGCATGGCGGGACAAGACTACAGCCTGACCGCTTTCGGGCTGCTATCTTTCGCCGCCGCCGCACAGTTCGGCCCCGCTCTAGTCGGTGGCATTCTATGGCGACAAGGTAATGCGACAGGCGCTATCTGGGGGCTTGGCCTGGGCTTCTCCGTTTGGTGTTACACCCTGCTATTACCGGCACTGGTTTCTACAGGCTGGATAGATGATGGACTAATCAACAACGGCCTGTTCGGTTGGAGCTGGACACGGCCAACAGCCCTATTTGGTTCAGAACTCGATCAGATGACCCACGGCATACTGTGGAGTCTAGGAATCAATACAGCAGCCTATTTACTGTTATCTGTGATAACCCGCCAACGTATTCGGGAAAAAATTCAGCTTGCCGCATTCTTCCAGGAATTTGATCCCCGACATGACAACCCCGCCAACCACAGCTGGCAGGGTGAAGTGCTGGTGTCTGACCTTCAGGCACTGACGGATCGTTTTATGGGGGAGGAACGCTCGGAAAGCGTGTTCCATAATTACGAGCGCCGAAACGCAATTCGACTTTACCCTCACCGGGAAGCATCTACCCACCTGCGGAAATACATTGAACGACAGCTGGCTTCGGTTATTGGGGCATCCACCGCTAGGGTTGTACTTGAATCGACCCTGACCGGCCGTGACATGCAGATTGAAGACGTTGTCAGCATCGTGGACGAAGCGTCCCAGGCGATGACCTTCAGCCGCGAACTTCTGCAATCAGCCATAGAAAACATCAGCTTGGGTGTGTCAGTCGTCAATCACCAGCAACAATTAGTTGTCTGGAATCAACGCTACCAAGAGCTTTTCAGCTACCCCAAAGGCTATATAAGGGTCGGTCGTCCGGTCGAAGACCTGATACGCTATAACTTAATGAACGCTAACCTATCCGCTCGTCGTATTGATGAAATCATAGAGGGCCGTTGTACCAGTATGCGGGCAGGCGAACCCATGTCGTACGAGCGTCAACGCCCGGATGGCACCGTTATACGTATCGATGGCAGCCCCATCCCCGGTGGCGGCTATGTAACGACCTTCCAAGACATCACGCCAATGCGACGTACCGAGCAGGCGCTAAAAGAAACCAATATCTATCTCGAGCAGCGCGTTCGTGAACGGACACAAGAACTGCAAGTAATTAACGAGCAAATGCTCAAAGCCAAGTCCGTTGCAGAGCAGGCTAACCAAAGTAAGACGCGTTTTCTGGCCGCAGCCAGCCACGATTTGTTGCAACCCCTAAATGCCGCTCGATTATTCACCTCTGCCCTATCAGGAAAAGCGGTAAACGGCGAAACGTCCGAACTGATTCAGCACATCGACAGCTCCCTGGGCGCTGCGGAAGAAATCATTAGTACGTTGCTGGACATATCAAAACTCGATGCGGGCGCCTTGGAACCCGACATTACCGTGTTTCCGGTAAATGACCTTCTGAGCCATCTTGCGACCGAGTTTTCTGCTATTGCCAAAGACCAAGGTCTCGAACTCAATGTGGTGCCCAGTTCGGCTTGGGTTCGGTCTGATGCAAAGTTACTCAGGCGGGTCGTTCAGAACTTCCTGTCTAATGCGATCAGGTATTGCGATAGCGGCCGAATTCTAATGGGGTGCCGCCGCCTAAGGGGCTACCTCAGGATCGAGATTTGGGACACCGGTCCCGGAATGTCCGAGGATCAATTAACCCACATTTTTGAAGAGTTTCGTCGGTTCCAGCATGGACAAGACAAAAAAGGACTGGGATTAGGCCTAGCCATCGTTGATCGTATCAGCGGCATGCTTAATCACCCGGTAACGGTGCTATCAACACAGGGGAAAGGCAGCGTTTTCGGCATAACGGTCCCCCTTACTGCTGCGGAGAAAACACACACCGAGATAAGCCGTAGCCAACCAGTATCACGGCGCGTTTCCAGCCTTGGAGGCCTGCACGTGCTCTGCATTGACAACGATTCTGCCATACTGCAAGGCATGGTTGCTCTGTTGGGTAACTGGAAGTGTGATGTTACAGCTGCGGAGAGCTTGAAAACGGCGCTAAAAAAACTAGAAGGACGCAAGCCGAATATCATCCTCGCCGACTACCAACTCGATGACAACCAGAACGGTCTTGATGCGATGGACAATGTGCGAACGGAGCTTGGAACCCAGATCCCAGGAATACTTATTACCGGGTATATGGCACCAGAAGTTCGTGAAGACGCGATTAATCGCGGTTATCAGATTCTGTATAAACCCGTTAAGCCAGCCGCTTTAAGAGCACTGGTGAACAAGCTACTGAAACAAACACAGTAAGCGAGGAATGGTTCAACTGAGGTGATTCAGGCCACAGCGAAGCTCGGTCCCTGTGCATCGCCATTGACGACGGCGGTGCGCTACCATTGAATCACCAGAACAGCAGCCCGGGCTGGCTGGGAGGTTATTTACACTGGAAGTAGCTTATGACTGACACCCAGAAATGAAAAAACCCCAGCCTCGTACGAAGCTGGGGTTTTTGGTATTAAGAGTCTGACGATGACCTACTCTCACATGGGCAAGTGCCACACTACCATCGGCGCAGGCTTGTTTCACTTCTGAGTTCGGGATGGGATCA
>NZ_JAILWZ010000010.1:0-484257 GCF_019916045.1 Marinobacter sp. AL4B
GGCTGAAACCCCGATCACCGAAAGTGTGAACGAAAGCGGTCTGGCAGGCGGTTCGACGTCGGGTGATGACAGCCAGATTGCCACCGGCACGGTGACCTTGCCGGCTGGAGTGGAAGCGGTGCCGCAGACCAATGTCAGCACTGAGCACGGTGAGTTCAGCATCGATAAAGATGGCAGCTATACCTACACGCTGACGGACACCACCTCGGGTGATGCCGTTACCGACAGTTTTGAATACACCACCCAGGATGCCGATGGCAACACAGTCACCAACACTGTAACCATCAGCATTGTGGACGACGTACCGGTTGCGCAGGACGATACCCACAGCATTACTGAAGATGCGACACCGAATCCGGTGAGTGGCAACGTGTTGATCGGCGGCGTGGCCGCCGGTGATGCAGCGGATACCCAAGGCGCTGACGGTGCCGAAGTGACCGGAGCCCAGGCGGGCAGCGTTGCTGGCCCGGTCGCCGACGGCAACCTGGCCACGGCCATCAGCGGCCAGTACGGTACGCTGATTCTGCAAGCCAACGGCAGCTACACCTATCAGCTGGATAACAGCAACCCAGCGGTCAATGCCCTGAAAGATAACGACACGCTGGCTGATACCTTCAGCTACACCCTGACCGACGGAGACGGGGATCAGTCCACCGCGACGATCACCATCACCATCAACGGCAACACCGATGGTGCGCCCGCCGTAACCATCTCCGACAACAACGGCGCCGAGCTTGGCGAGCACAGCATTGCCGAGAACGCGGCCAGCCCTATCACCGGTAGCTTCACGGTGACGGCACCGGATGGCCTCAAGAGCGTACAGGTAGGTAGCACAACTCTGACACCGGCGGATCTGGCCGGGTTGTCACAGACCACCCCTGTTACCGTGAACGGTACAGAGGGCACGTTGACCCTGACCGGCTATAACGCCAACACGGGCGAGATCACCTACGAATACCTGCAGTCGGGCACCGCCAAGGATCACAGCGCAGGTGATAACAGCGTGAGTGACAGCTTCACCATCACGGTGACCGACAATGCCGATGTCACGTCCAGCGACGCGCTGGATATTCTGATCACCGATACCGCCCCGCTTGCAGAGGATGACGCCAACAACATCACCGAAGACAGCACTGTGGCGGCTAGCGGCAACGTGATTGGCGGCGCGAGTGCCTCCGCCAACGATGCCGCGGATACCGTGGGCGCCGATGGCGCTACCGTGACCGCCATTGTCAGCAACAATGTTAACGGCAATATGCCCAGCACCAATGCTGATGGCGACCTAGTGATTGACGGTGAGTACGGCACCCTGACCATCAAGGCCGATGGCAGTTACGACTATGTGCTGAATAACAACAACCTGAACGTACAGGGCCTGCTGGCTACCGAAAGCCTGAGCGAGACGTTCACCTACACCCTGACCGATGGCGATGGGGATACCGCGGACGCGATCCTGGATCTGACCATCAACGGCGCCGATGATGGCGTGACCGTCACGGTACCGGCGGACACCGCCGCGACCACGCAGGATGGCGACAACACTGATCACGTCGTCTTTGAAAGCGGCTTGGTCGATGGCTCGAACCCGAGCGCAGCCGATACCCAGGTCGACTCCAGCTTTACCCTCACGGCGCTGGATGGCCTGGCGGCCGACGGTGGTGTGACGCTGGCGTACACCAACGTGAACGGCGAGGCGCGCACGCTCTCACTGAGCAAGGCGCAGGTTGAAGCGCTGGCGACTCAAAACCAGACGATGGACACCCAATACGGTGAATGGGTGCTCAATGGTTACAGCCAAGCAGCCGACGGCACCATCACGATTGATTACAACTACACTCTGGAGCGTGCGCCGCAAGTTGCCGGTGACGATACCCGGGACAACATTGCCATCACGGTAACCGATCGCAACGGCGATACCGACAACCAAACGCTGGGCATCAAAGTGGTCGATGATGCGCCGACCGCAGCCGACGATGCGAATGCCATCGCTGAAGATATAGCTTCGGTAACCGGTAATGTGATTGGAGGCAGCAATGCCTCCACCAACGATGTTGCTGACACAGTGGGCGCGGATGGCGCAATTGTCAGTGCCATCGTTAGCGACAATGTGGGCGCTAATGCCTCGACGACCGACCTCAATGGTAATCTGGTAATTGAGGGCGAGTTCGGCACGCTGACTATCAACCCGGACGGCTCCTACACCTACGCGCTGGATAACAGCAACCTCGCCGTTCAGGGTTTGAGTGAAAATCAAACGCTGACCGACATCTTTAACTACACCTTGACCGATGGCGACACAGACACGGCCAGTGCCGATCTTGTGATCACCATCAACGGTACCAACGACGGTGTGACACTGGACGTGCCGGTGGACACCAGCGCGACCACACCGGATGGCGACACCAGCGATCAGGTGGTCTTCGAGAGTGGACTGACCGGCGGCTCCAGCCCGAACGCGGCCGACACCCAAGTTGCGTCCAGCTTTACCTTGAAGGCGCTGGACGGTTTGGCGGATACCGATGCGGTCACCATTGCCTACACCGATGCGAACGGTGATCCGGCCAGCCTGGTGTTGACCAAGGCTCAGGTCGAAAACCTCGGCACAACAAACCAGACGGTCACCACCCAGTACGGTGACCTGGTGCTGAACGGGTATAACCAGGCGGCAGATGGCACCATCACCGTCGACTACGAATACACCCTGAAGAACGCACCGTCCGTCGATGCGACCGATGTCAGCGACAGCTTTGGCATCACGGCCAAGGATGAAGACGGTGAAACCGCGACGCAGAATCTCGGAATCAAGATCGTCGACGATGCGCCGACCGCGGCTGATGATGCCAACAGCATCACCGAAGACAGCAACGTGGCGGCCAGTGGCAACGTGATTGGCGGTGGCAACGCCTCCGCTAACGACGCCGCGGATACCGTGGGCGCCGATAGCGCGACCGTCAGTGCCATTGTTAGTGACAATGTGGGCGCAAATACCTCGACCACTGACCTGAACGGTAATCTGGTGATTGACGGCGAGTTCGGTACGCTGACCATCAGCCCGGGCGGCTCGTACAGTTACGAGCTGGACAACAATAATGCGGATGTTAATGCGCTTAAAACCGGCGCTAGCCTAGCCGAAAGCTTCACCTACATCCTGAAGGATGGGGACGGAGATACAGCAACTGCCCAGCTGGATATCACCATCAACGGCAACACCGATGGCACCCCAGCCATCGTGGCCAATGATGAAAATGGCGCCGGCGTGGATGGCCGCATTACCGTGAAAGAAAGTGGCCTGACGGACGGCACCGATGCGGCGAGCAACAGTGAAGCGGCGAACGGTACCCTCACGATTACGGCGGCGGATGGCTTGCAGAGCATTACCGTGGGTGGCGAGAGTTTTACCCTCGCGCAGCTGAATGCGTTGGCGACAACACCACAAACGGTTGCGGTGGATGGCGGCACTCTGGAACTGACCGGCTTTACCTCCAGTAGCTCGGTAGGGGGCGTGCCGACGGCAGGCGCTCTCGACTACACCTACACCCTGACGGGCGAGCAGGCGCACAACGGGGCCAACGATGACGCGCTCATGCTGGATATTCCGCTGAGCGTGACCGGCGCGGGCAACGCCACCACCAATGGCACCCTGACGGTGCGGGTGGAAGACGACGAGCCGCAGGCGTTCGCCGACACCGGTAACGTCACCGAAGGCGCAACCCTGACCGTAACGGCCACCGATGGTGTGCTGAGCAACGACACCGCCGGTGCCGATGGCTGGGCCACGGCAGGTGCCGTGGTGGGGGTGGCGGCCGGAAATACCGGCACTGCGTCCAGCGGCGGCGTGGCTGGCCGCATTGATGGCCAGTACGGCTACCTGACCCTGAACGCCGATGGCAGCTACGAGTATGTCTCCACCGCCGATGCGGTTACCGGCGACGAGCAAGACGTGTTCACCTACACCGTGCGCGATGGTGATGGTGACGAAAACACCGCGACGCTGACCATCAACGTAGCCGATGTCAGCCTGGCTGAAACGCCGATCACGGAAAGTGTGAACGAAAGTGGTCTCACCGGTGGCTCCACCGCAGGTGATGACAGCCAGATAGCCAGCGGCACGGTGACCTTGCCGGCCGGTGTGGAAGCGGTGCCTCAGACCAACGTGTCTACCGAGCACGGCGAGTTCAGCATCGATAAAGACGGCAACTACACCTACACGTTGACCGATACCACCTCTGGCGATGCGGTTACCGACAGCTTCGAGTACACCACTCAGGATGCCGATGGCAACACGGTCACCAACACCGTGACCATCAGCATCGTGGATGACGTACCGGTGGCGCAGGACGATACCCACAGCATTACCGAAGATGGCACACCGAACCCGGTGAGCGGTAACATACTCGTTGGTGGCGTGGCTGCGGGTGACTCTGCGGATACCCAAGGAGCTGACGGCGCGACCGTTACAGGTGCCCAGGCGGGCACGGTTGCTGCGGGCAGCCATGTTGCCGATGGCAACCTGGCCACGGCGATCAGCGGCCAGTATGGCACGCTGATCCTGCAAGCCAACGGCAGCTACACCTATCAGCTGGATAACAGCAACCCAAACGTCAATGCCCTGAAAGATAACGACACGCTGGCTGATACCTTCAGCTACACCCTGACCGACGGAGACGGGGATCAGTCCACCGCGACGATTACGATTACTATCAACGGCAACACCGATGGTGATCCAAGCGTGACCATCGCCGACAACAACGGCGCGGAGGCGGGTGAACACAGCATTGCCGAAGACGCGACCGACTCGATCACCGGTAGCTTCGCGGTGACGGCACCGGATGGCCTCAAGAACGTGCAGGTGGGTAGCACAACGCTGACACCAGCCGAATTGGCAGCGCTGAACACCACGCCCCAGACGGTCACCGGCAGTGAAGGCACCTTGACTCTGACTGGCTATAACGCCAACACGGGCGAGATCACTTACGAATACCAGCAGTCGGGCACCGCCAAGGATCACAGCGCGGGTGATAACAGCGTGAGTGACAGCTTCACCATCACGGTGACCGATAATGCGGATGTGACCTCCAGCGATGCGCTGGATATTCTGATCACCGACACCGCCCCGGTAGCGAACGCCGATGCCGGCACCGTCACCGAAGACGGCGCGGTGCTGGAAGGCAACGTGATCACTGACGCAGGCAGTGGCCAGGATGCCATCGGTGCCGATACGACGAACGTCACCGGCGTGAGCAAAGGCAGCGCCACGGCAGAGCAAAGTGGCAACGTGGGTGGCACCGGCGTGGCCGGTGATTACGGCACCCTGGTGTTGAACGCCGACGGTAGCTACAGCTATACCCTGGATGACGACAATGCCGCTGTGAATGCACTGAAGGACGGTGAGACGCTCACCGAAACTTTCAGCTACACCATCAAGGATGCAGACGGTGACTGGAGCACGACCACAATCACGCTCACCATCGATGGAAAAACCGATGGCACGCCGAGCATTGTGGCTGACGACACTACCGCCGGAGTGGATGGTCATATCACCGTCAAGGAAAGTGGTCTGACAGACGGCACCGATGCGGCCAGCAACAGTGAAGCGGCGAACGGTACCCTCACGATTACAGCGGCGGATGGCTTGCAGAGCATCACCGTCGGCGGCCAGAGCTTTACTCTGGCCGAGCTGAATGCCCTGAGTGCCACTGCTCCGTCGGCGGCGATTGCCGTGGCGGGCGGCACTCTGGTGCTGACCGGCTTTACCGCAAGCAGCACCGTGGGCGGCGTGCCGACGGGTGGCACCCTCGACTACACCTATACTCTGACCAGCGAGCAGACCCACAGCGGTGCCGAAGATGCAGCGCTGACTCTGGATGTTCCGCTGAGCGTGACCGACGCGGGCGATGCCACCACCAACGGCACCCTGACGGTGCGGGTGGAAGATGACGCGCCGACTGCAGTGAATGACAGCGATTCCGTCCCCGCAGGCAGCATTGAAGACATCACCGGTAATGTCGTTAGCAATGACACCCAGGGTGCCGATGGCTCCAGTGTTACAGCCATTCTGAGCGGCACCACCGGCACTGCGACTGCCGTACCGAGCATCGGTACACAAACCGTTGATGGCACCTACGGCAAGCTGACCATCCATTCCGATGGTTCATACACCTATGCCCGCAATCCCGGCAGCGAGGGTGGCGTTCAGGATGTCTTTACCTACACCTTGAGCGACGGTGATGCCGACTCCTCCACTGCTACGCTGACCATTGATATTGCCGACAACACGCCAACCACATCCGTACCGGCTGCGGGTGGCGCGATGACCGCCGTTTATGAGTCCGGGCTGAACGACGGTACCGAAGCCGCCACCAGAAAGGAAACCGTCAGCGGCACCATCAGCTTCACGGCAAAAGATGGTTTGAACAGCACGGACCCGATTACGCTGGGTAATCATACGCTGACCACCAGTGACCAAACCTTTGCTGACGGTCTGACCGCGCGATACGAGCACAACGTCACCACCGGCGAAGGCACAATCTATTACAGCTTTACTCTGCCAGCAGAGACCAACGGCGATAACACCAGCGCCGATTTCGCGCTTGTAGTCATCGATGCCGACGGCGATTCCGCACCGGCCAGCAATCTGGTCATCAGCATTGTGGACGATAAGCCAGTCGCTAGGGTTGATTTCGGCGATGTGACCGAGGGCGCCACCCTGAACGTGGACGCCTCCAGTGGCGTGTTAAGCAACGACACCGCCGGTGCTGATGGCTGGACTAACAATGGCAATGCCGTGGTGGGTGTTGTTGCAGGTGCAGGCGCAGCAGCAGAAAATGCCAATGTGGGGCAGGCAATCGCCGGAACATACGGCACGTTGACCCTGAATTCCGATGGCAGCTACACCTACGTATCTACCGCCAATGTGGTAACCAGTGACGCGCAAGATGTGTTCACCTACACCGTCAAAGACAATGACGGTGACCTGGTGGAAACCACACTCACCATCAACGTGGCCGATGTCACCGGCACACAGGTGAAAACCACCGGCAACGTAGATGAAGCCGGCCTGGCGAATGGCACCGAGGCGGCTGCCGATAGTGAAAGCATCTCCGGTGGCAACCTGAACCTGCAGCCGGGGTGGACCGTGACCGAGGCTCAAAGTGGCAGTACTACTTTGGGTTCCTGGACGATCAAGACAGATGGCACCTTCGACTACACCCTGAGCCAAGCTACCGCAGATGGTGCAGGGCCTGAGACTGACACCTTCAGCTACACGGCCAAAGACCAATACGGCAACACGGTGACCAACACCGTGACCATCACAATTGCGGACGATGCACCGCTGGTTGCCATAAGTGGCACCTCGCCGGGTAGCGTCACGGTAGATGAAAGCAACTTTGCGGCAGGCAGTGTGAGCGCTACCGATGCGGACTTTGTTAGCGGCGTATTCGATATTAACTACGGCGCCGATGGCGCGGCCATCACGGAAGGCACCGTTTACAGCCTGAACGTAACGAATGGCACCGCCAGTGGTGTGACTGACACTACCAGTAGCACCGATATTTATCTGTTTATGGATGGTACGGATGTCGTGGGGCGCGTTGGTAACAACGCCAGTGGAACTGAAGCCTTCCGTATCGTCATTGACCCAACCACCGGTGCGGCAACGTTGACTCAGAGCCGGGCGCTGAAGCACCCGAACCAATCAGATCAAAACGATCTGCTTAGTTTGGCGGACGGAACGGTTCAACTGGTTGCGACCGCCACCGATGGTGATGGGGATGCCGCCAGTCAGTCGGTAAATGTGGGCGGTAAGTTCAGCTTTAAGGATGATGGCCCGTCCATCACCGCAGCTCCGGCTGACGGATTGGTTGATGAGGCCTATTTGGCAAGAGGTAGTCAGGGAGAAGACGCCAGTAAGACTCAGATTGGTAACAGTCTGAATGTGGATTTCGGAACGGACAGTGCGGGCAACGTTGAATTTACTCAGGGATCAAGTGATTCAACAACGGCCGGTTTGACGGCTATTGGCCTGCAGTCCGGTGGCGAAGACGTACTTTATTTGGTTAGCGGTGATGGTCACACTCTTACTGGTTACACGCAGAGTGGCGGCGCAAATGACCCTGTGTTTACCGTACAGATCACTGATGCCACCGGGGCACCGGGCTATCTGTTCACGCTAAGCAAGCCTATTGATCACCTTAATAGATTCGGTGATTCCGTGAGTGGATTGGATCTTCAGTTTGAGCATGTTCGGGTGACTGACGGCGACGGAGATCCTTTGGAAACCGACTTCACCATAACCGTCATGGATGATGCTCCTGATCCGAATCAGGCGCAATTGGTGGCTGTGCAGGAAGACAGCTTAAATAATACGTTTAACACTAATGCTGATGCGACGGGAAGCAACACGGTTATTGGCGATGGCTCCGGCGGTACGGTCGCGCCAGCCCATGGCACAGCCACTGTAAATCCTTTAGGCACCATTACTTATGTGCCTAAAGGAAACTACAGTGGAGAGGATACGTTTACGTATACCACGACCACTGATGACGAAGAGAAAACCTACACGGTCACGGTGACCGTGACACCCGTTGCCGATGCGCCTACGCTCAGCGTCGACGCAACCGAGATAGGTACTGAGGAAGATACCGCTGTAGCCCTTGGCCTGAATGCACCCGTGATCGCCGATAATACGGATCAGAACGGTGTCGATGATGGCGATAACCCGGAACGGTTGGGCGAAATCACCTTGAGCGGCCTGCCCGAGGGGGCCCTGTTGACCTATGGTAGCTCCAGCTACACGGTTGATGCCAGCGGCAGCGTGACCATCGCACTCAATGATGGTCAGCATATCAATGGCCTGATTTCCGGCCTCACCATGTCCAAGGCCGATTTCGAGGCGATGACAGTAAAGCCACCGCTACACGCGAGCGAAAACTTTACCGTCAATATGGCGGTGACCAGCTTTGAGGTGGATGCCTCCGGTAACAAATTGGCCGGCGTGGCGGGTGCCACATCCAATATCAGCGTGGCTGTTAAGGTGCAGGCTGTCACCGATGATGCCGAGCTGGTGTTTGATACCAGCAAAACCACCGGAGATGGGGTGAGTTACGGCGGCACAGATGGCAATACAGAGGCTACCGTCACGATTAAAGAAGACACTACCTTTAACTTGAAAAACATCCTCAGTGCCAGTTTTGAGGATCTGGATGACTCGGAGGTGCGCTCGATTACCCTCGAAAATACCACGGGGCAAGCCATTTTGGTGAACGGCCAGCAAGTGGCAAACGGTAACAGCGTCACCATCAATGACAAATCCGGAACGAATGGCCAGACGGGTGATATCAGCAGCTTCCCCAATATTACCGTTGGTGGGGTGGGTGATTTCAGTGGGGATCTGAATGGCATCAAGGTGACGATCAATGCGCAGGATAAGGATGCCGATGGTTACCTGAACCAGGCAGGGCCTGTAGATGGAATCGCTGAAGCGAACACTACCAACAACAGTATTGATCTTAACCTCAAGGTGACACCTGTTGCCGGAGATGTGCAAGCAGGCGATGTCAGCACGCAAGAAGATACTCCGGTCAGCTTTCTTGAGAATGTGGCCGTGACAGACACTGGCACCGGCTCTGAGGTGATTAACTCCGTTTCCTTTGGTGTGCCTGCAGGGTGGGAGGTGTCGCCGCCAGCTTCAAGCGCAGGTTGGAGCACTAGTGGTGATGGCATTAGTGGAACCTACACAATTACTTTCAATGATGATTCTGGCGCTGGCACCGTTTTGACTGAGGGGCAACGCGAAGCAGTGCTCGATAGCTTCACCATTACCCCACCAGCGCATAGCAGTGCTGATGCCACCATCGAGTTATCGGTGACGACCACAGATACGAACGGCAGCGATTCGGATACGAAAACGGTCACCAGCGCGGAGGTGCCGTCATTAGCCGTTGGCATCACCGTTGCTCCAGTAGCCGAACGGACTGATACCGACTCCAATAGTGACGGTTTCAATGATGTCACCATGACCAACGGGCGCGATTACACGACACCGGGAAGTGAAGATCAGTGGTTCACATTGGGCACAGAGAGTGGGTTTAGCCTCAAGGACAACTGGTCGAATGAAGACCAAGACAGCTCAGAAGAGACGTTCGCGCTACTGATGCCCGAACTGGTGGATGGGAACGGCGTACAAACCGGTACTTTAGGTAGCCAGTTCCGATATTCGACCAATGGTGACACTACAGATGCAGGCGGAGACTGGGTTACGCAGATCTTTGGCGGGGATGCCATTGAAGTGCCGGTCGAGTACCTCGACACGCTGCAATTTTTGGCGCCCCCCGAGTTTTCCGGGCAGTTCAAAGTGTTGGTGCAGACTTTGACCCGCGATACTGATCCTAATGACGGTACGGTGGTCGAAGCCATCAGTGGCAATGCGGAACTAACCAATGTTTTGATTAAACCGGTTGCCGATACGCCGACATCCACGGTCACCGCTCGTGTCACTGGCAACGAAGATGACACCATGAACTTGGCCATCCGGCCGAGCAGTTCGGACTCTTCAGAAACCTTTATCGTAACGATCGATGCCGTTCCGAATGGGGCGGAAATCGTATACGACGGTGTCTCGCTAAAACCGGGTGCGACCGGGTTGCCATCAAATATAAATATTATTGACAACGGTAATGGCACTTGGAAAGTGGCGATAGAGGAGTTTGATCCGGTCGAAGGCGGAAACATGACCATTACTTCGCCACAAGATTCCAACACACCGTTTGATCTGCAAATTGGCGTAAAAACCGTCGACAAGCTCGAACTTGATAATGGGGATATCGAAGAAAATGCATCTGCGAATATTGATCTCACTATCAAGGTCGCACCGAAGGGCGTAGCTGACCCAGCAGACATCGAGGTAAAACCCGTTGCTGATCAGAATTTTGAAGAGGCGACGCTCGATGCCAATGGCGGAGTGATGCTAAGTGAACTGCTGAATAAAACTGGCCTGACCGATGATGATGGTTCCGAGGTTCTGACCTTTAAAATCGGTAGTTTGCCGACTGGATTCGCCGTTGAAGGAGCGACATTTGTTGGCAACGGACAGTGGAGCTTTGCAGCAGCGGATCTCAACTCTGTCAAAATCACCACGCCGGCGAATTTCAATGGTACGGCGGAATTTACCCTATTCAGCATAATCACTGAAAACGACGGTGATTCCCGAACGGACCAACACGCCGTAAGTGTGAAGGTAACCCCGTCGCCTGAGGCAGCGATGGTGACCAGCACGTCGCTAAACGAAGATGAAAGCGCACGGCTGGACTTCGGTGTGAAGCACCAAAACGGAGATATCGATGAAATCATCAGCTCCGTTTGGATCAAAGCGGCCGATGTGGACAACCAGGCCAATTTTACTCTCACATACGGTGCCAATGGCGCGACGCTGGTGGGCGGCGAACCCGGCGTAATCAAAGACGGTGGATGGTACAAACTCACGGGCGTAGCCATTAACAATATTTACGTGGAAGGCAGCGAAAACTGGCATGGCAATGTGAGTTTTGGTGTGCGTTATGAAGTAACGGACCCTGCAGCAGATGCTACGGTAGCAGATGTCACTGAAAACGCAGCTGACAAGACCGACGAGATCTACACGGTAACCGTGAATCCGGTGACCGACGCGCCAACCTTAACCGTCAATGCCGGGCAAAATATCAGCTTAAGTAATCCAGGCACCGAAACCGTAGACCTGAGCATTGGTAACAATGCCGCTGACTACGATGGCAGCGAGGTGCTCACTCGCATTCTGTTGAGTCAGGTTCCACAGGGTGTTGTGGTAGAGGGTGCGGATTACATTGGCAATGACCAGTGGCTTTTCATCACCAACAAAGCGTTTAGTGGTGAGCTAAGCGAGCAGCTCACTCTCAAGTTCCAAAGTAGCGCTGGCAACTTAACCAATCATGAAATCAACATCACAGTAACGACCGAGGATGCAGGGAACCAGCAGCTGGAAACTGACAGCGAATCGATTTTTGTGTCTACCAGTTATGCCGGGCCGGGTGGTGACCAGCCGGCTGAAATAATTGAGTGGCTTGACAACAATTATGAGCCGACAGAAGACACCGTCTTTAATCTGAGCGAAGCCGTAACAGGTCAGATTCAAGATGGAGTCACTGATAACGGGTTTACAGTCACCTTGAGTGGACTACCCGCAGGTGCGTCAATTACGGGAATGACCGCGACCGTCGTGGGCGGCTCGACTGTCTGGACAGCGTCAGGGCAGGGTGGAAACACCCAGTTGCAAGCCTTGCTTGATAGCATCGGTGTTACACCACCTGAAGATTGGAACGGAACCGACGGTCCGTTTGAATTCACGGCAACACTGACCACATTCGTGCCTAGTGGCAATCGATCGGATGCAAATTTAAATTTGTCGCAGCAGGTTGTTCCCGTCAGTGATGAGCCCGATGTGGCCGTCACGGCGCCAGATGTAAACGAAGGCAGTGACCTGGTGTTCACCTTTGATGTTGGCAATGCGGCTGATGCGGGTGATTGGGCCTTAGTGGACGGTAAGCTTTATTTGCAGCTCGATGATAGCGACGTGAACGGTGGAGGCACGTTGCTCGATGCAAATGGTGACCCGTTGATTTCTGAGGCGGTGTCGGGTAAATCCTCGTTAGGCTTACCGGATGGTACTTACTATGTGTTGAATGGGGTGACACCGAATACTGCGGTTGACGTTCGGTATCGGGCGAACGGCAGTCATGCTGACGGCTCGGTGACGATCAACAGCTGGATCGAAAGTCAGGAAACTGGCGCCGCAACATCGATCTTTGGACAAGGCACGTCGGTGGCCACGATCAAACCCGCAAACAGCGGATACGATTTTGCTGTGGCCGATGCAACGGGCAATGAGAATCCTGAGCAACAGGTTGCGGCCGATAAATCCAATCTCATCAAACTGAACGTTACTGACGGTGGTCTGGTCGATGACGATGGCTCAGAAAGTGTTGGCACAGTTCTGCTAGCTAATCTGCCAAATGACTTTTTGGTATACGTGGGCAACGATGCCAACGATGCGACATTAGCGAGTCTGTCGAACAATGCAGGCGGGGATGGCGTTACCAACAGCTGGCTACTTGGAAATGGCCAGATTCCTCCTTACGTCGCCATTATGCCACCGCAATACTGGAGCGGGACCTTGTCAGACATGCGCTTGCAGGTGATTTCTGGCGAAGGTGGGCAAGTCAACACGGTCAGTGAAGAAAGCTTTGCGCTAACGGTGGAGGCGGTTGCGAATGGCGTGACGCTGGACCCAACCCCGAGTTTCGGGGATGAAGGCAATATCATTCCATTAAACCTGAATCAGGAGTTTCTGGATTCCACCAAGGTCGGGCCGGATGCGGGAAGTTACCAGGATCAATCCACCGAATCGCTCACTTTGGAGTTCCGTGGGTTGGGTGAGAATGCTGCGTTCTACATTGAGCAAACGCTGATCAGCGATGGCAGCAGTTCGGTTGCTGTCGCTTATAATGCGGGTGCAGACACATACACCATCAGTGGGTTGTCGTCGGCGCAAGCGGATGGGCTTGGTTTTGTGCAGGCAAAAAATGCTTTGGGTACCGTCGAGGTACGAGGGCAGACTGTAGAAAGCGCCGTGCCTGAAACGCCTTCTAACTGGACCGGTTGGGAAGAAATTACCATGACGGTGACTGAGCAATTTGGAACCGCTGGAAACGACGATTTGCTTTGGACTGGGCAGTTAATTGATGGCCGAGGAGGCGATGACACCATCCAGCTACGCTTTAGTGAAAGCCTGAGCACAAGTGACTTGGTGACTAACCTGGACAACATCGAAGCGATTGGTCTCGGTATCAATGGGGCCAATACGATCGGCGGAGTAAGTGACGGGTTGAGCGCTCAGGACGTGCTGGATATGACCGATGACCGCAACGTGCTGAAGATTGACGGTAGCACAGAGGATTCGGTGTATCTAAACACGAACGAGTGGACGGAAGGCGCTACCGATGGTGGCTATGTCACATATACTCATAGCGTTAGCGGGGGCGGTGACGCGACGTTGTTAATCGCAAAAGATATTGTGCTTGTGGATTAATTAGCCTTCAGCGTCAACTTACTAAAAACCTCAGCCGTCACTGTTCCAGTGTACGGCTGAGGTTTTTTTCTGTTTCATTCTGGTCGGGAGTGCACTCACCTGATCAAAATCCCTTCAAGATGCGCAAGTTCAGTAATACCAAGCCTTCCAGCCGTGTGTCCTTACCTTGCTAACACAGTTTTCCACAGAGTTTGTGGGTAACCGTATTGTGTTATCCCCAACGATCCTAAAAAAATGCCCGATTTTGCTTGCTTTTGGGCGGAAAAAACGGGTGTTTCGATATTTTTATGGTCTGCTCTAGGCCCTGGTTAAATTACCTACAAATTCCGCAAGCCCGCTGATAGAGCGGTTGTAGCCTATGTGTCCTTACCTTGCTAACACAGTTGTCCACAGAATTTGTGCGTAACTGGCTAGGGTTATCCCCATGGTGGGCGGTAAACGATCATTGGCTGTGCATTACTTCAAAGAGCTCCCTATTTTGTGGGTTTTGATGTGTTAATCTCTACCTTGGTTAAATTACCGACAAATCTCTATGACCCGCTCGTAGAGCGGTTGTAGCCTATATGTCCTTACCTTGCTAACACGGTTGTCCACAGTATTTGTGAGTAATTAACAGAAGGAAAACCTTTTTATGACTGAAAAACCGGCCAAGCCTGTTTCGGCTTCCGCCATTGAGAAGCATGTGTATAAAGTGTTTCCCAACGATATGAACTCACACGACACGGTGTTCGGGGGCATGATCATGGCTAAGTGCGACCGTTTGGCGTTAGTTGTGGCCGAACGGCATTCGGCGCACGTTTGTGTGACCGCTGCGGTCGATTCTATCCACTTTCGCGCACCGGCAAGGGGTAAGGATACCCTGTTGTTCAGTTTGACCTTGAACCGTAGCTGGGGCTCTTCAATGGAGATTGGTGCGCGGGTGGAAGCGGAAAACAGCTACACCGGTGACGTTCGGCACATCTTGTCCGCGTTTTTCACTTTTGTGGCTGTAGATGAAGAGGGTAAACCGGTGGATGTCCCGGAAGTGATTCCCGAAACGAGCGAACAGCGCCGGCGTTATGCAAACGCTGAAATACGAAGGGCCGGGCGCCTGCAAACACGTGAGCAACTTACCAAGGCGAATAGCTGAGTAAAGTCGCATATTAAGCCCAGTCGTGGTATATCACGGCCACGGTGATCAACTTATATTGGAATAGGTGACATGCCAAAAGCGAGTGAAATTAAAAAGAACCAAGCGGTTGAATTTGATGGACGTGCGTTTTTCGTAAAAGACATCGAGCGTTCGGTGCCACAGGGCCGTGCCGGTGGCAGCCTTTATCGTATGCGTCTTTATGATGTGGTGACTGGTCAAAAGGTAGACGAAACCTTTAAAGATTCAGACATGTTGAATCTCGCCGACCTGGTTCGCCGTCCGGTTATGTTTTCTTACGCCGATGGCGACGAGTTCGTCTTCATGGACAACGAAGACTTCACTCAGTACATGCTGAATAAAAGCGCTATTGAAGACGAGCTGCTGTTCATTACTGAGGAAACTCAGGGCGTGATGGCTATTCTGGTGAGTGATACCCCGGTGGCCTTGGACTTGCCGCCTACGGTTGAGTTAGCCATTGAAGAAACAGATCCCTCTGTGAAGGGCGGTTCCGCAACGGCTCGCACTAAGCCTGCGCACCTGACCACGGGTCTGGTTGTGCAAGTGCCTGAGCACATTTCCACAGGCGACCGTATTAAGGTCAACGTGGAAGAACGTAAGTTCCTGAGCCGGGCCTGATAAACTCGGGTATCTGAGAACGGTAGAGAGGAGCGTAAGCTTCTCTCTACAGCTCCATCACGTCCAATTTCTTCCGCAGTTTTGCCCAGCCTATGGGTAACCGCCTTTCTAATTCCGCACACCGCGATGACTCTATTTTTACGTTGCTGAAGCCTTGTTTGCTGCCGTAAATCACCCAGTTGTTGGTTTTGCTTCTGAACACCAAGAGAAGTGGGAACTGGCGCCGTAGCTCACGCACCAAGTTGCCGTTGACCTCAGGCATTTTGTGGTAGTTTAGCGCAAGCCAGCCTGTGTGGGTTAAGGCTCGACTGCAGGCTTTAATGAATTGCCTCTGAGCTTGGGCCGGGCTCATCTTATCAGCGCTGTAGAGATCCGTAAGTATCATGTCGGTGCTAGCTTCCGGCAGATTGTCCACAGCCAGCCGCGCATCTTGAATGGTCACCTGTAGCCGGCTGCTGTTCGGCAGGCCAAACCATTTTCGGGCAATCTCCGCCACCTTCTCTCGCAGCTCGAAGACATGGATCTCACTCTTGGGTAGCAACTTGTGTAAGCCGTGGGCGAGCACACCGCCGCCCAAGCCCAGAACCGTGACATGCTGAGGCTCCCGAAAGGCGATGGGTAACAGCATCGCGCGGTTGTATTCATGCACCGGAAGGTTCGGAGTCGCGCGAACGATTTTGCTCTGTTCAAACACCGAATCAAAACTGAGTATTCTGTGTTTTCGGTCGTCGATCACCAGAATATTGCCGTACTTGTCCCGGTCCACATGAACGATGTCGCCGGGGATCGCGACGGTGTTATTTGAGGTGCCCATCAGTGGGTTGCGTAGCGTTGATGCAGAATACCTACTCGTTCCACGTAGGCTTTTGTTTCAGCGTAGGGAGGAATGCCCTTATAACGCCTGACTGCGCCGGGGCCCGCGTTGTAGGCTGCTGTGGCAAGCCGGGTATCACCCTTGAAGCGCGCAAGCATCTGAGATAGATAATTCACGCCGCCACGAATGTTTTCGGACGCAGTCATAGGGTTTTGCACACCTAGTTCTTTTGCGGTACCCGGCATCAATTGCATCAAGCCTTGAGCGCCTACAGGGGAGAGCGCCTGTGGATTAAAGGCAGATTCGGCATGAATAACCGCGCGCACCAGAGCCGGGTCTACGCCGTATTCTTTGGCAGCGGTTGTAATTTCGTTCTTGAATGGGCTGAGAAACAACGGTGTTTTGCGCCAGTCCACGGTGGAGTTCGGGTCGCAGGCGTAGCAATGGAAGCTGATAACGTCGAACTCTGAACTGCTCGGTCGTTGGCTGCTGTAGGCAACGACGCCATGCTGATCCTTGTACCGGTAAACGGTTTCACTCTTAGTGGAGGGCCGCGGTTGGCTTTTACTTTTGACGTTGGTGAATTCCACGCGTCCGTCGGGGTGGACAACCCGTTTGATCGTGTCGGCGACTGCGCTGGAACCTACCGCCCAAGCCAACAGGGAAGTAAAAGCAATAACGAAAATTTTGCGGGTGGTGATGCTCGACGTCATTTCATAACCGGAATGCTGGATCTAAGGCTTCAATGTACCGTTAATGCCAACGGACCGGTACTGCGAAGTGTAGGCTTTTTGTTTGTTTGTGAGAAATTTCGCTCGGTGGGGATTATTTCCGCTATGCTGCAAAGAAGATACCTAACAAGGAGTTTCTTATGCCTTTCTCGCCAGTTCATCTTGCCGAATTGAATCTGTTGTTGCAGTTTCCTTCTACCTCCACACAGGAGGGCATCAAAGTACACGCCAGTCAGGCGGCCTCAGAAACGGTTCGCGCGGCCGCTTCTCTGTTCTCGAAGGGACTGATTTCGCAGGAAGACGGTGGTTATCTAACGCCTATGGGGTGTGAGGCGGTTGAATTGACCCAGAAACTGCAGGCCATGTTGGCTGGCAACTGAAGGGCAATCGATACCATGGCCCTGAACAGTCAGGGCCATGTGCAACTTTGAAGCCCTAGACTTTCGGGCCTTTTCCTTTGAGAACGTTCATCACTACTGTTACAACCAGCAGTACCAAAAAGATAAAAAATAGAATTTTAGCGAAGCCTGCGGCTGTCCCAGCTATTCCGCCGAAACCCAGCACGCCCGCAATGATCGCAACAACGAGACACACTAAAGCCCAGTAGAGCATTTGTTTTCCTCCTTTTTTGCAATGCCTAGTAAACGTGGCACAACATTGGCGATACCGCAATTGAGAGCGCGTTAGGTTAAACGATGGTCATCGCGCGGTCAGGTTCTAGTCGGTTTCTTCAAGAGGATAAACTGAAGGGGCTAGGGTGGGTGAACAGCCGATTACGCCACGGGCCTGTTTGTGAGCATGCAGGTACCAGCGTCGGCCGCCACGGGGGAAGGTGTCCGGCCGGACTGTATACGTTGCGGTTTCCACCGTAGCGGGGATGGGGCTGCCGTCGGCCAAGCGGTATACGCACGCCGTTTCAATCGTGACAGGCTGGCGCGCGAGTAAGGCAATGAATCCGTCATCCCGAACCTGCGGTTTGCTGCCGTTGATTTCCGTGATTTTGAGGCAGGGGCCGTAATGAATTCGGTTGTTGTCGCCCACAGGTTCTTCCAAGCAGTGTTGAGCACTCAGGAGCACCGCGTTCTCCCCAATGTCGGGGTCGACCCCTGGCAGACTCTGGCATGCTGTGAGCGATACGGCGATAAGCAAGGGGGCAAGCGTTCGAATCATGGGTGGCTCCTGGGCGTCAGCTGCAAGTTTCCTTTGACATCAGATCTTAGCGCATCAACTAGCTGACGGTCCCGTCCGTAAACATCCTTCCGTATCTGCAACGTGCCCGTTTTATCGACCCAAGTGGTCCAGTATTGAAGGTGAACGGGTACAGACGTGTCCAGAATGGCCTTCACCGGCTCCTTTTCTTGCCGCGCTTGCCGAATGGTGTCTTTGGTCCAGGAGCTGTTGCGCGTGAGTAACCGTTCCGCCAGTTCGAACGGGCGTTCAACCCGGATGCAGCCAGAACTGATGGTGCGCTGTTCGCGGCGGAAATGGTATCGGCCCGGGGTATCGTGCAGGTAGATCGCATGTTTGTTCGGGAACATGAACTTAACTTGCCCCAGCGAATTGCTGGGTCCCGGTTGCTGAATGAGTTGATACGGGAAGTGGTTGGCCGTTAGCTCATTCCAATCAATCTCTTCCGGATCCACTTCTACGCGGCTGGCGCCCCAACCCCGATAAACTTTAAAGTTCATCCGGGACAGGTAGCCGGGGTCAGCCTGTAATTTGGGAAGCTGATCCTTAATCATCAGTGTTCGCGGCACGGTCCAGGTTGGGTTGAACACCAAATAGCGAATACGGTCGCTAAACACCGGGGTTTGCCTGAAAGGATCACCAACGATCACCCGTTGATGCATGACCTCCTTGTTGTTTTCCACCAGAACCATCTCATAGCCAGCGATATTGACCAGCACATAGGTGTCACCGAGTGAATCTGGCAGCCAGCGCCAACGCTCCAGATTGGCATCGATCTGGCGAATGCGCTCAATGGGCATAATGTTCAGGGCTTCCAGCGTTTTTTTCCCAACAAGGCCGTCTGGTTCCAGACCGTGGCGGGCCTGAAATGCCGGCATTGCTTGAATCAGATTGCCGGTATAAAGCTGGCTTTCGGGGGTGTCCAGAGCGCTGTAATGAGTGTCGTGGTCGGTGGGCGGCAGATCACCCAGCAACCTGAGCTGCTGACGAATCACGGGGATACGTGGGTCGTTATCGCCCGGGCGTATGGTCGGCCCTGACTCGTGCTGAGGCCAGGGTCGGCCAAGTAAGCCGGAGAGTTGGCGCCGGTAATTGCGTAGTTTCTGATAAGCCGGAGCCGGCGATTTGAAAGATTGTAGGGTCTGGTAAACGGTTTCGTTTTGCAAAGCTTGTTCAAGGGCAGTCTGCAAGAGGACTTGCCGCTTTTGAGTGGACCATTGGGCCTGAATGGTTTGCGAGTCCACTTTACCATCACGAAGATGGGCTGCTAGTAATAAAAAGGCATCGGTAAAAATCAGGTCCAGCTCTTCGGGGAGCAGTGTCTGCGGGGCATCCGTATCACTGGCTGATTTCTGAAGAACGTCGTTTAGGGTCTCTTGGTGGTAATCAGCCGGGTTTAATCCGTCATCGGCCAACTCATTAATCGCCCGAAGCAATTCTTGTCGAGCAGTAGGGGATGCCCAGACCGCCTGGTTGTGAGGGTTTTCGTGAAGCAGGGTCACGTCGCTCTGGGCATTTTGTGCAAATGCCAGTAGCATTATGACCATTAGGCAGCTTTTAATGTTTGCCTGTAATTCTGCATCCCGCACATCGTTCTCCTCATGAATAGCTTGCAAACTGAGCCGTTAGGCTTGCTGGAGTTTTTGATTCTTTATGTCTGACTTGTCAGTTGTCCAGTATGTTCTTATTGCGCTGATTTTTGTGTGGAGCGGCTTCGTACGTTCTGGCTTAGGTTTTGGTGGCGCTGTTTTATCGTTGCCCTTTCTATTATTGGTGCTGGACGAGCCGCTGGTTTTCCTGCCAATCATCTCGATTCATCTGTTGGTGTTCTCCTCATTAACCATTTGGATGAACAACCGGAAAAGCCGGACCTCAATCGAGGGTGCTCAAAACGCCGGCACCGTCGACTGGCACTATTTGGGACGAATGCTCTCGATTCTGATCGTGCCAAAACTCATCGGCGTGTTCGGCCTGATCACCCTGCCGGGCCACATTCTCAGTGCGATTATATTCGTTATTGTAGGCCTGTATTCCGTTTCTTACATCGTCAACAAGCCCTTTCGAAGCGGGAGCAAAACGGTTGATACGGTATTCCTGATGCTTGGGGGCTATATCAGTGGCACCTCGTTGATAGGTGCGCCTTTGATCATCGCGGTTGCTGCCCAGCATTTGCCGAAAGAAAAGCTGCGGGACACCTTATTCGCCCTGTGGTTTATTCTGGTGATGATCAAGCTGGGAGCGTTTGTGTGGGCAGGCGTGGAACTGCAGTTGATTCACCACGTCTGGTTGTTGCCTGCAGCGGCGGTCGGCCATGTGATCGGCCTGTACGTCCACGACCGGATGCTGCACGCCGAAACGTCACTGTTTTATCGGGTGCTGGGCACTATCCTGCTCGTGGTAAGCAGCATCGGGCTGATTACTGTTTGGCTGTAGCCGTTCCTAAGGTCTGTTCGCTCAGGAGCCAAGCAGACCTGAGTAAGCGGTGTAAAAGAATGCACAGGAACCCAGTAGAATCAGGCTCCAAGCGGGAACAATCATTACAGAGCGTGCCGGTCTGATCATCGCAACCTCCTTCGGTATGGCTAATCATTACGCGATTATTTTCAATTTAGACCAATCTTGAGGAATGTCACGAACCATTTTTTTAAATATTCGTCTAGTATGGGGTTTGATAAAGGCGAGTATTTTCGAGTAACGAATAAAAATAATAACTAGGACTCCATATGACTGTAGATCCTCAAAAACTGACGTCTGCCCATTGTTTATTTTATTGGGCGGAGAAAACCCCGGATAACGTATACCTTACCCAGCCATTTCCTGGCGGGCGCGTGGAGGACATCACGTGGGCGCAAGCTGCGGATCAGGTTTGCCGCATGGTGGCGTACCTGACCAGCTTGGAGCTTCCTGAACGAAGTAGAATCGCAATCTTGGGTAAAAACAGTGCCCATTGGATTCTGGCTGACCTTGCTATTTGGTCGTCGGGCCACGTGAGCGTGCCTTTGTACCCCACGCTTAACGGTGATACCGCCGCCTATGTGTTGGACCATAGTGACGCAAAATTGTTGTTCTTGGGAAAAATGGATGGCACAGCGGATGGTTGGAACGATATCAAACACCATATTCCGCAGGAACTGCCTATTATTTCTTTGCCGCTATCCCCACGCGACGACACACCGATGTGGCTTGATATTGTTGCAGATCACGCTCCGGCTAGCCCTCGATTGCCAGCCCCGGATGACCTGGCAACCGTCGTCTATACCTCAGGCAGCACCGGTCGACCCAAGGGTGTGATGCACAGCTTTCGAACCATGATTTCTGTTGCGGACGGTCTTCAACAGCTGTTTCAGGTAACACCAGCCGACCGGATGTTGTCATACCTACCGTTGGCCCATGTGGCCGAGAGAGCGGCCGTAGAAACGCAATCGTTGTATTACGGTTTCCATCTTTATTTCGCAAACTCGCTGGATACCTTTCAGGAAGATTTGCAGCGGGCGCGGCCGACTATGTTTTTCTCTGTGCCTCGTCTTTGGATGAAATTTTATCTGGGCGTAAATGCCAAGCTCCCGCTCAAAAAACAGAAATTATTGTTTAGTATTCCCGTTTTGGGCGGGCTGGTAAAAAAGAAAGTATTGAGGCAATTGGGACTGGATCATTGTCGGGTTGCACTCACGGGCGCTGCGCCTTTGTCCGCCGAGATCATTAACTGGTATCGAAGCCTTGGGCTTGAGTTGCTCGAAGTGTATGGCATGTCCGAGAATTTCGGGTATTCCCACGCCAGTCGCCCGGGGCAGGCGAGAATTGGGTATGTAGGCGTCGCGAACCCCGGTGTGAAACAGCGAATTGGAGACGGGGGCGAGATTGAAGTTCAAAGCCCGGGGCAAATGCTTGGCTATTACAAAAACGACGAAAAGACGAAAGAAGATGTCACCAGCGATGGTTTCCTGAAAACTGGCGACATGGGAGAGATCGATGACCAAGGTTATCTGCGAATTACGGGTCGGGTGAAAGACTTGTTCAAAACCTCCAAAGGTAAATACGTGGTCCCGGTGCCGATCGAGAATCGTTTCAATCACCCCATGGCCGAAGTCGTCTGTGTGGCAGGCGCGAATCAGCCCCAACCCTGCTTGATGCTGCTGTTGTCGGAGGAGGCCCGAACAGCGTTGAATTCAGGTATGGACCGCAGCGCTTTGGAACAGGAGCTGGCGCAAGAACTCGATGCGGTGAACGCCAAGAGTGACTCTCATGAGAAAGTGGCGTTTCTGGTGGTCGTTAAAGACTCCTGGAGTATGGAAAACGGTATGTTAACGCCGACTATGAAGATCAAGCGCAATGTGATCGAAGAGTTCTATCAACAAAAGATGGATGCTTGGTTCGCCGAAAAACGAAGGATAGTTTGGGAGTTCTGAGCCAATCGCAAGCGACAAAAAAACCGGCATGTTTACCATGCCGGTTTTTTTGTGGCGTCAAAGCGGTTATTTACACGCCGCCATGAGCCTGAGGCAAATCTTGCACCGCCGCTACGGCTTCGCGATTTGCTTTGCGCAGCTTGCGGCTTAAAAATTGTAGCCCTTGTTTGATTGCAGTACGGGTATACTCCCGGCGCATCTCCACTCCGTTGTGGAGGATGCCAGATGGCTGTGGGCGAACGCTCACGTTACGTTGATGAATCATGATGCCTTCCTCCTTTTTAGGGTGGCTTGGTTTGTTAGGTTTTAAACTATTCTAGAGGTTCTTATTTGCAGCTTGAATACGTTAAACTTCGTACTCGTGTTGCAAATGTGCAGTGACTATGGACTGGGATTATCTTCGATATATACGGGCTTTGGCAATAGCTGGAACCTTCGCAAAAGCTGGTGAAATACTGGGTGTGCACCAAACCACTGTTTTAAGACGACTTGATCAGATGGAAGAGTCGTTGGGTGTGCAATTTTTTGATCGAAATCGCGATGGATTGCAGCTTACCGCCACGGGTGAAATGGCCTATCGGGAGGCCGAAAGGCTTGCGGTGGACATGGAAAATCTGGAGCGAAAGCTGGTTGGGCAGGATGGCGCGCCGGTTGGCAAAGTCAGAATCGCTGCAGAAGATGCGGTGATGTATGAATTGCTCAGCCCGGTGTTGGCGGCGCTGGTGCGGGAGTACCCGGACATTGAGCTGGAGGTCCTGACCGACAACGATGTGGCCAACCTGAGCCAGCGGGAGGCAGATTTAACGTTACGCCCCGAGAATAAGCCGCAGGCCACCCTGGAAGGTGAGCGTATTGCGGCAATTGATTCCGCCGTCTACGGCTCGACAAATTACTGCCGACGAAACCGAAAAATGGATATTGAGAATAATCCGGAGGCCTGTACCTGGTTGATCCCGGACGAGTCCTTTAGCCATTTGGCGACCGGCAAGTGGTACCGAAAGCACCTTAAGAACGTACCCACGGTGATCCGCTGCAACAGCTTGCAGTCCATGCACGCTTTGGCGCGGTCAGGGGCGGGCTTGGCGGTTTTACCGTGTTACCTCGGAGAAGCGGCGAAGGAGTTGCGGCGGCTTTCGGATCCGCTGGACGGAGAAAGCATCGATCTATGGCTGCATGTCAACCATGATACCCAGCAAATGGCTAGGGTTCGGATTGTGATGGAGTTTCTGGTGGAGCGGCTCAAAGCTTTGGGGCCGGCCATTGAATTCAGCAACACGCTCTGAGCTCTGGAGGCATTAACGTGTTTGTGCTGGATATCCCAAGGGTTTTTCCTCCGGTACAGAAACATTCCTACCAAACCGTCATTTTCAGCAGCATTGGAAGCTTGCTGAAGGGGCGGCCTGCATGTCATAAACATCACTGTTCCCGTAACCGGATAAGAGTGACATGACGTTGAACACCCTAATGAAACCTCTTTTAGTGGCCGGGCTGCTGATGAGCAGCCTGGTACAAGCCGCACCAAGTGCCCAGCAGGTGCTGGAAGCTTCTCCCGTGGATGACATCGTTGTGCAGTACCCGGCGATGATGGGGCAGGGCATACGGGATGGCCTCAAGCAAAAAGCGCAGGTGCCGCCGATGGTGGCGGACACCATCGCGTATGTGGTGCAGAACAGCTTTCGCCCCGAAGAAATCAAGCGAAAAATCGCATCGAATCTCGATGCTTCGTTAAACGACGAGCAGTTGTCGAAGGTGCACGATTGGTACCAGAAACCGGTGGCAAAAAAAATTGCACGGGCTGAAGTGGCGGCCTCCGCGCCGGCGATCTGGCCACAAATACGCAAGAAAGCCCCAGAGCTGAACAAACTCAACGAGGGAACCGACCGCGAAGCGCGTTTCGATCGTTTTGACCGTGCTGCTCGCGCTACAGAAAGTGCCGTTGATACCGCCATTGCTCTGCAGTTGGGACTATCCTCAGCGATGGCTGCGGTGCGAGGTGAACCCGCGAATCCTGACGAAACGCGCCAGCAACTGGAAGCGCAGCGTCCGGCGTTGCAAGGTGTGGTGGGCAAGCAAGTTTACGACAGCTATTTGTACACCTACCAAAAAATCACTCCAAAAGAGATGGAGATGTATCTGGAGTTTCTGGAAAGTGATGCTGGTCAGCAGTTCACCAAGGTGGTGGCAGAGAGTGTTCAACAGGCTGTGACGGAGCCGATTGAAAATATTGGCAACCAGTTGGCAAGGTTCAGGAGTTTCGGAAAAGAAAACACTCAATGAGAACAGTCCGCCTGTGTGGTGACCACACAGGCGGACCAATAGCTATTAGCTGCGGGACGTTACTTCCAGCAGGTGGTAGCCGAACTGAGTCTGGATAGGACCAAGTACGGTGTTCACTTCGCCGCTGAACACGGCCTTGTCAAACTCGGGAACCATCTGGCCCGGGCCGAAAGAACCCAGATCACCGCCGTTGCGGCCTGATGGGCAGGACGAGTGCTGTTTGGCGACTTCTGCGAAATCCTGACCGCCTTCGATAGCTTTCTTCAGTTCTTCACATTTTGCTTCGCTGTCTACCAGAATGTGGCGTGCAGTTGCTTGTGCCATGATCAATATCCTGTTGTCGGATGGATGGGATGTTCAGAAGGTGAATGCTGCCCGTACCGCCCGCTCGAGGCAAGTGCTTTTTATGCGTGTTTCTTCGGCCTCACAGTTCGGCTTGCAAACCTGTACAATGCGCCGTTTATTTTGCCGCCACAGCGCTGGCCCTCACGTGTATAGGTTCTTTTCTTGATTTCCACTGCCAATATCACCATGCAATTCGGGGCCAAGCCCCTGTTTGAAAACGTTTCTGCCAAATTCGGCAGTGGTAACCGTTACGGCCTCATCGGCGCAAACGGCTGCGGCAAATCCACCCTGATGAAAATTCTGGGTGGCGACCTTGAAGCGTCTGCGGGTCAGGTGATGCTGGAGCCGAACGTGCGCTTGGGTAAATTGCGCCAAGATCAGTTCGCTTACGAAGACTGCACGGTAATCGACACCGTGATCATGGGCCATGAAGAGCTTTGGCGCGTTAAGCAAGAACGTGACCGCATTTATTCTTTGGCGGAAATGAGCGAAGAAGACGGTATGGCCGTAGCCGATCTGGAAGTGGAATTCGCCGAAATGGACGGATACACCGCTGAATCCCGCGCCGGCGAACTGCTTCTGGGCCTCGACATTCCGCTGGATCAACACTTCGGCCCGATGAGCGCCTTGGCACCCGGTTGGAAGCTGCGCGTTCTGCTGGCCCAGGCCCTGTTCTCGGATCCGGACGTTCTGCTGTTGGACGAGCCCACCAACCACCTGGATATCAACACCATTCGTTGGTTGGAAAGCATTCTGGTGGCCCGTAGCAGCACCATGATCATCATTTCCCACGACCGTCACTTCCTGAACAGCGTGTGCACCCACATGGCGGATCTGGATTACGGTGAGTTACGTTTGTTCCCGGGCAACTACGACGAATACATGACCGCCGCCACACAGGCTCGCGAGCGCATGATGGCAGACAACGCTAAGAAGAAGGCTCAGATTGCTGAATTGCAGCAGTTCGTAAGCCGCTTCTCGGCCAACGCCTCGAAAGCCAAGCAGGCGACTTCACGGGCTAGACAGATCGACAAGATCCAACTGGAAGAAGTGAAGCCTTCCAGTCGGGTTAGTCCGTTCATTCGCTTTGAGCAGGAAAAGAAACTGCACCGCCAGGCGGTGACCTTGCTCGGCCTGACCAAAGGCTTTGATGATGGCCCGCTGTTTGAGAATCTGGACTTGCAGATTGAAGCGGGTGAGCGTGTGGCGATCATCGGCCCGAACGGTATCGGTAAAACCACGCTGCTGCAGTGCCTGGCGGGTGCTTACGAGCCAGATTCCGGTGAAGTGAAGTGGACCGACAGTGCGCAGGTAAGTTACTTCGCGCAGGACCACACCGCGGATTTTGCGCAAGATGACACTCTCACCGACTGGATGGCGCAGTGGACCACCGGCGGCGAGCAGTTGGTTCGGGGCACGCTGGGCAGGATGTTGTTCTCGGGTGATGACATTGGTAAATCGGTGAAGGTGTTGTCAGGTGGTGAGCAGGGTCGGATGCTGTTCGGTAAGCTGATTCTACAGAAGCCGAACGTGATGTTGCTGGATGAGCCCACCAACCACTTGGATATGGAGTCCATCGAGGCGTTGAACCTGGCGCTGGAGAACTATCCGGGTACGTTGATTTTCGTGAGCCACGACCGGGAGTTTGTTTCTTCCTTGGCGACTCGCGTTATTGAGTTGAAGCCGGATGGGATTACAGACTTTAGCGGTAGTTATGAAGACTACTTGCGGAGTCAGGGTTACCTTTAATCTAGGCTTTACTTGAGAGACGACCGCTCATGCTTTTGAGTGGGTTTCGACTAAGTAAGAGAAAAAAGCATGAGTGATTCTGAGATTGTTATCGCAACGCGAAAATGGGTTGAAGACGTTGTGGTTGGTTACAACCTTTGCCCGTTTGCCAAACGTGAGCTGGTGAAAGACCGGGTTCGGTTCGTGATGACGGAAGCCAAAACGGAAGACGAACTTGTTCAGGCGCTTCACGCTGAGCTTCAACTGCTGGAAGACCAGCCGGACGTTGAAACCACGTTGTTGGTCCACCCGGGCGTGTTGCAGGATTTTTATGCCTACAACGAGTTCCTGGATACGGCGGATGCGTTGTTGGAATATCTGGAACTGGAAGGCGTGTACCAGATCGCCAGCTTCCATCCGGATTACCAGTTTGCCGACACCGAGGCCGATGCGGCAGAGAATTACACGAACCGTTCTCCATACCCTATGCTGCATTTGTTACGTGAAGCGAGCTTGGAGTCAGCGATTGATAACTATCCCGATGTGGATGGTATTCCCGACCGAAATATCGAGCTGATGAACCGGGAAGGCGCAGACAAAATGAAAGCGTTGCTCGCAGCTTTCCTGACAAACTCGAAATAAGAGCCAAAACATGGGATTGCTTTTCGAACAAATAGACAGCCAACCCTCGGTCATCGGAGAAATCACACTGCGTCGCCGCAGGATACCGGCGCTGGGTGAAAGGGATATCTACGAAGTGAAGCTGGGCGAGGAATTTCTCATGTCCAGCATGTTTGTAGACGCTGAAGTTGCTCTCTCTGATATTGGCCTGAACGAAACTGAAGGCGATAACCTCAGCGTGGTTGTTGGTGGCCTTGGTTTGGGCTACACCGCTGTCGCCGCTCTTAAGCACCAACGCGTGTCTGAACTGCTCGTGGTTGAATACCTAAAACCCGTCATTGGCTGGCATCAGAAAGAACTCGTGCCCCTGGGCAAAGAGCAGAATGATGACCCGCGCCACCGCTACGTACACGGCAGTTTCTTCGACATGGCCGTTGCAGATCCCGAGACTGGTGGCTTCGACCCTGAAGCGCCCGGGAAACAGTTTGATGCCATTCTGCTCGATATCGACCACTCGCCCAGAGCCCTGCTGCACGATTCCAGTGCTAGCTTCTACAGCACCCAAAATATAAGCCTCATGGCTCGGCAGCTGAAGCCTCGCGGTGTTTTTGCCATGTGGTCGAACGAAGGCGAAGACGACGAGTTTATGGCTGTTCTGAACGAAGTATTCGAAGACGTAGCTTGCCACGTTGTGAGTTTCTTCAACCCCTTCCAAAACCGGGAATCCTTCAACACCGTCTACGTCGCCCGCAAGCCTGAGTGATCCCGGGCAGCGTGCTGCCCGGGCATGTGCTTACATCAGGTTGTAGATAAAGACGATAGCCACAGCGACCGGCGTGATAAAGCGGACGGTGACAAACCACAAATTGAACATGCTTGGTGACAGCGACAGTTCGTTTTCCATGGCTTGACGAGACATCACCCAACCGGCAAACAGTGCAACCAGTAGTCCACCCAGTGGCAACAGTATGTTGGCGGTGAAGAAGTCCAGCAGATCAAAAATGGTTTTGCCTTCCAACATCGGGATGAAGCCCAGCGGCGCTACGTCGGCCCACAAGTTCAGCGACAGCACAGACGCAATACCCAGCGCCCAGCACACGCCACCGGCGGCTAGGGTGCTGATAGCACGGTTCATACCTTTCTGCTCTTCCAGCCATTCGACGATGGGTTCCAGAAGCGAAATGCCAGATGTCCAGGCTGCGAACACCAACAATACGAAGAACAGAGTGCCGAACAACGAGCCCATAGGCATCTGACCAAAGGCCAGAGGCAGTGTCTGGAAAATCAGTCCTGGGCCAGCGCCCGGCTCCAGTCCATTAGCAAAGACGATCGGGAAGATCGCCATGCCCGCCAGCAGAGCCACGCCGGTATCGATCACCGAAACAGTAATGGAGGTTTTGGCGATGGATATGTTCTTCGGCAGATAGGAACCGTAGGCCATCATCACCGCCATGCCGAGGCTCAGCGTAAAGAAGGCATGGCCAAGGGCAACCAATACGCCAGACGTAGTCAGCTTGGAGAAGTCCGGCTGAAACAGGAACGCCGCGGCCTGTCCGAAATGGCCGGTGGTCATGGCGTACCCGACGACGAGCAGCAGCAATATGAACAGCGCCGGCATTAGAATGCTGACGGCTTTTTCAAGACCAGAGCGAACGCCCCTAGCCACGACCACCATCACCAGAGCCATAAACACGGTGTGCCAGAGCAGCAAGGTAGACGGGGTGCTGAGTAAGCCGGAGAAGATGGCACCGATAGACTCTGCCGATTGCCCGGCCAGTTGCCCGCTGGCGGTGGTGCCCACGTAGGAGATGGCCCAACCACCAATCACTGAGTAAAACGACAGAATCAAAAATCCTGCGAGAACGCCGATGGCCCCCACCAGTTTCCAGGCCGGATTGAGCCTGTCGCGTTCAGTGATCAAGCGAATGCTGTTGACCGGGCTACGACCACCCCGGCGGCCTATCATGACTTCGGCCATCATGATAGGGATGCCAATTACGGCGATACAGGCAAGGTACACCAGTACAAAGGCACCACCACCGTTTTCGCCGGTAACGTAGGGGAACTTCCAGATGTTGCCGAGGCCAACGGCGGAACCGGTGGCCGCTAGAATAAAGGCGAGCCGTGACGACCAAAGCCCGCGTTTCGCGTTGGAGCCCTCAAGGGTTTCCGAATAGGGTGCGGAGCCGGATGAAGTGACAGACATAGTGATCTCCCGAAGGTATTGTTTTTGTTTCAGGGGTTAAAAAGGGGAGCCGCAGAACTCTGCAGCTCCCAAGGGGAAACGCCGGGCTAGATCACCCGGCGCGAGCCAGTCGGCTGGGCGTAAGCCCGGCACCCGGTGCGTGTTTTCTAAAACGCTCTTCAGCCAACTCGTTGGCGATCTCACCGGTTGCACGGCCGGTGCGGTCGGAGCGTTGGAATATCTCGGACAGGGTGTCACCGATGGTGTCTACATGAGCGCGAATTTGCTCGGGGGAGCCGTTTGTACGCTCGTAAAACACATCGATGATGCCGCCGGCGTTGATGGCGAAGTCCGGAGCATAGAGAATGCCGCGCTGTTTGAGCACGGCGTCATGTTCGGGGCGGTCGAGCAG
Source organism: Marinobacter sp. AL4B (assembly GCF_019916045.1). Classification (NCBI taxonomy): domain Bacteria; kingdom Pseudomonadati; phylum Pseudomonadota; class Gammaproteobacteria; order Pseudomonadales; family Marinobacteraceae; genus Marinobacter; species Marinobacter sp. AL4B. The sequence goes on from NZ_JAILWZ010000010.1 coordinate 30,574, forward strand.
GTTGTTGGCGGCACCGGCCACAATGGCGGCACGGAGTGCAGGAATGCTTTGATCATTCAGCACGGCCCCCATGGCGCAAGGTGCGACCACATCAACTGGTAAGGTCAGAATATCTTCGGACGCAACGGGTGTGGCGCCCAATTCGTCCACCGCCCGTTTGAGATTGTCTGCGTGAATGTCGGTGACCCACAGCTCGGCGCCGGCTTCTTTCAGGTACCGGGCCAGACGGAAGCCGACATTGCCAATACCCTGAACGGCCACTTTCAACCCCGACAGATCGTCAGTACCAAGTTTGTGTTTTACGGCCGCTTTCAGGCCGATAAACGTGCCGTAGGCCGTTACCGGTGAGGGGTCGCCTGTGCTGGGCAGGCCATCAAAACCGGTGCGGGTTGTTATACCGGCCACATGCGCGGTCTGGCGGCCCATCACTTTTAGATCGGGCACGCTGGTGCCGGAGTCTTCAGCGGCAATGTACTGACCGCCGAGGCTTTCCAAATGCCGGCCCATAGCCTCGAGCAAGGCTTCGGTTTTGTGTTTACGCGGGTCGCCGATGATCACCGACTTGCCGCCGCCCAGATCCAGATTGGCCAGGGCAGATTTGTAGGTCATGCCTCTCGACAACCGTAGGACATCTCTGACGGCTTCTTCATCGCTGGCGTAGGGGAACATTCGGCAACCGCCGAGTGCAGCACCCCGTGAGGTATTGTGGATGGCAATGATGCCTTTAAGGCCGGTTTCGGCATCGCAGACGAAAGACAGGTGTTCGTGGTTATCGAACTCCGGATGGCTGAACACGTTCATGGCGTTTCACCTCTTGTCGGTGGCCGACCGCTACCCTTGTGAGGCCTGCGGTGGCCGTTTTTTGTTTTAGACAGCTGCGTTGGCGATTTGTTGATGAGCCCTTTCGTTAGGGCTTAATTCAGACCGGTACTGCGCCCGTTCTTTTTGGGCAGCATGATAGGCGGCTTCTTTCACCGGCCCGTAGCCGCGGATCTTCGCGGGCAGGCTGGCGAGGTTGCGTGCCGCATCGGCGTGGTCTTTGCTCAGATGCTTGAGCAGGAAAGCCACGTCGGTTTCGTACTCCCGAATGATTTTGCGTTCCAGGCGTCGGTCAGCGGTGTATCCGAATGGGTCCAGCGGGGTGCCGCGCAGAGTGCGGGCTTTCGCCAGCCAAGTGAACACGGTTTCCATCCAAGGCCCGAAGGTATGCTTTTTCGGCCGTTCGCCGTTTTTACCGCGGCTAAGCAGAGGCGGCGCCAGATTAAATTCCAGCTCGATATCCCCTTCGAATTGTTCCTCGAGTTGCTTGCGCAGGCTGCCATTGCTGAACAGTCGTGCGACTTCGTACTCGTCCTTGTAGGCCAATACTTTGGCGTAGTTCTCGACGATAGATCGCAACAGAAGTGGGTCGCGGCCCAGCTTGTGTGCGATGGTCTGTTCCGCATTACGCACCAGCTTCTCGTAGCGTTTGGCTAGCGATGCATTCTGGTAATCGCTCAGGTGGGTCATGTTGCGTTGAATGAGCTGGTCTGTGGTTTCCATGACCTGCACTGGCGTGCCTTTGGGTTTCGGGAATGCCAACTCCATGACCCGATCAAGATCGTGGGCGGCCCGACGGCCCCAGAGGAAAGCTTGTTTGTTTTTCTCAACCGCCACGTTGTTGAGCTCGATGGCACGCTCAATGGCGGCGGCGCTCAGTGGCAACAGCCCTTGTTGCCAGGCGAAGCCAACGGTAAACAGGTTCACGGCCATGCCATCGCCCATCAAGGCTTTGGCCAGGTCGCCGGCATTGAGGAACCAGCTGCCATCAGAGCGACAGGCTTCTTTGACGGTCTGTTCCATCGACTCGCCGGGGAACTGGATGTCCGGGTCTCGGGTAAAGGCTGCAGGCATGGCTTTTTCGGTGTTGACTACCGCCCGTGAAAAACGGTTGTCCAGTTTGGCCAAGGCATCGTCTGTGGCCGAAACCATCAGGTCAAAAGCGATCATCAGATCGGCCTCGCCGGCGGGAATACGCACGGCGTGGATGTCCTCTTGCTTGTCACTGATGCGGATGTGGCTGACCACCGCGCCGAATTTCTGGGCCAAACCGGCCTGATCCAGCACCGATACGCCTTTGCCCTCAAGGTGAGCCGCCATGCCCAGCAAGGCACTTACAGTCACCACGCCGGTACCACCCACACCGGTCAGCAGAATGCCGTAGGGGTTGCTGCCAGATACGGGCGTCGGTTCCGGAAGCTCCGGGAATTCCACTGCAGAGCTGACCCCTGCCGGTTTTTTCAGTTTGCCGCCTTTGACCGTGACAAAGCTGGGGCAGAAACCACGCACACAGGAAAAATCTTTGTTGCAGGAAGATTGGTCAATGGTGCGCTTTCGTCCAGCGTCGGTTTCTTTCGGCAGAATCGACAAACAGTTGGATTGAATGCCGCAATCACCGCAGCCTTCGCACACATCCGAGTGAATCATCACGCGCTGGTCTGGGTCTTCCATGGTGCCGCGCTTGCGACGACGGCGTTTTTCGGCGGCGCAGGTTTGGTCGTAGATGATCACCGAGCAACCTTCAATTTCTCGCATTTCTCGTTGCAGAGCGTCCAGATCGTCCCGGTGATGGAAGGTCGTGCGATCGGCAAAATCGGCCCGGGACGGATATTTGTCGATATCGTCGCTGACCACAGCAATGCGTCGTACGCCTTCGCCGTAGAGCTGGTGGCTGATTTGTTGAACGGTCAAGGTGCCGTCCACCGGCTGACCGCCGGTCATAGCGACGGCGTCGTTGTAGAGAATCTTGTAGGTGATGTTGGCACCAGAGGCAATAGCGGCACGAATGGCCAGTACGCCGGAGTGGAAATAGGTGCCGTCGCCCAGATTCTGAAACACGTGGTTCTGGTTGGTAAACGGCGCCTGGCCAAGCCAGGTTACCCCTTCACCGCCCATCTGGGTGAAGGTGTCGGTGCCGCGATCCATCCAGGTGGCCATGTAGTGACAGCCAATGCCGCCGAGGGCACGGCTTCCCTCGGGTACCTGCGTTGAGGTGTTGTGCGGGCAGCCGGAGCAGAAGTGAGGTGTTCGCTCCAGTCGCTCCTTAGGTTGTGCCAGACTGTTTTCTTTTTCGGTCAGAAATCCGAGGCGCTGTTGCAGTGTGTCGTTGCAATAGCGGCCATCCAGTCGGGACGCGATGGCGCGTGCCACCATGGCCGGGGTCAGTTCGGCGATGGTCGGTAGCAGGTCATTGCCCTGATTGTCTTTTTTGCCAATCACATTGGGGCGCTTGCCATCCTGCCAGGTGTAGAGCTGGGTTTTGATCTGTTCTTCAATCAAGCCCCGCTTTTCCTCAACCACCAGGATTTCTTCCAGCCCCGAGGCGAATTCATAAATGCCTTCAGGCTCCAAAGGCCAGGGCATGGCTACTTTGTAAACGGTCAATCCGATGGTTTCACGTTCCTCGTCGCCCAATCCGAGATCCGCCAGCGCCTGGATAACGTCGAGGTAGGCTTTACCTGTGGTCACAATGCCGAGTCGGGGTTGTTTTGCCTGAAGCACAATATGGTCCAGCCGGTTGGCCCGGCAAAAGGCCTTGGCCGCTTCCAGCTTGTACCGGTGCAGGCGTTCTTCCTGCTCCATGGGTTTGTCGGGCCAGCGGGAGTTCAGACCGCCTTCCGGCATTGGAAACTGTGTGGGAATGCGGATGTTGATTCGGCTGAGATCCAAGTTGGCTGAAATGGATGAGTCCATGTTTTCGGCCAAAGCCTTGAAGCCAATCCAGCAGCCACTGAAGCGTGACATGGCCCAGCCGTAAAGGCCCATGTCCAGAATGTCCTGAATACCAGCGGGGTTCAGGACCGGCATTCCGGCATCGAGAAACGCGTAATCACTTTGGTGGGGTAGGGTGGATGATTTACAGGCGTGATCGTCGCCTGCGACTGCCAGTACGCCACCAAACCGGGAAGTGCCTGCCGCGTTACCGTGCTTGAAGACGTCGCCGGTACGGTCTACGCCCGGGCCTTTGCCGTACCAGAGTGCAAACACGCCATCGTAAAGCGCGCCCTCAAAAATATTGACCTGCTGGCTGCCCCAGACTGCCGTCGCGCCCAGGTCTTCGTTCACACCGGGCAGGAAATGAATATTTTGTTCTTTGAGCGGGTCCCGGGCTTTCCAAAGAACCTTATCGAAACCGCCGAGAGGAGATCCGCGATAACCGGAGATGAAGCCGGCGGTATTCAGGTCGTTTTTACGGTCGAGTTGGGCTTGGAGCAGGGGGAGTCTCGCCAGAGCCTGGCTACCGTTCATGTAGACCGAACCGGTATCTTTTTTCCAGACATCGTCAAGGCTGACGGGACGCAGCCCCGTGGGGGAGCGTGAAAGATCTGACATGTTGAAATCCTCTACTACCTGGCCGGATCGCGGCGGTAGGTAATGTCTTGTTTTTGTAATCCCGGCTTTTGGCCGGAGTTAGATTTCATCGGTCCTACCCGGTGGATTACCCGGGCTGTCCTTTTGGGACTGGACGAAAAACAAACTAGAGTAAGTTTACGTGTACGTCAACAGGTAGTGGGTGCTATCGGCTACCTGAAGCATGAGGTTTGCACATAACTGGCTGAGGTGGCGACAGAAAATAATTTGGCTTAGTGGTTTTTACCTATTCGTGTTTTGCAGGTTTCGGCTTAATTTCCTTCGATGTCTGCTCATACTTATTCTTACCAATTTCAACCGCACAAGGTGCGCGCTGAATTCTTTCGGTTGCTGCCGATATCCCTGTTCGTTGTCGCCTTTGGTGCCGCGTTTGGATTAGCGGCGACCCAAACTGGCCTGTCTCCGCTTCAGTCCATTTTGATGAGCTTCACGGTGTTTGCCGGGGCTTCCCAATTTGGGGCATTGGATTTATGGGGAACTGAAGTCTCCGTGATTCCCATGATGGTTGTGGTGTTTGCCATAAACGCTCGCCACCTGCTGATGGGGGCCTCGCTTTATCCTATGTTGAAGGATGTCTCGCCGGCGCGCAGGTATGGTTTGTTGTTGTTCCTGACTGATGCCAATTGGGCGATTTCAGCGCAGGATTACCAGAACGGCCGGCGTAATCTGGAGGTGATTCTCGGCGGTGGCGTGGTGTTGTGGCTGGCGTGGGTGTTGGGTACGGCTTTCGGCGCTTACTTCAGCGGATTGTTGCAGAATCCGAAAGCCTTTGGCTTGGACATGGTGCTTGGTTGCTTCCTGTTGTCGATGGTTTTGGGCGGCAAGGCCACGCCAAGAGTTGTAGTGGTTTGGCTGGTGGCGGGAGTGACGTCTCTTGCGGCCTGGAAGTGGCTGCCGGCCAATATGCATGTGGTGGTTGGCGCTTTGGCTGGCGGAGCGGTAGGGCTGCTCTGGCTGGAACCACGCGCTGCTGACATCTCAGAACAAGAAGGAGCCGGGCATGACCATTGAAACGACACCGGTCGGCGTTCTGATTCTGATTGTGCTCATGACGTTGGTGACGTTGATCACCCGCTTCGGCGGTGTGTTCGCGATGTCGTTCGTGAAAATCAGCCCGCGGGTTGAAAGCTTCATCAACGCCATGGCGAGCTCCGTGTTGATTGCGATTATCGTGCCGATGGCCGTGGCCGGTGATGCAGGTGCTTTGGCGGCACTAGTGGCGACGGCCATCACCATGCTGGCGCTTCGTAAGCCGCTGCCTGCAATATCGGTGGGCTTGGTCGCAGCGGCCTTGGTACGTTACTTCGTTTAGCGGTTGCTGTGGCTGGCTTTCAGATGTTTCTCAGGGTTCGGTGGCGAATGGTTGAGGCGAGCTGATTCAGCAGTTCCCGAGCTTCGCCATCGTGCAGAGTATGGCATTTGTCCTGAAGTACGCGCTGATCGTGTGTACTGGGTGCGTTGGTGACTTCTTTTTTCTGGTCCAGATGCTGGCAAGCGGCCAGGTGGGCTTTAATTTCTGTGTCTATCAATCGAGACGCCAGATTTTCAACCGTTTCGCTGCAAAACGGGCGGTTTTGGTTCAGATGGTTTCGGGCCTCAATGGCTGCTTGGCGCGCCTCAAGGCGCAATTCGTTTGCAGCCTCTCCTGCTTCTACAGCACGCAAGAAAACGCCCAGCCGATCGTGAAGTTGCCACACTTTGGGCCAGATGGTGTCGTAAGCGGCTTTTTCGGTACGGTAGCGCTCCTGCTCCAGTGCGGATAATTGATCAGGCGCTTTGACGCCCAGTGGCTGGTTAAAATCTACCACTCGCACGTCATCTATTTCCCGCCAGAGACTATCAATGCGCTGCTTTAAAATTCTGATTTGGTGCTTGTCTCGTCTTCGAGTAATAAGCAGTGCGAGAATAGTGCCTAAGGCAAGCAGCGAAGCGCCCGCTGCCATCAGAAGCGATAAGTGATGGGGCGGCAGCATGGTCCAAAGTTGACCTGCGTCCATGGCGTTCGACCTCCGTCGAATTCCGGTTTCAAGCTTTCAGTATAGAGCCTATTCCTGATTCTGTTGCCGGTACGGCAGCACGGAATGGGCATCGTTAAAGTAGCCGTTCACCTGCACCGCTTCTTCCCGCGTGAAATCGGCAACGGCATCCCTGAAACCCGGGTGGAGAATGCCGTGCCAGGAGTGAGTAATCACCGGCTCAAACCCGCGTACAAGTTTGTGTTCCCCTTGAGCGCCAGCATCGAAATGCTGAAGGCCCAATTCGAGGGAAAGCTCAATGCCTTGGTAGTAGCAGGTTTCAAAGTGCAGGTGATTGTATTCATCCAGACACCCCCAATAGCGACCATAAAGCGTTGAATCGCTCGTCAGAAATAACGCTCCGGCAATCATTTCGCCGTCGCGTATGGCCATGATTACGTGCAGGTGTTCGGGCAGGCTTTCCCGCAGGTGTTCGAAGAACGCTTTGTTGAGATAAGGCTGTTGGCCGCGTTTCAAATACGTGGCTTGATAGAACAGGTAAAACGCCGATAAGACCTGATCCGAGATGTCTCGCCCGTGGATATGGCGAAAGCCTATGTCTTGCTCAGCCACTTGCCGCCGTTCTTTACGGATGGACTTACGTTTTCGGGAGGTGAGTTCAGCCAGAAAGTCATCAAAACATTGATAGTCGCGATTGTGCCAATGAAACTGACAGCCAATGCGATGGAGCTCTTGATCGTTGCTCAGCAAGCTTTGATCTGCAGAATTCGGGAATAACAAATGCCAGGAATGGCCGCCAAGCTGCGCGGTCAAATTGGTGAGAAGCTTATCCAGCGCTGCGGGTGTTAGCTGTGCTCGGGCATCTTCGTCCAACAGCAAGCGAGGGCCTTGAGACGGAGTAAAAGGTACAGCGATCAGTAACTTCGGGTAATAGGGTAACCCATGACGTTGGTAGGCTTCCGCCCAGCCCCAGTCGAACACGTACTCGCCCATCGAATGGCTTTTTAGATACGCCGGAGCCACACCACAAATATGACCATTGCGGCGAAAAACCAAATGGCTGGGTGTCCAGCCGGTTTCCGGACGGGTGCAGCCGGACGTTTCCAGCGCTTGAAAGAATTCGTAGCGAAGAAACGGGTTTTCAAAACCGGCCAGCCGCTGCCACTCTGCTTGGGGAATGTCGGCGATGCTGGCGCAAGTTGTTACCGTGATCTCGGGTGCTGCCATGGTGATAATGTGCTCTGTGAAACCAAGGTCATACCATACGACAGAACCCGAGGGTTGATCACTATTTCATGTCGTTGCAGCGTTTTTCCATTTTTTTCTGCCATTTTTTCATGCGCTTTTGGTGTTTTTCCTGGCGCTCGTCGTGGATCTCGCTCCAGATCACGCGTTGTTCGTCGGTGAGCATCAGGCGGTCGGCCATTTCGCCACGGTGTTCCTGCATTTCCTGGCGGCGGTCTTCACGGTGTTCTTTGCTGAATTTACCTTTGCCTTCGCGGAAGTCTTCGCACATCTCTTTCTTGTTGTGCTTGCCTTCTCCGTGGTCCATGCCTTTGTGATCATGGGCAAAAGCGGCCGGGCTGGCTGCGAACAGGGTGGCCATCAAAACGCCGGCGGTCATTACAGAGGTATGTACTTTCATGATGTCTTCCTTTTAGGGGGTTCGACTGTCTACGGAACCCATGTTACGCCCTTGGAACGTCAGCGAGTGTCAGGCTTGTGTAAAGGTTGGGTAAAGAGAAAAAACTCCGCGGCAGACGGGCCAGAGCGCCGTGCTAGACTAGCTGCAGATAAAGGTAGAGGGGCAGATATGCAGAATCGGGTATTGCTGGTTGAGGACGACGATGAGCTGAGGCAATTGTTGTCGCGCTATCTGACAAACCAAGGTTTCAGCGTGCGAGAGGCGGCCAATGGCTATGATGGCTTGTCGCTGGCTTTAGGGCAGGATTGCGACATTGTGGTTCTGGATATCATGTTGCCCGATATCAATGGTTTGGATGTGCTGCGTGAGCTACGAGGCAAGACCCACCTGCCGGTAATATTGCTGACAGCCCGGGGCGACGAAACCGACCGGATTGTGGGCCTGGAAGTGGGCGCGGACGATTACATACCCAAGCCTTGCAACCCTCGCGAGTTGGTTGCTCGGTTGCAGGCCATTCTTCGGCGGGTTGCGTGGGATCAGCAAGCCGATGTGGATGCCAGTCGGGTCTACGGTGACTTGAGAGTTGAACCTGATCAGCGGCGAATTTATCAAAATGATAAGCCTCTTGAACTGACCGCGACCGAATACGAAGTGTTGCAGGTATTGCTTGCCCATGCCGGCAGTGTCGTTCGCAAAACCGACCTCATGCAGTGGGCATTGGGGCGGAGGCTCGAAGCCTTCGACCGCACGCTGGATATGCACGTGAGCAACTTGCGCAAAAAACTGGGAAATGACGACCCGCCCAGAGTGGAAACGGTGCGGGGCCTTGGATACAGCTATCGGGTGCCAACTGAATGACGCGTTTCAGGTTTACCTTGTTTTGGCGTATTTTTCTGTCGATCTGGCTGGCGATGGCGGTAACGATGGTGGCCAGTCAGCTAGCCACCCGCTTTCTGCTGGACCGGGAGCGTCAGGCCATTGTACGTCAGGTAGGCCTGCAGGAAATTGCCCGCGAAGCGGTGAACCTGCGGGAACAGCTCGGCCGGGCCGAGGCTTGGCGTTTTTTGCGGATGGAAGGTGAGCGGCTGAAACTACACTTGATGCTGATTGAGAAGGAGCAGGGCCAACACCGTTTGCCGCGTATGGTGCGCGAGCGCATGCAATCAAACTGGCACCCAAGCAAGCCCGCGGTGTTGAATGTGGGTGGCGGTTATCGACTCATTGCCTGGCCTCGCATGGGTGGTGAAGGTTGGTTGGAACCAGGGGTATTCCGAATGCTCGAGCTGGTCCTGACGTTTGTTGTTATTTCTATGGCTTGCTGGTGGATCGCCCGATTGGTTTCTCGGCCGCTCAAGCACATGGAGGGCACCGCTCGTTCGATTGCTAACGGTGATACGGAGTTGCGCGTGTCCGATACCATCGCTCAACGCCGCGACGAGATTGGCCAGCTGGCGGCTGCATTTAATGCCATGACCGATCGTTTGTGCCAACTGCTAGATCGTCATAACCGGTTGCTCAGAGATATATCTCACGACCTGAGAACCCCTCTGGCGCGGCAGCGGATTGCGATTGAGCTGGCCAGTGACGAAGGCGCTGATCGGGCGCTCATGGAAAGTATCTTGCGCCAGAATGAGCGGCTTGAAGCCATGACCGGCCAGATCCTGACGCTGTATCGGGTCTCTGAAAATGGCGGTGTTGTTGAACAGCAACCCGTCAAACCCTTATCGCTGATTAATCGGGTGCTGGGCGATGCCAGCGATTATGCCGAGCAGCAAGGGGTGGATTGTAAATTGGTGGCTAGTAATGAAGTTGCCGCGGTTTCCATTCTGGGCGATCCGGGGTTGCTGCAGCGAGCGTTCGATAACGTTCTGCAGAATGCGCTGGACCACACACCACCGGGCCAATCGGTTGATGTTGAGCTTACCGTTGCGAATGGTCAGGTCGAAGTGTCGATTGCTGACGAGGGGCCCGGTGCGCCAATCGATATGCTCAATCAGTTGTTCGAGCCGTTCTTCCGAGCGGACGAATCTCGCGGCGGAAAAGGCTGGGGTTTGGGCCTGTCCATTGCTCGAGATATCATACGAGCCCACGATGGCACCATTGAAGCTCGTAACCGCCAGGCAGGCGGCCTTCAGGTGACCGTTCGGTTACCGGTTTTTTTCGGGGATTGAGTCGACGTTGGTAGATGGAGCGTGTTCGGCTTCGTCGTCAACGGGTTTCAGGTGAGTCGCATTCGAGAAATCGATGCCTTCCTGCAACTCGTCTTCTTCAAATCGAATGCCGCAGCCGGCTTTACGGAATTTTGCCGGGCTGGCTGTGCCTGGTGTTTTGTTGTCACTGTCGCTGGATGTCATAGGTTGCCTCATGAGTAAAGATTACCCGGTTCCGTCAGGATACCTTGAGCGAGAAACGGAAGTGAAGAAAAGCCGTTTCATCGCCAGAGTGTATCCGGTTGGTAGTCGAGAAGAGGTGCGCGAGCGGGTAGCCGAGGCGCACCGGGATTACCCGGATGCCCGCCATGTGTGTTGGGGCTATCAAATTGGCCGGCCCGGCTCGGCGGCAGAAGCCGCCATGAACGATGACGGCGAACCTTCCGGCACGGCGGGCAAGCCGATTCTGAATGTGATTCAACATAAAGACATGGGCGATGTGCTGGTGATTGTGGTGCGCTATTTTGGTGGCATCAAGCTCGGCGCTGGCGGTTTGGTACGAGCCTATGCCGGCTCAGCCGAGAGTGTATTGTCGGAAGTGGGCCGGGTGGTTCAACAAGCCAGAGTGCAGGCCCAAATTGAGTTAGGTTTTGCTGACGAACAGCCGCTTCGGCATTGGTGTGACGGGCACGAAGGTACGATCGAATCGATTGAATACAGCGCTAAAGTTCATGCATTGGTTTCCGTGCCCGAAGTTCGGCAGCACGAACTGGTGGCGTTTTGTGAGTCTCAGAAACTGGATTACCGTTTTGAAACCTGACCAATCTGGCAGGTGGCACTGCAAGTACAGTGGGTATAATGTGTCAGACAACTCCAATGCAGGAGAACAACTATGCGAGTTTTAATGATGGCGGCCATGGCCATGTTGATGGCTGGTTGTGCCAGCAATGTCGTCACGGACTACAACACCTCAACGGTGTTCGGTAACTACAGCAGTTGGGCCTACGCGCCGATGGATCAGGGGTCCGGTTTTGCCTCTCTTGACGATGCCCGGGTTCGCAGTGCCGTCGAGCGGGAACTCAACCGCAAGGCCATGAAAAAAGTCGCGAAGGATAACGCCGACCTGCTGGTTAGCTGGCAGATCGTGTCTGAGGAGCGGTTGGAACAGAGCGGATTGGGTCTGGGCTTCGGATTTGGTCGCGGTAACTTTGGCTGGGCTTTGTCGGCACCGCCACCGGTTCGCGAAGTCACCGAGGGCAAGTTGGTGGTAGAGCTGGTCGATCAAGAAAGCGAAGAAGTGATTTGGCGAGCAGCCAGTCGCCGGTACTTGAATGAAAACCAGTCTCCGGAAACCCGGCGTAAGCTGATTGATGAGGTTGTCGCGGAAATGTTTTCGAAATATCCTCCGGGCTTAAACTGAGTAACCGACAGGATTTTGTTGATGGGTATGAAAAAGCGGGAAGGTGGTCTGGTCTTTTCCACCGAGCAAGGCCGCATGTGTCCGGGGTGCCGTAACCCGGTTTCCGACTGTTCATGCGGAGAGCCGGCGCAGCCAGAAGGCGATGGCGTTGTGCGTGTCAGCCGCGAAACCAAAGGCCGGAAAGGCAAAGGCGTGACCTTGATTACCGGCATTCCCCTCGATAGCAAGGCACTGAAAGACTACGCCAAAGTGCTAAAAGCAAAATGTGGCACAGGTGGTACAGTAAAAGACGGCGTGGTGGAGATCCAGGGCGATCATCGAGATCTGCTGGTGCCGCTGCTCGAGCAGAAAGGTTGGACCGTGAAACGGTCTGGCGGCTGAGGTTTTATTTAATCCAATTCGTAAGGAACAAGAGGTATGCACCTTCTGGTACTGGGCGCTGGGGTCGTGGGCGTTACTACGGCTTGGTTTCTTCAGGCGCAGGGGCACCAGGTTACGGTGGTCGATCGTCAACCTCAATCCGGGCTGGAAACCAGTTACGCCAATGGCGGCCAGATTTCCGTGTCCCACGCGGAACCCTGGGCTAACCCGGCAGCGCCACTGAAAATCCTGAAATGGCTGTCTCAACCCGAGGCCCCTTTGCTGTTTCGGCCGGGACTGGATCCGTACCAATGGCGCTGGGCGCTTTCGTTTCTGGGGCAGTGCACCTCGGCCAGAGCGGCTCACAATATTCGCCAGATGGTGAACCTCGGCACTTACAGCCGGGGTCAGCTTCAGGCCTTACGCAAAGAGACTGATCTCGATTACGATCAGCTCGACAAAGGCATTCTCCACTTCTATACCAACCCCAAAGAATTCGAGGCAGCGCTAGAGCCTGCGCGCATCATGCGCGAGTTGGGCTGTGATCGGCAGGTGGTGGAAGCCGATAGGGCGGTAGAGCTAGAACCGGCCTTGAAGCCCATCCATTATCGAATTGCAGGAGCGACTTATACCTCGGAAGACGAAAGCGGAGATGCCCGAAAGTTTACCCAAGCACTCGCTGAGCGTTGTCGGGAAGCGGGGGTGGAGTTCCTTTATGACACCGAGGTGTTGGGTTTCGAGAAAGTCGGCAATCGGATTCTTGGAGTTCAAGCCCTGAGCGAAGGCAAGCATCACACGCTTCGGGCCGATGGTTATGTGCTCAGCCTGGGCAGTTTCAGCGCGGTGCTCGCCCGCCCCTTAGGCCTGTTTTTGAATATCTATCCAGCGAAGGGTTATTCCATTACGGTTCCGGTTAGGAACGAGGAAGCTGCGTTTCAGGTCAGTCTGACGGACGATGAGTTCAAGCTGGTTTATTCCCGGCTGGGCGATCGTATTCGGGTGGCCGGTACCGCCGAGTTGGGAGGGTACAGCCGAGCGCTGAACACCACTCGCTGCCGGGCAATCGTGCGCAGGGCGGCCGAGCTTATGCCAGAGGCCGGGCACTGGGAGCAGGCCGCATTTTGGGCCGGGCTTCGGCCAACAACGCCGTCCAATGTGCCTTACATCGGTAAAAGCCCGTTCAGTAATCTGTACCTGAATACCGGGCATGGCACTTTGGGTTGGACCCACTCCTGTGGCTCCGCCGCGGCGCTTGCTGATATCGTCAGTGGTCGAGCGCCCGAGGTGGACTTCGCGTTTCTAGGATTATAGCGCCTTCCTCTAAATCCGAAAAAAAGCATTTCATTGTGAAATGTCCTCATTTCATAATGCACTCTTCTCGTTGGACTTCGGATTTCCTCTATTCGGTATTTACTTATAATAAGTGAGTGTTTTCAGTTGGTTGTAATTTAATAAAGTGTTTTTTGGCGGTTGGCACTGCTCTTGCTTCGAATGTTATTAAAAGCCCCTTTGCAAAGGGCAACAAAAATTCATTCGACAACAGTGTGCTGACTGAACATGACCAAACCTCTGGAAGGCGTCCGGATCCTAGATCTGACGCACATGCTCTCTGGCCCCTATGCGGGAATGCTCCTAGCAGACTTGGGAGCTGAGACAATAAAGGTAGAACCTCTCAAGGGAGAGGGCACTCGCGCCCTTCTCGCTAAAGATCCCCGAAACTCCCACAACGGCCAAGGTGCCTACTTTATAACGCTCAATCGGAACAAAAAGAGTGTTTGTATTGACCTGAAAAGCGAGAGTGGTCTTAATACATTTTACGATTTGGTCAAGGATGTGGACGTCGTTATTGATAACTTTTCCGCTGGCGTCCCAGCCAAGCTCAAAATTGATCATGAACACCTGTCAGAAATAAATCCCCGAATTATAACCTGTTCCATTACCGGCTTCGGTCAAGATGGCCCCAACTTCAGCCGCCCTGCATTTGATCTGGTGGTGCAAGGTATCGGTGGTGGAATGTCCATTACTGGCCATGATTCAGAGCATCCCGCACGCTCAGGTATTCCTATTGGAGACCTTGGTGGTGGCATGTTCGCAGTTATGGGCATTCTTGCAGCTTTGCACTCACGGAACGCCAAAGGTCATGGCCAGCATGTGGACATTTCTATGCTGGATTGCCAAATCAGCATGCTGAACTACATGGCGACTATGCACTTTCTTAGCGGAGAAAATCCAACCCCCATTGGCAACGGTCATTTTGTGCACGTGCCCTACGATTCCTTCAAAACCAGCAATGGCTTTGTGATTATTGCAGTTATCTTCGACAGCTTTTGGGACAGTCTGGTCGAGTTGCTCGGCATTGATGAGCTTCGGGATCCCAAATTTAAAACTCAGCCTGGGCGTTACGCCGATAAGCACAAAATCAACGGAATTATCTCAGAGCTGTTGCAAACCAACACTACTGAACACTGGGTCGAGCAGCTCTCCAGCGCTCGAATCCCTTGCGGACCTGTCAACAAGTTCTCCGATGCGCTGGCAGACCCACAAGTGCTTTTCCGGAAAATGGTGGTGGATATTCCTCAATTCGATGGTGGTGTGGTCAAAGCACCCGGCAATCCGATCAAACTCAGTGTTGACTCCCAAGATTCCTTCACCGCGCCTCCCTTGTTGGGGCAGCACACGGAGGAAGTGCTCAGGGCACTCGGTTACAGCGACCAGCGCATAAGCGAGTTGAAGGCCAGTAAAGCCGTCGGGTAATGGGAGGAAGCAGCATGAAGATTCGTATTAATGAGGTTAGTCCCCGTGACGGGCTTCAAAGCCAAGGCAAGACGTTATCGGTGGAGAACAGGCTGTCATTGATTCAGGCACTGGTTAAAACAGGGGTCAAGAACGTGGAGGCAGGCAGCTTCGTGTCACCCAAAGCGGTGCCGCAGATGGCAGGTACGGATGAACTGTTCGCGCTGCTACCTGATCAGAGCACCGTGCGTTACGCCGGGCTCGTGCCAAATATGAAAGGTTATGAGTTGGCCGTTGCGGCCGGGGCAAAGGTGGTGAATGTCGTTCTCTCTGTGACTGAAACCATGAACCAAAAAAATATCCGCATGTCGCTGCCGCAGACTGCTGAGGTTTGCACAGCGATTATAGAGCGCGGTCGGCGCGAGGGTGTTGAGGTTCAGGCGTATCTGGCGGTGGCATTCGAGTGCCCATTCGAGGGTTTAGTTGAACCAGCCGTCGTTGCCCGGTTTGCCAAATTGGTGAAACAGGCCGGTGCCAGCAAGATCATCATTGCCGACACCATCGGTGCTGCGAATCCGGAGCATGTTCAACGTCTGCTGGATGCGGTTACCAGAGAGGTGGGTTCGGACATTTTGTCCTGCCATTTTCACGACACGCGGGGTATGGCTTTAGCCAATATCGCGGTGGCAGTGGAACGCGGCGTACGAGAGTTTGATTCATCTATTGGTGGTCTTGGAGGCTGTCCGTTCTCACCGGGGGCCACCGGCAATGTGGCAACGGAGGATGTGGCGCTGTTGCTCAATAGCATGGGGTATGACACCGGAATTGATCCGCTTGACCTCATTCCCGTTGTGAACCTGGCCGAACAGCTAACTGACGTGTCGCTGGGGGGGAAGAGTTTCCGCTGGCTCAATCAGCAGGCGTCAAAGGCTGCCGAGGAGACTGGTCATGGTCGGTAAGGTTCTGGGTTTTGCGGCGCAAGTAGCACCTTGGGCAATTGTTAGTGGGTTGGCTTATGCCGCCGCGTTTATAAAGCCCGGCGTCGATCCTTTGCCGTTACCGCAGCCGCTCAATGAGCCGCGGGACTTGTTTTATGACGTGAGTGAATCTAAGCCCGGCAAGTTTTGGTTTGCAGGGAATAACGGTCTGATTCTCGAGGGCGGACAAACTATAGAGCAATGGCAGCGCCATATTATGCCTGAGTCTGTGAACCTTCAAGGGGTTGTAGCTTCCGCCGATGGAACGGTGCTTGCCGTAGGCAATGCAGGTTGGACCTTTGCACGTCGTGGCAATGGAAAGTGGGAGCCACACCAACTGCCGGTTTCGGACATTGCAGGCAAGTTGATCGAAGTGATTTGGCAAGACGGTTACTTCTGGGTCATCGGTGAGATGGGTGCAATCTTCCGCACCGACGCAGAAGCCACTCAGTGGGAAAACCTCAGCATTGAGGGTGATGTGGCGCTCAACGACATTGCCCAGGTCGAGAACGGTGATCTCTGGATCACCGCAGAATTCGGAACGCTCTATCACTCTGTTGACCAAGGTAATAGTTGGGAAGGACAGGAGCTCGGTTATGAAAGTCTGCGCTCCTTGGCCTTTCACGGCTCGGAGGGAGTGATCGTGGGCAATGGTGGTGTGATGTTCCACACCAACGATGCCGGCTTGAACTGGGCTGAGCTTATCTCTCCCACATCAGAGCATCTCTACGATGTTATCCACGACGGTACACGCTGGTTGGCGACCGGTAATGGTGGCGTTCTGCTGAGTTCAAATGATGGTGAAAACTGGAGCGAGATCTCGCCTGAAGGGTTCGCGGACGGCTATCACACGCGCTTACTCGCCACCGACAGCGGCGTGCTTATTGCGGGCCAATCAATCGGTTTGTTGTCCAGTGGAAGCTGGAAGAGCTTACCCGATTCCTTGGCAGGAGGACGCTAATCATGATTGATCAAGTTGCACGTTCACTGTCTGAATTCTCTGTTCGCCACCGGGTAGGAGTTGCGATTGTAATTTTTGTCAGCACCGCGCTGATGGCCCTGAACCTGATCAAAATAGATGTACGCACGGTGTTCAGCGATATGGTTCCAAGCAATCACGAATATGTGGATGTGCATGAAACCTATAAAGAAACCTTCGGCGGTAGTAACAAAGTTTCTATTCTGGTTCAGGCTCGGGAAGGGGACATTATGACCCTCCCGATACTGGAAGAGATTCAGCGGGTAACCCGTGAGCTGGCGAAAGTGAGTGGAGTAAACCCGTTCCAGGTTGTTTCCCTAGCATCTCGTAAATTGAAGTCTGTTAGCGCCTCCTCTATGGGGATCGAAAGTGTGCCCTTGATGTGGCCTGAGGTGCCCACAACAGAAGCGGGAATTGAGAGTCTGCGAGACGCGATTGTTAATAATCCGCTGGTCTACGGAATATATGTTGAACCGAACTTGTCCTCAACTCTAATTCAAATGGATTTCTATGATCATCTGGTGGATTACAGCCGAATCTTCCCTCAAATTCAGGCCATTCTGGATGCCTCACCTATAGCCGATCAGGTAACGCATCATGTCGTTGGTGAGCCGATTCTCTATGGCTGGGTAAATCACTTTCTTGATGAAACCGTCACTATCGCGCTGGTCTCCCTTGGTGCCATGCTCCTCGCGCTATTTCTGCTCAACCGCACATGGCGTGGAACACTGCTGCCCTTACTCAGCGGCGTGGTTTCAGCGATCTGGGCTTTGAGTATTGGCGTACTGCTTGGGTTCAACTTTGACCCGCTGGTCATTGTGGTCGCGTTCATAATCACAGCGCGCTGTTTCAGTCATGCAGTGCAGCTGATTACACGATTTGATGATCTGTGTGAGGGTGAGGATATCTCACCTCGTAAGTCTGCCGAGCAGACGATGAAGGAACTGTTCCGACCTGGTCTCCTTGGACTGGTTTCCGATGCTGGTGCAATCCTCTGTGTGCTACTCACTCCCATACCGTTGATCCAGAAAGTATCCATTATCGGCGCCATATGGGTTGTGACCATCGGATTTTCGGCGGTCATTCTCACGCCGGTGATGTTGAGCTGGGTTAAGGCACCTCTTCGCAATGCTCATTCACTCAATCTGCGCTTTTTGTTGACGGCCGTACTTGCCCTTGCGGTAAGGGTTGTGGAAACCCGGGCACGCTTTTTCGTATTGCCCGTAACTCTGCTGGCTGTTGGCCTACTAGTATTCAAAGCAACAGAACTGACGATTGGGGATGCCACTACGGGGTCGCCTGTGCTCTGGGAGGAATCTGCTTTTAACAGGGACAGCGTGCGGATCAACGCCAGCTATCCCGGCACTGACCAGATGTTCGTTGTGCTTGAGGCTGAGGAAAACGATGCTCTGAAACGCCCGGATGTATTGTCCTGGATGCAGGGGTTTCAGCGTCGGATGGAGCGTCTGCCCCAGGTTGGTGGCAGTGTCTCTCTCGCCGATATTGTGCTGGACGTGCGCAGAAATCTTTATGAGGGCAACCCACGCTACAGCGAGCTGGGCGCAACACAGCTTGAGAATGGCGAGCTGATTAGCTTCTACATGCAAGGTGCTGCGCCGGATGACCTTGCGCAGTTTGCTGACCCCTTGTTCCGCAACGGCTCTGTCATCCTGTTTTTCCGAGATCGGCAGGGTGAAACGTTGCGTCAGGCGACCTATCAGATTCGGAAGTACATTGATGAGCATCCCCTGCAGGGAGTGAATGTTCGTTTGGCTGGGGGTTCCCTTGGGATCATTGCCGCTGTCAATGAAATCCTTCTGTCTGACCAGATCGAAGCAATCGCACTGGCCTTGCTGGTCGTGATCCTTTCCTGCCTGGCGGTTTACAGGTCCTCAGCCAGCGGCGTTTTCTTCATTGTCCCGGTACTCATCTCAAATGTAGTGACCTTTGCCTTTATGGCATGGCAGGGCATCGGCATGAGTATCAGCACATTACCTGTGGTTGCACTTGGTATTGGTCTGGGTGTCGATTATGCATTTTATATTGTTGATTCTGTTAAGGAATATCTTGAGAGGTATCCGGAGTCTGAGCCCATGGAGGCTATCCGGCAATCCCTGTTTTCTGCCGGTCGCGGTGTACTCCTCACATCCGTGACCCTCGCGGCTGGCGTTTTATTTTGGTCGCTGTCTTCGCTGCGATTCCAGGCAGAGATGGGAACATTAATTGGGCTCTGGTTGCTCGTAGCAGCGTTTACATCGCTGTTCGTGATGCCATCCCTGATTCGAGTGCTTAAACCGAAGTTTATCTTCGGTGACAGCATCAAAACCGCTGAATCCGATCGAAAGACGGAAAGGCTGGCGCAATCCACTCAGTGACATGGGTAACAACATGAAAATTGAAAATAAAAAAAGACACGTTGGCGGTTGGCCCTTGAAGAAAGGGTTTCTGGCAGTAGCAGTTATGGCTGCAACGGTTGTCGCGCCGCAGGTAGTGTTTGCGGATGAGGAGGACTGGCTTACCAAGGACTGGGAGGTAAGTGGTTATCTGCGTCAGTACTTATCCTGGAATCTCGAAAACCCTACCCTGATAGGGCCCGACGGCCAGCAACGTGGCGATTATCGATACGACCTTTCGATGGCTCGCTCGGTGGCAAAACTCGATCTTTATCGTGATTTTGGTAACTGGCAGATGAAGATGACTGGACGAATTTCACGTGAGTCGCCAACGGATTATGGTAAGGATTTGCAGGATGTGATGGATGAGTGGGCAGGCACCGGCGGTGCCTCAGGCTCCTCGGTGAATCTCCGGGACGACGTCTACGACGACGAAGAGTTGCGCGAGTTTTGGGTACAAGGCGATTTGACTGATTCGACCAGCGTAAAGGTTGGTCGGCAACAGGTCGTTTGGGGTGAGACAGACTTCTTCCAGCTACTGGACGTTGTCCATGGTTACGACTTCCGCTGGCGTTCATTCCTCGAGCCGGAGAATGAAGAGCTGCGCAAACCGCTGAATATGATCAGCTTGACTCAGCAGGTTTATGACCTAGATGGCGCTCTTCAGGTGCTTTATATCCCAGGAAAACTCAATGACGGCAAAGATCGCGGCAACAGCTATGACGTCGAAGGTGGTCGTTGGGCGAATAATCCGAACAAGGGTATTACCTTTGCTTCGGCACCTTTTGGCGCCAACGTGCGCTACAACTACGACCATCCTGATGCCGATATGGACGACGATTCCTTTGGCTTGCGCTGGAGTGGTCTGGCTGGCGACTGGGGCTATTCTCTAGGGTATTTCCGTGGGCCTAACCCTGACCCGGTTGCGAACGCCAACCCGGCAACAAACCCAGGTCAACCGCAACTTCAGACAGGTCCTTATGAGGGTGTCTATGAGGGCGGTGCCACGGAAGCGGGTGAGTTCATCTTCCCGTACATCGATGTGTTTGGCGTAACCGCTAATAATTATTTTGCCGGCCCAGATCTGGTTTTCAGTGCGGAACTGGCTTACATCCCCAACGCACCCTACAACGTGGGTATCCACAGTATTGCAGAAGGTCCGGGCTGCGGGTTCTTCCCGGGCTTCTGCGGGATAGAAGAAAAAAATCTTTTCCGTTCAATGTTCCGGATAGACAAGCAACTCGATCTCCAAAGCGTATTGGGCACCAGTCGCCCGTCGTTCTTCACCGTGCAGCTTTTCAATAACTGGATAACAGATTTTGAAAAGGATGAGGAGCTTGTAAACCTTGCCGGCTTTGGGGGGGCAACCAAAGAGTTCAGCAGTACTCTCACCGCTGTTCTTGCAGCCAATTATGCCAACGATCAGATCAACCCGTCTCTTGCGGTGGGTTCTGATCTTACGTACGGCGGCGGCTTCATCATTCCGGCAGTGGAGTTTGCATACGGTAACCATCTTCGTGTGCGACTGGAGGCGGATATTTTCTTCCATGAAAAGGATCAGGAACGCCCACTTCAGGGCTTCAACGATACCAATCTGTTTGGGTATTTCTCTGGTAACGATCAGCTAGTTGCTCGGTTTACCTACCAGTTCTGAGGATTTAAGGAGAGTAATAATGAAAACAATCACTTCTGTTAAAAGACTCGCCCTTGCCGTGGGTTTGTTAACGAGCTCGGGCTTCCTGTCAGCGGCCGATTTGGCGGCGGGCGATGTCATTAATGCGGCTAACCTTGACCAACGCCTGGATGAAACCTTCCATGGCGATGCTATCAGCACCCTTTTGACTGATCGTCAGAAGAAATTGGTGCTGGAGGAAGGTTTGGTCATCACGTTAAAGGACCCTGAAGACATTCCGATGGGTGAAGATTACCTAGCTGCCACTGAGCAGTACTCAGGGACCGTAACGTTTAATCCAGACACTCGAATGATGGAAGGTTGGAAAGCAGGTATACCGTTTCCAGATATAGATCTGGAAACACCCAATGCAGCTGAAAAGCTCATATGGAATCACCATGTTGCTCAACCGTCAAAGAACTACCAAGAATATCCCGACTTTACTTACCTTTTTGTTGATGACGACCGCGGCCTTGAACGAACCCAGCAGTGGGTACTGAAGCGGCTCTACCTCAAAGGGCGGCTTGGGGAAGAAACGACAGAAGTTGGTGATGAGAATATTCTATTCAAACAGCTTCTATACGCAACATACCCTGCAGATATCCGCGGTCTTGGTCTGTTCACAATTCGTTACGACAGCCCGAAACTGGACGACAGCTGGGCGTATATCAAGTCTGTTCGGCGCACCCGTCGGCTCTCAGGTGGGACTTGGATGGACCCGATAGGAGGTACTGACCAACTCAACGATGACATTGAAATTTTTAATGCTCATCCGACCTGGTATCCGGAGTACAAGTTGTTGGGTAAGAAAAAAGTTCTGGTCATCGCTAATCGCAAGGACAAAGGTTGGGTGCGAGAAGAAAGCGGAAATGGTCAGTACCCTGCGGTCGATCTGGATAATGCGCCTTATTGGAATCCTGTTGGAGAGTGGGAGCCAAGAGAAGTATGGGTCATCGAGGCGACAGCTCCGCCAGAGCATCCCTATAGCAAGAAAGTTTTATACATGGACACGCAATTCCCTCGTTTTTACATGGCGGATGTGTATGACCGCAAGGGAGAGTTTTGGAAGTGGATGTTCTATCAATTAGGGCCATATCCAACCTACGATAACGATACCGCAATTCTTTCCCATGCGGGATTCACCATAGATTACCAGAGGCGGCACGCAACGATCTTCCTGGTTTCACCGGAAACATCTTTTAACACGCCGGTAAAACCCAACGAAATTTCATTGAGGCAGCTTGAACAGGCCGCAGCTCGCTGAGTCTGCATTAACTCTAATAAAAAGAGCTAGGAGAAAAGTATGAGTTTTAGACTCGGGGCGGATGTGGGCGGGACCTTCACGGACCTGCTTCTCATTAATGACGATACGGGTGCCACCTATACTGCGAAGGTACCCTCTACCCCCGCGGATTCGTCCGTGGGGGTCCTGAACGGCATTGAAAAGATCTGCCGGACGTCTGGCATTGACCCGAAGCAGATTCGCTCGGTTATGCACGGAACCACGGTGGCAACCAATGCTATTCTTACGCAAAAGGGCGCAAAAGTCGGGCTTGTCACGACCCGCGGCTACAGACAGGTTTTGCACATTGCGCGCTCGTTTGTACCAGGTGGTCTGGGCGGATGGGTAACGTTTGAAAAGCAGCCACTGCTTGCGCCTCTGGAGCACACGGTAGAAGCCATTGAGCGGCTGGGCGCGGGAGGAGAAGTTGTAACGCCACTTGACGAGGCAGATATCCGCAAGCAGCTCGAATTTTTGCGGGATGCAGGTATCGAAGCGTTAACCGTCTCGCTCATAAATGCCTATGTCAGCGGGGTTCACGAAGAGCGAATTGGCGAGATCGCGGCTGAGGTCATGCCGGGAATACCCGTCTCACTGTCGTCTCGCGTTGTACCTGAAATGCAAGAGTATGAACGCACGGAAACGACTGTAGTGAACAGCTTTGTTCGCCCGGAAGTATCCGACTACCTGAGCCATCTTGAAACCGAGATTCGTGCGCGGTTAGCCGATGATGTTGAGCTTTCAATATTGCGTTCGGATGGTGGCCTGGCGACGTGTGAGTCGGCGTCCTACACGCCGGTGAACCTGTTGCTTTCCGGCCCTGCTGGCGGTGTTGCCGGCGCAATCTGGTTTTGCTCTCGCGGTGGTTTTGACAAGGTTCTGACGTTTGACGTGGGGGGTACATCCACCGACGTGGCTCTGATAGAGCACAGCAGTGCTCGCTTGCGCCGAGAAACTCGCGTGGGTGACGTCGCCGTTCGTGCGCCTTCGGTGGATGTTCGCACCGTTGGTGCCGGGGGTGGCTCCATTGCTTTCGTACCGGAACTGACCCGCGCCTTGCGTGTCGGCCCGGACAGTGCCGGGGCCGTGCCTGGACCCGCTGCTTATAACAAGGGCGGTGAAACGGCGACTGTAACAGATGCCAACGTAGTGCTGGGTTACTTGCCTGCAAACCAGAAGCTTGGTGGCGAAATGGCGATTCGTACAGACCTTGCTGAAGCAGCCGTTCAGAAAGTTGCGGATGCCATGGGCGTCTCGCTGAAAGAGGCCGCAGAAGGCATCGTTCGCATTGCCAACGAGCATATATTCGGTGCTCTGCGCCTTATTTCCGTTGAACAGGGTTACGATCCGCGCGAGTTTGCGCTTTGTGGATTCGGTGGTGCAGGTCCTCTTCATGCTAATGCGCTAGGCATTCTCATGGGCGCGTGGCCAGTTATTGTTCCGCCGTCGCCAGGCGTGCTCTGTGCATACGGTGACGCGACAACCAGGGTTAAGGATGAGGCGTCGCGTTCACTGGTGAGAAATTTCTCCGCGCTTTCCGGTGAAGAAGTTGTGAACATTCTCGAGGGATTGACCAAGCAAGTCAGCGACTCGCTGGAAAAACAGGATATACCATCCAGTGAACAGACTGTCGTTTGGCAGGCTGATGTTCGCTATCAGGGACAAGCGTTGTTGCTTACCCAAGACGTCGCACCCGACGAATTGCGCAAGGATGGCCTAGGTCTTTTGCAGAGGGCTTTTGATGCTGAACACGAAAAACTGTTCAGTTTCTCTCTTGAGGAGGAACGGGAGCTTGTAAATCTGCGAGCTATCGCTCGTGGCCCAAGACCGAACATTACCGAACGTGAGTGGGCGGCCAAGGCGGAGTCTCTTGCAGACGCAATTACAGGCGAGAGTCTGATCTATTTTCAAGGTTCAGACTATCAGGCCATACTTTACGACCGCGATAAGCTCTTCCCTGGGCATATTGTGTCTGGCCCCGCCATTGTTACGGAAATGGACTCCACCACCGTTATCTTCCCTGACCACCAAGCAACCGTGGACAAAGTTGGCAACCTGCTGATTGAACCCGTTGGCTATAAGGGTAAGGAGTAATCGTATGCCTGCGAATATTATTCAACCAAATACCAGTCCGCTCAAGCAGATTGATGTGGACACCGTTACGCTCGATATTATCGAGAATGCCATGGCCAACGCCCGTAACGAAATGGATGCTGTACTGATAAGAACAGCCATGTCCCCTGGTATCCGGGAGCAGGGTGATGCTTTTCCTATGATCGCCAACCACGAAGGGAAAATGGTCGTGGGTCAGTTTGGTTCTTTCATTACAGGGTTCATGCAGTCCTACAATGGGGATATTGAGGAAGGCGATGTCTTTCTGACCAACGATCCTTACATGTGCGATGGCGCAGTGAGCCACCTACCAGACTGGCTGGTGCTAGTGCCTGTATTCAAAAGCGGTAGGCTGATCAACTGGGCCGCGATGTTTGGTCATATGTCTGATGTTGGCGGTAAGGTTCCTGGGAGTCTTCCCACCGATGCGCAGACGATTTTTGAAGAAGGCATCCGGATTCCGCCATTGAAGATCTACAAAAAGGGCGTGCTGAACCACGACGTTCTGGAGCTAATTCTGCACAACGTTCGGGTGCCGAGCTGGAACCGTTCCGATTTCAATGCCATCGTTGCATCTTGCCGCACGGCCGGGCGTCGCTGTGTAGAGCTGGCAGACCGTTTTGGTGATGACATCTTTGCCAGCGCTCTGGGTATGATGCTGCAGCGTAACTATGTAGCGATGCGTGAAATCATTCGCAATGTCGTGCCAGAAGAAAAGCGCTCGTTTGAAGATTACATTTGTGATGACGGCGCAGGTCTTGGCCCTTACACCATTCGCTGTACCATGTGGCGAGAGGGTGATAAAGCAATTTTCGATTTCGAGGGGACTGACCCGCAGGCGCCGTCATCCGTGAACTACTTCCTCAACGAGGAAATGTTCAAGATGTTCTTCGGTGCGTTCACTATCAATCTGTTCGACCCTTCGATTCTGTTCAACGACGGATTCTACGACTTGGTGGATGTGCGCATTCCGCAGGGCTCTATTCTGAAGCCTAATTTCCCGGCGGCGCTTTCTTGTCGTACGCACCTGCTTGGCCGCATCTTTGATGTGATGGGCGGCTTGTTGGGGCAGGGTACGCCCGATGCCATGAATGCGGCCGGCTTCTCGGATTCGCCGCACTTTATGTATTCGGGGTACGACTCGAAAGGCGAGTGGTTCCAGTTGTTCCAGATTGGCTTCGGCGGGATTCCCGGCCGTCCGATTGGCGATGGCCCCGACGGCCACAGTCTCTGGCCTAACTTCACCAACGTTCCTAACGAGTTTGTAGAAGCCTACTTCCCACTTCGCATCGAGACTTACGAAACGATTACTGATTCCGGTGGCGCGGGCAAGCACCGTGGCGGCAACGGTATTCGGATGGCTTATCGCCTTTTGGCTGACGGCGAGATCTCCATCCACGATGATCGCTGGTTGACTTATCCCTGGGGTGTTATTGGTGGTGACCCAGGCATGCGTAGTCGTAAGGAGTTGATAGCGGCCAGCGGCGAGAGGCGGGTTCTGCCGTCCAAATGCGATCATATCAAAGTAGAAGCCGGAGACCTGGTGATCTTTGATACCTGGGGGGGGGGCGGTTGGGGCAACCCGCTGGAGCGTGATCCTGCGGCGGTTACAACGGATGTTCGCAAGGGCTTGGTCAGTGTTGAAGGCGCACGTCGTTATGGTGTTGTGCTGGACAAGTCAGGCGAGGTTGATGCGGGCGCTACTGCTGCGTTGCGGGTTGAAATGGCGCACTCGCGCAACAGTGACGACCTGTTCTCAAGAGGCGGCACTATTGATGAGATTAAAGACAGATGCGAAGTGGAAACCGGGTTGCCGGCACCTGCCACACCGGTCTGGAAAACCTCTGAGGTGCACTGATGCAACTTGAATCGAACGTATTGAGGCGCGGTAACCGCTATGCTTTGATTCTGGTGGACTTGTGCGCCGGGTTTATAGACCCAGCGCTCAGCCCGCTAGCTTCTGAGGCAGGTAGTGTGGTGGAAGCCAACCAACGGTTGTTGGCCCATTTTCGAGAGCGAGGCTGGCCCGTCTTCTTCACCACCGTAGCCTATTCTGATGACGCTCAGGCGACGGTATTCCGGGAAAAACTCCCCGCACTGAATGTGCTGCAGGTTGGTTCCGGGCTAGAAGAAATCGATGCCAGATTGACGCCCCGCGAGGACGAACCCGTATTGGTCAAACACTGGGCCAGCGGCTTTTTTGCGACAGACCTGCATCAGAAACTGCAGGAAGCTGGCGTGGATGGCACAGTCGTGACTGGTCTAACAACTAGCGGTTGCGTTCGCGCAACCGCACTGGACAGCCTGCAATACAACTACCGCACGCTGGTTCCGCGTGAGGCTGTTGGTGATCGTGATGCAAAGGCGCATGAGGCTAATTTGCGAGACTTGGGAATCAAATATGTTGATGTACTTTCCCTCGAAGAAACTGTTCGGTTCCTGGGTTAGCAGAGCTGTGTCTCTGGCTGCGTTGGTGAGCCTTTTCGGATGCGCAACGCAAACAGGAATGAGGGTAAACGGCGAAAATCGGAGCTCGTTTATTGAGGTGCTTTCCGGCACTCCGGAGGCATGCGGGCTATACAGACGTGGTTATGTACGTGGCTTTCGCGAAAACGTGAAAGCGCTGGCAGCCGAGGATACAGAAGCCCAGAAACGGGCGCAAAAATGGTTGTCGGATAACCGCCGGGAGATTGAGGGAAAGGGGCTGATTGAAGCCGACTGTTCGAGGCCTTTCTGCATTATCGAGCCTCTGCAAAATGGTCAACTGGACACGTGGTGCGGTTACCGGTTGGAGGCGGACGAAGGAAGCGATCTCTATCAATGGCTTGACTGGGAGACTGTTCAGGCTGCATTGCAGCGTTCAAAACAAGGGCAGCAACATGGCACCAAAAACGCTTTATGACAAGCTTTGGGAAAAGCATCAAGTAGAGGAATTGCCGGATGGCACCGCATTACTTTATGTGGACAGGCATCTGCTCCATGAAGTTACGTCCCCGCAGGCATTTTCAGGTTTACGCACAATGGGTCGTAAACCATGGCGTATAAGTCCTAACGTGGCGGTTCCCGATCACGCAGTGCCGACCAGGCGCAGGGAACTAGGTGTGGCAGGAATCGCCGATCGAGTAGCGCGAGTGCAGGTTGAAACGCTGACGGAGAATTGTCATGAATTCGACATCCCTCTTATTGAGCTTGAGGACGTGCGGCAGGGTATCGTTCATGTCGTTGGCCCAGAGCAAGGTTTGACTATGCCTGGCATGACGATCGTATGTGGTGATTCTCATACTGCAACGCACGGAGCATTCGCCACGCTGGCCATGGGAATTGGTACTAGCGAGGTTGAACATGTGCTCGCCACCCAAACGTTGCGCACCCAACGGCAGAAAAATATGCGTGTGGTGTTTGACGGAAGCATGGGGTTTGGGGTGACGCCTAAAGACTTGATTCTGGCCTTGATCGGTCGCATCGGAACTGCGGGTGGAACCGGCTATACGATCGAATACGCGGGAGAAACTATCCGAAATATGTCCATGGAAGGGCGCATGACCATCTGTAATATGAGTATCGAAGCGGGAGCACGAGCCGGACTTGTTGCATACGATCAAACTACTGAGAGCTATGTCAAAGTTCGACCTCACGCGCCCTCTGGCACCACTTTTGAGAACGCGTGCAATTACTGGCGCACACTTGTTTCTGATGAGGGGGCCTACTTTGATCGGGAGGAGCACTTCTCGGTTGAAGAACTTGTTCCGCAGGTGACCTGGGGTACATCACCGGAAATGGTCACATCAATCAGCGGAACTACGCCTGATCTGTCTGAAATGGATTCAGCGTCAAGGGCGGCAGCGGAGCGTGCGCTCAACTACATGGGGCTGCGCCCCGGACAGCCACTGGCTGGGGTGCCTATCGATAAAGTGTTTATCGGCTCCTGTACTAATGCCCGTATGGAGGATCTTCGTGCTGTGGCCGACCTTGTGAACGGACGGAAGATTCACAGCTCTATTCGGCAGGCACTGATTGTGCCCGGTTCAGGTCTAATTCGAATCCAGGCGGAGCGTGAAGGGCTGGATACGATATTCCGAGATGCCGGGTTCGAATGGCGTGCAGCGGGTTGTTCAATGTGCCTTGGTATGAATGATGATCGCCTTGAGGCCGGCGAAAGGTGTGCATCTACATCAAACCGCAATTTTGAAAGCAGGCAAGGTAAAGGTGGAAGAACTCATTTAATGAGTCCCTTAATGGCTGCTGCTGCGGGTCTAACTGGTCAATTGACTGATGTGAGAGATATTTAGCTTTGTATTAAATGTCAAAAGATTAAAAGTGTGTGCATAAAATTAAATTTGAGGTGTCAGGCAAAATACAAATGATATATGAAGTGAGTTAACAAAAAGAATCTTTGCTAAGGGGATCAATATGAACACTGTAGCCACAAATCAGCAAAAAAAGCACTCAATGCTTGCAGCGCTGAGTCATGATGATAATGCGCGTCAGAACTTTGTCAGAAACCTTAAGTTGTATCTGGCTCAAAATATTTCGCCACGAAATCGCGATGTGTACGAATCTCGAGTGAAGCCTCGCTTGGGCTCTGATCCCGGTCTTCAAGACGTCGAGAAAGAAATGTACCGTGAAGACTACTTCAGGTTCTGGAGCAGTATGCAGAGAACTTCCCAAGAACTCATGTGGAGTTCTGTGCAGGTGCCAGTCGAGCGGCAGGCTGCTGAGCTGTCCGAGAAATTCAAAAAAATAGCATCGGATGAACCGATTGGAAGTCTAAGCCTTAATTCTGATCTGAAAATCCCTAAGTACCATACGGCGGTTGATATCCACTGTATGCCGGGAGGTTATCATAGCGACTTTATGCCGGATGATGTGTCTGCAGGTGCGATCTATGACCTAGGTGTTTATATCTATTCTATGGGTAGAATGGGCCCGCTTAATGATGATATTGGTGCCTCTACTGCTAAATGGCTAAAAGAAAATCATCCTGGCTTCAAGCCAAAGAAAATTCTGGATATGGGTTGTAGCGTAGGCCACTCAACACTAGCATGGGCTGAATACTATCCTGAAGCCGAAATCCACGCTATTGATGTCGGCGCTCCCGTCTTGAGGTACGCGCATGCCCGGGCTGAAGCGCTTGGCGTCAAGATTCATTATCATCAGATGAATGCAGAAAATCTTGATTTTGATAATGAAGAGTTTGATGTGATTACAGGAAGTATCCTGATGCATGAGACTTCAACCAGTGCCTCGAAACATATATTTAAAGAATGTAATCGTGTTTTGAAAAAAGACGGGGTTGTACTTATGGGTGAGACGCCTCCATATAAAGACCTCGATACTTATGATGCGTTCATGCTTGATTGGGATACGAGAAATAATAATGAGCCGTTTTGGCGTGCAAGCCACAAAATAGAGCCATCAGTGGCGCTTTCAGATGCCGGGTTTGCTTCTGAAAAGGTACTTGAAATATTGGCTCCGAGTGCTTTCGAGGCAAACCTAAAAGAGCGATATACTCATGTGTTTCAGGGGGGGGATTTTGGTGGTGCTGGACAATGGTATGTATATGGAGCGTGGAAATGAATAACAATACAGAAATCAAATTACCTCGAAAAGCAAAAGGACAGAGACCTGTTTTTTTTGATGATCCGGCAGTAGATAAGCTCATTTCTATGATATTTGGTTTAACAAATGAAATGTCTGTTTTATACGAAAGGCAAGATACTCTGGAACGATTGCTAAAAGAAAAGAATGTTGTAACTTCGGATGAAATTGAAAGTTATGTTCCGGGTGACTCTGTTAGGAAAGAAAGAGATGCTCGCATTGAGATTATGCTAAGCAGTGTTCTTCAGGTTCTTGAGGGGGATGTTGTGAAGCCGCGCGATAAAGAAAATAACATAAGTTATGACGAGGCGATTGCATTATCTGAAAGCTGATTTTTATTTTGGCATTTGTGCCCGCAGAAATGCGGGCACTATTTCCCATACTTCATGATGTTTGGATACTAAAAATGCCAATTTCCGGTGGAGAATGAGCCGGTCATCCAGGCCCTGAGTTCTGGTGTGATAATCGTGAAATCGAGAGACCTTTAACATGGAACCATTCAGAACATATTCAGGAGTGATTATCCCACTCGACCGCTCGAACGTAGATACGGACGCTATTTTACCGAAGCAGTATTTGAAAGTTCTTGAAAAAACAGGCTTCGGTGATTTTCTGTTTGACGATGAACGATATCTTGACCCTGGGGATGTGGATATTCCGGTTTCCGAGCGGCGACCTGACCCTGAGCACATCCTGAATCGAGCACCCTATGATCACGGATCTATTCTGTTGACTCGCGCCAATTTCGGGTGCGGCTCATCCCGCGAGCATGCAGTTTGGGCTCTGATGGATTTTGGCATTCGGACAGTACTTGCGACCAGTTACAGTGATATCTTCTACAACAATTGCTTTAACAACGGGTTGCTGCCGGTGATTCTGGATGAAGGCGTCATCGACGAACTTTTCGCTATGGTTCGGACTGTGGGCACCCTTGAACTATCTGTTGATTTGGAGAACTGCAAGATCAGTGCTGGGGCGAATGTTTGGGAGTTTTCGATTGAGCCAGGACGGCGGGAAAACTTGTTGAGTGGTTTGGATGAAATTGGCCGCACGCTAACATTCTCCCGATCTGTCAAGGCATACGAAACCAAGCGTAAAGTCTTGGAACCTTGGTTATTTGAATAGTGCAAATTGCCCGCGCGCGAGAGTATCTCGATGAAATTCTATAATTCTGAGACCAGTCGGGTGAGGGTATGCCTGATCGGAAACTCTAAACTCAGCAAGCTGGTCCATTCCCTGACACCAGAGTTTGAGTCGATAGCAGAAATCATCATCATTGACAGTATTTTCAATGATGCACTGATCTCGGCACGGCAACTGGTGGAGCACGACGCCGTTGATGTTTTTGTCAGTGCCGGCGCCAACGCGTTTTACCTAAAAGATACGCTTCCGATACCGGTAGTGGCGCTAGAGGTTCTGCAGTCAGATCTCGTCAATTCCGTTCTCAAGGCACGGCAGGTTAGCAGAAAAATGCTGTTACTAACGCACGAGCATCAAGCTGCCTGGACGGAGTTTTTGGATTACGTGGAAGGGGTAGAGATAGTCCACCGTACTTATCAAACGGCGGATGAAGCGAAAGACATATTCAACGGGATCGACAAAGGCAGATTCGGCGTTGTGATCGGAACGAGCTTTGTTTGCGATCTCGCAGAACAATGGGGCATCCCCTATGTTCTTGTATATTCTCGCGAAGCCTGCCGGCAAATGGTACGCAAGGCTATTGCTGTTGCAGGAGAGTGCAAACGCGAGGCAGAACAGTGTGCATTTGGTAAGTTTCTCCTAGAGCAAGCGCCAACGGCCGCCATCATCACCAACCGTGACGAACAGGTTGTCGGTTTCAACCATCAGGCCGAGCAGCTGTTCAGCGGCCTTATGCGCAATAAACGGATCGACCGGTTTCTGGATGGGCGTTTTTTGCAGGCTGCGGATACAGTAGCTGAAGCTATTTTACTTGGCGAGCGATTATGTAGAGTTGATAAGACAGCTTTCGATGTTGATGGGGGCAGGGTGGGCCACCTCTACGCAATCAAGGCGGCGCCTCAGGAGAATGCAGGCACAGACTCATCGGTCAGACGTCTGGTATTTCAGTCGCTGCCCATGGCGGAGGCAACGCACTTTTTACAAGTGTACGGAGCGACTCCCGGAGCTGTCCTGTTAAGGGGGGAAACAGGAACGGGGAAGGAGCTGGCTGCGCGAGTTGTCCATGAGTCCAGCGCAAACCGTGACGGTCCTTTTGTCGCCATTAACTGCGCTGCAATTCCGGTAGAGCTGTTTGAGTCCGAGTTGTTTGGCTACGCGGATGGCGCGTTCACCAGCTCTCGTAGTGGTGGTAAGTCAGGCCTCCTTGAGTCGGCGAATAATGGCACCTTCTTTATGGACGAAGTTAATTCTTTACCGGCACCTCACCAGGCGAAGTTGTTGAGAGTGCTCCAAGAGAGACAAGTTCGCCCAGTCGGTTCGCGTCGGTCGATTACTCTGAACATCAAGTTTGTCGCTGCCTGTAACCACGATCTTCTTGAAGAGGTTCGAGCTGGTCGCTTCCGCGAAGACCTTTACTACCGGCTCAATGTGTTTATTGTAAACTTACCGCCGCTGAGAGATAGGCCTGAAGATATTGAGACGCTAGCCCGGCACTTTCTCTTGATGCACAGTCAGCAATATCAGATTGAAGCCGATGTTGAAGCTTTAATTGCGGTGCTGATTCCGCATTTTCTCGGCTACCATTGGCCCGGGAACGTTCGCCAGCTTGAAAATCTGCTTGAACGGTTATTGGTATCCTCAAAGCTTTACGACTCTATCAACCAGTTCTCGGCAAATCTGCCGAACTTGATACCTGAACTTTTCGAGGTGTCAGG
This sequence comes from Marinobacter sp. AL4B, assembly GCF_019916045.1. Lineage (NCBI taxonomy): Bacteria > Pseudomonadati > Pseudomonadota > Gammaproteobacteria > Pseudomonadales > Marinobacteraceae > Marinobacter > Marinobacter sp. AL4B. The sequence continues at coordinate 63,136 of NZ_JAILWZ010000010.1, forward strand.
GAAATCCCTACCCGATACGTTTGGAGGCGGCCATCTGCAGTTGCTGGAGCAGGAGGAAATCCTAAAGGTGTTGGAACAGTTTGGAGGAAACAAAACACGCACTGCCGAATATCTCGGCATCAGCCAGACGACATTGTGGCGTCGGTTAAAACAGCTCAAGCCTGAATCCGGTCAGGGTTAAGGGAAGAAACTCAACAGGAGTTGGACATGACAATTGGAACAGAACCGATTCGGGTAGAACCTGATGTATTTAGTTCTTTTGCGATCGGTCAGGGGCACTGTGTTGGAGACTTGGTTTTCCTTTCCGGTCAGGCAAGCCTCGATGATGCGGGAGAGATTGTCGGGGCGGGTGATATCAATGCTCAGATCGAACAGGCTATGTCCAACATCCGGCGAACACTGGAGTCGGCGGGCTCAGGCATTGAACGCATTTTTAAGATAACCGTCTATCTCACTGATATGGCAGATTTTGAGCACATCATCACCATGCGCCATCGCTACTTTTCTGAACCTTGGCCAGCCGACACCACAGTCGGTGTGCAATCACTAGCGCTGCCGGAACTGATGGTCGAGCTAGATGTCATTGCCACCCGTTAGAACCTCTACGGTAAATTTATAAAACTTCTGACCGCAAGGGCTGGTATATCAATAGAATCTTTTGAGCAAGCCTTTTGGAGTCTTACAGAAGCGCTGGCTGCCGGTGAGCTGGATCGTTTTTACGAATTCATGCTGCCAAATGCCATTGTAATCCCCCCAGAAAATAATCTAGGTTTTGAGTAGAGACTTTTACAATGATCGCAAAAGGAACGACAGATAAAGAAGTCTCGATTCACCGACAGCCAAATCATGGCAATCCTCAAACAGCACGAAGCCGGAGTTCCGGTTGCTGAGCTGGCCCGGGAACACAATGTCAGTTCGGCGGCATGGACGCATCGATGATGAAGCGTCTTAAAGAGCTGGAAGCTGAGAATGCCCGCCTCAAGAAAATGTATGCCGAAGAGCGGCTTAAAGCCGAGCTGCGCCAGGAAGCGCTGGAGGGAAAGTTGTAAGGCCATCTCTGCGCCGGGAGATGGCCAGAAAGGGCGTGGCCAAGCATGGAATGAGCATTCGGTTGGCGTGCGTGGTGTACGGCATCAGCGAGACCTGCTATCGCTACCAAGCAAAGCTTTGTGGCGAGAATGCTCAGGTGGCGGATTGGCTGTTACGGCTCACGCACAAGCGCTGGGGCTTTGGCCTGTGTTTCCTGTATCTGGGCAACGTGAAAGGCTACCCTTGGAACCATACGCGCGTGTATCGCATTTACCGGGAGCTGGAGCTGAACCTTCGCATCAAGCCCCGGCTAAGGACCCAGCGAGATTATCCGGGCCAGCTGGATGTTCCGACTATGCCACATCTTGTCTGGCCGATGGACTTCATGAGTGATCAGCTGGCCAGTGGCAAGACGTTCCGGACGTTCAATGTGATCGATGATTACAATCGTGAGGGCCTGGGCATCGAGGTAGATCTGTCATTACCTGCTCAACGAGTAATCCGTGCTTTGGACCAGATCATTGAATGGCGCGGCAAACCAGCGGTTATTCGTTGTGACAACGGACTGGAATACATCTCACAGTCACTGGTTGACTGAGCCAACAGGAATTGAATTACGCTAATCTACATCCAGCCCGGCAAGCCCACTCAGAACGCCTATATCGAACGCTTCAACCGGACGGCACGGCATGAATGGCTGGATCTGCACCAGTTCGAAAGTGTTCCCCATGCCCGGCTATTAGCTACGCAATGGCTGTGGCAATACAATAACGAACGACCCAATACGGCAATCGGAGGCATACCTCCAACCAAGCTGCGACAAGCAGCTTAACCCTTCACTCAACAGGGTGGTTAAAAATGGGGGGGTACACACCCATGAGAACATGAAGCTTGGACTTTGAAGGAACCTGGCGTTCGCACTCTCCTTGATAGCGATTTCTGTGTAGGCCTTCATATTATCGTAGTTTTTTTCTAATTGACGAGTTGATTATGTGAGGGAGGAGTTTTCATTGAAAGGGATTTCCTGTGGTTTTCAGGGTGAAAAATTCGGCTTATCATCGCGATTACTTTTCAGGGATGTCGGGCGATATATCCAATTTACTCGCTTGCGTTCTCAGGTGTCAGGTTGGGTGGTCACTGGGGGATGGAAAATAAAGAAAATATTGATTAGTTTATTTTTGAAGGTAGCTCAAAAGAAACATTTAAAAGTATTCAGATTATGTATTTGATTTAGAAGGGTCATGAAGGAAAGGCTGTAGTTGAGGCTAATTGAGTATTATAATTAGCCTCATGCCTTCTGTTAACCCTTTAAAAGGGGTTTTACTTCTTCCCCAAATCTTTTAATCGATGAAACAAAGTCCGGCATGCTAAATAAGATTCCATCCAATCCAGCCGTTTCCGAAATCTCATCAATTTTTCGTGCTATCGTTTTCGGGCTACCATGAATAACTGGCATTCCCATAAAAGCAAGGTTACCTTCTTCAAAGTCCTTACCTAATCCTTGCCGCATTCTTTCGGAAGTGCCTCCAGCACTTGTATCCATGGAGGCGCTGGCAAGAATATTATTGATTGCACCACGATCTGCCCCGTCAACGATAGAGTTGCAGATATCAATCGCCTCATCGTCTGAATTCGCAATAATAAGCTGAAAAAGCGCAAATATGCCAACCTGTCTATTGTTCTTTTCAGCAGCACGACGCATTGATTCGCAAGTCTTTGCCAATAGATTTTTCTCGGCCATAATAAAGCTATGATCGCCATTTCGTGCGGTGAAGTCGATCCCTGCTGGAGATTGCCCCGCACAAACGATAGGAATCTGACGAGATGGTTTTGGCCAACAAGCACAATCCTCAAAATGGAAAAAATCACTAGAATAACTAACGTATTCTTCGTTCCAAAAACTTTTCACCAACCCCAGATATTCTTCAGCGAATTCGTATCGTTTATGATAGTACTCATCTCCCTTCCATAAGCCCATCTGTGTATATTCTGGCTTATTCCAACCTGTGACGATATTAAGTCCACAGCGCCCATTACTAATTTGATCAATTGTAGCAACCATTCTTGCAGTGATTGCAGGGTTGTGTGCAAGTAAGGTAACGGTAGGGAATAGGCCTATTTTATCTGTTTTTGCAGCTAAACCTGCCATTAATGTAAATGTTTCAAGGCATGAGTCCCAGTATCCAGTATCTCCACCAAACCCCTTGTATTTCATCATAGATAAAACAAAATCCAGGCCTTGCTTCTCTGCTTCTAATGTAATCTCTAGGTTATGCTGGAAAGTAGGCTGATAAACAGGGCTGTCCTTCGAAGGAATGTATCCGTTACTACCATTAGGTAAAAAAATTCCGAACTTCATAGAAATCTCCTAGATGCCATATTTTATTGTTGAGCTTGGCTCTCCAAGTTCACTCCTTACAGATTTTAGAGCCTTTGAATAAGCTACTAATGTCCTTGTGCAGTGATTTATCCTCTCTCTTAATTTGTTCTCTTTAATGGTTTTAGTTGACAGGAGCTCCTTTACGTTTTTAAAAATCAAATTTTCAGGAATAAAGTTCATTCTAAAGTTCTTGGCGGCAAAAGCCCTTAATTCAACCAAAGGATAGTGCCCACCTTCTCCAGAAGAAACTCCACAAAGAAGAACGGGTTTGTGGTAGAATTGAGCACTGCCCACGAAGTAGAACCAGTTTTTCAATATAGGCGGCATCATCCCGTTCCAGTCTGGGACCACAAAGATAAAAGCGTCGATCTCTTCCTCTACCCCATTTGAATATTGTTCGGAACAGGCAGAAAAGTCCCAAAAAGGAAGACCTAGATCAACTAAATTAAGAATTCCAATTTCGAAGTTATTATCTATATTATTTTCGATATATTCTTTGAGAAGTTTAGATAGCTCGAAGCTACTACTTGGTTTGTTCTGACTACTTGAGACGATTTTAATTTTCATTAGCAGATCTCGTATAGTTGACGTCATTTACTTTTTCGATATTTAGAGCCTGTTAAAAATTAAGATTATAAAAGCAAGCGGCATGCCAGAGTTGTTTTTTTAATAATTTCAATCACTTGAAAAAAACTTGAGGCGTTATTAAGAAAGCGTTGATGCAAATTGAATGCTGACGTTTCAGTATTGAAATGCACAGTGGTAATTCCCCCATTTATAATCGGGGGATATATGGAATCGTTTAGGAAGCCAGAGCTACCTTTGTGTCTGTGTTATGCCTCCCAATGCCGTATTCGCTGGCTCATGGTGATAAGTCCAGAGCCATCGAGTTGAAAAGCCTTGAACCTCTTCGATCGATTCGAACTGATAGTGGCTTAACCGGTCATAACGCTCAATGCATGCATTCTGCTTTGGATTACCGGGCTGGATACACAATAGTTCACTGCCTGTCTGCTTAGCCCAATTAATCAGTTTTCCGCTCATGTACTCGGGCGCGTAGTACCTGCGGAAGAAGCCTGGTGTGTGCCGCGCCGTGCGATCAGTCGACTCAAAGAGCCTATCATCCGCTCTACGGTTAACGAGAAGTCGGTATCAATCACCAGACTCTCCCGATTGTAGTCATCGATCACATTGAACCGCCGATACGTTCTGCCATGTGAGTATTGGTCGTGCATGAAATCCATCAATCAGCAGTCGTTTAGCGTCTGTGGGACAGCTAGCGATTCCGGCTTCTCACGAATCAACTGTTTCTTCGGTTTTATACGCAGGTTCCGTTCCAGCTCCTGGTATATCCGGTAGGTGTGCTTATGGTTCTAGCCAAAAGCCCTTAACGTTGCGCAGATACAGGTAGCACAGACTGAAATTCCAGTTGCGTTGATTGTGGGGCTGGCGCAATTGCGATTTAAGGCGCTCTTCGGCGTACATCTTTTTGAGGCGGGGGCTTATGTATTGAAGAACGACTATGGCCCGCAGGAGAGTCCGGCGGGCCATAGTAATCTCAGTTAGTCTTACTGCAACTGATCCCGAATCAGTTTCTTGTTGATCTTGCCAACACTGGTTTTCGGAATGTCTTCCACGAAATCAATCTGGCTGGGAATTGCCCACTTGTTGATTTCGCCGCTTTCTACAAATTCCTGCAGGTGCTGTTGAATGTCGTCCAAACCAACGTTTTCGCCGGGTTTTAGCGTCACCAGAGCGTAAGGCCGCTCGCCCCATTTTTCGTCTGGTACACCTACAACGGCGGCACCGGCCACAGCCGGGTGCTGGCTGATCAGGTTTTCCAGATCCAGAGAAGACAACCACTCGCCGCCTGTTTTGATCACATCTTTGATGCGGTCTTTGATGGTAAGTGTGTTATTTGGCTCCATCGATGCCACATCGCCGGTGTGTAGCCAACCGCCTTGCCAGAGATCTTCGCCTTTCTGGGGCTCTTTGAAGTAGCTCTGGGTCAGCCAGGGTGCTCGGGCCACCACTTCACCTTTGGCTTCGCCGTCATGGGCAACCGGCTGACCATTCGGGTCCACAATTTCCAGCTCCACCATGGGTACCGCAATGCCGGTTTTCACACGGATGTGGGTCTGCTCTTGCAGTGGTAATTCCAGATCTTCCGGTTTGAGGTAGGTGGCACTTAAAAGCGGGCAGGTTTCGGACATACCGTAGCCGGTGTACATCTTGATACCAAGTTTGGACGCGGCATCACACAAGCCTTTGGTTAGTGCGCTGCCGCCGATCAGTACGTTCCAGTTGCTGAGGTCCGCGGTCTTGATCGATTCCGTCGCCATCATCATTTGCATAACGGTGGGGACGCAGTGAGAGGTTGTGACTTTATGGGTTTTAATCAGATCAACAAGCAATTCGGGCTCGTACCGGCCCGGATACACCTGTTTGATGCCCAGCAGTGTGGCGGCATAGGGCACGCCCCACGCGTGTACGTGGAACATCGGCGTTACCGGCATGTAAACGGAAGACGAACGCAGGAATGGCATCTCATCGTAAGCCGACAGAGTGCCGGTCATCGCGAGCGTGTGCAGAACCAACTGCCTATGGCTGAAGAAAACCCCTTTGGGGTTGCCGGTTGTACCGGTGGTGTAGAACGTCGTGGCGACGCTGTTTTCGTCAAAGTCCGGGAAGTCGAATCGGGTTTCCGCTTTGTCCAGTAACGCTTCGTATTCGCCGAGCGTGTTGATCGAGGTGTCGGCGGCTGAATCGTTGTCGGTGAGCTGAATCCAGGTTTTGACCGTCTGAACGTCGTCTTTCACGCTTTCAATGATCGGCATGAAGTCGTCGTGAACCAGCACCAAATCGTCTTCAGCATGGTTCATGGTATAGACGATCTGTTCCGGTGACAGCCGCACGTTTACGGTGTGCAGGATGGCGCCGATCATCGGAATGGCGAAGAAACACTCCAGGTAACGGGGCGTATCCCAATCCATCACCGCAACGGTATCTCCGGCTTTCACACCGGCATCCGTCAGCGCATTTGCCAAGCGGTGTACACGCTCCACCAGATCGCTGTAGGTGTACTTGCTACGATTGGCGTAGACGATCTCCTGGTCCGGATTGTATCGGGGCCCGGACATGAGGAGTCGCTTAATCAGCAGCGGGTACTGGTAGGCATTATCTGCTGGCTGAAGAATTTTTGTTTTGGCCATCTTTGAACACCTCGTGTCTCTTGCTTTAGGTTATTGCTCCCAAGGATTGCCTCGGGTGCCTTTCATGGATTTTACGCCCATATGCATGGCGGCTTTCGCGAGCATGTTGGCGCTCACGGGTGCCGTCATGAATAGGAATACGGTGATCAATATTTCTGAAATACCAAATCCGTGGCTACTGAAGTAAATCACGGAGCTGAGCATGATTGCGCCGACGCCCACTGTGGTCGCTTTAGTCGGGCCGTGCAAGCGGGTGAAAAAATCCGGCAGTCGAGCCAGCCCAATAGCACCGACCAAGGTGAATGCGCCGCCTAAAATGAGCAGAGCCGAAACAATGTATTCAGTAACTAGACTCATGGAATGCCTCCTTTGGCCCCGTTATTCGATGACGCTGCCGCGTTTCAGGTATTTGGCCATCGCGACGGTGCTGACGAAACCCATGACCGCGATCAACAAGCCGGACTCGAGGTACATCCGCGAATTGAAGGTAATGCCAAGCAGAATGATCATGGCAATGGCATTGATATAAAGAGTATCTAGCGCCAGAACCCTGTCGGGCGCGTCGGGGCCTTTGATCAGACGATACACGTTCAGTAAAGCCGCAGTCATGACCATGGCGATGGTTGCGTAGAGTGCAGTTGTCATCATCGGAACATCTCCATCAACGGCTTCTCGTATCGCTTGTGGATCGCATCGATGACCTCTTGTTCGCTTTCGGCATCCAATGCATGGATCAGTAACATTTTGTTGTCATCGCTGACATCGGCACTCACCGTGCCCGGGGTCAGTGAAATGGTACTGGCCAGTAACGAAATGGCCAGAGGGTGCTCCAGCTGGAGGGGGTAGTTTACGAAAGCCGGCTTGGGTTGCCTGGGGTTTAGGATCAGGATTGCCACTTCAAAGCTGGCAACTAGAATATCCCAGAGCACCATCAGAACGAACATCGGCATTCGCCATACTTTCACGAAAGCCGGTCTTTCCGGCCAGAAGCCATGTGTGATTTGAGGGATGATCCAAGCAAGCAACAGGCCCATCACCACGCTGGCTCCGGAAATACCGTCGCTCAGGAATTGCCAAGTGCTGAACAACACTAGGCTTAACCAGGGTTGCGGGAAATTCAAACGATCGAACATCAGTTTTCCCCCCCAAACATCGGCGTTTCGAGTATTTGAGTATAAGCGGAGGTGTCGAATAGCTGGGCGGCAGTGGCTACCGTGTATTCGTTAATCGGGCCCGCAAAAGCCACGATCACTACCGTCAGCCCGATTAAGGCACCGGTTGATACCGAGACGACGCTTTTCATCGGTTCCGGTGGCTTTATGTGGCCATCAATCGTGCGCCAGAACAAAATGCTCCCAGCACGACTGTAGGCGATCAGCGTGAAGAAACTACCGACCAGCAGCACCGACCAGAGCCAGGCCATTTGCGGGCCGGTCTCGACCGATTTGAGAATCAGTACCTTACCGAAAAAGCCGCTCAACGGGGGTAACCCGGCCGCAGAGACCGCGCCAATCATGAAAAGTACGCTGATAAGCGTTCGGTGTGGCATTTTGGGCGCAGTGACAATACGGTCGCCTGCACTGCCTCTTTGGATGGCCACCAGCTCGGCCACCAGGAATAGGCCTGCCACGGTCCAGGTGGTGCTAAGCAGATAGAACAAGGCGGCTGAAACACCCGCCTCGGAGCCTAAGGCGACCGGCGCAAGCAAGGTGCCTACTGAAATAATAACTTGCCAGGCGATGAGTGTTTTCAGGTTGTTTGCCCCCAAGGCACCTACAACCCCCATCGACAGCGTAATCAGAGCGAGTGGGAATAGCCAGTCCATGCCAAGAGATGCCAGCTCGCCTGCGCCTTCGCCGAAGATCAGAACATAAACCCGAATAATGGCGTAAACGCCCACCTTGGTCATGATTGCAAACAAAGCTGCCACCGGCGCGGTGGCTTTGGCGTACGCTTTCGGTAGCCAGAAACACAGCGGCAGAATGGCAGCTTTAAGGCCGAATACCACCAGCAGCATCATGGCACCGGCTTTCACCAGTGCGAGGTTTTCACCGGTTACCTGCGGGATTTTGACCGCCAGATCGGCCATGTTCAGAGTGCCTGTGACACTGTAGATCATGCCCACGGCAATCAGGAAGATGGCGGAGCCCACAAGGTTCAAGGCGACATAGTGTAGCCCGGGCACGGTTCGGGTGGTGCCGCCGCCATGCATTAGCAAGCTATAGGACGCAATCAGCAGCACTTCAAACGCCACAAACAGGTTGAACAGGTCGCCCGTCAGAAACGCGATGTTCAGGCCCATGATCTGGAACAGGAACAGTGTGTGGAATTGTCGATTACCTTCGTCTGCGCCGCCAAGCGAGAATATATGAGCAAACACAGCCAGCACTGATGTCAGCACTAGCATTAGCGCAGCGAGCCGGTCGAGGACCAGCACGATGCCAAAGGGTGGCTGCCAGTTGCCGAACGCGTATATTCGGTAGCTGCCGTCGTCGGCCAGGCCCACTAGGACGATAGAGGCAACTAAAACCAGCACACTGGTGGTAATGGCCAGCGTTCGCCGCAGGCTGATGGGCGCATAGCCCATAAAGGTCTGCAGCATGCCGCCTAGTAACGGAATGGCGATGGGAGCAATGAGCCAGTGATTCATTTGCCGGATTCCTCCTGTTCCTGCTTACTGTTGGCAGGATGTGCCGGCGGGCAGCCGTCTACATGATCGTCATCGTTGTCGGCCAGATTGCGCAGAGACAACACCACGGCGAAGGCCGTCATGGCGAATCCGATAACGATGGCGGTTAACACCAGCGCCTGAGGCAGCGGGTCAGAGTAATTTTCCGCAGTGCCCAGAATTGGCTGTTGCGCGGTACTCAGCCGGCCCGAGGCAAACAGGAACAGGTTCACCCCGTAAGACAGCAGCGTTAGCCCCATGACAACCGGGAAGGTGCGGGCTCGCAACAACAGGTAAACACCGGATGTTGTGAGCGTGCCGATGACCAAAGCAAACAATACTTCCATTACGACTTCCTCCGCGGGCTCTTGATGGCTGAGTGCGGCGAAACCCGGCCGATACTGACCAGAATCAGCAGGGTCGCGCCGATGACCGCCAGATAAACGCCCAGATCGAATATCAGCGCCGAGGCCACTTCAAACTTACCGACCACTGGCCAGGTGATGTACCCGAATGTGGAGGTCAGGAACGGATAGCTGAAGGCCAAACTGCCTGCGCCGGCAATGGTGGCGAACAACAATCCAAGGCCGATCACGTTGTGATACTTGATGCCCACCCGGTCCTGAGTCCAAATCATGCCATTGGCAACGTACTGGATGACCAGAGCTACCGAGGTGATCAGGCCTGCGATGAAACCACCGCCCGGCATGTTGTGCCCTCTCAGGAAGATGTAGGCCGATACCATAAGTGCCATTGGCAGCATCGGACGAGCGACCTGTTTGAGCATCAACGGATAGGCGTCACGGGTCCAGGTATGCCCCTGGCCATCGCCCGGGGGCGGTGTCAGTGCGGTATTCTTGAGCATTGCGTAAATGCCCATAGCTGCAATCGCCAGCACCGTGATTTCGCCCAAGGTATCGAAACCCCGGAAATCCACCAGAATTACGTTCACGACATTGGTGCCACCACCACCCGGCTTGCTGTTCTCAAGGAAGAACTCGGAGATAGATGTGAACGGCTGAGTCAGCATGGCTAAAGTAACAAGAGTTATGCCGGTTCCCGCCAACAAGGCCAGAGCGATATCCCGTGTTCGGCGGCCTTTCGATGTCTCCAGCGGTGTCCAGGAGGGCATGTAATAAAGCGCCAGCATCAGCAGCACCATGGTGACCACTTCTACCGACAGTTGCGTCATGGCCAGGTCGGGTGCGGAGAAACGGGCGAAAGTCAGAGCAACCATCAGGCCGACCACACTGAGGAGCACCAACGCGGTGAATCGTTCACGATGAATGAACGCCGTGGCCAGTGCCGACACAATGAGGAACCCGGCGCCAAGCGCTGTAGGCCAGTCGATGGGTGATAAACCTTCACTACCGACAAAAATACCGAGACCCATAATCGGAACGATCGATACCGCGATGACACTCACCACCACTAGCATGATGTAACGTTGCAGCGAGCCGTTTTCGATACGTGCGGTCAGGTTATGGGTGAACTTTTCGATGCGCATCAACACCGCTTCAAAAACGGCTTTCTCGTCAATTTCTTTGAAACGAGCGTGGAAGTCGAAAAAACGCTGGCGCTGGCTGTACATCAGCAAGCCACCCACAAAGGCTGCGACACTCATCATCAACGGCAAGTTAACGCCGTGCATCACTGCCAACTGGTAATCCGGTACCGCGCCACCCAGAGTCGCCTGAGCCGCAGAAAACAGCAGTGGGCCAACCGAAATGGCCGGGAATATACCCACCATGATGCAGGCAAATACCAGAATTTCTACCGGGAACTTCATATAGCGCGGTGGCTCATGAGGTGGGTAAATCGGCAGATTCACCGGCTTGCCGTTGAAAAACACGTCATGAATAAAGCGAGCGGAATAAGCGACCGCAAAGATGCCCGCCAGAGTCGCGACAATCGGGGGCAGCCAAGCCCAGAAGCCGGGCAGGTTCAGTGCTAAGGATTCCGCAAAGAACATTTCTTTACTTAGGAAACCGTTTAGCAGCGGCACACCAGCCATCGACGATGCAGCCACCATCGCAAGCGTAGCGGTGTGAGGCATATAACGCCAAAGTCCGTTAATTCTGCGCATGTCTCGGGTGCCGGTTTCGTGATCGATAATCCCGGCTGCCATAAATAACGAGGCTTTGAAAGTGGCGTGGTTGATCACGTGAAACAGTGCCGCAACCGCCGCCAGTTTGGTGCCCATGCCGAACAGCAGCGTGATCAAACCAAGATGGCTGACTGTCGAGTGCGCCAGCAGACCCTTCAGATCGTGCTTGAACATCGCGGTATAGGCACCGATCAGCAGCGTGGCCATACCCGTAAAACTGACCAGGTAAAACCACAGCTCAGTGCCGGCAAGTGCAGGATACAAACGCGCCATCAGAAAGATGCCGGCTTTTACCATGGTGGCGGAGTGCAGATAGGCAGACACCGGTGTGGGCGCCTGCATGGCGTGAGGTAACCAGAAATGAAACGGGAACTGGGCGGATTTGGTGAATGCGCCCAGCAGAACCAGCGTCAGAGCGACCGGGTACATAGCGTGAGCTTTTATCAAGTCGCCTGCTGCCAACACATCGTCCAGTTCAAAACTGCCTACGATGTTACCGATGATCAGAATGCCTGCGAGCAAGGCCAGACCGCCACCGCCGGTTATGGCTAGTGCCATTCGGGCCCCTCGGCGTGCATCCTGTTTGTGGGTCCAGAAACTGATCAAAAGGAACGAGGTAAGGCTGGTCAGCTCCCAGAAAATGAGCATCAGCAACAGGTTGCCAGACAACACAATGCCCAGCATTGAGCCTTTGAAACAAAGGAGTAACGAGTAAAACTTCCTGACGTTCTCAGTCGCCTTCAAGTAGTAATGGGCATAGATAATAATCAGTAGCCCGATGATCAGGATCAGCAGCGCAAACATGAGAGCCAGGCCGTCGAGACGGAACGAGAACGAAATCCCGATCGCTGGTAGCCATTCGAAACTGTGAAGAACCACGCCGCCATCGGCCAGCGTTGCCCAATGGGGGAAAAGGGCGGCCAACGCGATCAGCGCGGGCACGGAAGATGCAATAGCAATCGCTGTACGCCCTCCCTGAGCAAACAGGGGAGCAGCAATCGCGCCTAAAAAGGGCAGTAGGACAACCAGCGGTAGCGACATCGCAACCTCGTTTTTGGTGTTTTCAGGCGTGAATGTGGGGCATAACGCCCTTCAGAGTGTAGCGGGCGGTCTGCCTCGCTGCACAAAAAACCGGGTAAGCTCCGGTTTAAACGGGAGTTAGTCTAGATTTGGTGGATCCGGGAAATAGGGGAGACGCCCGCGCTGCAAGACGATATCAGCGGGCTGAAGTGATTCTGGCGAAACTGTGCGGCCGGTGGACCTTCCGGTCATGTTTGCTCCGTCAATGAAACTTGACAGCTGATGATACGTGGCCAGTCAGGGAGGTCAAGTCAAGTTGATGCTGATTGAGTGTATACTTTGTAAAAATAAATTTGAGAGAGAGCCATGAGCACACCGTATCCTAACCTACTGAAACCTCTGGATCTTGGTTTTACTGAACTGAAGAACCGTGTATTGATGGGCTCTATGCATACGGGCCTAGAAGACCGGTTCTGGAATATCCACAAGCTTGCCCGATATTTTGCCGAGCGTGCGGAAGGTGGTGTGGGCCTGATGGTGACGGGTGGCTTCTCTCCCAACATGGCCGGTCAGTTATCGCCGCTGGCATCGACCATGAATAACCGTGCTACCGCCATGTTGCATCGCCATGTCACCGGGGCGGTCCATGAAGCGGGCGGAAAAATCTGCCTGCAGCTGCTTCACGCCGGCCGTTATGGCTACCAGCCTCTGATCGTCTCAGCCTCGGCCACCAAGTCCCCGATTAGCCTATTCAAAGCCCGTGCACTGTCCACCAAGGGCGTTGATCGCCACATCGACGACTTCGTTAGCGCCGCCAAACTGGCGAAGTTCGCCGGTTACGACGGTGTCGAAGTTATGGGTTCCGAAGGCTATTTTATCAACCAGTTCTTGTGCGAACGAACCAACAAACGTACAGACAAATGGGGCGGCTCCTACGAAAACCGCATGCGTTTGCCGGTTGAGATCGTTCGTCGCATGCGTGAAGCGGTCGGTCCCGAGTTCATTATTATTTATCGCTTGTCGATGCTGGATCTGGTGGAAGGTGGTCAGACCTGGGATCAGGTCGTGACGTTGGGCAAAGCCATCGAGAAGGCTGGCGCGACCATTATTAATACCGGTATCGGCTGGCACGAAGCGCGAGTACCAACCATTGTGACGTCTGTGCCTCGGGGTGGTTTTGCCGACGTAACGGCGAAGTTCTACGGCGAAGTCGATATTCCGGTGTGTACCACCAACCGCATCAATACGCCGGAGAAAGGCGAAGAAATTCTTGCGGATGGTAAGGCTGACATGGTGTCCATGGCGCGGCCGTTACTGGCAGACAGTGAATTTGTGCGCAAGGCTGAACAGAATCGCAGCGACGAGATCAATACCTGCATCGCCTGCAACCAAGCATGTCTGGACCATGTGTTCAAAGCCAAACGGGCGTCTTGTCTGGTTAACCCGCGCGCGTGTTTCGAGACGGAGTTGGTGCTGACCGTTGCGCCGGTCGTTCGCAGTGTTGCCGTCGTAGGCGCAGGTCCGGCGGGCTTGGCGGCAGCCACAACCGCGGCTAAGCGCGGCCACAAGGTCACGCTGTTCGAGGCTGACGACAAAATTGGCGGTCAGTTCAACTACGCCAAGCGCATTCCGGGCAAGGAAGAATTTTACGAAACCCTTCGTTATTTCCAGCGCCAGGTCGAGTTGTTGGAAATTGATTTGCAGCTCAATACGCGAGTGGATGCCGAATCGCTGAAAGCGCAGGGCTTTGACGATGTCATTATCGCCACGGGCGTAAAACCGAGAACGCCCAAAATCGAAGGGGTGGATCACCCCAAAGTGCTTGGATACCTCGATGTACTCCGTCACAACAAGCCCGTTGGTAATACGGTGGCAGTCATCGGCGCGGGCGGCATTGGTTTCGACGTCAGCGAGTTCCTGACCCACGACTTCGAGCGCCAGCCCGAAGGTGAGCAAGCCAAAGTCAGCGACTGGCAGGCCGAGTGGGGCGTGCATCCGGAGTTTGAAGGCCCAGGTGGGCTGGCGGAGCGCGAAGCAACGGCGACACCGCGAAAAATCTACCTGATGCAACGGAAAACCAGCAAAGTCGGTGGCGGTTTGGGTAAAACCTCAGGCTGGGTTCACCGCAGCAGCTTGAATCATCGCGACGTAGAAATGCTAAAAGGCTGCAGCTACGACCGAATCGATGATGAAGGCTTGCACATCACCTTGTCAGATAAAGACGGCAAAGAAATCGGGAAGAAAGTACTGCCGGTTGATAACGTGATCCTGTGTGCCGGCCAAGAGTCGTTCCGTGAGCTTTACGATCAGCTTGAGGGTGCGGGCGTGAAAGCGCACTTGATCGGTGGTGCTGATTTAGCTGAAGAATTGGATGCAAAGCGAGCGATTCGACAAGGCACGGAAGTGGCCGCAGCTCTTTGATGCGGTTATGTCGATCACACTATGTGACCGCCAAGGTCACATAGTGGCGCTGCAGGGGTGGGGCGTTACCGAATAGCTTTCAAGGCGTTCGAAATAGCCTCGGCCTCTGCTTCGAGAACCTGGCTGTGGAGACTTTGTCCCTTCTCGCGAGCGTGCTTGATTTGCTTACACTTCATCTCATAGAGACGACTTAAAACCTCGGACTGGCTCTGTCTCAATATTGTGTTCACGGCATTTTCTCCTTTGAACACCTGTCGGGATTTATTACATTCATGACCCAAAACGAATCTTCTGAAGAAATCGCTGCATAACCCGCGCCAGAACGAAACGTCGAAGTGTTACCGACCAAATCGCGAACGGTACGCACCGGGGGCTAGCCCGGAGTGTTTTCTAAATAAGCGACTGAAAGAACTGACATCTTCGTAGCCCACCATCCGAGTCACCTCTTCAATCGTAAGACGCGAGTTCTCCAAATGCTGCCGTGCCGATTCGATGCGTAGAACCTGCAAATAGCCAGTGGGGGTGTCACCCGTTGCCGCTTTGAACCGGCGAATCAACGATCGCTCGGTTAAACCACTCAACGCAGCCAAAGCCGCCAGAGTGATCGGTTCGCTGTAATGCGAATCCAACCACTCCTGCACTTTCAAAATGGCTTGGTCTGAATGATAACGCCGGGCCTGCAGTGCACTGTATGGCGCCTGACTCGACCGCCCTGCGTCAATCACAAATGCCTTTGCCAGCTCCCTGGCGACCTGCGCCCCCGCATGCCGTTCCACGAGATACACCCCAAGATCCCACCAAGCCATCCCGCCCCCGGCGCAAGCAACGTGACCATCTACCGTCACCAACTTATCTGGTTGCAAATCCACCTTCGGAAATCGCTGCCGAAACTGACTGCTAAACCCCCAGTGGGTGGTCGCCTGCCGACCGTCCAAAACCCCGGCTTCAGCCAACAAAAAAGCTCCGGTGCAATTACTGGCAATCCGTACCTGATCATCATTGGTGGATTGAAACCGGGAAAGCCAACCGACCAACCCCGGATTTTCGGCCAGGACCTGATCAATGGGCGAGCCAATGGTCGGAATGATCACCAGATCGTTTTCACCCAGCGCGGCAATGTCTTGCCAGGAGCCATCCGCACCAATCGTCAATCCATTGATGCACCGACAGGCCTCTCCGGATGCCGTCAGCAAACGTGTGCGAAAATACGGCTGTGGCTGTTCCCCATGAACCCGAGCCCAAGTCACACCCGCCATTCGAAACAGATCAATCACCCCTGTAATCGCACTGGCAAGCGCCCCGTTAAAACCAATGATCGTGACGGTTTTCACAAAGATGACTCCTATTAAAGAAAACTAAGCCAGCTATCTCAAAAGTAGGGCGCTGCTGCGAGAGAACACTTCCGAGAGTGTGCGCAGCAGGGAAGCTGCGCAGAAGCCCCCACGGACGGGTTCACGGCTTCTCTTGGGAGTGTTCTCTCGCAGAAGTGCCCGGCAGCAAAGTGAGAGGTATGGCGAATTTCACCAAGAATAAGTCAGAAACGACAATTTCAACAAGTACAACGGTTGTGAGAGGCTATAGCCAATCAACAGGAGAACACGAATGACCGACACCCTGATCGACCGCCGCGACCTGGCATTCCAGCTCTACGAAGTCATGGACACCGAAGCCCTGACCGAGCGCGAACGCTTCAGTGAACACAGCAAAGAAACCTTCGATGCCGTCATCGAAACCGCTGACAAAATGGCGAAAGAAAAGTTTGCCAACCACAACAGCGCGGCGGATAAAGACGAACCTAAATTCGTCGACGGCCACGTGGAAATGCTCCCCGAGGTAAAAGAAGCCTTTGACGCCTACGCCGAAGCGGGCTTCCTCGCCGGGCGTTACGATTACGACCTAGGCGGCATGCAATTGCCAGAATCGGTCATGGCCGCTTGCAACGGCTTCTTCACCGCCGCCAACCCCGGCACCGCAGGCTACCCGTTTCTGACCACTGCCGCCGCCAACCTGATCCGCGTGTTCGGCAACGACCAACAAAAAGCCACCATTCTGCCGAATATGCTCAACGGCCGTTTCAGTGGCACTATGGCCCTGACCGAGCCGCACGCCGGTTCCAGCCTCGCTGATATCCGAACCTCCGCCACGCCCACCGATGACGGGCACTACCTGATCAAAGGTGCGAAAATCTACATCTCCGGTGGCGAGCAGAGCATCACTGAAAACATCGTCCATATGGTGCTCGCCAAAATTAAAGGCGCACCGGCCGGCGTGAAAGGCATCTCACTGTTCATCGTGCCCAAATTCCACGTGGACGAAAACGGCGAGCCGGGCGAACGCAACGGCGTAAGCCTCGCCGGCCTGATTCACAAACTCGGCTACAGGGGTACTACGAGCACCGCATTGAGCTTCGGCGATGACGCGCCGTGCCACGGCTATCTGGTGGGCGAGCCCCACCAAGGCTTGAAGTACATGTTCCAGATGATGAACGAAGCCCGCATTGGTGTGGGTATGGGGGCCGCCGTGATTGGATATCGTGGCTACATGCACAGCCTTGAATACGCCAAAGATCGTTTGCAGGGTCGTAAAGCCAGCGAGAAGAATCCGGAAAGCCCGCAAGTACCGATCATCGACCACGCTGACGTGCGCCGCATGCTGCTGGCGCAGAAAGCCTACAGCGAAGGTGGCTTGGCGTTATGCCTATACGGCGCTCGACTGATGGACGAACAGCACACCCATCCGGCTGAACAAAAACGCGCCGAAGCGGGAAAGCTATTGGACCTGCTGACCCCAGTCATTAAAGCCTGGCCCTCAGAATTTGGCCCCAAAGCGAACGACTTGGCCATTCAGGTATACGGCGGCGCAGGTTACACCCGCGAATACCCGGTGGAGCAATGTTGGCGTGACAACCGCTTGAACCCTATTCACGAAGGCACCAACGGCATACAAGCGCTCGATCTTTTGGGCCGGAAGATTTGGCAAGACCAAAGTCATGGGTTACAGCTGTTGATGCAGGAAATGCAAGCGGACCTGCAAGCGGCAACAACCGACCGTTGTCAGCAATGGGCCCTGTCGCTGAGCGAAACTCTGCAGCAAGCGGTGAAAGTGACCCAGAGTTTGGGTAAATCCCTGATGGGGGGCGAAGTGGACAAAACTCTGGCCAACGCCAGCTGTTATCTACATTTATTCGGGCACATCATCGTCGCCTGGATGTGGTTGCGTCAGGCCAATGCCGCAGCCAATTCGCTGGCTTCCGCCAACAGCGACAGCGAGCGCAACTTCTATCAAGGCAAGCTGCAAGCTGCCCAGTACTTCTTCCACTGGGAATTGCCAACCGTAGCGCAAGATTTGGTATTGCTGCGCAATCAGGACGACACGTGCTTGAACATGAAAGTGGATTGGTTCTAAGCGAAGGCCACAAAAGGAAAGAGACATGTCACTGGTAACAGTAGAACAGCAAGGCCATATTTTGCTTATAGGTCTGAATCGCCCGGAAAAAATGAACGCCATGAACCGGGCCATGTACCACGAAATTGCAGCAGCCTACTACCAGCTGCAAAACGACCCGGAACTACGCGTCGCAGTGATGCACGCAGAAGGTGACCACTTCACCAGCGGCTTGCAGCTGGATGATTGGGCGGAAGTCTTCGCCAATGGCAAGGGCATCGAACCTGCCGAAGGCGAATTGGATCCATTTCATATCACAGGCGAAGGACTCACTAAGCCGGTGGTCTTCGCGGCTCAGGGCATCTGCTTCACCTGCGGTGTGGAAATGATGCTCAACACCGACATCCGTGTGGCCGCCAAAGGCACACGCTTTGCCCAGCTTGAAGTGCAACGAGGCATCTTCGCTTGCGGCGGCGCGACTATCCGGCTGCAGCGGGAAATCGGCTGGGGTAATGCCCAGCGTTACTTGCTAACTGGCGATGAATGGACGGCTGAGCAAGCCTACCAATGGGGGTTGATTCAAGAGCTGGTCGAACCCGGCGAGCAGTTGAACAAAGCCATGGAAATTGCCGAGAAGATCGCCAAAGCCGCACCGTTGGGCGTTCAGGGCAGTTTGAATTCGTCCAAAATCGCCGTTAGCGAAGGGCAGGAAATCGCTAAACAACGTTTGTTTCCCGATCTCGGTCCCGTGATGGCCAGTGAAGATGTTAAGGAAGGTATTCAGTCTTTTTTAGAAAGAAGGGAGGCTGTGTTTAAAGGAAAATAAAATCAGGTTGATTTCAATCGATCTGGCCGCCTGCCCCATCCACAAAACAGTCAGGGCAGGCGGCAGAAGCAAGTGGTTTATGCTGCGTCTGTTTCAGTCGAAGCTTCGGCTCGGCGAGTCGCGGCCTCAGCAGCCACTTTAGCGGCATAATCCGCATACTTGGCCATCAGCTCCGCTTTACGATCCGGGTCCCAGTTAATCTTGGACAGATCGCCTTCGTAGTGGTCAATCACCCGCTTATCCATTGTCTCCGACCACCACTTCGGAAAATACGCTGGCAATAGCATCGAAGCATAACCACTAGGCAGTTGCGGAGCGTTCTCGAAATGGCGCAACGCCTGGAAGCTTCGGCTCGGATGAGCATGATGATCCGAATGCCGCTGTAACTGGTACAGGAACAAATTGGTCACAATATTGTTGCTGTTCCAGCTGTGCTCTGGCTTGGTTCGCTCGTACTTACCGTTCTCTTTCTTCTGGCGCAGCAAGCCATAGTGTTCAATGTAATTCACACTCTCGAGCAAGCTAGCCCCGTAGATTGCCTGTCCCGCTAGAAAAGGAACAGCCCGCGGGCCGCAAACCAGCGTTGTGGCACCAAAGAACCCGGCACTCATCGCCCAGCCCTGCAACAGTTCATTATCGAAGCTCCAGAAACCCTTACCCTTGCGGGCCAGACGCGCTTTTTCGATTTCTACCGCCGATTTCAGACCACCCGCTATCGTGCGTGGTAAAAATTTCCAGAAGCTTTCCCCCATTTTGCTGCTAGCGGGATCTTCTGGTGTGGCTACACGCTTATGGTGTCCAAAATTATGCTCAACCACGAAATGGGTGTAACCGGTAGGCGCCAAGGCGGCCATCGCCATCAGCTTGTTTAACTTGTTCGATTTGTGGCCCAGTTCGTGAGCGGTGTTGATTCCGATGCCATTGATGGCCCCAACCGTAAAGGTTAATCCGATTTTATCTTCCAGTGGAACGTTCTTACGGCTAGCCAGCCAGGCGCCCATAAATGTCAGAGCGTATTGGGTGGGGATAAACGCTTTAACAATCCGGTCGTAGTACTTGTCGTGTTCCAGAGTCTTTACGGCCTCTTCGGGCGGATTGCTTTTATCAACGCCAACAGCACGGTCGAGAGCGGGAATGACGCCGTGAATCAAAATCGGTCCGGTCCAGGCCAAGGCTTTCAGTTTTTTCGGGGCGATGGCGTAGGCGCCTAGTGCGGCTACACCAATGCCGGGCAGTGCCGGGCCGAGTAACCATAGATAACGCTTGGGGTCTTTCCAGTCTTTGCCCGCCGGCCGAGCTGAAGTGTGTGGTTTTTCCGGAGATATTTGAAGTTTGGCATTCATAGTTGGCGCTCCCTCTTGTTCGTTGTTCTGAACAATTTATGTCGGACAATATTGCAATGCAACAAAATAATGAGATATGGCCCGGGATGACATGTCCAGGGGAGTTGGCGTAAAGCGGGACTCTGGTCCATCCTTTGAGTAATAAAAAAAAACAAGGAAATTTTAAGATGAGTGCTATCAATCCCAAGCGGCAGGTTATTTCCTGCAGTGCTCAGGAATGGATTCGAGAGTACATACGAACAGAGCGGCGAGCGGAGGTTATTTATCGGCATCCATCGGGGCAAATGATGATTGTCCATGAAGTTTTACACGATATATTAAGTCGGGCTGGTCACGATTTTTTGGTACTAGGAACCGGAAAAGTGCTTGGCGTTGAACGTGTCCTGATGATCGACGGTCGAGAGTTAACGAAACAGTAACTCTGCGGTAATTGCGATCGAACAGCTGGGGCTCTACGCTAGAAACACTGCCGACATGTACCAACAGAAGGAAATGTTATGAACAAGCTAACACTAAGTGCACTCGCTCTCTTGATGACGCTTGGCCTTGCAGCGTGCAGCTCCGAAAGCGATGAAGGCGCTGATTTCGAGCAGGCTGGCGAAAACGCTGCGGAAATGATGGATGACGCCGCCGATTCTGCGGAAGAGGGCATGGAAGAAGCGACCGGAACCGACGAGAGCGCGTTGGGCGAAGTTCAAGAAGGCTTTGAAGAGGCCGGCGATAAAATGGAAGAAGCCGCTGACGACACCAGCGATGCGATGGAAGAAGCTGCGGACGATGTTGCCAATTAAATTTATAGCATCAGCAGTTCTTAAAAAGGCGCCGTTAAGGCGCCTTTTTTTATGTCTTAAAACACTGTCTCCCAATGGTAATTGAACTGACACGAAATCGAGGCGCGCTTGTCATACAAGGTCAGGACACTGATCTCTCGACAATGCCGGATGGCTCAATAATTCGAGAGAGAGAAATAAAGCATGGCTAAGCACGATCTTGATTCAAATTATCTGGACCCTAACTACGAGCCTGTGGTGAATCACTCGGGTAACCGGCCCTTCGGTCAGGTGCTGACTACACGAATGCAGCGCCGTGCGGTTCTTAAAGGGTCGGTAGGCGCCGCCTTGGCGAGCCTGGTTGGAGTAGGGCTCGCGGGCTGCGGGAGCAGTGATGGCGACGGGTCAGCCTCTGCGCCTGATGGCATCGGTGGTTCAGGTGGTGGACAGGCTGACCTTTCTATAGGTTTCAACGCGGTGCCCGTTTCCGATGCCAATCACGTTGTTGTGCCGGAAGGTTATGCCACAAAAGCGTTCTTGCCGTGGGGTACCCCGATTACGGGTAGCTACCCGGCCTACAAGCCGGATGGCACCAATACTGGTGCTGAGCAAGAACAGCAAATGGGTATGCATCATGATGGCCTGCATTTCTTCCCCATAGATCTGAAAGCGGGAGGTAACAGTTCCACCGAAGGCTTACTTGTGATGAATCATGAGTACATCAACCAATCCGCTCTCCATGCTAACGGCCCGACGGGCGCAAGCAGTAATGCGGGTGTGCGCCCTGCCGATGAGGTCCGCAAGGAAATTGCTGCCCATGGTGTGTCAGTGGTCCACATTAAGCAAGACAGTAAGGGTACGTGGGATATAGTGTTTGGCAGTCCCTTCAACCGCCGAATCACCGGTGGCACCGAAATGGAGATACGAGGTCCGCTCCGAGGCTACGATAAGCTGGCGACGAAGTTTAGCTCAGCAGGCGAGCGCACTCGGGGTACTTTGAACAACTGTGCAATGGGGCCAACCCCTTGGGGGACCTATTTGGCAGCTGAGGAAAACTGGCATGGGTACTTTGCCAATAAAACGTCGGGTGATCGTCCCCGTGAGCAGATTCGCCACGGTGTTACAGGGAGTTCCCGTTACGACTGGGAGCTGGCGGATAATGGCGCCGATGCCTATGTGCGCTTCGATGTGACTCCAGGCTCAGGGGCGGCGGCTGACGATTACAGAAATGAGGCCAACACATTCGGTTTTATGGTCGAGATTGATCCCTTTACTCCGGAAAGTGCTCCGCAGAAACGCACTGCCTTGGGCCGCTTCGGCCATGAAGGTGTGATTTTTGCGCCGGTGAGAGAAGGGCAGCCTGTGGTTTGTTATTCCGGTGATGATTCTCGTTTTGAATACATCTATAAGTTTGTATCGTCGAAGCCATATTACGCGGCGACGGCGGGTGGCTATTTGTTGGACGAGGGCACTTTGTATGTGGCTCGCTTCAACGAGGATGGCTCCGGCGAATGGCTGCCGTTGGACCTGAAGGATGCCGGTTTCGCCGCAAAAGTCACCGCGGCAGCGGGCACCAACGTGGGCGAGATTGCCTTTGATGGCTTCGACGATCAAGCTGATGTCTTGTTGAACACCCGTTTGGCGGCAGATATCGCCGGAGCCACCCCGATGGATCGGCCGGAATGGGGCGCCGTTGATCCGAATTCGGGTGAGGTTTATTTCACACTGACTAATAATTCCAAGCGGACCGAAACTCAGACTGACGCAGCCAACCCGATTGCCAATAACCAGAATGGTCACATCATTCGCTGGAAGGAAGCTGAGAATAGTCACGCGGCTACCGGTTTCGATTGGGATATTTTCGTGTTCGCCGGCGACCAGGGCACTGAAACGATGGTGGATGGCGAAGCCGTTGTCACCCTGAACGACGACAATATCTTCAACAGTCCAGATGGCTTGTGGTTCGACTACAACGGCCGATTGTGGATTCAGACCGATGGCCGGGATGAAGCGCCTTATCAGAACAATATGATGCTGGCGGCGAACCCCGAAACCCGGGAGATCAAACGCTTCTTTGTCGGACCTTTTGGTTGTGAGGTGACCGGTGTAACCGGTACGCCAGACATGGAGACCATGTTCGTCAATATCCAACACCCGGCCGCCAATTGGCCCGATGCCAACGATCCGAGGCCAAGGGATGCCACTGTGATCGTGACTCGAACAGACGGCGGCGTAATCGGAAGCTGATCCAGTGGAAAAAAGGTGAGGTCAGTGGTTGGAAAATAGCGGGCTTTGCGAGAGGGTAAGCCCGCTATGCTAGACTGGAGGAAATCCATTTCCAGGAGCCCTACCATTGGCCGAACCGGAATTCATTCCCCGCAACGATGACCCCCAGAAACCGTCCACCGATTCAGCGCGCAACCTCGCGATTGTCGTTTATATTCTGCAAGCACTGTCGTTTTTTCTGGGCGGTATTACCGGCCTGGTCGGGGTGATCGTGAATTACGTCAAAATGGACGACGTTCGTGGCACCTGGATTGAGAGTCATTTCCGTTGGCAAATTCGCACCTTTTGGATAGGCCTGCTTTGGACGGTGATCGGAGTTGTTACAACACCGCTGATCATCGGCTGGTTTATTCTGTTGGGGACGTCCATCTGGGTAATCTATAAAGTCGTAAAGGGTGCTCTGGCCCTAAACGAGGGTCGGATTGTTTAATTACGCTTTTTACATTTCGCCCAAGCGGGCGAGATGCCATTTCCTCCCTCTCTCTTTATTTATTGAAATCTCGTAAGGCAATGATGTAGCCCGCACTGTGCCTGTAGTTTTAGTAGCCCTACTTTTTTCTTTTTGCTAATGTGACCCAGTTCCTTGTCTGAGCGGCCAAGTTAATGTTTTGCATTTTGGCCCAAACTGCATTGCGTTTTAGTCGATAGTGTTGCATCCAGTTAATGAGCATGAAAGGAGGGCGTTTCAAATGACAAGAAGGATATTTCGAGCGTTATCAGTGGCCGGTTTATGTGTCGCCGCATTACCACTGGCGCAAGCCAAACCGGTTCAGCACGAAAGTGAGGTTTCCGTTCTCGGCAGTTACATCAAGCCGGATAACGATCGTGTTGATGAATACGGCACCGCAATGCGGGCCATGTACAGCCATCGATTGAGTCAGCACTGGTGGCTTGAACCGCAGTTCTTTGCGGGGATTTTCGAAACAGGTGTTAATGGTGGTACAGACTTCTACCAGCAGGGATTGGGTGCTGATTTCAACTACCGCCTGTTTGGACCTGAGACTTTCTCCCCTTATATCTCTATCGGCGGCGGCGTTTCACGTAACGATGTGTTCAACAGCTCCAGCAACGAATTCAATGGTTATGCGAACGCCGCTCTGGGTTTGATTTCTTCCCCTTTCTCTAAGTCTGGACTTCGCCTGAGAGCCGACGCGAGATACCTGTGGGATGCTTTTGAAGAGGACTATTCGGATCTTCATTTTAGTGTTGGTTTAACCGTTCCTATCGGTGCGACGCGCACTCGCATCGTCGAAAAAACCGTGGTCATTGAAAAGCCGGTTGTGGTTGAGAAGAACTTGGCCGATTCAGACGGTGACGGCGTGGTAGATGGTGTTGATCAGTGTCCGAATACCTTGGAAGGTCTTGAGGTTAACGCTGTTGGTTGTGTGGAAACCAACCAGGTGCAGACCGTTATTCTGCAGGGCGTAACCTTTGAATTTAACTCTGACCGCCTGACTGCAAATGCGAGAGACATTCTGATCAGCACGGCTGATGCTTTGAAAGGCCAGACCGATCTCAACGTTGAGCTGGCCGGTTACACCGATAGTCAGGGTTCTGCAGCCTACAACCGTGAATTGTCGCAAAAACGTGCGAACGCAGTACGCAATTACCTCTTGGATCTAGGCGTTGCCCCTAAACAATTGACCGCCACTGGCTATGGCGAGGCCAATCCAGTACGGAGCAACGACACCGAAGAGGGTCGTGAGCGGAACCGCCGCGTTGAATTCAATGTGGTATCGGATACAGCCGGAGAGGGTGCTTGATCATGAAGTTGAATAATTTGAATTTCCCTTTAATTTTATTGTTTACCGCATTGCTGGCGCTGGCCGGCTGTGAAGCCGATGGCTCGAGTGATGGCTCTAGTGTTAACGGTGGCGGGGAGAACGTTGACAACCCGAAAGATTTTGACGGAGACGGAGACGGCATTCCTGATAACGAGGACTCCTGCCCTAATACCATTAACGACGGTGTTGATTCAGACGCCGATGGTATTGATGATGCCTGTGATGACGAAACCTCCAATGAGAACGACATTGATGGTGACGGCGTCCTCAATGGTGTAGACAACTGCCCGCTGGTTGCCAATTCGGATCAGCTTAACACTGATCGTGATTTGTTCGGTGATGCCTGTGACATCGATTCCGATGGTGACGGCATTGACGATAAAGTAAAGAATACTGATGGTAGCTACACCGACACCGGTGCAGATAACTGCCCTCTGATAGCCAATCCTTCTCAGGCGGACCGTGATAATAATAGTGTTGGTAATGCCTGTGATACCGATGCAGACGGGGATGGTGTTGACGATAAAGCGCTGGATGCGGCTACCGGCCAGTTCTCGGTGATTGATCCGGCGGATGGTGGTGATAACTGCCCTCTGGAAGCGAACTCCGGTCAGGAAGATACAAATAATGATGGCGTAGGCGATGCGTGTTCGGATGACGACGATGGCGACGGTGTTGTTACCGGCGATAACTGTCCGTTAGTATTCAATCCTAATCAGGAAGATACCGATGGTGATGGCACCGGCGACGCCTGTGACGTTGACATGGACGGTGATGGCGTAAATGATAAAACCGATTTAGGGTTTGGTAATTTCGGACCGGTTTTGCTCAATTCGGACAACTGTCCGTATGTGCCGAACGGCGCGGACCAAGCAGGCATTGATGGTGTTGGCAACCAGACTGATTCCGACGGTGACGGCATTGGTGATGCGTGCGACCGAGTCGATAACGTTGCGTTCTCTTGCGGCGTTGGTGAGCAGTTCGAACCGATGCTGACCAGCAGCACCGTCAACGGCGAAAGCCTTGGTGTGGTGGCTTCCGCCAATGAAACAAACTGTTTGTTGCCACTTGGATTGCTGTGCAATGTGAGCGATGAAAACAATGTCGTCGATGAGGACCTGAGTAACTTCGCGACCATTCAGAATACCAACTTGCTGGGTCTGTCGAACGTTAGCCTGCGCGTAGCGGCGACCTCTGGTTTTGCGTACCCAGGGCAAAACGTGATCGGCGTGTCAATCGCAGAGGCGTCGCAGTTGGTTCGGTTAGGCCTGTTGACCAACGGTGGTTTGAAAGTACGGACCCTGCTGAATGGCCAAATTCAGGAAGAGTCTGACGGGCAGGTAGGGGCAGATCTGGATTTGCTGGGTGTCTCTGGTCTGTTGGGTGGCGATGAGGTCGGATTCTTGGTGTTCCAGACTTCTAAGCGCTTTGACTCAGTCGAAGTTGAGAGTGGTGGTTTCGAGCTGCTGTCAGTGCTGGATGAGTTCAACGTGCACGCCGTGTGTGCGTCGAAAACCGATGTTCAGCTGCGATAGCGACGACTCGACGTAAGAAAAAGGGCCGGCAATTGCCGGCCCTTTTTTGTTGTTCTCGCTTCATATCTTGGCTAGTCTTCCGTCACTTCATCCAGCCTCAACGCACTGATCATCCCTGTAAACCCCATTAGCCCCAGTACAATAATGACCGCGACATCGGAAATTAGCGAAATAGCCGCGGTAAGCCCTCCGGTTGCCAGCAACAAAATACCAATCACTGTGTTACTCACTGAGGTGTAGTCCGTGCGTTTGTTGCCGCCGGCCATATCTACCAAATAGGTCTTACGGCCAAGGCGAACGCCGGCGTGGGCGATGCTGAGGATGAAGAACGCTATGGGATAAAACCAGGCACCGCCGAAACCGGGGCCGAAAACGAGGGCCAGGCATCCCACGGTTACACAAATGCCACTGGCCATTGCTGCGCCACGGATCATCACGCGGCGGCTGGAAGTGTCTGCCGCCCAGCCCCAGAAACTGGCGCTGAGAGAACTGGCCAAGCTGCTGGCGAGCAGGAAGACGCCAAGCATCCAGCCAATGTCGGATTCTTTCTGGGCCATGACTACAAAGTATGGAGAGGCCAGTGCGGAACATAGCAACAAGGCTCGGGTAATGACAAAATTCCGAAACAGGGCGTCGGTACGCAAGAGGGATAGGCTTTTGATGGCTTCCGCCAAGGCGTTTCCGCCGCCATCGGTTTCACCAGCGTACTCTTCCACTCCGGCAAACAGTAAGCCCGCGATAATCCACATGCTGGCGGCGAGTAACAGCAACAGGGCGTAAAAGTCGATGCTAGGATCGCCCCGGTCCCAGAATAGCAGTGCGGTGAGAATCACCGTCGCCGTGCCGCCCAAGGTGCTAGCCAGGCCGGACAAGCGCCCGCGCCGTGTCTTCGGGATGCATTTGCCCTGCACATCTTTCATGGAAACCGAACAGAATCCGCGCGAAAGCGAGAACACGATGAGGGCAGCTACAATGCCACTACCCGCTGCATAGCCTTCAAGAAACCACACGCTGGCAGCCATGGCCATCACGCTCACGGCCTGCCCGAAACTGCCCAATGTCCAGAACCATTTGCGCACCGCTTTGCGGCGAACCCAGGCGCCGATCACCATTTGCGGCACCATTGAGCCCGATTCACGAATGGGCACCAGCCAAGCCACCAAAGCGGGTGCACCGACGGCGCTCATCAGCCACGCCAGAACGGTTTTCGGGCTGATTAGCAGGTCGCCGAGCTTAGTCAGTACGTTGCTGAACAAGATTAAGAAAAAATTGCGTGGTACTTCCCGGCAGGCTTCGGCAGGAATGTCTTTGCAAACACGGGCATCTTCTTCGTTGGCGATCAGGCTGTATAGCTGATCAATCGAATAGGAGGACTTTTCGGACAAGGTGGCTACTCCGGCAAAGGATTTCGCCAAGCATAGCAGGAGCCGGGAAGTTGCTTAAGGGCCGGTTGGTGCAGTTATGGCTGGCTACACCAAGTGATGATCCCAATACAGTGGCAGTTGGGCAATGCCCTGAGCCGGCTGGTGTGCGCCAAGCCGAACCAGTTTGCCTTGGCCCGAGGAAATCAGGAAGTCACCGCCGGCTAATGCCTGCACGCCCGAACAATCGGGAATCGAGGCTTTTGCGAGCAGCTTGCCGGTGCTGCCTTGAAAAACCACTGCCGTGCCGCCGACGGGGGATGCTGCAGCCACTAGATCGTTTTCCGGGTGGGCGATGACGCTGGCAATATAGTTGGCGAGGCCCGCTTGGGTTTCATCGTCAAAACGCAGTTCGGTAAGCCGGTTGCCTTCCATGCGGGCAAGCAAGGCCGGCATTTCGTGCCTTGGGCCTTGGTGTTGGTAGGCTACGTAAATTTTGCCGGAAGGGTGAACGTCCAGGTGGCGCAGGCTTTGTTGATGGTGGCTCGGGGTCAGGCGGCCAATAATCTCTCCCGAGCGGCGGTCCATCAGAATCAGTGCCGATGTCATGGTGTCGAGATTGAGTTTAAGCCGGTCATAATCCGGGTGGGTGAGAATGCCGCCGAGGGCGATGGCCAGGGTTTCGCCGTCCGGATGTAGGGTGATTTGGTGTGGGCCGATACCGGCCAATTCGAAGGTGTTTACCCGTTGGTAGTTTTGCTCGGCATCATAAACCGCCACGATGCCCTCGCCGGGCTCGTAGCGGCTGGCGGTGGCATAAAGCCAGCGCCCATCCGGGGAGAACACGCCGTGGCCCACGAAGTGTTCACCTTGCGCGGCTTCAATATTGTGAAGGCGTCTACCGGTAGATGCGTCCAACACATAGAAGCTCCACCCCGGCCGGCGCTCGAAGAACACCAGTTGTTTGCCCTCGGGACGAGTGCAACCGCTGTGGCAACGGGTATCCACTGGTGAAACCCAAAGCGGCTGACCTTTCAAGTCGAAAGCGCTAACACCGAAGGTGCCATCGGGTTTGCCCACCGCTGCCGAGTACTGCTCGGGGTTAAACCCCGACTTTCTTGGCATTAAGCTGCAGCCACTCAGGCTTAACGCAGCAGTGCCGGCAAAAGCTGTTTTCAGGAGTTTGCGTCGGCTTCTATCCATTACATCTGGCCCTTCAGTCACCGTCGCTGGAATTGAAGCCCCGAACAACACCCAGAGCAACAGCGGCTTGGTCGTTGATCAGGGTTGCGAGCTGGGAAACGTCAACGTATAGCCCTTGCAGTATGCGAAAGGCGTTGTCGTCAGACAGCAATGCGGTCATCGGCCGATCAGCTTCCGGAAAGTTATCCAGCGCAGCATCAAACTGGCGTTGGACTCGCTCAGCCAGTTGTAATTCACCCTTTTGTTCCAGAAGTCCCAGAAATTCAGGCATGAAATGTTGCTGCAACCCGCGCAGGGTGGCTTCTACCGATAACAGGCTGGTGCCACTGCGCCAGGCGTCGGTGATGTAAGGATTGCGCTTGCCATTGCCGCGTAGCCCCATGGGTTTTGCTAACCGCCGCTCCTCAAGAATCTCCAGTGCTGCCATGGCCGACTTGAGGGTAGAAACGTGATAGACCTCGGTGTTTAGGTAAGGCGTTTTGAAGTTTTGCCAGTCGGCACTGAGCTGTTTGCTGTTTGAAGCAATATGCTGGGTGACAGTGGTCAACAGAGCGCAGCTGTGGGGGGCCGGCAGAGCACTTTCGCCGGTGGACAATGCCTCATCAAACAGCAGGTATTCCAGCATGGGAAAACCCTGAACCGCTACGCCCGATTGTTCAATAATGTTGGTGGTGATCGGCTGATCTGATTTTGTCAGGTAGCTGGCTTTGCGGGCAACCAGATTTTTAGGGTCTGGCCAGAATTGAAACTGCCAGGCCAGATTGTCGTTCTCCACTGGTCCGAAATCGACAAAACGCACCTGTTGCCAGGCCATAAAGGCATCACGCCAGTGTTGCTCGAGCTGCTCCCTTTGCTTCTCGTCGGGTGCTTCACAGTAACGGTTGGCTTGCTCGGCAAGCTGGCTTGTTTCGTCGGCGAGCAGGTCATAGCCCGATTGAATTGCCGGGTGCCAGCCCGCGCGGGCACTTTGTGGCGCATCCACCGGTGTGGCCGCGAAA
Organism: Marinobacter sp. AL4B; assembly: GCF_019916045.1. NCBI lineage: Bacteria > Pseudomonadati > Pseudomonadota > Gammaproteobacteria > Pseudomonadales > Marinobacteraceae > Marinobacter > Marinobacter sp. AL4B. Next base: position 93,463 of record NZ_JAILWZ010000010.1, read on the forward strand.
CTGACAGAGGCGGCAACGGCTAGGGTCGAGGCGCAAAAGGCTCGAATGATGGGCTGCATGGCAACTCCTTAAAGCGAATTGAGGAAATCGATCAGTGCTTGTCGGTCACTGGCTGACAATTGGCGGTATTGATCGGCCGTTGTTTGAGCTTCGCCGCCGTGCCAAAGAATGGCTTCTTCCTGCGTGCGGGCGCGGCCGTCATGCAAGAAGCCCGCTTGTGGATTCACTAGTTTTGCCAGCCCGGTGCCCCACAAAGGCGGAGTGCGCCATTCGTTGCCGTCGGCCAGAAATTCATCACGCCCGTCTGCCAGTGCTGACCCCATGTCGTGTAATAACAGGTCGGTATAGGGCCAGATGGTCTGGTTGCTAAGATCTGGGCGATCAGCGACTTGGCCTGTGGTGTGTTTGGGTGTGTGGCACGCTGCGCAGCCGATTTCGTTAAAGCGCTTGGCACCTTGCTGAACGGATTCCTGATTCAGGTTACGCCGGGCGGGAACGGCCAGACTCTTGGCGTAGAAGGTGACAAAGCCGGCGACTTTATCGGTGACTTCCGGCGCGCCGCCATCGGGAAATTGCTCACAATTCTGCTCAGCTGTGCAGTCGGTAGTGGGTTTCAGGCTTGAGGTCAGCCCCATGTCGCCTGCGAATGCACCCATGCCTTGCTGGTGCACGTTAGGCTCTGCAGCCTTCCAACCAAAGCGGCCCGGTGCCGTCTGTTTTGTTGCCAGATCCCAAACCTGATTCAGTTTGCCGGAAATGCCGTTTTTGTCTTCGTCGTCGGGATCGGTCAAAGCCTCAAGATCGCCGATTGGAATGGCTTCCAGCAAACCCATGCCGATCATTTGCGGTGCTACGCGGGGAGAGATCAACAGACTTTTCGGTAGAGGGCCGTAGTTCGGGTTGTCGATGTGATACACCGGTTTGCGTAAGGAAATCTGATGGCCATCGGGTAACGTTTCAGTGACCGGTTGCCATTCGATACGTAGGTTGGCTTCGGGCTTTGCAGCTGGCAAAGCTGCGGTCTGGAGCTGAGCACCATAAACAGGAGCCGGTTTGAAACCTTGCGTGCGGAGTATGTCCGCATCTTTCAGTGGATCTGCGGGCACCGCTAGCCGAAGGAATAGAGATACGGTTGGTTCGTCCACTCCCGGAGGATGGCCACGGCCATCTTTGATGTGACAGCCCTGGCAAGAATTAGTGTTGAACAGCGGCCCAAGACCGTCCCGGGCATCGGTGCTGGCGGGTGCTTCAACCCAAGGATTCCGGAAGAAACTGTTACCGACACTGAAATCCAGCCGTTTGGTCATCGACAAGTTGGCTTGGGGCAGTGAGTAGGCATTGGTATCGGATTGCTGAACCGTGCCTTCACCACCGGTATTCGGTGTGGTTTGTATCGGGTAACCAGCGTGGCTGGCGGCGAAAACGGGAACGCTGGCCATAGCCAGCGTTCCCCAGATCAGTGCGTTTTTCATCGTGCCTCAGAATGCGTGGCCGGCATCGTCAGGGGACAAGGCTTCAATACCGAGCTGGCGTGCGGCTTGTTCAATGGAACCGGTTTGTTCAACAAGCGCCATAATCGCATTATTGACGATTTGCGCACCCTGAGTGTTGCCCGGCGCGATCATAGTATCAAAGGCCATTGGGTTTTCGCTGCTTTCCGCGTGTGCTTTCAGTTGCCCCAAGGCTTTCATAGATGCATCCAACTGAGCGTTCAGGCGGGCATCCAATTCAGGATTGTTGGCTTCCACGAGATCAGACAGCGACGGGCCGCTGACCTCGCTGCCGTCGGCTCGGCGGTAGGTGCCGGTGTAAACGTTCTGGATACCTTGGCCATTGTAGTAATGGGAGTTATGAGTGTTGTCGCTAAAGCAATCGTGTTCGTCTTCGTAAGAGTTGGCTTCCAGAGCCACTTTCATGCGCTCGCCTGCCAATTCACCCAGAGACAAAGAACCCATGCCAAACAGCATTTTCTGTACCGCTTCGTCTACATCGCCGTTTGTCAGTTCGTTGCGGTAGTTGCTTGCGCTGCCTGGGGCCCATTGCGCCACCATCCATTCCAGATCGGAAACCAGAAGATCTGTTACCGCGTCCAGGTATTCACCACGGCGTTCACAGTTGCCGTTGGTGCAGTCAGAACCTGTTGCGTAATCGGTAACAGGGCGCTCACCGGCACCTTGTTCGAAGCCGTGCTGATCTTGGCCCCACAGCAGAAATTCGACCGCGTGGTAGCCGGTGGCTACGTTGGCTTCGGACCCTCCAATTTCGTTTAGATCCGCGAGCAGTTCCGGAGTCAATACGGTTGTGTCCAGGGTTTTTCCGCCCACGTTCACGCTTGTGTTTGCTATGAGATTGGCTGTTGCGCCCGCGTTGCCCAATTCGTACTGGTAATCGTCGGTTTTGACGTAATCGATCAGTCCTTCATCCAGCGGCCACGCGTTCAGCTGGCCTTCCCAGTCGTCTACGATGGTGTTGCCGAAACGAAACACTTCCGTTTGCTGGTAGGGCACACGAGCTGCCAGCCAGGCTTCTTTAGCTGCTTGCAGATTGGCTTCTGAGGGATTGGCAATTAGCTGGTCGGTGGCTTTATCCAGAGCCTTAGCCGTAATCAGCGCATCTTGGTAATTGGCGTGGGCCACATCCGCATAATGGGAAACCACAGAGGCTTTGGTGACCGGCTCAGTCTCGGCGGCGGAATTGTTGAGAGCGCAACCTGTGGAAAGGGTGGCGGCAATAGTAAGGGCTAGTGGAGCCGGGCGGAACAAAGCGGTCATTGGAAACTCCGAGCATTGTGGGTGTGACTAGCAATAGGAAGTATTAGCGTTTGCATTATGAGGGGGTGAGCAACGTTGAAGCAAGATTTTTTGATTTGTAGCGACACTGGACGTTTGCAGGGAGTTGTTTGTGCGGGGTGTCTGCGGCTTAATAGGTGGCTGGAATCAGGAGACTGACATGTTGAGTTATCTTCACGCCTTTCACGCAGGAAATTTTGCAGATGTTCAGAAGCACGCCGCATTGACCTTGGCGCTGGTCATGATGCAATCCAAGAAAACCGCCATCGCGTGTTTTGATACTCACGCCGGCAGTGCGATCTATGATCTGACCAGTGAACGGGCGAGAAAAACAGCTGAAGCTGATGCCGGTATCCACCACTTGTGGTCGTTACGTGGAAAGTTGAAATCACCCGACTGGCAGCCAATGGTGGAGTTGTTGGGCCGCGTAAACAAAGGTTCGGACACTTTGTCTTTGTACCCCGGCTCGCCCGCCTGGCTGGCGAATTTTGGTCGGCCCGGAGATGCGATTGCTGCGTTTGAACTGCACCCGACCGAGGGGAAGCATTTGGAAGCATGGGGCGAGAAGAACGGTGTTCGCGTTCAGAATGAAGATGGATTGAACGGGTTGTTAAAGTGTTTGCCACCCGCCCAGCCCCGGCTGCTAACGCTGATCGACCCGTCTTATGAAGTGAAAGATGAATACGGCCAGGTCGTGAAGACTTTGACGCACGCCTGGAAGAAATGTCGCCACGGTGTATTTCTGATTTGGTACCCCATTCTGACCAGCGGCCTGCATCAACAATTGATTGCAGGCGTGGCGGGAAGTGGCGTACGAAAAGTGCTGCGTAGCGAAGTGATGCTCGATCAGCCACCGGGGCGTGGCATGGTTGGTTCTGGCATGTTGGTGGTTAATCCACCATGGGGCTTCGATCAGCGGCTTAGCGATATGCTGGCGGAGCTTGAGGGTGAGGCTAGACTAGGACTGTCGGCCAGTCTTTCTTGGCTGGTACCCGAATAACACGACGGGAGACTTTTTTTGGCGACGGAAAAGGATACAGAGCAATCGTGCCTGCCGGGCGGCTTGATACCCTTGGACCAGTGGAGTGCGCCCGATGTGTCGGTACACAAAACGCTGCGGGCTGGGGTCAAAGACATTCTGGAGCAACTGCGTTCAGGGCTTACACCCGAAAGCGAAGCCTTTGAAAGTCTGGATGACTTACCTTCCTTATCTGAAAAAAAGCTGAAGCGGTACGCGCCGGAACCGGATGCCACGGCTCTGGCATCGGCCATTCTGGTACAGCTCGAAGCACTGCGTCAGCAAGGTGTTCACAATCGCCGGGTGAGCTTTATTGTCGCGCCTCCGTTTTCAGGGGTAACTGACGCTCTTTTGACCTTGCCCGCACGAGTCATCGAGCCACCGGATAATCTGTTGATGACGGAGCAAGATGCCGACCGTTGGTGGGACGATCAGCTGGGTGATGGCGACTGGGTGGTGCCTGAGCTCGCGAACTTTTGGTTGCGCCACCGCTCAGGCTTGAACCTGTTGAAGTCGTTTTTTGCTCGTGTTGCGCTGGACAGCGCCGGCCGCGGTATTGTGGCGTGTTCGAGTTGGTGCTGGCAGTTCTGGATTAGATATTGGCCAGAGATACACGTAAGCCCTTTAACTCTGGCACCTCTGGATTCGGAACGATTAGCGGGCTGGCTGGATTTTTTGGCCCATGGTGGCAATGGGCGATCACTGACGGCGCGCATGACCAATGATGGTCTTTATGTATTACCACCCCAAACTGACGACTCCAACGCCAAATACAGTTGCTTTACTCAGGACCTTGCCAATGCCGCCAGAGGTAATCGGGGTGTTGCGCATGCAATTTGGCAGCGGGCATTGCGGGCAAAGCCGGAAGAGGATGCGGAACAGGACGAAGGGGCGGCAAGCGCTAGCAAAACTGCTGAGTGCTGGGTCGTGCCGTTTGATCAGTTAAGCCTGCCTGGTGTGCCACAGGGCTCCGGCCAGCAAGCCGGGATTGTGCTACACGCCATTATGCTGCACAGCCAATTAACCATTGATTCACTGGAGCGGGTCACGGGCATTGCGAACCGTGAGTTGAAATTGCTTTTGTCCCGCTTTCTCAGGGCAGATCTGATCGTGCAGGATGAAACCACGCAAGCGTATCGGCCAACCTCGTTGGGCTACCCGTCCGTTCGCAAGTATCTGCAGGCTCGAGGATTTTCGGTAGACGGGTTCTAGGAGCACAGAATGGAAGAATTGGGGCTAAAAGACGCACTGTCCACTATCACGTCCGGCGCGATCGTTGAAGCCATTGTTGTGGTGGTGCTGGCTTCATTGCTGATTATAGCGGTTCAAAAACTGCTGCCTATGTTGGCACATAAGTTAACCGGCAAGCCCAGATTGTACTTGTTGGCGATGGTGCCACTGCTTCGGCTGGTGATCATCGTTTTGACCATTGTGATGGTGGTGCCGATTCTGGTGGAGCCGTCATTCGAAAATATGCTCGCGATTTTTGGGGCGCTGGGGTTGGCGTTGGGCTTTGCGTTTAAAGATTACGCCAACAGCCTGATTGCTGGAATCGTCACGTTATACGAAATGCCTTACCGGCCGGGGGACTGGATTGAGATCAATGGTCAGTATGGCGAAGTGCGCGCAATCGGTACGCGAGCAGCAGAAATTGTCACGCTGGATGATACGGTTGTTGTGATTCCCCATGGTTTGCTGTGGAACAACCTGCTGGCAAACGGTAACGATGGAAGTGACAACCTGATGTGCGTGGCAGAACTGTATCTTGAACCCAATCATGATGTTGTGCGTATGCGCGAATTGTTTCGCGATGTAATTTATACCTGTCCTCTCACCAAAACCTATCAGCCGGTTGTCGTTGCTGTGTTGGCAACGGATATGGGGATGAAGTATCGCTTGAAAGCTTACCCGTTAACGCCGGGTGACCAAACCCGATTTATCGCGGACCTGACCGCTCGTGCAGCCGACGTTTGTGCGGCCGAAGATGTCAAAATGATCTCCCGACCATTGCTGTGGCAGTGACATAAAAAAGCCCCGCGAAAGCGGGGCAACGGATGAACGCTGGGCAGTGGGGTTACATCAGCGCATCAACGCGGGTGCGGATTTTAGGCTCGCTGCTGTAAGCGGTCGCAATGGCGTTGTAAGTGGAGATCTCGATGCCTGCGTCCTGAATGGCAGAAACCATTTTGTCGTTTGCTTTCATTTGAAGCTCTTGAGCTTTCTGCTGGGAATCCGCGGCTTCAATCTTCTCAATGTACTCTTCCCGAACTTCCATCACCTGGTCTTGAGCTTCGATGAACTCTTTCAGTTGAGCATCGCTGAAGTTGGTGCTTTGGGTGCCGGCAGCAGCTGGATCAGAATAGCCTGGGCTTTGCGTCTGTGGATTGGCTGGATTTTGCTGCCCTTCTTGCTGCGCCATGGTTGGCGTGGCGGCCAGTAGTGCCAGAGATGCCGTTACGGAAACAAGTAGCTTATTCATAAATGAGGCTCCTTTCGCTTCATTGTGCTGGGACGACATGTTGCAACGTCCCGTTTCTGTGGATGTCACGCTGGTATTTGCAGGCATCATGCCAATCTATTTTTTCTTTTAATTCGTTTAAAATCAGTGGCTTGGGTATTCTCATGGTTAATCGTTGGTAATGAAGGTTGTGGCAAAATGCCTCATGTGTCAGAAATGCTGTGACACATAGGTACAGGAGCCCGTTATGTTTCCTTTTAGCCGGCGCCTTCGGAATATGTTCCGGTCGCTTCAGCTGACCCTGGTTCTGAGCATTGTGGTGCCGCTGGTTTTATTCAGCGGTATCGCCATTTACATCGGCATGGGGGCGGTCGAAAAAGCGCTGAATGATCGCTTACGAGAAGATCTGGAGCTGGTTGCGCAAGCCGTAAGCGGGCCGGTTTCCAACGCTTTGGCGCAAGGTAATGAACTGGTGCTCGGAGAGTCGCTGAAGTCCATTTTTCAGATTGGCCGCATATCCGGTGCGTCGGTGTTCGATGAAAACAGCGATCGGGTCGCTAGTTTAGGTGTCGCTGATACCGACGTGTCCAACAGTGCGAGCGCTGAAAAAGTCATCGCCAGCGGGAAACTGGGCGGGGCATTCCGCCGGGTAGATGGCGAATCGGTGTTCTCCCATTTTACGCCTTTGGTGGGGGTAGATGGCCGCATTCAAGGGCTGCTTCAGGTTACTCGAAAACGCAGCGATTTCCACGATCTGGTGGCCTCGTCTCGCTGGTGGGCGGTTACTATCTGGACTGCGTTTTCCTTCATGATGATTGTGGTGGTCGTGCTGGGGCATTACGGAACGGTGGGGCGGCATGTCAGCCGTTTACTTGAAAATATGGCTGGCCTGGCGCCCGGGCATTGGCTATTGGCTGTTCCGCCCTCTGGCCCTCGGGAGCTTCGCCAGATTCACCACGGTATTCTGAAGCTAGGCCGACGCATGGCCGCGGCAGAATCGGAAATTGAAGGGCGCATTGCACGAGAGCGAGCCCTGGCTGAGCAATTGGAATATCAGGAAAAGGTGGCAATGATTGGTCGTGTAGCCGGCGGTGTGGCGCATGAGCTAGGAGCCCCTTTGAACGTCATTCAAGGGCGTGCCCGCATTCTTGCGCGCTCGGGGCTACCGGACACACAGCAACGCCATCTTGCGGATATTGAACATCAGGTCACGCGTATGACCACAATCATCCAACAGCTATTGGATTGTTTTCGTCACGTGCCGGATTCTCGCCGCTCTTTGGACCTGTCATCGGTTCTTGCCGATGTTATGACTTGGGTTTCAGAAGATAGCCGTTGCACTACGCCAGTGCTGGAGACTGAGGGCCTTGAACAGGCGATGGCCGTGCAAGCAGAGCCTTTGCGAGTGGGACTGGCTTGCCTGAATGTGATTCGAAATGCTTGCCAGGCGGCTCAGAGCCAATTGAAAGTGTCGGCCCACGAAGCGGGTGATTGCTGGGAGGTACGCGTGGACGATGATGGCCCGGGTATATCGGAAGAACACCGCGCAAGGGTATTCGAACCCTTCTACAGTACGCGCGCCGCAGGCGAGGGAACAGGCCTTGGTCTTGCCGTGGTTAGCAGTGTTCTGAAAGAACATGGGGGCCGGGTAGAGGTGAGTGACAGTGAGTTGGGCGGCTGTCGAATGAGTCTATATTTTCCGAAGGAGGCGACATGATATCGGCAAACGCACCGCTGGTTTTGTTGGTTGAAGATGACCCGAGTCTCGGGCAACTGTTGACCGAGGAGCTTGAAGCGGATGGCTATGCCGTGGTGGGTGTGGCAACGGTTCAAAACGCACGAAAAGCCTTGAAGGAGCGGCGCCCGGCGCTGATTGTCTCCGACCTTCGGTTGCCCGATGGCGATGGTATGCAGGTGTTGGCTTTTCAACAAGCAGAACACCCCGGGATTCCTTTTATTGTTATTACCGCCTTCGGCACGGTTGATCAAGCCGTTGAAGCTTTGCAGGCGGGAGCGGATGATTTTCTGACCAAACCACTGTCTACCGATCACCTGCGCCTGAAAATAAAAAGGCTGCTGGCGCAGGCCGATATTAACCGGCAACTGGCCGAGATTCAGTCCCGCCAATACGGTGATTTGAATATGGGATTGGTGGGTGGCAGTTCAGCAATGGAGCGTTTGCGAAGTGAAATCCGGCAGGTTTCAGTTAGTCAGGCTGCCGTCCTTATTCATGGTGAAAGTGGCACTGGGAAAGAGTTGGTTGCCCATGCTATCCATAACCAGAGTGAACGATCGGGCAAGGCCTTCTTGGCGGTGAACTGCGCGGGTATTCCGCCGGACCTGATGGAAAGCGAATTCTTTGGCCATGAAGCCGGCGCTTTTACCGGTGCACAGCAGGCACGAAAAGGGTTATTTGCTGAAGCCAGCGGCGGCACTTTGTTGCTGGATGAGATTGGCGAGATGCCCATGTCGCTACAGGCCAAGCTGCTGCGGGTGTTGCAGGAAGGTGCGATTAAACCCGTTGGCGCAGACCACGAAGAGGCCGTCGATGTACGCATCTTGGCGTCCACTCACGTCGATTTGATGAAGGCGGTTGAGGAGGGGGCGTTCCGGGAAGACCTCTATTACCGGCTTGAAACACTGTCTCTTTCTGTTCCGCCGTTGCGGGAACGGGGCGAAGACGTAGAGTTGCTAGCCATGCACTTTCTTAAGGAAGCATGCCTTAGGCATGGTCGCGGCTTTATCAAGTTTAGTGAGGTAACGCTGCGAGTGCTTAGGGATTATCCGTTCCCCGGCAACGTTCGGGAGCTTTCCAGCGCCATCGAGAGGGCGGTAACGTTTTGTGATGGTGATACCATCCAGCCGGAACACTTGCCTGAGCGTATCCGTAAGCGACAAGGAAGTTTTCAGGCAAGTACGATAGACCCGGAGGATACAAATATCCCAGAATGGCCTACCTTGGAGATCCTGCAGCAAAATTACGTACGCCAAGTGATGAGCGCGGTTGAGGGCAACAAACGTCGCGCAGCGCAAATACTGGGTATTAACAGACGAACTCTTTACCGTTGGCTGGAATCCACTCTGGAGCAGAAGTGATGAAAAATCAGAAGCAGGCCATGTTGTATGGCCTGGCTACCGTGTTGCTATGGTCAACCGTGGCAACCGCTTTCAAATTGGCGCTGGCGGATTTGGCGCCCGTGCAGATGTTGCTGGTGGCGTGCTCAGCTTCCATCGTCGTGATGGCGGTCGCATTGGTGATTATGGGGCGGTGGCAGCAGATTTTTCAGCTCAACAAAACCCAGTACGTGCAATCGATTGGGATGGGCCTAATCAACCCGTGCCTCTATTACTTTCTGTTATTTGGTGCGTTTGATCGGCTGCCTGCGCAGGAGGCTCAGCCGCTGAACTACACCTGGGCATTGGTGCTGGCCTATCTGTCGGTACCCTTTCTGGGGCAGAAGCTGCGTCGCATCGACATCTTGGCGGGACTGGTGTGTTATGCCGGTGTTGTAGTGATAGCGACTCGGGGGGCAGTGACATCGTTGAATTTTTCAGACCCGTTAGGGGTCGCTCTTGCGCTGGGCAGTACGTTGGTTTGGGCGTCTTACTGGATCATCGCGACCCGAGACACCCGTGATCCTGTTGTCGGGCTGTTCCTGAACTTTTCGTTTGGCCTGCCGGTGATCGTCTTGGTGTGCTGGTACACAGTTGGGTTTGATTTTTCAGGGATAAAATCGCTCTCAGCCGCGATTTACATCGGTGTCTTTGAAATGGGTGTTGCGTTTATTTTGTGGTCCCAGGCCATGAAAAAAGCCGAAAATACGGCAAAAGTCAGCAATTTAATTTTTATTGCTCCGTTTTTGTCCCTGGTGTTTATTTACTTCATTCTGGGTGAAGTGATTCTGCCGTCGACCTACATTGGCTTGGTGTTGATTATCGCTGGCTTGTGGCTGCAGCAAAAGAAAGTTCAGGCTCGAACCCAAGGCTTGGACCATGGCTGAACAGTGGCATTTATACTTGGTGCGCACTGCTGCTGGCAGCTTGTACACGGGCATAACCACTGACGTACCCCGACGCTTTTCCGAGCACCAGACAGGAGCCCCCAAAGGGGCTCGCAGCTTGCGAGGCAAAGGTCCGTTGACGTTGGAGTTTCACGCGGTGGCGGGTGACCGGAGCCGGGCATCCAAACTGGAGTTTCGAGTCAAACGTTGGCCGAGAGCGCAAAAAGAAGCCCTGCTGCGAGGCGAGGTTACTCTGCCAGATGATGTCTGATGTGCTTGGCTGCGACCACGAGAGCATCGGAGGCGCGCTCTAGTTGGGCACTGTGGGTCTGAAATACGTGCCAAAGACTATTGTAGATTTCGAGCGTTACATCGACCTGCGCCGCTTTAGCGGCTTCCGCCAGGCGAGTAGCGTCATTAAGCAAAATTTCCTGACTTCCTGCTTGGATCAGTGTTGGGGGGAGCCCCTTCAAATCGCCAAAAACGGGAGAAATCATTGGGTTTGTGAGTGCGTCTTCGCCCGCATACATTTTCGCTGCTTTGAACACCCAGCTTCCATGAAGAACCGGTTCGCATTCGGGAGCGTAAAGCTGCTGGCTTGTTAAGTCCGTCCAAGGTGAAAAACATGTAATAGAAGAGGGTGACTGGAACCCGTGATCTCGAAGCCGCATTGCTAACACCAGCGCGAGCCCACCGCCGGCCGAATCTCCGGCGATGGCGATCTTTTGCTCTGTCTTCCCCTCTTCAATCAAGGCCCGATATACGGCTTCGGCATCATCCGGTGCTGCGGGGTAGGGGTGTTCGGGGGCCAGTCGATAATCCGGAATGATGACTTCGCAGCCCGTCAGCTTTGCCAAATGGCCGGCAATACCTTTGTGTGTGGTTGCAGAACCCAGGATGTAACCGCCGCCGTGCAGGTACACGATGGTGCCCGCTGAACGGGGATTCGCCAGAGCGCGCAAGACCGGTACCTGCCCCAATGTGCTGCGGGTAAATCGGACGCTCCGAGGAGCCACTGACGTTCTATAGGCTTGTCGAATCAACTTACGCTGTAGGTTTAAGGACACGCCTTTCGAGAGCAAAGGGCGTACGAGTCGGTACATGATCTGGCGCAGCCCGGCCTCAAGAAGCGGTTGGAACATCTGTGTTCTCCCCGGTGAATGCGTTAGGATGAACGTCAATTATTGACACATGACAGGCGTTTAACTCTACGTGTACTGGAAAACAGATACCATAGAAATACCGAACTGGGACAGGCGCTCGTTGCTTGAATGGCTTGAGCCGTTCAATCCTCCGCAGCCCCGGGAACTGAGCTCCGAGATGGAAGCCTATTGTCGGTTTTACGGTTTGGACCTTTGGGTGGAACACCCGGAGGTTACGTATCACCAGGGCTACATCAAGGCTCATCACCATGAAGTCATGGTGCATTATTTCCGGTTACCGGATGCCGTTGAGTCCAAAGGAACCGTGTTTATATTGCACGGCTACTTTGACCATGTGGGGCTGTATACTCAGCTTATTGACCGATGCTTGGGCGCGGGTTTTGACGTGCTTGCTTATGATCAGCCGGGCCATGGATTGTCCAGTGGCACCCCAGCGGCAATCGGCAGTTTTCTGGAATATCAAGCAGTTCTGTCGGAAGTCATGGCGCAGGTGGCGGATAAAATTCGAGGGCCGTGGTTTGCGGTTGGACAGAGCACAGGTGGTGCGATTCTTATCGACTATTTGTTGTCTAACCACCATAACCAAGAGACATCGGCATTCCGGAAGGTGGTGTTGTTGGCGCCGTTGGTTCGGCCGATGGGCTGGCTCGGTGCCAAGGTTCTGCACAGTGCGGCTCGCCCTTTCCTGAGCCGTTGGCGCAGAGCGTTTGGACAGAACAGTAGTAACACCCGATTCCTGAAGTTTCTTCGGGAGCATGATCCTTTGCAGGCTCGAGCCGTGCATGTGGATTGGGTATCGGCTTTGAGACAATGGGTGCCGCACATTGAGTCGGCTCGGCCGGTGGACTTCCCGGTAACGGTTGTACAGGGTGAAAAAGACCTGACCGTCGACTGGCAACATAATTTACGAATTATTCGAAACAAGTTTTCGTCAGTGACCGAACGCACCATTCCGGATGGGCGCCATCACTTGGTCAATGAGGCCAAGGATTTGCAGGCGACGGTATTCAATACCATTATTGATACGTTCTCACAATAATACGGTCGACAATGACCGGGTAAATAACTAATAGCATCAGGAGTTTGTGATGAAGAAAACAATCCTTGCCTTTACCGTTGCTACGGTGGGCCTGAGTGGCTGTATGACCTACGACCCGTATACCGGGGAAGAGAAAACGTCCAGTGCAACCAAGGGCAGCATCATTGGTGCCTTGGGCGGCGCGGCTATCGGTGCAGCTACCTCTAGCAAAAGCGATCGTGGCAAGGGTGCGTTGATTGGTGCTGCGGGTGGTGCTGCGGTAGGCGGTGGTATTGGCTACTACATGGACCGCCAGGAAGCGAAGTTGCGCCAGAAGCTTGAAGGCACAGGCGTACGAGTTGTTCGTAACGGCGACCAAATCGAATTGGTTATGCCCGGTAACATCACCTTTAATACCGATCAGTCCAGCATTCGTTCTGCCTTTACCGGCACGCTGGAGTCTGTTGCTCTGGTCTTGAAGGAATTCGACAAGACCATCATCCAGATCGATGGCCACACCGACAGCACCGGTCGTGACAGCTACAACCAACTGTTGAGTGAGCGTCGCGCTTCGTCTGTACGTGACTTCCTGATGAATCAGGGTATCGAGCCTGGGCGTACTCGCGCGACCGGTTATGGTGAGCGTGCTCCTGTTGCCTCTAATGAAAGTGCCGCGGGCCGCGAACAGAACCGTCGTGTAGAGCTAACGCTGGTGCCCATGCAATAAGCTTGATGCGTTCTGCATAGAGCTGTTTTGTTGCTCGGTGATGCCGAGCTTCTAAAAGCTTCGCTGCCTTAGGGGCGCGAAGCTTTTTCGTTTTATGGCGGGTGTCTTTTTAGTTGGCCTGATTGGGTACTGTGAACAAGTTCACATTGTGTCAAATTCACTTGTTCAACTAATGACAACAAGAGACCAGTATCCTATGAAAAAACACGCACTGATCACCGCTGCCGGTTTAAGCGCTTGCCTTCTTTCCGCAGCACCCGCTCAGGCTGGTTTATTTGATGCGCTTGGTCTGACTGGCGCGAAAAGCGAAGCAAATCAGTCGGTAACCCTTCAGGCGGGGGATGCGATTCCCGGCCGTTATATTGTGACGCTCGATCCGGCTCTCCCGAATTTGTTAGGGCTTGGCGATTTGACCGCTGGTATTCAGTCGCTGCTAATGGCTGTAGGCGGCGGTGAAGTGGTGCATGTATACCAGACTGCGTTGGTGGGGGCTGCTTTGGCGCTCACCGAGCAGCAGGCGGGCCTACTGTCTTCGTTGCCGGGTGTTCTAAACGTTGAACAGGACCGTGTTGTTGCGGCGAATTCCGCAAGTCAGTCAAACGCTACCTGGGGGTTGGATCGAATTGACCAAACGGTATTGCCCTTGGATGAGCAGTATCGCTATCCCGCATCCGGAGGCGCTGGTGTAAATGTTTATGTGATCGATACCGGGCTTCGTGATACCCACCAGGAATTTTCGGGACGAGTAATTGAAGGTCGTAACTTTGCGGTTAACGATGCTGGCCTGTTGGGTTTGGGAGCGTTGCCGTTGATTGGACCGCTTCTTAATCTGGGTGGTTCAACCGATGCCACCGATACCACGGACTGCAATGGGCACGGAACCCACGTAGCCAGCACGTCTGTTGGGTCTACCTATGGTGTTGCCAAACAGGCTTCAGTGGCGGCTGTGCGAGTGCTGGATTGCTCGGGTGCTGGAAGTAATGCTGATGTGATTGCGGGTGTAGATTGGGTTGCGGCTAATCATCAGGCCCCTGCGGTAGCGAACATGTCGTTGGGTGGCGGGGCGTCGGACGCGTTGGATAATGCGGTTCGCGGTGCCATTGACGAAGGTGTGACCTTTGTTGTGGCAGCGGGCAATGACGATGCGGATGCCTGTGGCGGTTCACCGAACCGTGTAGAACCTGCGATCACGGTGGGAAGCACCACTCGTGACGACCAGCGTTCATCGTTCTCCAACCATGGCCAGTGTTTGGATATCTTTGCACCGGGATCGGACATCACCGCGGCTTGGTACGAAGGCGATACCCAAACGAATACCATCAGTGGCACTTCAATGGCATCTCCGCACGTGGCGGGTGTTTCGGCTTTGATCTTGTCTGAGCAGCCAAGTTTGACTCCAGCTGAGGTGACGGATGCCGTGATCAACCTGGGTACAGGTAACGTGCTTAGCGGAATCAAGGCAGGATCGCCTAACCTGTTATTGCGCGCGCCGCAGTAACTGTCAGGCGGACACAAAAAAACCGGAACAATGTTCCGGTTTTTTTGTGTCCTGAATGTACCGTTATGGCTTGAGTCAGAACAGTACGCGGGTACGAATTGTGCCCTTAACCTGACGCAGCTTTTCAAGTGCAAGCTCGCCGTATGCTTTGTCCACATCCACAACCACGTAACCAATATCTTCTTTGGTTTGCAGGTACTGTCCACAGATGTTGATGTTGTTCGCCGAGAACACTTGGTTGATCTCGGACATAACACCTGGCACGTTCTCGTGAATGTGCAGTAAACGGTGCTGATTCGGGTGCGAAGGCAGTGCAACTTCCGGGAAGTTTACGGAAGAAACGGAGGTGCCGTTATCGCTGTACATAGCGAGTTTCTCAGCCACTTCGCGACCAATGTTTTCTTGGGCTTCGATGGTAGAGCCACCCACGTGCGGGGTCAGGATCACGTTGTCGAATTCCCGCAGCGGAGAAACAAATTCTTCGTCGTTGGACTTTGGCTCAACCGGGAACACGTCGATAGCAGCGCCCAGCAGTTTGCCGGAACGTAGCGTCTCGGCCAGTGCGTCAATATCCACCACGGTTCCGCGGGAAGCGTTCATCAGGATCGAGCCAGGCTTCATCTGTGCCAGCTGTTCCGCTTTGAACATGTACTTGGTGGACGGTGTTTCGGGAACGTGCAGAGAAACCACGTCAGCAATGTTCAGCAGTTCGTTCAGCGAGCCAACCTGGGTCGCATTGCCGATCGGCAGTTTGGACACGACATCGTAGAAGTACACGTCCATGCCCAGACCTTCGGCCAGAACACTGAACTGAGTGCCGATGTTGCCGTATCCGATGATGCCCAGCTTTTTACCGCGAATCTCGTAGCTGTCTTTAGCCGACTTCTGCCACTCACCGCGGTGCGCCTTGGCACTCTTTTCGGGCACGCCACGCAACAGCAGAATAGCCTGCGCCAGAACCAGTTCTGCAACGGAACGGGTATTGGAGAAGGGGGCGTTAAATACAGCGATACCACGACGAGTTGCGGCTTTCAGATCGACCTGATTGGTTCCGATGCAGAAGCAGCCCACTGCGACCAGCTTTTTAGCGGACTCAAATACTTTCTCAGTCAACTGAGTGCGAGAGCGAATGCCAACAAAATGCGCATCGGCGATTTTTTCAACCAGCTCTTCTTCAGCGAGTGAGTGGGTCAGGTACTCAATATTGGTGTAGCCCGCAGCGTTCAGGGTATCAATGGCAGATTGATGGACGCCTTCCAGCAGCAGGATCCGGATTTTGCTCTTTTCGAGAGACGTATTTGACATGGGCGTGCTTCCGAACCTTTCGTCACGTGAAATGACCTGCGGCCAGGGATCGTCGACCTAGCTCACAGAACAGGGGCGGTATGATACCATAAAGATCGATTTTCACAGTGCGCCGGTTTGCCTGGATCAATTCTTTTTGTGTTGATTTTGATCAAACCAGAGCCCAAACCTGACGAGACCAACACGCTCATGAGTTCCGAACAGATCATTGCCGCCCTTGAAGAACTGGTTACTACCGCTGAAAACCCGGGCAAAGTATTGACTGACCCTTCCGATCTGGACACTTACGGTAAGGACTGGACCAAGATCTATCCGCCCAATCCGCTGGCGATTGTTCTGCCAAAAACGACTGAGCAAGTGCAGGCAGTGGTTAAATTCGCGAACGAAAATAAAATCGGTTTGGTACCGTCAGGCGGGCGTACGGGGTTGAGCGCCGGCGCAGTCGCGGCCAACGGCGAGATCGTGGTTGCTTTCGATAACATGAATCAAGTGCTGGATTTTAACGCCAGTGACCGCACTGTGCGCTGCCAAACTGGGGTTGTTACCGAGCAACTGCAAAACTTCGCAGAAGAAAACGGCCTGTATTACCCCGTGGACTTCGCTTCCGCCGGTTCCAGCCAGCTGGGCGGAAACCTTTCCACCAACGCCGGTGGCATTAAGGTGATTCGTTACGGCATGAGCCGTGATTGGGTCGCCGGGCTAAAGGTTGTCACCGGTAAGGGTGACATTCTGGATTTGAACAAAGATCTGGCCAAGAACAACACTGGTTACGACTTGCGCCACTTGTTTATCGGCGCAGAAGGTACCTTGGGCTTTATCACCGAAGCCACGATGAAGCTGACCCGCAAGCCGGATAATCTGACCGTGCTGGTGCTGGGTTTGAATGATCTGGTTAACACCATGGATGTGCTGCAGTCGTTCCAGAGCAAGCTGGACCTCACTGCCTACGAATTCTTCTCCCATCAGGCCATGCAGCATGTCCTCGCGCATGGCCAGGTACAGGCGCCGTTTGAAACCGAAGCTCCATACTATGCCCTTCTGGAATTCGAGGCTGTGTCTGATCAGGTTATGGACGACGCCATGACGTTGTTTGAAGAGTGTGTAGAAAAAGGCTGGGTACTGGACGGTGTGATCAGCCAGAGCGAAACCCAAGCCAACGGTTTGTGGCAGCTACGTGAGCGGATTTCCGAGTCCATCGCTCCGCGTATTCCCTACAAGAACGACATCTCTGTTGTGGTTTCCAAAGTACCGGGTTTCCTGCAGGAAATTGACAGCGTGGTGACCGAGCATTACCCGGACTTTGAAATCATCTGGTTCGGCCACATCGGCGACGGCAACCTGCACCTGAACATCCTCAAGCCTGAGGACATGGCGAAGGAAGACTTCTTCGAGAAGTGCCAGCAGGTGAATAAGTGGGTGTTTGAAATTGTTGAGCGCTACCAGGGCAGTGTGTCTGCGGAGCACGGCGTTGGTATGACCAAAAAGCCCTACCTGCAGTACACCCGCAGTGAAGCTGAAATTGCTTACCTCAAAGGTATTAAGCTGGCATTCGATCCAAACGGCATCATGAACCCAGGCAAGATATTCGACTGATGAAAGAGCATATCGTCGTACTCACAGGCGCGGGTATCAGCGCCGAAAGCGGGCTTTCCACCTTTCGGGATAACGATGGATTGTGGGAAAAACACAGTGTGTACGACGTAGCCACGCCGGAAGCTTTCCAACGGAACCGGGACTTGGTGCTCCGGTTTTACAACGAACGGCGCCGGCAGCTTCAGGAAGTTGAGCCCAATCCGGCGCACCGGTTGTTGGCGGAACTTGAAAGCCGGTACCGGGTTACGGTGGTTACCCAGAACGTTGATAACCTGCATGAGCGGGGTGGCTCAACCAATGTGGTGCATCTACATGGAGAACTGACCAAAGCGAGAAGCACCGCTGACCCTGATCTGGTCTACGACATTGGCTACCGCGATATCCAGCCTGGTGATACCTGTGACCGTGGCGCTCAGTTGCGCCCGCACATCGTCTGGTTCGGTGAAGAAGTGCCGATGCTGGAAGCCGCCGCTGAAATGGTGCGAACCGCTGACCGTTTGTTGATCGTCGGAACCTCTTTGCAGGTGTATCCGGCCGCCGGCTTGGTTCATGAAGTGGATTTTGACGTGCCGATTACGGTCATTGACCCGGGTGAGCCAGCGTCGGTTTCCCGGGCGCGGGTAATCCGAAAAGGGGCCAGTGAAGGCTTGGCTGAATGGGTTCGGGCTTTGGGCTAAGTTCCCCTTTGGCTCTTGCCTCAGCTTTGGAGGTATTTCTCCAGTTCAGTTTTGAAGGCAGCCTGCACTCCCAGGCGCTTCAACATCCAGTAGTGTCCCGCAATCATTCGGTCTATGAAAATACTCTCCACCGGCGGCTTAAAAGAGTCCAAGTATTTAAAGACCGTACTCGTTTTGGCTGCTACCTGTTTGTGGATATCGGCTTCCGCAAAGTCGTACGGCTCGTCATCCACGAAAGGCACGATCAAAATGTCCCGCCACATGGCGTAGTAGGCTTCATCAATGGCAGGCTGGCTACCTACGCGTGCGCCTAGGTCGATTAGGTGTTGGTCCAGACCGCTGTAGTCTTCTGCCAGTGCCGAGATAAGTGCATTCCGGTAAGCCTCTACAATTTCCGGCTTCAGTTTCTTTACGCAGCCAAAATCGTACATCACGATGGTACCGTCTGGCCGATAAGCGAAATTGCCCGCGTGTGGATCGCCGTGGATGCATTGGAAACGGAACAACTGGTCCGCCATGATGGTGAAGATGCGGTGACCAATGAGGTTCAAGGTGTCCTGAGAGTAGCGTTCAGGTGTGACCTTGCTGATGTGGTCGCCTTCGACCAGCTCCAGTGTCAGAACTCGGCGAGTCGAGTGGCTATCAATGACCTTCGGGATGATGACCCAAGGCTGGTCTTTGTGGAATTCACCGAAGATTTTGAGGTTTTGAGCCTCGTTCTCGTAGTCCAGTTCTTCTTTCAGGCGTTCCCGGATTTCTCCGAACAGCAGATCGACGCTTTCTTTCGGCATTTTCAACAGGCCGCCGAGCTTTAACGCCATGCGCAGTTGTTTTAAGTCCGAATCGCAGGATTCATCAACACCGGGATACTGCACTTTCACGATCACATCTGTGCCATCGTGCATGCGAGCGCGGTGTACTTGGCCGATGGATGCCGAGGCGTAAGGGGCTTCCTGAAGGTATTCGAAGAGTTCGCTGACCGGTTTGCCCAGTTCGCTTTCCACCTGCTTCAGAATAACCTCGAACGGCATAGGAGGTGCTTCTTTCTGCAGTTTCTCTAAGGCGTCGGAAAACTCTTTGGGCAGGAAATCCTGAGTCTGGGAGGCAATCTGGCCGACTTTCATGACGGCGCCTTTCATCTCCCCGAGTGTGTCGGCTATCTGGCTCGCCATGCGGGTGTAGCTTTCGCTTTTGGCACCTTCGTCGTCGACGGTACGAAACAGGCCGCGAGCTTTCTGACCGGCGTATTCGCTGGCGACGGAAGCGGTCATACCAGCCAGTTTTAAAAAACGGCCAGAACGTGAAGTGACAGGTTTCTTAGCCATAATGATGTACGAGTTCCCTAGTGCAGAAGTTGTACCAAAGCCCTCGGAATATTTGGTCAGAGCACTTTGGTTTCCACAAACAGTACATCCTCCAGCTCTAATGACAAGGTTTGTCCGGATTTCAGAGGGCCAACGCCTTTGGGGGTGCCGGTCAGAATGACATCCCCTGGGAGCAAAGAGAATTGGCTGCTCATGTGGGCGATGAGCGGCACGATCGTATTGAGCATATCACGGGTATCACCAGTCTGTTGCCTTTGACCATCGACATCCAGAGTGAAGTGAATGTTGCCTCTGGGCAATTTGTCGGCTGGAACAAACGGGGACAGCGGGCAGGCACCGTTGAAGGCTTTGGCGCGCTCCCATGGATGCCCCTTCTCTTTGAGCTTGGTTTGCAGGTCGCGAAGGGTTAGGTCCAGTGCCAGGCCGTAGCCGAGGATCGCCAGTTCGGCTTCGCTGGCAGAGGCGTTGGTCAGGGGGCGCCCAATGAGAACCGCTAGCTCGGTTTCGAAGTGTACCTGGCCTTGATCTCGAGGTAGTTCGAGTGGTCGGGTGATGTGAGTCGCTGCTGTGGAAGGTTTGATGAACAGCAGCGGCTCGCTGGGGACCGGGTTGTTCAGTTCCCGGGCGTGTTCGGCGTAGTTGCGACCAATGCACACGATCTTACCTAGAGGTAGATGGACCGGTGTGCCGTCTTTCCAGAGGTGTTGATATGCGGGCATGGTCGCCTCCTGACTGAGTGATTATTCTCCTTCGAACGAACAGACAGTATAAACCGGCAAGCCTTCTTCCTGCAGCTTAGCGGAACCGCCTAGATCCGGCAGGTCGATCATTGCAGCGACTTCCACGATCTCCGCGCCAATGCGGCGGATCAGACGGCTGGCGGCCAGCATGGTGCCGCCGGTGGCGATCAGGTCGTCAACCAGCACGACTTTGTCGCCGGCGTGGAAGGCATCTTTGTGCAGTTCTACGGAAGCCGTGCCGTATTCCAGTTCGTAGTCTTCGACCAGCGTATCGAACGGCAGCTTGCCTTTCTTGCGCACCAGCACGAGCGACGCGTTCAGTTCGTAAGCCAAAGCAGAGCCGATGATGAAGCCGCGAGCGTCTACCGCAGCGACGGCATCGATATTCTGCCCGTGATAACGGTGCACGAAAGCATCGATCAGTTTGCGGAAGGCGGTTTTATCTTGCAGAACCGTGGTGATGTCACGGAACGATACGCCTTCTTTTGGCCAATTAGGAACGGTGCGGATGGCCTGTTTGATGCTCTGTGAAAAATAATCCATAACTCACCTGTTCTGGATGCGGCTTACGCCACATCCAGGAAAATAAATTTCAGCACAAAAACCATCGCAATAACGGCCACGCTCCAGTTCAGATCCGACCACTTGCCAGCCAGAGCTTTAACCGCCACGTAGGTGATGAAACCCAGTGCGATGCCGTGAGCAATGGAGAAGGTCAGGGGCATCATCAACGCCGTGACGATGGCTGGTGCAGTATCTGTGATGTCGTCCCAATCGATCAGCTTCAGGCCGCTGGCCATCAGACAAGCGACATAAACAAGAGCCGGAGCCGTTGCATAGGGAGGGATGATGCTGGCGATAGGCGCAAACAAAAGGCAAGCCAGGAACAAGCCGGCGACAACAACCGCTGTCAAACCAGTGCGGCCACCCGCAGCAATACCCGCGGTAGATTCCACATAACTGGTGGTGGTTGAGGTGCCCAAGGCTGCACCAGACATGGTGGCGACAGAGTCAGACATCAGGGCGCGGCCCAGACGGGGCAGTTTGCCGTCTTTATCCAACAGGCCGCCACGCTGGGCGGCGCCAACTAAGGTGCCAGAGGTGTCGAACAGATCTACGAACAGGAAAGCAAAAATAACGCTGATCATGCCAATGTTCAGGGCGCCCGCCAGATCCAGCTGCATAAAGGTCGGAGCGAGGCTGGGGGGAGCAGACATGAAGCCGTTGTACTCAACCATGCCAAGCATCATGGCAACGGCCGTTACGGCGATAATGCCAATCATCACCGCACCCGTCACCTGACGGTAAGCCAGTGCGCAAATCAGAATGAAGCCACCAAAGAACAGCAGGCTTTCTGCGGCCGTAACATCGCCCATACTGACCAGCGTAGCCGGGTGGTCCACCACGATACCCGCGTTCTTCAGGGCAATCAGCGCCAGGAAGAAACCGATACCGGCGGAGATACCAAAGCGCAAGGACAGTGGAATGCTGTTAATGATCCATTCCCGAACCTTGAAAATGCTCAACATGAAGAACAGGAAGCCGGAGATGAACACCGCGCCCAGCGCTACCTGCCAGCTGTAACCCATGCTGCCCACTACAGTGAAGGCAAAAAAGGCGTTCAAGCCCATGCCGGGAGCCAGTGCGATCGGGTAATTGGCCCATAGGCCCATAATCAGAGTGCCAACAACCGCCGCAAGACACGTTGCAACGAACACGGCGCCGAAGTCCATGCCGGTTGCTGACAGCATGCTGGGGTTGACCACAATGATGTAGGCCATGGTCAGGAAGGTGGTGATCCCTGCAATGACTTCTTTACGAACATTGGTGCCGTGGGCTTTGAGTTGGAACAGTCGTTCAAGCATGACGGGGGTCTGCCTCTCGGGGTGCCTGGGGTTAAGGGTGTGAAAAAAATTGATTAAATGCGGAAAAATCGATCTGAGTGAAAAAAAAGCAATGTTACCGGCTAGACGGCTCTGCGCCAAGTGATGATTGCGTGCTCAGTTATGAGCCTGATCACGTTGCAGACGAATATCAAAGCGTACGGCTAGCATTCTCACCAAAACGATAAACAACAAACCAATGGTCAACGCGGTGGTTTCACTCTCGAGCAGCCATTGGCAAACGAAATACAGCCAGCAGCCGGCGAATGAAATGGAGGCGTAAATCTGGTCTTTTCGGAATATATAAGGCACTTCATTACAAAGCGTATCGCGCAGAGCCCCACCGAAGGTGCCAGTCATGACGCCTAGCATAGAAGCGATAAACCAGGAATGCCCCAAATCCAGCGCCAATTGAGCACCAAGAATAGAGAAAATGCCCAGCCCGATGGCGTCCGGAAAAACGATCTTCGATTCCTTCAGGCTGTGCGCGTGGCTCCAGTAACTGAAAATCACGGCCATGCCCAAAATCATAATGGGCTGTTCCTGATGCTTGATCCAATACAGCGGATGGTTATCCATCATCAAATCTCGCAGCGTACCGCCGCCGAGTGCGGTGATGAAACCGATGGCAAACACCCCAACAGGGTCCATGTTTTTCGAACGCGCAACGATCATCCCTGAGATGGCAAACGCCACGATGCCTATCATTTCAAGCGCGTAGATAATATCAAACATGGTGAGCTCTGAGGTTGAAGTAATCAGAACGGATCGTGCGAAGAATAGCCGAAATAGCGTCAAAATTCATCCAGATTGACGACATTCGGAGCCTATTGAAGGGAAGGGGCTATATTAGTTAGGTTTATTGGCTCGGATAAGCGAACTTGATTTGCTTCAAGGGGCAACTCTGTTTAGCTTGAGATCCATCAATAACAAGCACCGAACGCCCTTGGAGAGATCATGAAAGCAATACTGTGCAAAGAATACGGTCCCGCTGAAAACCTGGTAATTGAAGACGTACCCAGCCCGGAGGTTAAGGGGCGAGGCGTTAAGGTTCGGGTCAAGGCTGCGGGTTTGAACTTTCCGGATACTTTGATTATTCAAGGTAAGTATCAGCTGCAACCGCCGATGCCGTTTTCACCCGGTGGTGAGCTTGCGGGTGAAGTGATCGAAGTAGGCGATAAAGTAACGCGTTTTAAACCGGGCGATCGTGTCGCGGCTTTGACCGGTTGGGGTGCTTTTGCTGAAGAGGTTGTGGCACCGGAATCCAACTTGTTGCCTTTGCCTGAAGGCATGCCGTACGAAAAAGCGGCAGGTTTTATGATGGTCTACGGCACGTCTTATTACGCTCTAAAACAGCGCGCGAATATTCAGCCAGGTGAGACGTTGTTGGTGCTGGGCGCTAGTGGTGGTGTAGGGCTAGCGACGGTGGAACTTGGCAAGGCAATGGGCGCTAAGGTGATTGCTGCTGCCAGCACGGCTGAGAAGCTGGCTGTCGCCAAAGACGCGGGTGCAGATGAGCTGATTAATTATTCTGAAGAGTCGGTGAAGGATGCGGTCAAGAAGCTGACCAAGGGTAAGGGCGTGGATGTGGTCTACGACCCGGTAGGCGGCGATTTCACCGAGCAGGCTTTGCGTTCGATGGCTTGGAACGGCCGTCACCTGATCATCGGTTTTGCGGCGGGTGATATTCCGAAAGTACCGGCGAATCTGACGTTGCTGAAGGGCTGCTCGGTAGTGGGTGTGTTTTGGGGTAGCTTTACCCAGAGAGAGCCGGAGGTCAGCGCTCAGAACATGATGGAACTCCTTAAGCTCTACGCCGAAGGCAAAATCGATCCTAAAGTCAGCGAAGTGTTCGAATTTGAGCAGTACGCTGAGGCATTGGGTGCGCTGTCGGGACGCCGGGCTACCGGGAAGATTGTTCTTAACGTGGGTGTTTGATTTAGGTTTGGGCAGCTAGCCTGCTTGGTTTGGGGGTGTTGGATGGTGAGAGGGTGGCCCCACTCTCACCCTCCCCCCAAGCTATCAGGCTGGGGCCGGAAAAAGCCCCACCTCCGCAAGTCAGAACCGAACGTCACCCGCCTCAATATCAGCAATCAGCTCCGGTGTCACCTTGGTATAGCCAGACGCTTTCGGAAGCCAGACGTAAACCACATCATCCGGGCGTTCCAGAGAATAGCCCAGTTTCTGAATGTCCACTTTGCGGTATTTGAAGGTGCCTGTTTTTTCGATGGCCTGTGTTACCCGAATGAACACGGGAACCGCGTAAGGCGGCAAGTTATCTTGCAGGTAAGCCAGCAGGCTGTCGGGGTCAAAACCATCACCGGCCTTTTGTGGCACCAGCGTTACCATGCCGGCCTTGCCGTTGGTGTGGGGGATTTCAACACCGTACACGATGGCTTCTTCGATCATGCCGGAGCCGTCGATGATATTTTCTACTTCGTTGGTCGATACGTTCTCACCCTTCCAGCGGAAGGTGTCACCCATGCGATCGACGAACTGCAGGTGGCGGAAGCCGATTTCGCGAAGAACATCGCCAGTATTGAACCAGGAATCGCCTTTTTTGAAGCCATCTCGCAGGATGGATTTTTCAGTCGCTTCTTTTTGGGTGTAGCCCTCGAACGCCCACTTCTTGGTGATCTCGCCTAACAGCAGGCCGGGCTCGCCTTTCTCGACTTCCTCGAACTGGCCCTTCTCGTTGCGGATCGGATCCCGGGTGCCATCATGGAATTTTACTAACCGGTAAGGGGCCGTCGAAAAACCGACGGTGTTGTCCATGTTGAAGAAGTTTGAGAAGCCAATGTTGCCTTCGGAAGAGGCATAAAGTTCCGCCACGGTTTCAATGCCGAAACGCTCTTTGAATTCTTTCCAAATGGAAGGGCGCAAACCGTTGCCGACCATTTTGGTAAGCGGGTGGTTTCGGTCTTGTGGGCTAGCAGGTTGATTCAGCAAGTAGCGGCAAAGTTCGCCCACATAGCCGAAGGTGGTGGCTTCGTATTTACGCACGTCGTCCCAGAAAGCACTGGCGGAGAATTTCCGGCGCAGTGCGATGGCCGAACCGCCAGCCAGTACCGAGCCCCAGCAAACCAATAAAGAGGTGCCATGGTAGAGCGGTAGCGTGCAGTAAAGTACGTCTTCCGGTTTCATGTTCAGCGACAACATGCCGAAACCACCGTAGGCGCGAACGAACTTGCGGTGCGAGCCCGGGGCGGCTTTGGGTAGGCCAGTAGTACCAGAGGTATAAAGATACACGGCTGTGTCGCCCATCAGCACGGGCTGGTTGAGTTCCGGCAGAGTGGATGGAAACTTGCTAACCTCAAGAGCGAGGTTTGTGTAACCCTCGGGCGCGTCGCCGAAGATATTCCGGGTGTTGGTGTCTGCCAAATACAGCATCGGGTTGGCGTGATCGAGTTTAATGTCAGAGCGAACCCCTTCAGCTTGCTCGAGTAACTCTTCACCGACCACAAACATTTTCGGTTCAATCAGGTTAATGCTGTGTGTCAGTACTTTGCCTTTCTGGGATGTGTTCAGCATGGCGCAGGCAACGCCAATTTTGGTCGCACCCGCCACGACGGCCAGCAGTTCCGGGCGGTTTTCCAGCAACACGGCGATGGCATCGCCTTTTACCAGACCCTGGTTCTTAAGGTAGTGCGCCATTCGGTTGCTCCAGGCGTCAAACTCTTGCCAGGTAACCGTTAGATCGTCACAGAGGATTGCCGCCCGATTCGGGTATTTCCGTGCGTTGCGGGTAATCAATTTGTTCAGGTTCAGGTCTTTTTCATTGTCTTTTGCGAGGTAATAGTAGAGCCCTCGTGCAATGGAAGGAAAACGACCGAGCACGGGGGGGATGCTGCGCATCATGTCGCGGGTGGAGATTATGTCTTGACTCATTTTTTTCCGTTCCCTTCGTCACGAGAGCCTTCGTTGTGCTCACGAATTATGTTGTGTGTTAAGCGTCTTCGGGTGCGAGCTCAATCAATAACTGGCTGCGCTTTACCTGGTCACCAGTATGGGTGTGCAGGCCTGACACGACACCGTCCCGGTCGGCTTTGATAGGGTGCTCCATTTTCATCGCTTCCAGCACAATCAGAGTCTGGCCTTGGGTAACGGTTTCACCTTCAGCGACGAGCACGTCGATAATGGCACCGTCCATTGCGGCTTGTATGCGGCCGCAGCCTGCCCCTTGGGCACCTGTTGCTGGCTGGTGTGTGCGATCAATAATAGACCACGAGCGCCCGAAGGCTTGTAAATATAGGGAATCACCGTTCTGCTGATATTGGCACCGGTGACGAACGCCATTGTCGATAATGCACAGCAGCCCTGACTGGTGACTTTGAAGTTGCAGCTCATACTGCGCATCTTCATGGGAAACAAAGAGCTTTTGGCCTGATCTACGGACGAGCAGTTCGACGGTTTCGTCTTGTGCTTCAAGACTCATGGGCATCACGGTTGCGGGCGCGTTGCTCCAGCCATTTTCGCCTGAGGTGCCAAGGCTAAGTGCGCATGCGCTGAGAGCCAGTTCGCGAATGCTGAGAGCTTGCGGCGCGAGCGACGGGTCGTCTTTGAACGACTGTCGTAGAAACGCTGTTGTTGCTTCTCCGGCGCCAAAGGTTTCATCGGCGATGATGCGGCTCAGAAAGTAGCGGTTTGTGGTGACGCCGAATACGGTGGTGTCTTCTAGAGCACGAATCAATCGACGACGCGCTTCGTCGCGGTTTTGGCCCCAGGCGATTACTTTTGCCAACATGGGGTCGTAATGTGAGCTGACCACATCGCCTGAACGCACTCCGGTATCGAAACGCAGGCCTTCACCTGTGGCTGCCGTGAATTCGTGCAGAGTGCCGGTTTGCGGTGTGAAATCGGTTGCGGGATCTTCTGCATAGAGGCGAACTTCGATGGCATGGCCGTTAAGTTGGATATCCTCCTGTGCCAGCGGCAGAGTCTGGCCTTCGGCGACCATCAGCTGCCAGGCGACGAGGTCTTGGCCGGTGATCAGCTCGGTAACCGGGTGTTCTACCTGCAGGCGGGTATTCATTTCCAGAAAGTAGAAGTTGCGGTCTTTATCGACCAGAAACTCAACGGTGCCTGCGCCTTCGTAGCCGCATGCCAGAGCTGCTTTTACGGCGGCTTCGCCCATGGCTTGGCGGAGTTCGGGGGTTACGAAAGGTGAGGGGGCTTCTTCGACGACTTTCTGGTGCCGGCGCTGAACGGAGCAGTCCCGTTCTCCGAGGTAGACCGCGTTGCCGTGGCGGTCCGCGAAGACTTGGATCTCGACGTGACGAGGTTCGATCACGGCTTTTTCGATGATCATTTCGTCGTCACCGAAGGCTTGTTTGGCTTCGGAGCGAGCTCGTTTGATGCCGTCGGCAAGCTGGTTTTGGTCTTCGATTAATCGCATGCCGCGACCGCCGCCGCCGGCAGAGGCTTTGAGCATCAGTGGTACGCCAATGTCTTTGGCGGCGACAATCAGTTCTTCATCGCTGGCGTTGTTGCCTTCAAAGCCGGGGACGACGGGAACGCCTGCTTCTTGCATGGCAATTTTGGAGCGGCGTTTGCTGCCCATCAGTTCGATGGCGTTTTCCGGCGGGCCTACGAAGGTCAGGCCGGCTTGTTTGATGGCTTTTGCGAAGCCTGCGTTTTCGGAGAGGAAGCCGTAACCAGGGTGAATGCAATCGGCGCCGGTTTTCTTTGCGGCATCCAAGATTGCTTCTGCGTTCAGGTAGGAGGCTGAAACTTGTGCCGGGCCTATACAAACGGCTTCGTCGGCTTGTTCAACGTGCAGTGCGTTGGCGTCGGCTTCAGAGTAGACGGCGACGGTTCGGTATCCGAGTGCTTTGGCGGTTTGAATAACTCTGCAGGCTATTTCGCCACGGTTTGCGATGAGTAGTTTTTTTAGCATGGCATTACCTACCTTGTTGCGATGTCAGCATCGTGCCTGTCCGCACTACTGGCGGGGAGCTCCCGCTAGCTTTTTTGATTGTCCGCTTAACGGTGCTTGCGGAAATTAGTTTCGTTGTACTTATTGCTTGCCAGCCCACTTCGGCTCGCGCTTCTGCACGAACGCCATGGTGCCCTCTGCACCTTCCGGACCGCGCACGGCGGTGGAAAACATCTCGGCGGCATCGTCCAGCAAATCGCTCATGTTTTCATTACCGACTCTGTGCAAGAGCGCTTTGGTTTGGGCGGTCGCATTCGGGGCGCATAGGCGCGCGCGCTCCAGAGCTGCTGCCAATAGGGCGTCGATTTGGTCGTCGCTCTCTGCGACCTGGTGCACGATGCCCAGACGTTGGGCTTCTTGCGCGTCCACGCGCAGGCCAAGCAGGGCCAATCGGCGGGCCTGGGTTAGACCGGTTCGGGCAACCACGAAGGGGGCAATTTGGGCGGGGATGATGCCCAGTGTGGTTTCTGGCATGCCGAACTTTGAGGTTGGGCCAGCAATGGCGAGGTCAGAAACGCAGGCCAGCCCGAAGCCGCCGCCCATGACAGCGCCTTCGGTGATGGCGATGACGATCTTGGAGGATTCGTTGACCTGTTGAATCATCCCCCCGAAGGCTCGGTTTAGTTTGAAAAACGGGTTGTCGCGGCCTTCGCCTTCCTGATTTTTAGCACCCGCCATGTCTTTGATGTCGCCGCCGGCACAGAAGTGGCCACCGGCACCGCGGATGACGACGGCTCTGATGGTGTCGTTGTTTTCGACCTGAGTGAATATGGCTGAGAGTTCTTCGACCATTTTCAGGCTCATGGCGTTCCGGACTTCAGGCCGATTGATGGTAACCATTAACGCCGGACCGTGTTGCTCGAGGGTAAGCGTTTCGAAATTTGGTAGTTCCAGTTCCATAACAGACTCCACGGGAAATTTACGACGCCTTAGCCTTTTTGCTTGCCCGGCAAGATGTTCATGGTCTTGCAGATAATTCCGAGCATGATTTCGTCAGCTCCGCCGCCAATGGAAACCAGACGTACGTCCCGGTAAGCGCGGGCGAGCGGGTTTTCCCACATGTAACCGTTACCACCCCAGTATTGCAGGCAAGCATCTGTGACTTCACGGCCCAAACGGCCGGCTTTGAGCTTGGCCATGGAGGCAAGTTGCGTGACATCTTTGCCGGCAACGTGCAGCTCACACGCTTTGTAGGTAAGGGCGCGCAACGCCTCGACTTCGGTTTGAAGCTCTGCCAAACGGAAATGAATATACTGATTGTTGATCAGCGGCTGACCGAAGGTTTTGCGCTCCTGACAGTATTCGATGGTTTGCTCGATACAGCTTTCCAACGCTTTGATGACGTTTGCCGCACCCCACATGCGTTCTTCCTGGAATTGGATCATCTGGCACATGAAACCTGTGCCTTCTGCACCAATTCGGTTGCGCTGCGGCACGCGCACATCATCGAAGAACACCTGAGCGGTTTCAGAGGAACGCATGCCCAGTTTGTTCAGGTGTGGGCTGAGAGTGATACCCGGTGAGTTCATGGGCACCACGATCAGGGTTTTGTTTTTGTGGGGCTTGTCGTCGCTGGTGTTGGCGAGCAAGCACATGAAGTCTGCTTTCGGAGAATTGGTGATCCACATTTTGGAGCCGTTAATGATGTAATCATCACCGTCTTTCTTAGCCGTGGTTTTAAGACCGGCGACATCAGACCCAGCGCCCACTTCACTGACACCGATGGAGCCAATCAACTCACCGGTAATGGCCGGAGTCAAAAAGTTACGCTTAAGTTCGTCGGAACCAAAACGAGCAATCGCTGGTGTGCACATATCGGTTTGCACACCGATGGACAAGGGAACACCTCCGCATTTGGCCATGCCCAGCTCTTCCGCCGCAACCAGGTTGTAGCTGTAGTCCAGGCCCATGCCGCCGTATTCTTCGGGCTTTTGAATGCCGAGCAGGCCCAGGTTCCCGAGTTTTTTGAACACATCGCGAATCGGGTATTCGCCGGCTTCTTCCCACTCATCAACGTAGGGGTTGATCTCTTTTTCGACGAAATCTCTGACGGTTTTTCTAAGGGCATCGTGCTCTGATGTGAAATTCATGGGTACTCTCCTGCTCTAATTCACGGTTGTTCTGTTTGTGTTGTTCGAATTAAAAACGTGCCACGCCGTAAACATTCGGTCTCAAAGGACGCTGCTCGGCTTCGCGGCATACAGATAAAGCGGTTGCCAGTACCCGACGGGTGTCCCGGGGGTCGATCAGACCGTCGTCCCACAATCGCGCCGTACCAAACAAAGCGGTTGAGCCGTCTTCGAGTTTTTTAGCAGTAGCCTGCTCCAGAAAGTCGAGGGTCTTTTCGTCAGGCTCTTTACCGCTCTTGCGTTGCTTCTCTTCGGCCACAATGCGAAGCACCTTGCCGGCTTGTGCCGGGCCCATCACGGCGGTACGGCTGTTGGGCCAGGCGAAGATGAATCTAGGGTCCAGACCTCGGCCGCACATCGCGTAGTTGCCGGCACCGTAGGAGCCACCTACGACAACGGCAATCTTGGGTACGCGGCAATTGGCCACGGCCTGAAGCATTTTAGAGCCGTGCTTGATGATGCCGTTCTGCTCGGAATGTGTGCCCACCATGAAGCCGGTGGTGTTATGGAGGAATACGATGGGTGTGCCCGCTTGGTCACACAATTGAATAAATTGTGCCGCCTTAGTGGCTCCAGCGGTGGTGATGGGGCCGTTATTGCCGATCACGCCTACGCTGCGGCCATGAATGCGGATGGTGCCGCAGACGGTCTGGTTATCGTGCTCGTTTTTGAAGTCCAAAAAACGGGAGCCGTCAGCAACGCGCGCGATGATCTCGCGCACGTCATACGGCTTTTTTGCATCTGCCGGAATAACGCCGAGAAGTTCTTCGGCCGGATACAGGGGCTCTTTCCAGGTGACATCTCGTTGCACGGGAAGATTGTCATTCCAAGGCAGGGCGTCGAGGATTTCACGCGCTTGGCGGATGCCATCGGCATCGTCTTCCGCAAGATACTCTGCGGTACCTGCAACGGTGGCGTGCATTTCCGCGCCGCCAAGTTCTTCGTCGTTTGCGATTTCGCCAGTCGCAGCTTTCAGCAGTGGCGGACCGGCAAGAAACATCTTGGTTTTTTCGCGAACCGTGATGACGTAATCCGATAAACCGGGCTGGTACGCACCACCTGCCGTGGCGTTGCCGTGCACGACGGTGACTTGAGGAATGCCTGCTGCGGACAGCCGGGCCTGGTTGGCAAAGCCACGGGCACCCGGTACGAAAATATCCGTTGCGTAGTTCAGATTGGCGCCGCCGGATTCGGACAGGGACACGATAGGTAACTTATTCTCTTTAGCGATCTGGTGCAGGCGCAATGTTTTATCCAGCCCTGCAGGCGTTATGGTGCCGCCCTTGATGGCACTGTTGCTCGCGACAACCAGGCACCGAATACCGGCCACACGACCAATGCCGGCAATGATACCGCCGCCGGCCATGGAGCCGTCTTTGTCGTCGTGCATCTGATAGCCAGCCAGAGAGCAAAGCTCTAGAAACTCACTGCCGCGGTCTAGCAACCGATTAATACGATCGCGGGGGAGAAGCTTTCCGCGCTTGGTGAACTTTTCCCGGGCGGCTTCCGCCAGATCCAATACCTTTTGCTCAACATCGCGAAAGGTTTTGATATGGGCTTCCATGGCCTCAGCGTTCGCCTGGAATTCGCTGGACTGGGGCGTAATCATTGACTCTAGCGTTTGCATGTATCCGTCCTCAGTCTTCCGATAAAACCTTGGGTGTGACAGCGCGGTGGAAGCCGTTGTATGCGTCGTTGTTCTTGGCTTTAGGCATTGGCCAAATCCGACCACCTTGAGAGCCGCCACCGTCGATGCGCCAGCAGTCTCCGCTGACAAACGCAGCGCCTTCACTCAGCAAGAAACAAATGACCGAACTGACCTCTGATTCCGTACCCATTCGCTTAATGGGGACCGCGTCGGCCAGGCTCCGAATCCAGGACTTCATGTGCGCGGGGTAGTTATCCATGCCGCTGGATGCAATCCAGCCCGGGGCAACCGCATTCACTCGAACACCCGAAGGTGCCCATTCCATGGCGGCGGTTTGCGTGAAATTTACCATTCCAGCCCGCGCTGCGCCGGAATGTCCCATGCCCGGCATACCGCCCCACATATCAGCGACAATATTGACAATAGAGCCGCCGGTTTTGCTGAACGCCTGGGTGTAGGCTTCTCGAGCCATCAGAAACCCGCCGGTCAGATTCGTGCGCACCACGGTTTCCCAGCCTTTCTGGTTAATCCCCGTTAGCGGCGAAGCGAACTGACCACCGGCGTTATTCACCAGCCCGTCTAATCGACCGTGTTCGGCAATAATGGCCTTAACCGTGGCTTGTACCGACTCTTCTTCGCGGATATCGCAAGAATGAGCGCTGGCAACGCCGCCGTCCTCTTCGATTTCCGCTTTAACGGCATCGACTTTTTCCTGTTTGCGGCCAACCAGAGCTACCCGAGCACCAAGCGCAGCCAATTCGTGAGCGTTACAACGGCCAATGCCAGAACCGCCGCCAGTGACGATAAACACTTGTCCTTCAAACAATCCCGGCCGTAAAACGGATTGGTAACTCATAAGCAATTTCCTGTTTAAATCTGATTAATCTCAGTAGAGCGTTTGGGTGCATGCACCGATCTAAGACTCAAAAAGTTTGGATGGCACCGGCACGGGAAACTCCAGAAGCTGCTGCGCAAACGCCTTACCTTGTGGGTCAATTCTCAGGCTGGCGATACCACCGCCACCCAAGCTGTGCTCCAGCAAGAAGTTAAACGCATTCAACCCCGGCAAGGCCCAACGAGTTACCTTTGCCGACTCTGGATTCAGCGTATGCGCCATCCACTCTGCGACTGCTTCCTCTGTGAGCGCGGCCTGAATGTACGACACGAATTCTGCTTCCCGTGCGATCACACCAATATTGCTGTGGTCGCCCTTGTCTCCTGAACGTGCCCACGCCAAACGAATCAAAGGAACGGTCGTATCCGTTGAAACATTAATGTTGTTATCCGGCTGAGGCGCTAGCTGAGTAGGGTCAAAGGTGCCTTCGCAGGCGACATCGATAGGTATAGCTTCGCCGCCGATATCGATCGACACCGAGACCTCAGCTTTTGGCACCAAGCAGGAATAAAGGCGAATCTTCGGGAAGACAGAAGGGCGGCCGCCCACAATGCCGGTAAGGCCGGGAGCCATTCCGGTGGCAGCTTGAGCAATCTCTCTTGCAAACAGAACCAACGCCTCTTTCTTGGGATGGGCGGCAGCAATCTTTACAATCACCTCGCGTGTGTCACGACGGCGCCCGTGCTGGCCATAAGTCGCCTCCGTTCCCAAAAGCTCGATGCTGGTTTCGGAATAGTCTGGCAGGCCTTTTTCGGCAAACATCGCCGATGTTTTTGCTAAAATAGCTTCCGCAACCTTCTGGGCTTTGGCTGGCGCATCTATGCCCCCAAGCAGGAACGAAGCGGTACATTTGAAACCATCGGGCCAGGTGCCAGACACCTTATAGCTATTGGTGGGCTCCAACCCTGTCGCGCCGGACATGTGAACCCGGTTCGGCGCAATCTCATCCAGCTTAACCTGAGTGAAATCGCAGGTTACATCGGGCAGAAGGTAAGCTCTGGGATCACCGATCTCATAAACCAGTTGCTCGCCAACAGTGCCTCGGCTAACTAAGCCTCCCGTATTGTCGGGTTTGGTCATAACGAAATCGCCATTGGCGCTGACCTCTGCAATCGGAAACCCCATGTTAGTAAACCCGTCTGCAACGGCTTCCCAATCGGTGAAGTTGCCCCCGGTAGACTGAGCACCGCATTCCAGCAAGTGTCCGGCTAGACTGCCTTGGGCCAGTTTGTCGTAATCGTCCCATTGCCAGCCAAATTCATGCACCAGTGGCGCTAGAACCAACGCGCTGTCGGCAACGCGCCCGGTCAAAACAATGTCTGCACCTTGGTCCAGTGCAGCGGCCAGACCAGGCGCGCCGAGATAGGCGTTCAGGCTGACCATCATGGCCGGGAACCGCTGGCCCGTAGTCATTTCGGTAATGCCATCATCGGCCAGTTTTTTCTTCTTGGTGATTAGATCATCACCCAATACCAGAGCGATCTTCAGATCGACGCCGGCTTTTTCACAAAGAGACTGAAGTGCATCACGGCAAGCAATAGGGTTAACGCCACCGGCGTTGGCCAGAACCCGAATCCCTTTTGCCTTAATGTCGCCAAGCAACGGGCCCATAACGGTTTGTACAAAATCCCGAGCGTAACCTTGAGACGGGTCTTTCATCTTCTGGCCCGCCATGATCGACATGGTGACTTCGGCAAGGTAGTCGGCTACTAGATAGTCGATGTTGCCCTGATGTACCAGTTGGGCGGCCGCGGTTTCGGTATCACCCCAGAATGCCGAAGAACAGCCGATTCGGATGGTTTTGTTGGCTTCTGACATGTTGTTGGCCCCGGTTATGTTGGCGGTTTAACGTGGATCTTCAATGATTGAATTCGACATTACCAAGCAAGCGCTTGGTTTGTAAATAGGCGGGAGTCAGGTAAAATAGGTCAACCTTTTCCGCAGTTGGATATTTTTGTGAAGCACAGCGATATTTTTCAGGCACTTATTCAAGATCAGTTGGTTTCTGACCCCGTCAGTGCTCGTGGTCGATTGTTGGCTGAAGCCGCGACTTTATTCCGGGATAAAGGGTATGAACGCACCACTGTTCGGGATTTGGCTGCGGCCGTTGGAATTCAATCCGGGAGCTTGTTTCATCATTTTCGGACCAAAGAAGAGATATTAAAGGCTGTTATGGTTGAAACCATACGGCTGAATACGGCCGTCATGCGGGCAGCGGTCGAACGTGAGTCGGCGCCGGAAGCGAAGCTGCGCGCGTTGATCCATGCCGAGTTGGAGTCGATCAATGGCCGGACCGGTGAGGCCATGGCTGTTCTGGTCTACGAATGGCGCAGTTTGTCAGAGAGCTCTCAGGAAGAAGTGCTGGCGCTGCGAGAGGTGTATGAAAGTCTTTGGCTGTCAGTGTTACAGCAGCTCAAAGATGGAGGCCAGTTAAGCTCGGATGTATTTATTGCCCGGCGGATGTTGACGGGAGCTTTGAGCTGGACTGTGACCTGGTATAGGCCTGAACGCGGTGGGCTGACTTTGGATGGCCTCACGGATGAAGTCATGGCGATGTTGGGTTTTTAGGGTGTGACAGGCGTATCGCGTTAGGGATGAAAAGCCGAGGAAGGCGCAGTTTTTCTCGGTGGATTCCATAGTAGAAAAGTCCAATTTTTAAGTTTCTATACGTAATTGGCCTGATCGGCATTATATTTCGGCAAACAAGCCATTTCCGTTTGAGTACTTTCCCCGCATCCTTCGTTCTGTGAATGGAAGTTCCCGTCGCTTCGGTGATCTGGTTCACGGAACGTTGAGAATTTGCATGCTATTGCGTGCAGCAATGATCACGTCTAAAAAACAAACATACAAAGTAAAGACAGGTCGCATTATGATCTCCTCTAAGCTCTCCCGGGCATACTGTTTCTCGGCTCGCATGCCCAAACTGATTGCAGCAGGTTTGGTTCTGGTTCTTTCCGGTTGTTCGGTTAATCCCATTTACCATACGACGGGTGTCGTACTTTCCGGTTACTCTGAATCCGAGGCTACCCCTTACGTTCTGCAGATGACCGACACGCAGATGGCGTGTGCATTAGGCGAAGGGATTGATCCATTACTTTACTCTTTCTCGCGAGTTGTGGATGCGCCTGATAGCACGGGTTCTTTGTTGATGCTGCTGGCTGGCAACTGTATGGAATACAGAGCTTGGGACGCAGAACTGGATTATCTGAGGCACGATTACAGCGGCAACGTACCTGCTGCTAAAGATGCCCGTGAAGTTTCAAAGCGTTTATACGCGCAAACAGCGACCCGCCGATACGAATCTTTCCGCCGCGCCATGACTGCTTATGACTTTGATCCCGCGGCAGAGCCGATGGAGTGCCCGTTCCTGTTTACGGACCAGGATGAGATCACCTTTCTTGTCGGTCTGCTTACCGGTATGCAGGCGATTGTAAATGATGCTAACTCAGGCGCTATGGCGGGTGTTCCCCGGAATATCGCACCACAAGCTGAGCGTGCGGCGCAGTGTATTGATAACGAAAAATGGGGCGGATTGCCTAATGCAGTCCGGGCCTTGGTGTGGTTGCTGCTTCCGGATACGCGTCCGGCTCTGTCGCCAGATCCATGGGTAGTGCTCCAAAACAGTGCTGATTTGGGTGTTAGCGCAGGCTTTAGAACATCCCACGCACTGCAAGTTGTTGCTGCAGAAACATTCGGTCGCCCAGATGTTCTCGCTGATTCGATTGCAGACTTTGCTGCCTCTGAGGAAGGGTTCGAGGTTCTCGAGGACTATGCGTTGCTTGATGAGGTTGCACGCACGGTTGTTACCTTCTCATCGGATAAACACTGGACAAAGAGCTACGGCCACCGTACGCCCACCCGCTTTTTCGGCAAAATGAGTCCGGAGCGTGACACCAGCAATATTGAAACCATGAGTTTGGATGGGCTGCTTTAACGAGTAGCCCCATCGACCGCATTACCTACTTAACAACCATAAAAATGATGACCCGGAGGTTATTGTGATCCGTAAAACACTTGCAGCCCTTTCCCTTGCGGCCGTTGCGCCCTTGGCCTCAGCACAAACCGCAACGATGTGTGTATTCGACGTTATCGGCGCCAACGGTGACGTTTATAACATGGTGAAAGACTTCGCCCTCGAGATGAAAACTCATAACGTAGATTTCAAGCTGAAGCCCTATACCGACGAAGGTGTGGCGATCGGCGACTTTAACTCTGGTCAGTGTGATGCGGTGGCGGCCTTGGATATCCGGTTGCGACCGTTTAACCGTTTCACCGGAAGTGTCAGCGCTGTCGGAGCGCTTCCGACCTACAAAGATCTGGAAACGCTGCTGGCGACCCTGGCTCAGCCTAAAGCGGCGCCGTTGATGAAAGAAAACGGTTACGAGGTGTTGGGCATTGTTCCGGCCGGAGCTGGTTACTTGTTCGTGAACGACCGGGAAATTGATACGGCGGGAGAGCTTGCGGGTAAGCGTATTGCCACCTTGGACTACCAGAAAGACGCCATTCGCATGGTGAACTATGTGAAAGCAACGGTTGTTCCTTCTGATATCACCAACTTTGCCGGTAAGTTCAACAATGGCTCCGTAGACACGGCCTATGCGCCGGCATTCGCCTATGAGGCCCTGGAATTGTATAAGGGCATTGGCGAGAAGGGTGGCATTGTTGATTACCCTCTGGCACAGCTGACGGTCCAGATCGTTGCCCGAGATGAGGTGCTTGACGATGACGTTGCCCAAAAAGCCCGTGAAGTGGCATGGGGCATGTTCCCGCAAGCAATGAATATGATCAGCGATCTGGAAGATGCGATTCCGGACGACAAGTGGATTCGTATTCCTGAGAAGGACATCGTTGGTTATCAGGAGATGTTCCGGGAAAACCGTCTTGAGATGCGCGATGGAGCTAATGGCGCGCCGGTTGTTTACAGCCCTAAGATGTTGAGCCTGATGAGCAAGATTCGTTGTTCCAGCAATCCGGGCGCTTCCGAGTGCACCGCAGATAATCGCGAATAACGGGGACTCTGATCATGAACTGGCGTGCAATGACTGCGACAGGCGTAAGGA
The DNA here is from genome assembly GCF_019916045.1 of Marinobacter sp. AL4B. NCBI lineage: Bacteria > Pseudomonadati > Pseudomonadota > Gammaproteobacteria > Pseudomonadales > Marinobacteraceae > Marinobacter > Marinobacter sp. AL4B. Next base: position 131,325 of record NZ_JAILWZ010000010.1, read on the forward strand.
CACTGTACCCCGTGCACAAGTTGCACGGCGTCATCCTCCTGCTGTTACTCCTGGCGACCTTGTTGCTCGGGATGGGTAATTCGCTCCACTCCCGCCTGCTGTGGGTCGGGGAACAAGTATGGCCGAACTACTATTTGCTCAACCCGGACGCGGTTGAGCCCAGTTGTAACCTGAGTATGGATGTGGATAAAGAAGTGGAGCGTCGGATTCAGGCTTATAAGCCTGACCCCGACGATCTCTTCAGTTCACCACCCAATCCTCAAGCGCTTCGCAAATCTTTGGAAAGCAACCTGGTGTTGTGTGAACAACGCCATCAGCAGTTTGTCGAGAACCAGAAGCATGCCACCTGGGGGCTGGGTGTTTTTAAAGACATCGAGCAAGGGTTGGCTAATTTCTTGTTGGGCAATATTGACCTGACCAAGTTTTTATTTATTGGTATGTTCGCGATGGCTGCGGCCATCTCTGCGCTGGATTCCGATCATATTGCTCTGAGGCTGCCTCGTAACCGTGCTGAGTGGCGTTTGAGTCAGGGGTCGCAGTTCGTGGTGAACGGGTTGATGATACTGTCTCTGAATGCCTATCTGGGCAACTTGGAGCGAACGCCGGACTCCACCAGCGCCATGACACTCCAGTATGCCTGGGGGTTGGTGTTTGGTTTGTTCATGATCATTAACGCCGTGCGTTTTTTCGCTATTCCTGAGCGGATTAAGCCCGGCAGCATGGATTTTGCCTCAGGTCTTGTGGTGCCGTTGTACTGCACCATGGGCTTGATTGCCATGAGCTACTTCTTCTTTGTGGATGGTTACTCTTCGGGGTTGGCGATCTACTTTGGCATGATGTCCAACTTGTCCTCGATGTTCATCAACATCGGACTGTATGTGTTGGTCGGCATGATGCTGAAGCAAACCCGGGTGCCGGAGCTGTTGTTGGGGCTGATAAAGCCATTCAACTTGCCGGCTCCGTTGTTGGCATCTGTGATTATCTTTGCCACCGCCTTCCCGACGGCATTCACGGGCGCCTCGGGCATCTTTATCCTTGCCGTTGGTGGTGTGGTTTATGACGAGCTTCGCCGCGCCGGTGCGGGTCGTCAGTTGTCTCTGGCGACAACGGCCATGTCAGGCAGTCTGGGTGTGGTGCTGAATCCCTGTCTGTTGATTGTGGTGGTTGCGGCGCTGAACAAAGAAGTGACGACCTCAGAGATGTACGGGTGGGGCTTCTGGGTCTTCATTATGTCGGCCAGCTTGTTCTCTTTCATTGTCTGTAAAACCGAGGGTAACTGGAAGCCGCGGCCTGCGCCGGGTGCCTTGCGGGAGTCTTTGCGGGCAACGAAGCCGTTGTTTCCCTATGTGGCTGTCTCTGCCTTGGTGATTCTGGGGATTTGGGGTGTTCTGGGGCTCAAGTTCAATGAGTACAGCGCGCCGCTGATTCTTCCGCTGGTGATGCTGGCCATCGTGATGCTCGATTCAGGAAAGACCAAGGAAGACGTAGCAACGACTTCCCGAGTTCACGAGTTTTTCGGTCGAAGCACGGCTGCAGCCAGCGATGCGGCGGTTCACATTGGTGCGCTATTGGCTTTGATCGGGTTCTCGATCTGTCTGGGCGGGATTTTGGAACGGTCCGAGATCGTGCATTTTCTGTTCCCGGAAAGTCTCACCAGTCCGTGGCTCGCGATGTTGGTGATTGTCGTCATGCTCACGTTTATCGGTATGGTTATGGATCCGTTCGGCGCTGTTATTCTGGTGTCTGCGACCATTGCTCAGCCAGCGATTCAGATTGGTATTGATCCGTTACATTTCTGGATTGTGTGTCTGGTGGCATTCGAACTTGGCTACCTGAGCCCGCCAGTGGCGCTTAACCACCTGCTTGCCCGGCAAGTTGTGGGTGAGTCTGAAGTTTTGGCTGCCGAACGCACAGGCTCATTCTGGCACCGGTATGAGCGCCTGCTTCTGCCCTTGGCTGTCATGTTGCCGACCCTGTTATTGGTGGCCTTTGTTCCGATGCTGTTTTACGCTTTATAAAAGCATCGGATTCAAAAACCCGCGAGAGTCCTGCTCCGCGGGTTTTTTTGTTTGAGAGTCCGGCAATCTCTAGGCTGATGGAGCACTCGTGAGAGCTTTAATTGCGTTTTTTTTACTTTCACCATGGACGGTGGGGCTGACCGGTTGCAGTGATTCTGGACGCTCGGGTGGCGAGGAGCTCGAACGTCTTTCCAGCCCCCTGTCAGGGGTTATCGCTATCGAAGCGAACAGCCGGATTGACCAGGACACCATGGATCAATTGCGTCGAGAGGGCGCATCTCCCGCTGCAGGTGAGCAAAAGTTACCGGCGAGTTTTGTTCTTGCGGGGTATGTCAGCCCGAATGCAGGTACTTACCCGGCTCCCGCTCGAGCTTGTCAAACCCAGGATTACGAGTTTGACCTGAGCGATACGTTTTTGGTGCCTCTAGCCGCTGGTGAAACGATGGTACTCAAGAGCTTTGGTACCTGTGGCGCAAATGTTGCCCTAGAATTACAGGTTGAGGGTTATCCACCAGTACGTACAACAGGCGGGGACGAAACCGCACAGTTTCGCTTAAATACCGAGCAAACTGGCGAGTACCAAGTGGTGGTGCGGAACGTGGGTAATGTGCCGTCCCGTTATGTACTGTTGAAAACCGCCGGAACTGCGCAACAAAATGCCACATACGTTTGGCCGGATCACAGATTTGTCGAAGGCGAGGCGATTGTCACCCTGGCTGAATCCGCTTCCGAACCTGGATCGGCCTCTCACATGAGTGCGCAACGTTCCGCCGCTGCGCGGATGCTCGGTGAGCGCACCTGGCTGCGCACAATGCCAAACAGCGCCCGTGCGATGGCGGGTGATCAGAGGCCGCAGGATACATTGGCATGGATTCGCTCACTCAGGGAGCAGCCTGACGTTGAGTCGGTCGTCCCTAATTATCAGATGCGGAGCCAGTCGCCGGTGGGAGAACCGCTGTACAGCAAGCAATGGCACTACGGGATGATCAATGGGCCGGTTGCCTGGCAGATTGAGCCAAGGGGCGGTGCTGGCGTCAACGTGGCGGTGTTGGATACTGGGTTGTTCCGGAAGCAGGGCGCGTCAAATTGGCACCCGGATTTGGACCGGAATGTGGTAACAGGCCGGGACTTTGTTGATAACGACAACGATCCGAGAGATCCGGGTAGCAGTGTGGGCGGGAACGTGTACCACGGAACACACGTAGCGGGCACGATCGCGTCTGTTATTGATAACAAGGGCAGTGGTGGCGTTGCCTTTGGGGCTAACTTGCTGCCAGTGCGGGTGCTGGGTGAAGGCGGTACCGGTTCCTCTGCTGACTTGATTGATGCCATCGCTTGGTTGGTGAACGGTGGCAGCGGGCAGCCGCCAAGGGCGCACATAGTCAATATGAGCTTGGGGGGACTGCCGGAGATACCTCAGTTGGAATCGGTCATTGCTGCGGGTGTCAATAAAGGCATGCTGTTTGTTGCTGCAGCGGGCAATGGAGCGGGTTCGGTAAAATCCTACCCGGCGGCCTCCCGGAACGTGCTTGCCGTGAGTGCGGTCGACGGCGCACGCAACTTGGCTTCCTATTCAAATTACGGCAGTTGGATTGATTTGGCGGCGCCGGGCGGTGACGCAGGGCGCGATGCCAATAACGACGGTGAAGCAGATTTGATCTGGAGCACCAGTGCAGCGCTTAAATCCGGTCAGTACGAGCCGGATTACAGAGGGCTTCAAGGTACTTCCATGGCGGCACCCCACGTTTCTGGTGTGCTGGCGATGATGAAAGCGGGAACGTCCGATCTCAGCTATGGCGATGTCAGGGCGTTGCTCGAAAGTGGCGAATTAACAGAATATTCGGGCAGGCACTCGGATCAGCTTGGGTACGGAGTACTTGATGCGGCCAAAGCCGTGTCGGCAGCCAGCCAAGGATTTACGGGCCCGGTATTGTCTGCGTCACCGGCCGTGGTGTCGTTGAGCAACGAAGGGGTTGAGGTTCAGGCGGTTGAGCTTAATGTATATGGCTCTGCATCAGTGACTGGCGCTTCTGTAGACTCATCCCCAGCTTGGTTACGCGTGACGGAAGACTTCTCGCGGGAGCCGTTTACCCTCGAGGTTATTTTATTGCCGGGCCAACTGGCACCCGATGTCGCCGCCAGAGGTGATATTGTGGTGAATTACAATATGAATAAACAGCTGCGCATACCGGTTATTGGCCAGTTGATTACCGATGAAAAAGCCCGGAATGCTGGCAAACACTTTGTGTTGCTGGTTGGTACCGAACCAAACGAGCAAGGTGTGTATTTGGCCGAGGCACAGGTGACAGCCACGGTGCAGGATGGCGAGTATTCATTTCAGTTCGAAGCCGACGATGGCGAAGAGCCCCGGGAGCTCAACGAGGTGGCTCCGGGCGACTATTATCTGGTTGCCGGTACGGATATCGATGGCGATGGATTTATCTGCCAGTCTGGGGAAGCATGCGCGGAATATCCCGTCTCGGGTTTGCGGGAGGTGGTTACCGTTCAATCGGGGCAATCCATCAGTGACCTGCGCATGACCACCGGGTTTAGCCGTCCGACCATTTCTGCAGCCAGCCCGGACGTCCTGCCCAGACCCGCGTTTAAAGGCTACCGGCTTATGAATACAAGCAGCCGCGCGGTTCCCATGAATTCAACTATAAAGGCATTGCAATGACCCCTTTTTCGATGAAAGCATTCACGGCCTCCGCACTTTTGTTGGTTTTAACCGGCTGCGCCGCCTCAGGTAACACCGCGCCTCAGCAAATCTCGCAGGTACGGCAGATTACTCAGTCAGCTCATTGTGGTTTGACCGGCCCCGGTGTCGCTTACGTGGATTCCGCGGAAGAATTAGACGCATTTTTGGGAGTGCGAGGCCAGAATATGTCGACGGGCGTGATCCGTCAGGTCGATTTAGAACAAGAGCAACTGATTTTCGTGACTTTGGGCCAAAAAACCACCGCTGGCTATAGCCTTGGGCTGAAAGAAGTCAGCCAAGATCATGGTACGCTCAAACTGCAGATGGATTTAAAGGCGCCCGCGCCAGACATGATGGTGGCGCAGGTAATCACCTCGCCGTGTGTTGTGCTGGCTGTCGCCGGTGGCAACTGGGAACGGGTTGAAGTGACGGGTGCCACCGAACAACCGCTGGTAGAACGGGTTAAGCGCTGAGTTCTGCTGCATGGTCTAAAAATCAATCGTTGATCTTTCAGCGCCAATCAATAAGCTATGGCGCAACGATCATTTTCGGAGTTCTGCCCTTTCTATGAGCCAGCAACAATACAACGCCGATGCCATTGAAGTTCTTAGCGGCCTTGATCCGGTGCGAAAGCGCCCGGGAATGTACACGGATACATCAAGGCCAAACCATCTGGCGCAAGAGGTGATCGACAACAGCGTCGATGAAGCCTTGGCTGGCCATGCTCGCAAAATTGAGGTGATCCTGCACAGCGATAATTCGTTGAGCGTGGAAGACGATGGCCGGGGTATGCCGGTCGACATCCATAAAGAAGAAGGTGTGCCTGGCGTTGAACTGATCCTTTCACGCTTACACGCAGGTGGTAAGTTCTCGGAAGGGAACTATAACTTCTCCGGCGGGTTGCACGGTGTGGGTGTTTCCGTGGTTAATGCCTTGTCGACTTTGCTGGAAGTCACCATTCGCCGGGACAGCCAAGTCCACAGAATGACCTTCGAAAACGGTGAGAAAGCCAGCGAACTTGAAGTCATCGACACGGTTGGCAAGCGCAACACGGGTACTCGGCTGCGGTTTTCACCGGATCCAAAATATTTCGACAGTCCCAACTTCTCGGTCAGCCGCTTGCGCCATAATCTGCGCGCAAAAGCGGTGCTGTGCCCGGGCCTGACTGTAATATTCGTACAGGAAAAAACCGGAGAGAAAGACGAATGGCTGTATGAAGACGGTCTGCGAGACTATCTGCGCACCGCATTGGCTGATATCGAAGCGGTGCCTCTGGACCCGTTTACTGGCAGCTTGTCCGGAAATCAGGAAGCAGTGGACTGGGCCATACAGTGGCTTCCCGAAGGCGGTGATGCTGTTCAGGAAAGCTACGTTAACCTGATCCCGACCGCCCAAGGCGGAACGCACGTGAACGGCCTGCGCACCGGTATGTTGGAGGCTATGCGGGAGTTTTGTGAATTCCGAAACCTCCTGCCCCGTGGTGTTAAGTTGTCGCCGGAAGATATCTGGGAGCGGGTTGCCTACGTATTGTCGTTCAAAATGCAGGAGCCCCAGTTCTCCGGTCAGACCAAAGAGCGTCTGTCTTCGCGCGAAGCAGCGGCTTTTGTCTCGGGTGTCGTTAAAGATGCATTCAGCCTGTGGTTGAACCAGCATACCGATGTGGCCGAAGTGCTGGCAGAGCTCTTTATTAGCAACGCACAGCGTCGTCTTCGGGCCAGTAAAAAAGTGGCTCGTAAAAAGGTGACCTCTGGTCCCGCGCTGCCGGGAAAGCTGGCGGATTGTTCGGGCACCGATACCAATCGTTCTGAACTGTTTCTGGTGGAGGGTGACTCGGCTGGCGGCTCCGCCAAGCAAGCCCGTGATCGAGAATTTCAGGCGGTGATGCCGCTGCGAGGCAAGATATTGAACACTTGGGAAGTAGATTCCGGTGAAATTCTGGCTTCTCAGGAAGTACATGATATTGCGGTTGCTATCGGCGTGGACCCCGGCTCTGATGATTTAGCCGGCTTGCGGTACAACAAGGTATGCATACTCGCCGACGCAGACTCCGATGGGCTGCATATTGCTACTTTGTTATGTGCGTTATTTGTGAAGCACTTCAGGCCGCTGGTCAGTGCCGGGCATGTGTTCGTTGCTATGCCTCCGCTGTACCGGGTAGATCTGGGAAAGGAAACGTTTTACGCGCTGGACGAGCACGAAAAGCAGGGCATTATTGATCGGCTGGCTGCAGAAAATCGGCGGGGCAAGCTTCAGGTTACCCGTTTTAAAGGGTTGGGTGAAATGAACCCGCTGCAGCTGCGCGAAACCACCATGGCCCCGGATACGCGGCGTCTGGTAATGTTGACGTTGGAAGAAGGCGACGATACCGACGAAGCGATGGATATGTTGTTGGGTAAGAAACGGGCCTCGGATCGCAAGGCTTGGCTGGAAGCCTACGGTAACATGGCGGACGTTGCGGGCTGATATTTCTTTTGGAACTATTAAAAGTTCGCCTTATTCTTTTTAAGTTTCCCTCGAGCTCGTTATCCTGTCTGTTTTCCGGGTGGAACAGACAGGCTTATGGAGTGGGACGGCTGGTTTTCTCTATTTTTGGCAGGTGCTGCACTGGCGTTGATGGTGTCGGGCCGGTTTGCACCACACCTCGTGATGCTGGCGGTGCTGGTGTTACTCAGCGCTACGGGCATTGTTAGCCATGAACAAGCGCTGATCGGGTTTAGTAACCCCGGCCTCATCACCGTTGTTGCCTTGTTTGTTGTTGCCTCGGGAGTCCATCACTCCGGAGGCGTCGATCTTTTAGTGCGCTATATCCTCGGCAAACCCAAAACGGTGCGGGCGGCTCAGGCTCGTATCGCCTTGCCGGTTACTCTGCTCAGTGGCTTTCTGAATAACACGCCTGTGGTCGCGACCATGATCCCAGCGGTCCATGGCTGGTCGCGCAAGATTGGTGTTGCCCCTTCCAAGCTAATGATTCCCCTAAGTTATGCCGCAATTTTCGGTGGCACGCTGACCATGATTGGTACCAGTACCAACCTTGTGGTGAATGGTCAGTACCAACAGTTAACCGGCAATGATGGTTTTTCCATTTTCGCAATTACCCAAGTCGGGTTGCCGGTGGCGGCTATTGGTGTTTTTGCGATGCTGGTGTTCCTGCCGCGATTCCTGCCTGAGAAGAAAGACTATCAAAAATTCGGTTCGGTCAAAGAATTCACCCTTGAGGTAGCGGTTGCGGTCAACGGGCCTTTGGTTGGTAAATCGGTGGGAGAGGCTGGTCTAAGGGAGCTTGAGAGGCTCTATCTGGTCGAAATTGAACGTGACGGAAGCGTCGTCACGGCCGTGCCTTCAGAAGAACGGTTGCGGGGTGGCGACCGGCTGGTGTTTGCCGGTGACACCCAAGCGATATCCGATTTGCTCCGAATCAATGGCATTGTGCCATCAGTTCATGATGATGAGCCGGCGCTCAGTAAAGATCGAGCTGAACGACGATTGGTTGAAGCGGTGCTCTCTCCGCAGTGTGATGTGCTCGGGCAGACTATTCGCGATGCCCGTGTGCGAGACCGATACGGTGCCGTGGTGTTAGCGGTGGCCCGGGGTGGTGAAAGGGTGCCTGGTAATCTTGGAAATATCCGGCTGCGCCCTGGCGATGTGTTGTTGCTTGAAGCCCGCCCCGCATTTGTAAGTCGTCAGCGCTACAACAAAGATTTTCTGTTGATTAACGATTTGGAAACCGAAGCCCCGCGTCACGATCGGGCCTGGTTGTCCTGGGGGATTCTACTGGTGTTGGTTGGCCTCGCAGCCTGCGGGGTTATGACTATGCTAAATGCCGCTCTGGTGGGGGCGTTTTTGATGATCGTCGCGGGCTGTTGCACGGTTGGGCAGGCGCAGAAGGCGGTCGACGTACCTGTAGTGTTAACCATTGCATCCTCCTTTGCGCTGGGCGGAGCACTAGAGCAAACCGGCGCAGCACGGTATCTGGCCGATTCGGTGTTTGGGCTGAGCCAGGGTAATGCGTTGGTGGCTCTTATTCTGGTGTATTTGGTGGTGTCTGTCCTTACAGAAGTGATCACCAATAATGCTGCTGCGGTGCTGATCGTGCCAGTTGTGCTGTCGCTGACGCAGGCCATGGGGGTGGCAGAAGAGCCTTTTATCATCGCCGTGATGATGGCGGCTTCGGCGAGCTTTGCGACGCCGTTAGGCTATCAGACGAATATGATGGTGTTCGGGCCTGGAGGCTATCGTTTTACCGACTTTCTGAAGGTAGGGTTACCCATGAATATTTTCGTGGGGATTGTCGCGGTGAGCGCCATCGCACTGATTTATAACATCTGATCCGAGTTGGTCAGAATGTCACAGCAGAGTACTTTCAGGCTGCCTTGAGATTCATAGGCAAGCGACAGGGTAACGCACATATTGGCACCAGTGACGCATAGATAAGGCGCGGTCACTTGCAGGTTTCCGGGTTGTTCAATAGCTTGGCTCAGGTATTGCTGTCTGCACCAGTCTGCACTGGCCGTATCTTCGAGCGGTTTAAAGCGTGGGTCTTGATCGCGCGGGTTGCCATTCGGCAGAAGCGTGTCGGTTATTTGAACCCCATCCGCATCAATGAGATAGCATCGAGAGACCACGGAATGAGTGATCAGTTCACTGCATGCCTCACTTAAGCTAAAGCCTTTCTGGAGCCGGTCAGTTGCGAGCTGGAATGGTGCCGTGAAATAGTTGACGAGCTGGCGTGTCGGATCTTGTTTGACCTGTTTTCTTTGTTTGTATTCCGTCAGTAAGTCGTCCAGGTCTGTCGGTGCGTGCGCCATGGCTTCCAAGTCGGTGCTGGGGCGCTGAAAGTAAAAGCCTTGAACGAAATCGACCCCGGCATCAATGGCAATCATGACTTGATCGCGGGTCTCCACACCTTCCAACAGCACCAAACAGCCAGATTGGCGTAGCAGCGATACAATACCGTTTAGGATTTGTCGGGCGCGGTGGTCGTCAGCCGCCCGCATCAATAACGACCGGTCGAGCTTCACAATATCCGGAGACAGGTTCCAAATGCGTTCGAAATTGGAGTGCCCTGCGCCAAAATCGTCGATCGCCGTGAGGCAACCGAGTTTTCGGTAATAGGCGACGGTTTCTTTGAGCTTATCGGCGTCGTCGGTAGGCTGTTCAACGATCTCCATAACGATTCGATGCGCGGGTAGCCCTGTCCTCTCAAGAATCTGCCCGAAAAACGAATCAGACTGGTTGCCATGGGTAACGACTCGCGGCGATACGTTCAGAAACAGCCAGTTTAGCTGGTCTTTGATACTGCTGTAGTTACGGACGTGCAGATAGCGGCAGAGTCGATCAAGCAGCAGGTTTTCTGCGTCGGAAGAGGGCAGGTCAAATAAGTGTGGCGGTAGAACCGCGGCATTGTCGTTATCGAAGGCGCGAATCAGAGCCTCATAGCCAACCGTGCGCTTGTGAGCGATGCTGTAGATCGGCTGAAGAGCCGTATGGAGAGTCAGTCCACGAAATGTAGCGGTCCACGTATCGTCTTGCTGGCTAAGCATAGGCGACAGTATATCTGCTTCAGGATCCGCTAGCATTTCGTTGAGGCTGTAGGACATAGGTGTGTCTGGGCCGTGTAAAAGATATAAACAGCTATTGAGCACATAGCGGGAAATAGCTGAACTAATCGCCAGAGTGCCTATATCCTTGGCACGATTCATTTTATTTCAATATCTTACTTCGTTGAAGAGTGCCAAAAAACTAAACCGATTACCACCAGTTAATGCGTATAACTGGAAACAGGTTGTATTCAGGAGGAGAGCGGGGAGGGTAAAACGACGAATCCCGGCATAGGGCCGGGATTCAAGTGTTATTAGTTATTGCTGGGTACGACCACGGTTTCGTCGAAATCGAGTTCCATATCGCTTTCCTCTGTCATTCATTAACACCCCGAAACGGAGCAGTTCATAAGTTTGGTTAAAGTCTATCTCAGCGATAAATTTCGACAATCCGTAAAATCCCTATAAGACCAAAGTGGCCGAGGCGATACCCTTAGAGTGGTATAAGTTGTTCAAAGAAACTGATCAATGACGACAAAATATTTCGGTTTGATTGGTTTTCTATGAGCTTTAGACTGGTTGAGCCTATATCGGGTGAATACTGTTGGCCCCGCACGATAAATGATAAAGCTGGAGTAGACATGGCAGTTCGAAATTCTGATGACCGGTACGGTTGGCTTTCCATTTTGATGCATTGGTTGGTTGCGGCCGCGGTGATCGGGCTGTTTGGGCTGGGTTTCTGGATGGTTGATTTATCTTATTACGACGAGTGGTACCGTCGGGGCCCTGATATTCATCGTTCGGTGGGAATATTGTTATTTAGTGCCATGCTGTTCCGTGTGTTGTGGCGTATCGCGACACCGTTTCCCAAACCTTTGCCTGAGCACAAGCGTTGGGAGGTGGTATCGGCTCACATTGCCCACGCCTTGCTCTATGTATTAATTTTTGTGGCGATGACCAGCGGTTACTTGATCTCCACCGCCGACGGCTCTGCCATTGATGTGTTTGGATGGTTCCAGGTCCCCTCAGTGACGGGTCGCATTAAAGGAATGGAGGATACCGCGGGACTTGTGCACTACTGGAGCACCTGGGCCCTGGTTGCCTTGGCGTCTATTCATGCTCTGGGAGCGTTAAAGCACCACTTCATCGACAAGGACGCGACCTTGCGCCGAATGCTCGGAAAATCGTGAGTTGTCGAATTCAAGCAATGTGTAATACCAAAGTTAATTAAGGAGAACTTTATGAAAAAACTGATACTTGCTTCAGCCGTTTCCATGGCCGTAATGGCGTCAGCTCATGCTGACGAGCACAGCGGTACCTACGACTTTGATAATCAACAAACGCATCAGTTTATTACCTTCAAGATCTCTCATTTGGGTTACAGCTGGTTGTATGGCCGTTTTAACGACTTTGATGGTCAGTTTGTATACGACGCTGAAAACCCGGAGAACAGTTCCGTGTCAGTGACCATCGACACTGCGAGTATTGACAGTAACCATGCAGAGCGGGACAAACACTTGCGCAGTGATGACTTCCTGGCCGTCAGCGAGTTCGGCGAAGCAACGTTCAAGAGCAAGCGTGTTGTGATGGAAGACGATGGTGAAGCCGATATCATCGGTGACCTGACGCTCCGTGGTGTTACCCGTGAAGTGACTCTCGAGGCTGAAATGCTGGGCTACGGTTCGGATCCTTGGGGTGGCTACCGCATGGGTTTTGAAGCCGAAACAGAGATCAAACTGAAGGATTTTGGTATCCCGATGGATCTCGGTAAAGCGTCAGAAACCGTTGAAATCGAAATTTCCGTAGAAGGTATTCGTCAGTAGGTTCTGCAATGTTTAGCCCGAGACTCCGAAATGGCGGAGCCTCGGGCTATTTCCCCTTCGGCGATTCCATCGCCAATGTTCCTTTTAGATAGGGTGTTAGTGGTTCTCTGGTTGTTCGTTTGCCCTGCAAAGGTGGCGCTGACGAAGAAACTGGGCCACAAAAATAACGACCCAGATGACCAGCCCAGCCCAGAGGTAGGGGGCTGGAAGTTGAAATGTGCCACTGATGGCAAACTCCACTAGCAGCATCAGAATAACTGCAAGAGTGGCATTGACCAGAGCCGTTATCATCGCATGCCCGCAGGCTTTAAGATTGGGAATCATAGGTTTCCGCTTGCTCAGAGATAAGACGGCAATCTAACTAGAGAAGCGAGAATACGGTGCACCTTACAGACTCTCCATGCGGGAATTCCGCTATTGGAAATTGGTGTATCGTGGCTGGCGTCCATATAATGTGAGCCACATTTCCCGGTGTCTCTTTCGGGTAACGAATCGACATTCTAAATCAGGCAGTTAAGGCAAAGGGGCGTCCATGCCAGAGTTTCAGACGACCGATGAAGGTTTCGAGCGGGTAGCGCTACGCGATTATACCGAGAAGGCCTACCTCGACTATTCCATGTACGTAATCCTCGACAGGGCCTTGCCCAATGTGGGCGATGGGCTCAAGCCGGTGCAACGGCGAATTGTGTACGCGATGTCCGAGTTGGGCCTGAAGTCCACCTCTAAGTACAAGAAGTCGGCTCGAACCGTGGGTGACGTTCTGGGTAAGTTCCACCCGCACGGCGACAGCGCGTGTTATGAAGCCATGGTGCTGATGGCTCAGCCGTTTTCATACCGCTATCCGCTGGTGGACGGGCAAGGTAACTGGGGATCGCCGGATGATCCCAAATCGTTTGCTGCCATGCGTTATACCGAATCCCGGCTTGCTCGTTTTTCCGACGTGCTATTGAGTGAACTGGGTCAGGGCACTGTAGATTGGGTGCCGAATTTTGACGGCACCATGGACGAGCCTTCTGTTTTGCCGGCTCGTTTGCCGCACGTGTTGCTAAACGGTACGACTGGTATTGCGGTGGGTATGGCCACCGACATTCCTCCCCACAACGTGCGGGAAATCACAGCCGCTTGTATTCGTTTGTTGGATGAGCCGGAAGCCACCGTTGATCAGTTGTGCGAGCATGTAAAGGGGCCGGACTTCCCAACCCGAGCCGAAATCATTACCCCTCGCAACGATCTTCGTAAGATGTATGAAACGGGGCGAGGCTCTCTGAGGATGAGAGCGCGCTGGATCAAAGAAAACGGCGAAATCGTGGTTACCGATTTACCGCATCAGGTCTCGGGCAATCGGGTACTCGAACAAATCGCTCATCAGATGCAGACCAAGAAACTGCCGATGGTGGCGGATTTGCGGGACGAATCGGACCACGAGAATCCGACTCGGCTGGTGGTTGTGCCGCGCTCGAATCGCGTAGATTTAGACGGTCTGATGGCGCATTTGTTTGCCAGTACCGACCTTGAGAAAACCTACCGGGTGAACATCAACGTGATTGGCAACGATGGCCGCCCCGGAGTTAAGGGTTTGCGCCAGATGTTGACCGAATGGCTCGCATTTCGGAAAACCACGGTAACGCGCCGTTTGCAGCACCGTCTGGACAAAGTGTTGGCCCGCCTGCACTTGCTGGAAGGTTTGTTGATTGCCTATCTCAATATTGACGAGGTGATCGAGATTATCCGCACGGAAGATAAGCCGAAAGCGGAGCTGATGGCCCGGTTTGGCTTGTCACCGGAACAGGCGGAAGCGATTCTTGAGTTGAAATTGCGCCACCTCGCCAAACTGGAAGAAATGAAAATCCGCGGTGAGCAGGATGAACTGGCTTTGGAGCGTGATGAACTTCAGGCCATTTTGGGCTCTGAAGAGCGTATGCGGGAGTTGATCAAGACCGAGCTTCAGCAAGATGCAGAAACCTACGGCGACGACCGCCGCTCGCCTATCGTCGAGCGTGAAGAAGCTAAAGCCTTCAGTGAAACCGATCTGGTGTCGAACGATCCGGTGACGGTTGTATTGTCGGACAAAGGCTGGGTGCGAGCAGCGAAAGGGCACGATATTGATCCGTCTGGCCTGAGCTACAAATCGGGCGATCGTTTTTCTCTGGCTGCCAAAGGCCGGAACAACCAGCAAGCGATCTTCCTCGATTCTACCGGCCGGGCATACGCGTTGATGGCCCATACCCTGCCCTCAGCTCGAGGGCAGGGTGACCCCCTGACCGGTCGGATTAACCCGCCGTCGGGTGCTACTTTCTCGGGCTTGCTCATGGGGAACCCAGAGCGTAAAACGTTGTTAGTGACCGATGCCGGCTACGGCTTTGTGACGTCGCTGGGTGACATGACCAGTAAAAACAGAGCTGGTAAAGCCGTGGTGACGGTGCCAAAGGGCGCGAAGATTATGACGCCTGTGACGGTACCGGAGACAGCTTCAACCTTGTATCTTGCCGCTATTTCCAACGAAGGCCGCATGTTGGTATTCCCGCTCAATGAGCTGCCAGAATTGGCGAAAGGCAAAGGCAATAAAATTATCAGCATTCCCTCCTCGCGGGTACAGAACCGGGAAGAGTTTGTGGTGGCAGTCGCGGTGTTTGGCGAAGAAGACCAACTGGAGATTCAAGCCGGGAAGCGCAAGCTCGGGTTGAAGTTCAGTGATCTTGAGCACTATCTCGGAGAACGTGGCCGCCGTGGCCATAAATTGCCCCGCGGGTTGCAGCGCGTGGACGGTATTGATGTCATTCCCTCTGCCGCCAGAGCAGAGGAAGAGGAGAACGTAGACAGTGAGTGAGCTGGTGCTGGTAAACGTATCCGGGCGCGATAAGCCCGGACTAACCTCGGAAATAACGGGGATTATGGGGCGATACGATGTGCGCATTCTCGATATCGGTCAGGCCGTTATTCACGATTATCTAACCTGGGGTATCTTGATCGAGATTCCGGACGAGTCTCAATCTTCGCCGGTTATCCGCGATATTTTGTTTCGTTTGCATGCGCTGGATTTGCAGGTCCGGTTTGCACCGATCTCTGTCGAGGAATACCAGTCTTGGGCTGAGGGGCGTAACCGAGCCTGTTACATCGTTACCTTGCTGTCGCGGGATATCAAAGCGGAACAGATTGCTCGCGTGTCTGAAATTACAGCCCGTCACGGCTTGAACATCGACAACATTACCCGGTTGTCAGCCCGGCCATCGCTGAAGTCATCCGAAAATCGAATCGCTTGCGTCGAGTTTTCCGTTCGCGGAACGCCGCTGGATCTGGAGCAGCTGCGCTCGGATTTCTTGCACATTGCGGGCGAGATGAACGTCGACATCGCCTTCCAGGCCGATTCGATTTTCCGGCGTAATCGTCGATTGGTGGTGTTCGATATGGACTCAACGCTGATCGAAGCGGAAGTGATTGATGAACTGGCTCTGGAAGCCGGGGTCGGGGAACGTGTTGCAGAGATTACCGAGCGAGCCATGCAGGGCGAGCTGGATTTCAGCCAGAGTTTTGCTGAGCGCTTGTCGCTGCTGAAAGGTTTGGACGAGTCGGTGCTTGAGAGTATCGCTAACCGCCTTCGAATGACCGAGGGGGCAGAGCACCTGATTCGCAGTTTAAAGGCGCTGGGCTACCGCACGGCCATTCTGTCGGGCGGTTTCACTTACTTTGCCCGTCATCTGCAGAGTAAACTGGGCATTGATTACGTTTACGCCAATGAACTCGAAATCGTAGACGGCAAAGTGACCGGCGAGGTGAAAGGGCAAATTGTCGATGGTCAGCGCAAAGCAGAGCTGTTGCTGGAAATTGCTGAAAAGGAACATATTGCTCGAGAGCAAGTGATTGCCGTGGGTGATGGCGCGAACGACCTTCCGATGTTGAGTCAGGCGGGGTTGGGTGTAGCGTTCCGGGCGAAGCCCTTGGTGAAAGAGTCAGCCAAACACTCGATTTCCACGCTTGGGTTGGATGCTATCCTGTATCTGATCGGGTTCCGTGAGAGCGAAACGAATCAAACATTGTAGTTTGCCTTCAGGCAATTCTGAAAAAGGGGTGGAGACTGGGTTCTCCACCCCTTTTTTGTGTCTGGCTGTAAGTAACCAGGAACCGTCAGTGATCGCCAAAGTCGTAGTTCATTTCAGGCCCCGGAACTTGCAGGTAATAGCCTTGAATGTAGTTAACGCCTGCTTGCCAGAGGGTCGCAAGAACGCTGGCGCTCTCCACTTGCGGCACGATGGTCAGCTTGCCGGACTTCTGCAGCGAGTTGGCCATTTCTTTCACTTGATCTTTTATATTGTCATCTTTCTGGATGGTTTCGGTGAAAGAACCGTCAAATTTCACGTAATCCGTATCGATGTGTTTCAGTGCATTAAACGGATCGATGGCACCGCCAAAGTGCTTAATCGAGAGTTTGCAGTTGAGTTCGTGCACTGCTTTAGTGAAGTCTTTCGCTTGCTTCGTGAAGTTATTGGCGTCGTTTTCGCTAATTTGGAATATCATGGCGTCGCCAGGTAGGCGAGCTGCCTTCAGGGCAACACTTAGCCAAGGTGTGAAGGTGACATCCTGCAGAGTTTCAGCGCTGAGGTTCACGAACAGCTTGGTATCATGGCCGCGGGAGCGATGGCTGGAGAGCTGTTTAATGGCTTGCAGAATCACCCAACGGTCGATTTTGATGGCGGTTTCTGGAGGGCAAATAGCCGGTAACAGGTCGTAGGGGGTAACTTCTTCGTTGTCGCTGTTGGTCATGCGGGCCAGCGTTTCATAATGCTCTTCGCCTTCACCACGCAAGTTGATGATCGGCTGGAACAGCAAGTACAGCCGGTCTTCGTCCATGGCCTTGCTGATCATTTCGAGGGCGTTCGATTCATCGGGTGCCTCAAAATCAACCGGGTTGTATACAACAACGCCATTCCCGTTTTTATGCCCTGGCTGCTTTTTGACCTCGGCAGAAGCCAAATGAACCCGGCTGAGGAGTTCTTCTGCTTTAGGGGAGTTCTCGGTAATGGCGGAAACGCCAATGGATACGGTCAGGGATACAGTACGACCGTTGATTTCGAACAGGTGATCATCCACCGCCTCGCGAATCGTTTCGCACAGTTCTGCCAGTCCTTTGTCATTGCCCGGAAGGCACATTATACAGAAGGCATCATCGCTTAGACGCGCGAGTGTCATGTCTTCAGGCGTTTTCTCTTTCAGCAGTGATGCCAGGTCACCAAGCAACAGATCGGCACCGGCAATGCCTACATCGCTCTTCATGCTTAGAAAATTATCGACACCAATATAGGCGAGGGCGCCGGTTTCATTGGTCTTGGCAGAGGTGGCCAGAGTCTCGGACAGCCGTTCCATCAAATGTTGCCGGTTATACAAGCCAGTCAGCAAATCTTGACTGCTAATTTGTTTGAGCTTTTCTTCAAGTTCGGCGTCACTGTGCTCCGGTTGCAAGACCACTTGTGTGCAGGCTTCGCCGTCATAAGTCGCGGCAGACACTGACATCGTAACGTTGAGTTCGTTGTCGTCGCTTCGACGAGCCGTGCAGTTGAAGGTCATGCCGTTTGCCCCGGCTTCCTCAAACGCTTTCATGAACTCTTTATACTGCTCTTGGTATTCAGGCGTTAACGTGTCCAAAACCGGGACGCAGATCAGGTCATCAATATCCTCGTACCCGAGGAACTCCATATACGACTGATTGGCGTATATGTGCATGCCATCGTCTATGTAGGCAATGGCATCTTTGGAACTCTCGAGCAGAAGCTGACAGCGCTGTTCAGCTTCGCGAAGATGAGATTCCAGAACCCGGCGTTTGCGACGTTCGTTTAGAGCAGCGAGTTCGCGCTTGAGAGCCAGTACCAACATTTCTGTGTACTCAAAGGGCACCGCGTCTTGAGCGCCGAGACGCATGATCGAGAGATCTCGTTCCCGGTTTGGCTCATTGGTTAACAGAATGAACGGGATATCTTTGTCCATCCGTTTGACCATAGCGAGTGCAGCATCCGGCCCGAATTCGAGTTCCTCTAGGTCCCTGGCCAGCAACAAATCCCAATGTGAAGCTTTTAGCGCTTCTTCGAGATCTTCTTCCGAAGTAATGCGATGGGCTCGGGTTGCTTTGCCGGCGTTGCGGAGCAAACTGACCAACGACTCCGCATCATTTTGAGATGGGTCTAGGATCAGCAGCTGTACCGTGGAATTTTTTTTCTGCATTCGTACGATGTCTCATCATGCCGTTTGATGGTGCCGAAACGTTTTGCCGTCAGTAAAACGGAAGCAAAAGGGCTTCCGGACTTTCGGCAAATAACCGGCGTATCATTGGAATAGAATGATGAAGGGGTTGTTGGTTAATAACAACCCTGACGTCTATGGACTGTTAACCGGTCGCTTTAAAGCGACGGCCACAGGGAGTCGAATTCGTCTTCTGTTGTGCTTGCGCTGGAGTTCCGCGAACCTTTTGAGAATGAGGAGCTTGCGGCCGTGTGCAGTTTAAGCTCGAATTGGCTGACACTGCCCGTTGCGGAAATCTTCTTCAGCAATTGGCCCTGGTCTTCAGAGCCGTCGTGCACTAGCGAGATACGGCTACCACTCTGGAACGGCAGGCGAGGAGTAATCAGGGTTGCGGGTTGGTTAACTACGCTGATCTCCGGGAGCATGAGCCCGCGGAGGTATTCGCTGCTATTGCCTACTTTCTGAATGAGGCGGACAGCGCAGGGCGCGGCGCTGGGAGCGAGCAGCTCGATGCCGACTTGCGTGCCTTGATTTCGAACCTGCCGAAGCCACCGGACCACCGCAAGACTCCAAGGATGCGAGTGTTGCTCCCTAACACCGAGCACCTCTCCGGCCTGCAATGAAGCCGGAATATTGGTTTCCCAGCCCACGCAATATCCGCCGGGACTGGTGTTGATCAGCGACGCTTTATGGGAGACCGGCTTGGTTTTGCTTGGTTTGGTCCCTGAACTGTTCCGGAAATTAATCGGAGCGTCCGATGGTGGCAAACTGCGTTCGTGGGCCGCCGCATCGTGCGCGCCTGACCAAGCGTCAGGTTTTGGCATGGAATTGCGAATAAAGAAGTTTTCTTCTTCATGCTGTTCGTCGTTGCCGTCAATGAATTCCGGAAACGTTTTTTCGCCAGCAATAAAATAATGGGCGGCCGTTAGCCCGACACACATTTCCAAGGTTCCCTGGCTGGCAATCCGGTTGAAGTTGCGCTTGGCCAAAATACCCAGTGCCTGGCTTAGGTGTGTCAGTAGGGTATCGCTGATGGTCGCAGGGATGTCCAGCTTCATCGCTCTCGAGGGTTTTTCGTGGCGCGCCTGCAAGGCTTCGGCAAGGTGGGTTGACAGTTCACGGGTGTCGAAGCCGATATTGTTTTCGCCTGCAGCCTGCTCAAGCAAGCTGCGATAGATCGGTGAAGAGTCTTTCTCTAAATTAACAACGAACAGGCTGTCGTCGCCAAGCTCCGGGCCGCACTCGCAATAATCCGTCCAGGTTTCGAATAGATCGTAGATTAGGGTCAGCTCGGTTTGGCGCAGCTGGTTCGGGCGCGCACAACCTAGCAGTAAGACGCGCTTGTAGCTGTCCGCTACGGTGCTGGAGCGGCGATGTTTGAGCAGCTGGTCGTCAACATCGTATGCGTCCAGCTTATGGCGTTTGGCAAACCGGAACAAGCGATGGCATTCCAGCCAGCTGTTGGCCGGGCTGGGGCAATACAGCTGGTGAGCGCGGAGAATGGTGGCACCTAGCTCGGAGATAGCTCGGTGTGCGGCTATGCTGATCTGGCGCTTGTTCTTGTCCAGACCGCCGTTGTCAATAAATTCAAGTACGCAAAGCTTGTACCCACTTGCTAAATGAAGCTGAAGGGCTTGAGTGAGGTTCGCAATTTTACGTTGTTTCTCCGGCAGGGCGATGGCTAGTCCGAGGAAATGCCGTGACAGTTCGTTGCAGACAAAGTGAATTTTGTCTCTTGCCAGCTCGAGAAATTGCATGCGTTGTTGGGGAGGGAGAAACAATTGATTCACTTCGATGATCGCGTGATAAAGCTGACGCGAGGTTTCACCGATATTGGCCATAGGCAGCTGACGGACCCAGGAACGAAACGCTTTGGGCGAAGTGTCGCAAAAAGACAGGCTAGCTGTTTTTTGCTCAGGAACCTTAAGTTCGGGTTTCAGGGTCATGCCTACTATGATCTCGCACCAGTGGCTAAATTACGATGAGTGATTAAGCAAAATTACCGAAAATACAGATCGTTATTGTTTCCCAATACTCAACTTTAAAGTAGCAAAGCGATGATAAAAAGCGAGAAAGTCGTTAGTTGACAATCTTTGACAAGTTGAAAACTGCTCGTTTTTGCGACATGCCTCACTAAATTACCGGTATTGGGGTTTTGCTGGTTTCCCCCGGAACTTCCCGAACGAGTTTAGGAACCAGGAATCCCGGGAGTTTTTCAAGCATTTTCCGAACGAGCAAGGCAGCGCTGGTATCACTGACATCAAAATGATGCGCTCCGGCTACCGGATCGAATGCGTGTAGATAGTACGGCAATACACCGGCATCAAACAGCACTTCGCTCAACTCGGACAGTGTGTCGGCATTGTCGTTCACTCCTTTCAGAATAACACTCTGATTTAGAAGCGTAACCCCGGCTTGTTTTAGGCGTTCGAAAGCGTCACGAGTGGCTTGATCAATTTCGGCGGGGTGGTTTACGTGAACCACCAATACTTTTTGCAGGCGGGTACGGTTCAGCCAATTCAGCATATCGTCACACACTCGCTGAGGAATCACGACTGGCAAACGCGAATGAATGCGCAGCCGCTTCAGGTGCGGTACAGCATCGAGCAGATCCACCCACTGCGTAAGCAGGCGATCATTGACCGCCAATGGGTCGCCACCGCTGAGAATGACTTCATTGATCTCAGGGCTGGCATTTAGCGCAGCGATAATATGATCGCGGTCATCGCGGCTGAGCTTGTGTTCCCCATAAGGAAAATGTCGCCGGAAGCAGTAGCGACAGTTGATCGCACATTGTCCGGTTACCATTAACAGGGCTCGGCTGTGGTATTTTCTGATCAGACCCGTGGTTTGAATGGCGGTATTTTCTTCCAGCGGGTCCCGGACAAACCCGGGCAGTTCGGTCGTTTCGTCGGCAATCGGAAGTACCTGGCGCAACAACGGATCATTCGGGTTGCCGGGTTCCATGCGTTCAATGAAAGGCTCGGGCACCCGGATCTGAAACAGTTCGTGGCCGTTCTTGGCGCCTTCTAACCAGCTACCTGCGGGCAGGTTCAGGCGTGCCAGGAGTCGCTCTGGATTGCTCACCGAGTGGCTAAGAATGGTTTGCCAACTTTGTTTGTCGGTGGGGGAGGTTCCGCACTCAGGAAGGTGACTGGTGTCACGGGCTTCTATACGGACCGGTGTTCGCTGTATCATAGCGGCCTTTGAATTTTTAACGACAGTATGTCAGGTGGACATTTCATGGCTTCATATTCTACCAACGAATTTCGTGGCGGGCTCAAGGTTTTGCTGGATGGCGATCCTTGTATCATGCTGGAAAACGAATTCGTTAAGCCCGGTAAAGGGCAAGCATTTAACCGTGTAAAGCTACGCAACCTGATGACGAACCGGGTTTGGGAGCGTACTTTCAAATCGGGCGAGAGTCTCGAGGCGGCGGACGTAATGGAGCAGGACATGGAATACCTGTACTCCGATGGTGAGTTCTGGCATTTCATGCTGACAGACGGTTCTTTCGAACAGTATGCCGCAGACGATAAAGCAGTCGGCGACACCGTTAAGTGGTTGAAAGAGCAAGACGTGTACACCGTGACTTTGTACAACGGTGCGCCTTTGTCGGTTACGCCGCCTAACTTTGTTGAGCTCGAGGTTGTCGACACGGACCCGGGCATGAAGGGCGATACCGCACAAGGCGGATCCAAACCTGCGACTTTGTCCACCGGTGCGGTAGTCAGCGTGCCCTTGTTCATCGTCATCGGTGAAATGCTGAAAGTGGATACTCGCACCGGCGAGTACGTGAACCGTGTAAAAAGCAGTTAATCTACGATGATTGATTCTCCTGTCTGGCAGCCGACTGCCTCGCGGGACGCTCTAAAAAGCCGTGCACAGCAACTTGCTTACGTGCGCGGCTTTTTTTGTGAGCGGGATGTGCTGGAAGTGGAAACACCAGTACTTGGCCGCCACGGCGTTACCGATTTGAATCTTGATGGCATCCCGGCAAACGTGAGAGCCGCTGGTGTTCACGGGGGATGGCTTCAAACATCTCCTGAATACCCCATGAAACGGCTTTTGGTTGCAGGTTCTGGCTGTATTTACCAAATTGCCAGAGTGTTTCGGAATGGCGAACGAGGGAGTCGTCACAACCCAGAGTTTTCGATGTTGGAATGGTATCGCGTCGCAATGGATGATCAGGCGCTCATGTCCGAAGTGGCTGATTTGGTATGCGGTTGGCTCGGTTGTGAGCGGCCGGTTCAGCTGAGCTATCGGCAGGCGGTGTTCGAAAACGCCGGCTTTGACCCCATGGAAACCTCTGATAACGACCTGAAAGGCTATTGTGAGCAATGGCTGGAGCCCGAACAACTTTCGGATCTGAGTCGCAACGATTGTTTGGATTTGGTGATGAGTTTTGCGGTCGAGCCAACGCTGGGCTTTGATCGGCCGGTGTTTATTACCCGCTACCCCGCAGCACAGGCCGCGCTGGCAAGGGTGTCGCAAGAGCAGGGGCACCAGGTTGCGCATCGATTCGAGCTTTACATAAACGGGTTGGAGCTGTGCAACGGGTATTGGGAGCTGACGGACCCAGAGGAGCAGCGGCAGCGTTTTGAGACGGATAATCAGCAGCGACGATTGGCGGGTAAGCCGGAAATGGCTTTGGACAGCGCGTTTATGGCGGCGCTGGATGTCGGCTTGCCCGATTGCTCGGGCGTTGCCTTGGGGCTAGACCGGTTGCTGATGCTGAAGGTGGGCGCAAAAACGATTGAGGAAGTTCTTGCCTTCCCGATCGAAAGAGCCTGACCTTGTCAGGTTCTTGTTGGCTTTAACTGGCCAAAGGCTTCGCCCATTTGTACGGCTTTGCTCGCGACTTGATCTGCGTTCCAATTTACGGCGCCTTTGGGCATTACCAGAACAACGGTGGAGCCCAAGCGGAACCGACCCATTTCATCGCCTTTCTCGAAACGCACGGCCTGATCGCCGGAGTACTGCCACTCGGTAACCTTGCTCGGCTTGGGAGCAACGACACCTGCCCAAGTGGTTTCTACACTGCCGACGATCATCGCGCCTACTAACACTAGCGCCATAGGGCCCGCTTCGGTATCAAAAACGCACGCCACACGCTCGTTACGGGCGAACAGATTCGGAACGTTCTCTGCCGTTACCGGATTAACAGAAAACAGCTTGCCGGGAACATACACCATTTCTTTCAGGGTGCCGGTCACAGGCATGTGAATGCGGTGGTAATCTTTTGGTGACAGATAAATGGTGGAAAATTCGCCTTCGCGAAAGGCTTCAGCCCGCTTTTCATCACCACCGAGCAGTTCGGTCAGGCTGAAAGATTGGCCCTTGGCCTGAAATACCCGATCGTCTGCCGTGACTTGGCCAAGTTGGCTGATGGCGCCATCAACCGGACTGACAAATACATCCGGGGTTTGGTCAATGGTGCGAACGCCGGGTTTGAGGGCGCGGGTAAAGAATGCGTTAAAACTGTCGTAAGCGGTGGGGTCCGATTCTGCGGCCTCACTCATGTTTACGCCGTAGCGGTCGATAAACCAGCTAATGACGCGGTTTTTCAGAGCTGGACTCCTGTCATAGTCTGCGAGGCGGCCAGCCAAGCGGGATAGCGTCAGCTGTGGCGTGACGTATTGACTCAGGACGAACAGTTTATCAAGCATTTGAAACATCTCTCGGTTCTATAAAGCGGGGCAGTTTACCAAACAGGGCGTAGTGTATAGAAATTGTTTCTCCCCTTCGCTGTTCTGCCGTGGGCTTGCTATCATCGAACACTGCTTTTTTACAGGGTTCAGACGGACGACTATTATTTATGCTGCTGATTATTGGTGCAGTGATTGTTATTGCGAGTGTTCTTGGCGGCTATACATTGCACGGCGGGAACTTGGCCGTGCTATGGCAGCCGACAGAGGTGCTGATCATTGGTGGGGCCGCCGTAGGCTCGTTTGTGATCGCTAATCCGATGCACACCGTGAAAGAGGTGTTTAGCGGTCTGTTGCGATTACTCACTGGGTCTCCGTTCAATAAAGCCTATTACACCGATCTGCTCAGCCTGCTTTACGAAATCTTTGATAAATCACGCAAGCAAGGCGTGATGGCCATCGAAGAAGATATCGATAACCCCGAAGAAAGCCCGATCTTTACCCGTTACCCAGTCATCATGAAATCCAAACACTTACTGGATTTTATCACAGACTATTTGCGCATTATCAGCTCCGGAAACATGGCACCTCACGAGCTGGAAGGCATGATGGAAAACGAAATCGAGAATCGCCAGCATGAACTGGAAGAACCCGCTCATGCGGTGAATAAAATCGCTGATGCCTTGCCAGGGTTGGGGATCGTAGCAGCGGTTCTGGGTATCGTGATCACCATGAATTTTCTGACCGAAGGGCCCGAGAAAATCGGGTTGAGCGTGGCGGCGGCCTTGGTGGGGACGTTTTTGGGTATCTGGATGGGCTATGGCTTTGTTGGCCCCGCGTCCATTGCGCTTGAGCATACCGCGAAATACGAACTGAAAGCCTATGAGTGTGTGAAGTCAGCCATTGTGGCGACGGTTGCGGGGCAGGCACCCCAAATGGCGATTGAATTTGGTCGCAAAGCCTTGCCGACCGAGAAACGCCCGGGCTTTCAGGAATTGAACGATCACGTTCGCTCCAAATGATGCCTTACATCACTAGCCGGAGTTAAGCGTGGACCAACAGCCGATCATCATCAAGCGCAAAAAGAAGGTAGTCGCAGGGCACCACGGTGGCTCCTGGAAGGTCGCGTTTGCCGACTTTGCTACTGCGATGATGGCGTTCTTCTTGGTGCTCTGGTTGACCGCTACGGCGTCGCCGGAGCAAAAACGAGCCGTGGAAGGTTATTTCAAAGATCCGGTTGGCTTTACCGAAGGTGGCTCATCGAATCCGATAGATCTGGGTGGCAGTGCGTCGGTGGTTAACGAAAGCTCTTTGGACATCGAGTCCAGTACCATTCAAATTGAAGATGATATCGTGGATGAGCTGGCTGACACCCTTGAACAGCGCCGTATGGAACAGCTTTTCCAGGAGTTGAAAGAGCGAATTGAGCAGAATGAAACGCTGCAAGAATTCAAAGACCAACTGCTGATTGATATAACCGAAGAAGGGCTGCGCATTCAGATTGTTGACCGCTCTGGGCGTCCGATGTTCGACTCTGGCCGGGCAGAGCTTAAATACTACACTCAGGAATTGCTGTTTGAACTTGCGAAAACGCTCGGTTCTGTCAACAACAAGTTGAGCCTTACGGGGCACACAGACGCCACGCCGTTCAGTGGCCGGCCGGGCTACACCAATTGGGAATTGTCAGCTGACCGCGCCAATACCGCACGCCGGGCCTTGGTTGCTGGCGGGGTGAGGCTGGAACAAATTGCCCGTGTGGTCGGGCTGAGCGATTCGGTCTTATTTAATGCTGAAAACCCGACGGCACCGATTAACCGTCGAATTTCTATAATCGTTCTCAAAAACAAAAGCGTGGCAGATGCTCGCGCCAAGGCGGCATCCGCTACCAAGCCGCTGATTGATCTGACTCGCCCCACCGAAGCGCAAGAGCAAGAAGCCTTGAATAAGCTGGAGGATGGCAGCTGGCGAGAAGAGCGCCCCGAACCTGCTCCGGGGGAGCTCAACTGGTAATGCCTCCGCGTGGAACGACCACCGGTTCAGGTCAGCTTTAACCCGCGCGCTTGCTGTTCAGCCATGTCTTGAAGAATTCGGTGGAAGCTCTTAAGCCTTTCCCGGGAAATTTCGCCATTCTCGGCTGCAGCATCCAGCGCGCACCCCGGATCCCCCATATGCCGACAGTTCCGGAACTTACACAGCCCCATCAGCGGTCGAATCTCCCGAAAGCCGTACTCCACTTCCTGCGGCGTCATGTGCCACAAACCAAACTCACGGATACCCGGCGAATCAATCAAATCGCCGCCAGTGGCTAGGTGGAACAGCTTGGCGGTGGTGGTCGTGTGCACACCTTTACCGGTACTTTCCGATACCGCGCCTACTCTTAGCTGCTCATCGGGCAGCAACGTCTGGATAATCGAGGACTTGCCCACGCCAGACTGGCCCACGAACACGCTGGTCTGATTGCGAACCAGTGCTTCAACCTCTGGTGCTGGCTCGCCTTCGCAGGCTGCTGCCGATGTCTGTTCAACCTGGTAGCCGAGCGCTTTATAGCGAGCCAGCAGAGCTTCGATCTGCGGCCGGTTCTGGTCGTTAATTAAATCCGTTTTGTTGAGCAGCAGCACGGCGGGAATGTCGGAGCTTTCGGAGGCCACGAGATACCGGTCAATAAGGCTGTCGTGAGGTTCTGGTTCTGGTGCGATTACCAGAATGATATGGTCAATGTTGGCCGCGACAGGCTTCAGGGCGCCAAAATTGTCGGGCCGCTGCAGCAGGTTATCCCGGTCGCAACGAGCAACAATCACTCCGGTTTCACTCTTGCCGGGTCGCCAAACGACTTTGTCGCCGGTCACCAGGCTGCTGATGTTAGCTCGAACAAAGCATCGAAATACTTGCCCCGTATCATCACCTTGCAGGGCTTCAACGTCCAGTTGCTGGCCGTAATGCGCGATGATCAAGCCTTCTTGTTCTGGCCCCAATTCACCGGCTTCAGCTTGAGCTTCCACGGCCTTTTCCTTGCGGGCCATTCGTGTGGTGCGCTCTTTCTGGATCTTCTCGATTCGCCATTGCTGGCGTTTGTTCAATTTGCGTTTTGCCATCTGCTCTCTGGTTTTCCGGGGAAGTGGTGTACCACATGATACGTGAATCATGGACAATAGGCAGAGTTTCTCATGTGTGCCACCTGATCCAATGATTTCTGTGTTTGGGTGCAAGTGTCGGCGTGGGATTCTTGTAGTCTGACGGCAAGTGTTGCAGTCAGAAGTGCGGGTGTGGATTGGCTTTCCGAAAATTTCGTAGGCCATGGATGGCCGTAGAGAAGCCCACATGGATGTGCTCGTAGCGGTTTTCGGAAAGCCAATCCACACACGCACTAGCACCCAAACTTAACAGCATAGGTGTAAAAGAAAATGAGCAACGGAAACCACCTGGTCTGGATTGACCTGGAAATGACAGGTCTGGATCCAGAGAAAGAGCGGATCATCGAAATGGCCACGATTATTACCGATTCGGAACTGAATCTGGTTGCTGAAGGCCCCGTAATTGCGATCAAGCAACCAGACAGTTTGCTGGACTCCATGGACGAATGGTGCACCAAAACCCATGGCGAAAGTGGCCTGACTCAGCGTGTGAAGGATAGCGAAATCAGTGAAGCGGAAGCTGAACAGCAGACACTGGAGTTTCTGAAACACTATATGTCAGCCGGTACATCTCCATTGTGCGGCAACAGCATCGGACAGGATCGACGGTTCCTGGTGAAATACATGCCAGAGCTGGAAGACTTCTTCCACTATCGTAATCTGGACGTATCCACTATCAAAGAACTGGCCCGCCGCTGGCGCCCGGATGTGTTGGATGGGGTAAAAAAGAAAGGCAGCCACCTGGCGCTGGACGATATTCGCGATTCTATCAACGAATTGCGTCACTACCGCGAGCACTTCTTCAAGTTATAAACCGTGCTGGCGAAGCGCCCAGGTGACGTGCTCCCGCACCACCTCGGATGGGTGCTCCGCCCGCTGTTTCAGCGCCTCGATGACCGGAATGGTTGACGGGGCGTTGCCCAATCCTACCGCAATATTTCGCAACCAGTTTTCATAACCGGTACGGCGAATCGCCGAACCCTCGGTACGTTTCAGAAACTCCTGCTCTGTCCATAGAAACAGCTCAGCAAGCTCGGTGTTGTTTAAGCCGTGCCGTGGCTGGAAGTCGTGCTCGGCGGTAGGTTTACTGAATTTGTTCCAGGGGCACACAATCTGGCAGTCGTCACAGCCAAACACTCGGTTACCCATTTTCGAGCGCAATTCTTCCGGAATCGGCCCTTTCAGTTCGATGGTGAGATAACTGATGCACTTTCGCGCATCCAGTAAGTGAGCGCCAACAAAGGCATCCGTGGGGCAGATTTCCAAACAGGCAGAGCATGAGCCGCAATGCTGCTTTTCGAAAGGCTGGTCTACCGGCAAAGGCGCGCTAGTAAAAATTTCACCCAGAAAAAAGAACGAACCTGCCTTAGGGTGAATCACCATGTTGTTTTTACCGATCCAGCCAAGCCCCGCCCGTTGTGCTAAACCTCGCTCCAACACCGGCGCACTGTCAACAAAGGCACGGTAGTCGTAACCGCCGACCGCTTCGTCAATCCATTTCGCTAAAGTCGCGAGCCGTTTCCGCATGAGTTTATGGTAATCCCGCCCGAGCGCGTAGCGTGTAATGTAGGCGGTTTCCCGGTTAGTAAGCGCTTGTTTCGGGTTGTCCGGAGAGGGCAGGTAATCTAAACGCACTGAAATAACCCGCTGGGTGTCTGGCACCAGAGAATCCGGGGTATAACGTTTGTCGCCATGGTCGGCCATATAGGCCATGTCGCCGTGATAGCCGGCGGCCAGCCATTGTTTTAGGCGCTCCGCATGGGGGCCGGTATCGGCGTAAGTAATGCCCGCGTCAGAAAATCCCAGCTCTTTGGCCCACTGACGGATTTTATCTGGCAGGTCGTCGAGTGAGGTGTTCGAGGGCGTATTGTCTGTACTGGTGACCATGACGGAGCCTTCGGCGGTGAAAGCCTGCGGAGATTTAATTTGATTAAGTTATGACCTTTTTTCCTGTTTTGCTATGCTTTACAGGTATCTGGCCAATTTACTTAAACCGTTTTCTTTAGCGGGATGCCCCATGCGCTACGCGGACAGTCTACCAGAAGCCTTGTATTCCGCCGACTCCGTACGAGCGATGGATCGCTATCTTATTGAAGAACAGGGAATTGATGGTTTCGACTTGATGCAGGCAGCGGCCCGGGCAGGATTTCGGCAGCTCAGGAAGCATTGGTCGTCGCTCGGCTCGCTGTTGGTGTTATGCGGTGCGGGAAACAATGGGGGCGATGGTTATCTCATTGCGGCCAATGCGCAGCGCTTGGGCATTTATGTAGAGTGTGTTGCAGTGGCTCCGAGCTCAAAACTCACGGGAGATGCTCTGCGAGCGTTCGAAGCTGCGAAGACGGAAAGTGTGCCGATAACGGAAATTTCCGATTTAGCGGAAAGGTTGCTTCAAGAGAAGCTGTTGGCCTCGGATGTGATTGTAGACGCTCTGCTCGGTACCGGGGTGATCGGTGCGCCACTAGCGCCGTTTGCCGAGGTGATTCGTGCCGTTAATCAGGCAAAACGGCCAGTGTTGGCCGTCGATTTACCGTCTGGCCTTGACGCCTCAACGGGTGCAGCGGCAGGCAATGTGGTTCAAGCGGAGTTAACCGTTACGTTCATCGGTGCCAAAGCCGGGTTGTATACCGGAATGGGTCCCGCAGTTTGTGGCGAGGTGGTGTTTGAGCCTCTGGCGACGCACGAGCAAATAAATGGGTGCTCAGAGCAGCCGGTTGCGCGCCTTGCTCGCTGGCGGGACTGCAAAGCCGGTTTTTTACCGCGGCCGCTCAATGCCCACAAAGGGCGGTTTGGTCATGTGCTGATTGTAGCGGGTGATTTCGGCTTCGGTGGTGCAGGCATTATGGCAGCCGAGGCGGCTTCGCGCGCAGGCGCAGGGCTGGTGTCACTGGCGACTCGGCCGGAGCATGTGACCGCTGCGCTGGTGCGTTGTCCGAATGTGATGGTGCGCGGGGTGGTCCACGGTTCAGAGTTGACCACACTGATCGAGCAAGCGGATGTGATTGTGTGTGGCCCCGGAATCGGTAAGTCGGCTTGGGGGCAGCAAATGTTGCAGCAGGTACTGCGTAGCACGAAGCCGAGAGTGCTGGATGCCGATGCGCTTAATGTGATGGCAACCCGCGCGGCGATTCCTTTTGGTCAGCATGTGCTTACTCCGCATCCGGGTGAAGCAAGCCGGATGCTTGGGTGCAGCGTTGCAGAGGTTGAGGCGGATCGGCTGGTCGCTGCGCAGAAGATTCAGCGAATTTGGGGCGGTGTGGTGCTGCTTAAAGGAGCAGGAACCGTCATCGCCACGGGCTCCGAAATGCCCGTTGTGATTGCTGGTGGCAATCCGGGAATGGCGACCGGGGGCATGGGTGATGTCCTGTCGGGCATGCTGGGCGCTTTTATCGGCCAGTTAAACGACATTGGATTGTCGACCGTTGCAGCAGCATCGGCGCACTTGACCGCTGGGGATAAGGCGGCTGAACGACTGGGCTACATGGCTATGTTGCCCACCGATGTTATCAACGATTTACCTTTTGTTTTGAAGGAAACCGACGTTATCGGCGTCAGAAATCACCGGGAGGAAGAATGAGCATCATAGGTATCGAGCGCCGGTTGTTTCTGGACGGGGAAGGGGAAACGCAACGCCTGGGCGGTGAGCTAGCTCGGCTGGCGAAACAGTCTGAGCAGAGCCTTACCGTCTTTCTGGAAGGTGATTTGGGGATGGGGAAAACCACCCTCAGCCGGGGTGTCATGCGTGGTTTAGGCCACGAAGGCGCGGTGAAAAGCCCGACTTATACGCTCGTAGAGCCTTATGAGCATTTAACGCCACCCGTTTACCACTTTGATCTGTACCGCTTGGGTGACCCGGAAGAGCTCGAATACATGGGCATCCGTGATTATTTTTCAGCGGATAATTTATGTTTGATCGAATGGCCGGAGCGGGGCGAAGGTGTGTTGCCTGAGCCGGATATCGAGATCCAGTTGGAGCGGCAAAGCGAGGGGCGGGCCGTGATTTTAAGAGCGCGTTCTGAGTTGGGCGCCTCGTTGTTAAATCAAATTGAATTGATAGGGCCGGATTCATGAGAATCGCACTGTGTATACTGCTGGCGCTCGCGACAAGCGTTGTTCATGCAGCCACTAAGGTTGAAAGCGTGCGCATATGGCCTGCGCCCGACCATACCCGTCTGGTGCTGGATACGGCCGGTAAAGTGGAGCACAACATGTTTTCCCTTTCCAGTCCGTCTCGATTGGTGATTGATATAAAAAACACCACCAAACGCGCCGATTTCAGCAAAGTAGATCTGTCGGGGAGTCCGATTAAACGAATCCGAACCGCGGCTAGAAACGGGACAGATCTTCGGGTTGTGCTGGATCTGAAAACCGACATCAAACCTCGTAGTTTTGTGCTCGAGCCCAACCAGCAGTACGGCCATCGTTTGGTGGTAGACCTGATTGATGAATCCGGAACGCGGCTGGAAAAGGCGGCGAGCCCGACGGTTACGCAGAACTCAGCCGGGAAGCGTGACATTGTCGTGGTCATTGATGCCGGTCACGGTGGCGAAGATCCCGGGGCAATCGGGCCACGAGGCACCCGCGAAAAAGACGTGGTTCTGAAAATGGCGAAAACCTTAGCGGATTTGGTGAACAAACAGTCCGGTTTTAAGGCCAAGCTCACCCGTACCGGGGACTACTATATCGGTTTGCGAAACCGAACGATTCTGGCCCGTAAGCACAATGCCGATTTGTTTGTATCGGTTCATGCCGATGCCTTTCGAACGCCGCAACCAAGCGGGGCTTCGGTGTTTGCCCTGTCTCAGCGCGGAGCGACCAGTGAAACGGCGCGTTGGCTGGCTCAAAGTGAAAATCGTTCGGATTTGATTGGTGGTACCGGCGCTTTGTCGCTGGAAGGTCGGGATGAAATGCTGGCCGGCGTCTTGCTCGATTTGTCGATGACCGCAAGTATCAATGCCAGCCTGGGTGTAGGGAGTTCCGTGTTAGGGCAGCTTGGCAGCGTCGCCAAACTGCATAAGCCGGGTGTAGAACAAGCAGCGTTTGCGGTGCTCAAATCGCCGGACATCCCTTCGATTTTGGTGGAAGCGGGCTTTATTTCGAACCCCAAAGAAGAAAAGAACCTGTCAGCAGGGTGGTATCGTGAAAAGCTGGCCAGGGCCATGATGGACGGTATTCACGATTATTTCCGGCGCAGCCCCCCTCCAGGAACCTTGTTGGCGTGGCAAAAGGACAATCGCAAAGGCGGTGGTCGAGTCGGGCAGTACCGGATACAACAAGGCGATACGCTGTCCGGTGTAGCGCGTGAAAATCAGACCACCGTCAGTGAACTGATGCGCTTTAACGGGATGAACAACGATCGTGTTATGGTAGGGCAAACCATACGTATCCCCTCATCCTGACCAAGAGGTAGTTCCCGGCTATGCCCCACATTCAATTGCTCTCGCCCCGGCTTGCAAACCAGATAGCCGCCGGTGAAGTGGTGGAGCGTCCCGCGTCTGTTGTTAAAGAACTGGTGGAGAACGCTCTGGATGCCGGCGCCAGCCGGGTTGATATTGAGCTGGAGCAAGGCGGTGTAAAGCTAATTCGGGTTCGGGATGACGGCTTCGGCATCGCAGAAGCGGACCTACCGCTGGCTCTGAGTCGGCATGCCACCAGTAAAATCCTGACCTTGGATGACCTCGAGGCCGTTGGCACGCTCGGGTTCCGGGGTGAAGCACTGGCCAGTATCAGTTCGGTATCGCGTCTCTCGTTGACCTCGCGCACGGCAGAGCAAGAAGCGGCCGCCCGGGTGGAGGTCGAAGGCCGGGACATGGACGCGAAGATCTCACCGGCTGCGCACCCGGTTGGTACCACCGTTGAAGTACGTGATCTGTTTTTCAACACCCCCGCACGCCGTAAATTTCTGCGTGCCGAAAAAACCGAATTCAATCACGTTGATGAATCCATCCGCAGGCAGGCGCTTAGTCGTTTCGATGCAGGGTTTACCCTGCGCCATAACCAGCGTGTGATACAAAGCTTGCGGCCGGCTGAATCGAATCTCGATAAAGAGCGTCGAATCAGCTCGCTCTGCGGCCAGAAATTTATTGATAATGCCGTTGTCATCGAGGCCGAAGCCAGTGGTTTGCGTCTATGGGGGTGGGTCGCACTGCCGACGTTCTCCCGTAGTCAGGCGGACCTACAGTATTTCTTCGTCAATGGCCGCGTGATTCGGGATAAGTTGGTGGCGCATGCGGTGCGTCAGGCCTATCGCGACGTGCTATACAATAATCGCCATCCGGCGTTTGTGCTTTACCTCGAAGTAGACCCGGCCACGGTGGATGTGAACGTTCACCCGACCAAGCACGAAGTGCGTTTTCGCGATGGCCGGCTGGTGCACGACTTCATTTTCCGTACCTTGCACAGAGCGCTGGCAGACGTGCGCCCGGCCGACCATTTCAGAGGTGCCGAAGCGCAGGCGGTGGGCCATGAAACCCAAGTGCCCCAGTCGGGAGCCGGTCCTGAAGCCTATCCGCTGTCTCAGGGCACCACGCCTTCGCATGTACCTTCGTACAATACGGGCTACAGCACTACGGCACCAACCCAGCCACAGCAGGATTGGAAAGCCAGTGATCAAATGGCTTTCTATAACTCGCTCAATGCGGGTGGCGGTGTGACCAACGAGACTCGCCCCGACCCGTTCGAGTCGCAGCCGGTGCCCACACCGCCCCAAGATGGCGAGGATGAGCCGCCGCTGGGTTATGCCATTGCACAGCTTCATGGCATCTACATCCTTGCCCAGAGCCGAACGGGCATGATTGTGGTGGACATGCACGCGGCGCATGAGCGGATTACCTACGAGCGCATGAAACGGGCGTTGGTGGAGCAGGACTTGAAGAGCCAGCCACTGTTGGTGCCGGTGTCGCTGGCTGTCAGCCAAAAAGAAGCTGCGCTGGCGGAAAACCACGGTGACGAGTTGCAACAGCTAGGGCTGCAAATAGAGCGGATTGGTCCCGAAACGCTGGCGGTTCGGCAAATACCTGCGTTGTTACGCGGAGCAGATACCGAACAGTTGGTGCGTGACGTCTTGGCAGATTTGATCCAGAACGGGCAAAGCGATCGTGTTGAAGCGGTGACCCACGAACTACTCGGCACCATGGCTTGTCACGGCTCCGTGCGGGCCAATCGACAGTTAACCATCCCTGAAATGAATTCCCTGTTGAGAGACATGGAAGCCACGGAGCGCAGTGGTCAGTGCAACCACGGTCGCCCGACCTGGACGCTGATGACGCTGTCCGAGCTGGACAAACTGTTCCTGAGGGGGCGTTAAAGAAGATGGCAGGCGAACAACAGTCAGTGTTTCCCCCCGCTATTTTCCTAATGGGCCCCACAGCATCGGGTAAAACCGATATGGCCATGGCGTTGTGTGAGCATTTGCCGTGCGAGATCGTCAGTGTTGATTCAGCCATGATCTACCGTGGCATGGACATCGGCACCGCCAAGCCGACACCCGACGAACTGGCGACGGCACCTCACCGGCTGATTGATATTTGTGATCCGTCGGAAACATACTCTGCCGCAGATTTTGTGCGGGACGCTTTGGCGGAAATGGCTGAGATTACCGAGCGAGGCCGGATACCGCTGTTGGTCGGTGGCACCATGATGTATTTCAAAGCCTTGTTGAACGGCATGTCGAAGCTGCCATCTGCTGATCCGGAGCTAAGAGCCCAGATCGAGAAAGATGCCGAAGCTCAGGGGTGGGCATCCTTGTACGATGAACTGGTTGTTAAAGATCCGGTTGCCGCAGAGATCATTCATCCCAACAATCGCCAACGCCTTATGCGAGCAATTGAGGTAATTCGGTTAACCGGTAAGCCGATTTCCGCCTATTGGCAGGCCAGTTCGGGATCCTTCGAAGCGCAAAAATCGTCGGATATCAAGGATTACACCTATTTCACCAAGTGGCAGGCAGACGAAAGTGCCGACCTGCCGTATACTGTTTTTCAGTTTGCACTTGCTCCGACAGACCGCAAGATTCTTCACGAGAGAATTCGTAGGCGCTTTCTGGCGATGCAAGATGCAGGGTTTCTGGACGAAGTCCGGCAGCTGATGGGACGGGGTGATCTCAATCCTGATTTGCCCTCCATGCGTTGCGTTGGCTACCGCCAGGCGTGGGAATACCTGTCTGGTGAATGCGATCACGAAACCTATTTGAACAAAGGCATGGCGGCAACGCGCCAATTGGCGAAACGCCAGCTGACCTGGTTGCGAAAATGGCCTGATATACAGTGGCTGGATAGTAATAACTTACAAATGGTGCTGGAAACCTTGAAAAAGTCAGGTCTGCACACCACATTTAACGTTGCTAATTGACGATCTGCACCTACCTCTAACAGGAGAATACTCATGTCAAAAGGGCATTCCTTACAAGACCCTTACCTCAATGCTCTGCGCAAGGAACGCATTCCCGTTTCTATTTTCTTGGTTAACGGCATCAAGCTTCAGGGCCAGATCGAGTCTTTCGATCAGTTCGTAATCTTGCTGAAAAACACCGTTAGCCAGATGGTTTATAAGCACGCTATTTCCACGGTTGTGCCTGCTCGCAATGTTCGTTTGCCGCAAGCGAATCCGGGAGAGGAAGAAGCTGAAGGTTAAACACCGGTGTTTCCGGTTCTAACACCCGCGGTGCAGGGCAGCCTTTGAGCTGAGCTGGCCGCGGGTGTTTGTTTTTATGGAGTTGATTATATTTTGTTTGAACGTCCTGACGTTGGAGAGCGAGCGGTTCTCGTACACATCGAGTTCACCGCCCACGATGGTTCTGAAGACCCGGGTGAGTTTCATGAGCTGGTAACTTCGGCGGGTGTCGAACCGGTAGATATGGTGACCGGTACACGGAAACAGCCCAGCCCCCGGCTATTCGTTGGCGAAGGTAAACTCGAGGAAATTCGCGACGCGATAGTGGCCAGCGAAGCCGATGTGGTGTTGTTTAACCACGCTTTGAGCCCGAGCCAGGAGCGCAACATCGAGCATGAGCTCAAGTGTCGGGTATTAGACCGAACCGGTGTTATTCTCGACATTTTTGCCCAGCGTGCTCGCACCCATGAGGGTAAACTGCAGGTTGAGCTGGCGCAGCTTGAACATATGTCGACACGATTGGTGCGTGGTTGGACCCACCTAGAACGGCAAAAGGGTGGTATCGGCTTGCGTGGACCGGGCGAAACCCAGTTGGAAACCGACCGACGCTTGCTGCGAGAGCGCATTAAGTCGATTCATAAACGGTTGGAAAAGGTCCGTAAACAGCGGGATCAGGGGCGACGGGCTCGTAAACGCGCGGACGTTCCAACCGTATCCCTAGTGGGGTACACCAACGCGGGCAAGTCGACCTTGTTTAATCAGGTCACCACATCGACGGTTTACGCGGCCGATCAGCTATTCGCAACTCTTGACCCGACTCTTCGCAAGTTGGAACTTCCTGATATTGGTTCGGTCGTAGTGGCGGATACCGTAGGGTTTATTCGCCACCTACCGCACAAATTAGTTGAAGCCTTCCGTGCGACGCTGGAAGAAACCCGGCAGGCATCGATACTGCTGCACATCATTGATTGCCATGATGAGCGCCGTGATGAAAACATCGAACAAGTGGAAAACGTGTTGTTGGAAATTGGTGCCGATGAGGTGCCTCAACTGCAGGTTTTCAACAAGATAGACTTGCTGGATGATTTTGAAGCCCGAATCGATCGTAACGAAGACGGTATTCCGGTGAGGGTTTGGGTGTCGGCGATATCCGGAGCAGGTATGGACCTGCTCTTTGATGCCGTTGTAGAACGTCTTGCAGAAGATGTGGTTCACCATTTTGTGTTGCTTGGGCCAGCAGACGGTAAGCTTCGTGCCTTGTTGCATGAGGCAGGTTCTGTACTGAGTGAAGAGCATCGGGAAAGTGGT
Source organism: Marinobacter sp. AL4B (assembly GCF_019916045.1). Lineage (NCBI taxonomy): Bacteria > Pseudomonadati > Pseudomonadota > Gammaproteobacteria > Pseudomonadales > Marinobacteraceae > Marinobacter > Marinobacter sp. AL4B. The sequence continues at coordinate 168,323 of NZ_JAILWZ010000010.1, forward strand.
GATACCGTAGTAGAAGTGCGGCTGCAGAATCGCGATTGGATGCAGTTGCTCAGCCGGGCAGGTGTTAGCCAAGATGAGGTTCGGTTGGAAGATCGAGCACTGTGAATTACGCCGCCTATTGCCGGGGGCTTTATAAATCCCTAGTATTTGCAGCCATTCGAATAAACACGAACGGAGAGAACTATGGCCTGGAATGAACCGGGTGGTAACCGTAACGACAACGATCCCTGGGGAACCGGTGGTCGTCGCGGCAATGATCAGGGGCCACCAGATCTGGACGAGGCTCTGAAAAAGGGGCTCGATAAGCTAAATCGTATGCTGGGCGGCAAAGGCGGCTCTAGCAACAATGGCAGCTCAGGGTCTGGTAGCAAAAACGGTGGTTTTGGTGCCATTTTGGCCATCGCCGCCATATTGGCGTTCGGTTATGTTCTGTACCAATCGTTCTACACCGTAGACGAACAGGAACGAGCAGTCGTGCTGCGCTTCGGTGAATTCAGTCGCACTGAAAGCCCAGGGCTGCGTTTCAAGGTGCCGTTGATTGATTCGGCAACTAAAGTCCGCGTGACCAACGTTCGCTCTGCGCGTTCCAGCGGTCAAATGCTGACTCAAGACGAAAATTTGGTAACCGTGGATCTGCAGGTTCAGTACCGGGTTGGCGATGCCAGGGCTTACGTTCTGAATGTACGGGATTCTAATCAGGCGCTGGCCTTTGCGACCGACAGCGCCCTGCGTCACGAAGTGGGCAGTTCTTCGCTGGATGACGTATTGACGGAAGGGCGTGCGGAATTGGCTGTTCGCGTTGAACAGCGTCTGCAAAGCTTCCTGAAAGAGTACGGCACCGGTCTGGAAATCGTTCGGGTGAACGTTGAAAGCACACAGCCCCCTGCGGCCGTGCAAGATGCTTTCCGCGAGGTTCAGCGGGCTCGTGAAGATGAGCAGCGTGCGAAAGAAGAAGCCGAGACTTACCGTAACAAGATCGTTCCGGAAGCGCGGGGGCAAGCTCAGCGTATGATTGAAGAAGCCAACGCTTATAAGGCCGAAGTGATTGAGCGGGCTCGCGGTGAAACTGCGCGTTTCAATCAGTTGCTGGCTGTGTACGAACAGGCTCCGGTGGTTACGCGTGAACGTATGTATATTCAAACCCTGGAGCAGGTTTTGGGTAATAGCAGCAAGATCTTTGTGGACACCGAAAGTAGCGGCAACATGATGTACCTGCCTTTGGACAGGCTGACTCAGGGGCGGATGTCGAACTCCGGGTCCCGTTCATCCCAGTCAGGTGATCAGCAAGTCGACGTTCAGACGCTGACCGATCAAGTTCTTCAAGAGCTGCGCGCGCGTCAGGATGGAAACACTCGGAGGAGTAGATAAGTTATGGGACCTAAAGGTGTATTGGGCCTTGCAGGCACTCTTATCGTCGTCCTGCTCGTGCTGTCTAGTGTATTCATCATTCCTGAGACGCACCGTGGTGTGAAGCTCCGTTTTGGTGAGTTGGTTCAAACCGATATTCAGGCGGGTATCCACTTCAAAGTGCCGGTCATTGATCAGATTCGGGAGTTCGATATTCGGGTTCTGACCATGGATCTTCCGTCGCGTCAGTACCTCACCATCGAGAAAAAACCTCTGGATGTGGATTCGTACGTGGCTTGGAAAATCCGTGACGTAGACCAGTTCTACCGTGCGACCGGCGGCGATGAGCGCCGTGCGGAAACACTGATTTTGTCTCGAGTCGATAACGGCTTGCGTGATGAGTTTGGTGTGCGGACCATGCACGAAGTGGTCTCCGGTCAGCGTGATGAGTTGATGCATGCACTGAGAGATCGTGCCAACGAAACCGCAGTGAAAGAATTTGGTATTGAAATTCTGGATATTCGGGTTAAAGCGATCGAGTTCCCGGGCGCAGTCAGTGAAAACGTTTATCGTCGGATGGCGACTGAGCGTCATAAACTGGCTCAGGAATTTCGTTCCCGCGGTTTGGAATTGGCGGAAGGGATTCGTGCTGACGCAGATCGCCAGCAAACCGTAACCTTGGCAAATGCCTTTGCCGAAGCGGAAACAACCCGAGGTGAAGGTGACGGTGAAGCGGCTCAAATTTATGCCGAATCTTATGGCAGCAATCAAGAGTTTTACAGCTTTTACCGTAGCTTGCAGGCTTACGAGAAAACATTTGCCGGCAAAGATGACATCATGGTTATCGACTCCGACAGTGCTTTCATGAAGTTCCTGAAGGACCCGGCGGGCGTCAACTAAAACAGTTGGCTCGAAAGGAAAACCGGAATACCTAGGTATTCCGGTTTTTTTGTGTCTGCCAAGGGTGTAGAATCTTTCCGGTTTTGTTTGGGCATTTCTTCGCCTAGCATCTTGAACCCTGAGTCATTCCCCCGGCATCTGAGCCGGTGACGGAAAAACGGACAACAGAATCTCATGACAGTATCTGATCGCTGGTTACTGCCAGATGGAGTTGAAGACATTCTTCCTCCGCTGGCCGGACGGATCGAGTCCCTGCGCCGGGATGTAATGGACACCTGCCAACGCTGGGGTTACCAATTGGTTATCCCGCCCCTGATCGAGTACCTGGAGTCCCTGTTTACAGGAACCGGACACGACCTGGAGTTGCAGACGTTCAAGCTGACCGATCAACTCACCGGCCGCATGATGGGTGTGCGGGCCGATATGACACCGCAAGCCGCTCGGATTGATGCGCACACGCTGGGCCAGGAAGGTATTACCCGCCTTTGTTATGCCGGTCATGTGTTGCATACCCGCCCGCGTCATATGCTGACAGGACGAACGCCGATACAGGCCGGGTGTGAGTTGTTTGGTAGCACCTCAGAAGCGGCGGATATGGAAATCATCAGCCTGATGCTGGAAGCCCTTCGGGTAGCCGGATTGCCGCGTGTGCATCTGGATCTGGCTCACGTTTCTATTTATGAAAGCCTGATTGCCAGCTCTGGGTTTGATAAAGACACCGAAGCGGCTGTTTTTGACGCAATGGCTCGAAAGTCGGTTCCGGAATTGGACCGGTTGCTGGGTGACTGTGAACCTGGCTCGGCAGGCGCCCGTTTGTGTGATCTCGCTCGTGTAAACGGTGGAGTAGAAGCGTTGGAGCAGGCTCGAGTGATATTGGGTGGTGCATCTGAAGCGCTCGATGCAGCTTTAAATAAGCTGACCCGCGTAGTGGAGATGCTAAGCCGTGATTTCCCGGAAGTCAGTTTGGGCTTCGATTTCTGCGAATTGCGTGGCTACAACTATCACACCGGCTTGGTATTTGCTGCCTATGTTCCCGGTCATGGTGATGCGGTCGCCAAGGGTGGTCGTTACGATGCCATTGGCAGTGATTTTGGACGTGCCCGGCCTGCAACCGGTTTCAGTCTGGACATTCGCGCGTTGGTGTCTCTGGGTGAGCGTGTACACCATCACTCAGGGGCTATATGGGCACCTGCAGTTGAAGAGTCCGCGCTTGAAGGTGTGATTTCTGGTCTGCGAATGACGGAAACTGTGATTAGACAATTGCCGGGTGACGAACCTGCAGATCCCGCGTTGCAAGGTTGTGATCGTCAGTTGGTGAAAAAAGACGGGCAATGGGTTGTGGAAATGCTGGGCTGATTTTATCGCCGGTATTCAACGAATATTCCTGAGTAAATGTGCAAGGCGCGTTCCTTCGGGCCGCCTGATGTGAGAGAGAATCATGGGTAAAAATGTTGTTGTGCTGGGTACCCAGTGGGGTGATGAAGGTAAAGGCAAGATCGTTGACCTTCTGACAGAAAAAGTGTCAGCAGTGGTGCGCTTTCAGGGCGGTCACAATGCCGGCCACACACTGGTCATCGAGGGCAAGAAGACGGCGTTGCACCTGATCCCTTCCGGTATTTTGCGGAAGAATGTCCACTGCTTGATCGGTAATGGCGTTGTTCTGTCACCGGAAGCGTTGCTTAAAGAAGTTCGTGAACTCGAAGCCAACGGCGTTGAGGTTCGTGAGCGCCTGAAGATCAGTCTGGCATGCCCGATCATTTTGCGTACCCACGTTCGCATTGATCAGGCACGTGAGCGGGCGAAGGGCGAAGACAAAATCGGTACGACTGGCCGTGGTATCGGCCCGGCCTACGAAGACAAGGTTTCTCGACGTGGCGTTCGTGTGGGTGACCTGTACAACATGGAAGACTTCGAGGTTAAGCTTCGTGAGATCATGTCTTACCACAACTTTGTGCTGACGGAATATTTCAAAGAAGAGGCCGAAGACATCGATGCAGCTTTGGTTGAACTGAAGCAGATGGCGGAAGAAATTCTGCCAATGGCGGCGGACGTAACCGACATCCTGCACGATCACCGCAAGCGCGGCGAGCACATCCTGTTTGAGGGTGCTCAAGGTTCTTTGCTTGATATCGATCTCGGCACCTACCCTTACGTAACTTCGTCCAACACTACCGCTGGCGGCACGGCAACTGGTTCTGGCTTTGGACCTCTGTATCTGGATTACGTGCTGGGTATTACCAAAGCTTACACCACGCGTGTTGGCTCAGGCCCGTTCCCGACGGAATTGTTTTGCGACATGGGTGAGCACCTGGCGGTTAAAGGTAACGAAGTCGGTACCACGACTGGTCGTTCCCGTCGTTGTGGTTGGTTCGATGCTGTCGCTTTGCGTCACGCGATTCAGATAAACAGTGTGTCGGGTATCTGCCTGACCAAGCTGGACGTTCTAGACGGATTGGAAACCGTGAAGGTGTGCGTCGGCTACAAAACGCCGCACGGAGAGATTACTCGTCCGCCGATTGGTTGCGATACCTTCAAGGATATTGAGCCGATCTTCGAGGAGCTGCCGGGCTGGAGTGAAAGCACCTTTGGCTTGACCACTGTTGAGGAACTGCCGGAGAATGCAAAAGCGTATATCCGCTTCCTGGAAGAGCAAATCGAAGCGCCGATCGATATCATCTCTACTGGCCCTGATCGTGTAGAGACGATCACTCTGAGGCACCCGTTCGGGGAATAAGCTTCAGAGTCAAAAAAACCGCCTTTAGCGTGAGCTTCAGGCGGTTTTTTTATGGCCGAATATGCGGTCAGGGCTTCTCGGCAATGATCGTTGCCCGTTTCGGGCCGGGATAGCCTTCGATGGTCTTTGAGGAATCGTTTGGATCCAGGAAGTCAGCCAATGAGTTGAACCGCATCCAGTCGGTTTGCCGTTGTTCTTCGGTGGTCGTGTCGCTGACATCTACCACGCGAGCATTGCGGAAGCCTGCGCGTTCGAGCCATCGAATCAAGGTAGGGCAGCTGGGCAAGAACCAGACGTTACGCATCTGACCATAACGATCTTCCGGCATCAGAGTGAAGCCTTCGGGGCCGTCCACAACCAATGTTTCCAGGACCAGTTCACCACCTCGGCGTAAGGTACCTTTCAGGTCAAGCAAGTGGTCAATCGGTGAGCGTCGGTGATACAACACGCCCATCGAGAAAGTGGTGTCGAAATGTTCGAGGTTTTCCGGCAGATCTTCCATGCGTATTGGCAAAAGATCGACGGGAGTTTTGCCGAGATAATTTTTCACCGCCAAAAACTGAAACATGAACAATAAGCCGGGGTCGATGCCCACGACTTGTCGAGCGCCGGCGCCGGCCATGCGCCAGCAGTGGTAACCGGAGCCGCAACCGACATCGAGAATAGCGCGCCCTTTCAAATCAGCAAGGTGGGGCGCGACCCGATCCCATTTCCAGTCTGAACGCCACTCGGTATCCACGTGGGTGTCGAAAAAATTGAAGGGGCCTTTGCGCCAGGGCATTAAGCCGCGTAACCCAAGCTCCAGATTTTCGGCATCCGGTTCGCTTAATGGTTGCTCAGTGGTCACGGTCACGGCAGACGCATTCAGTTCCACTTTAGCGGGAATGTCTGTCGGTAAGGCTTCAAGCGCTGCGTGCCAGCGTGCCATGTCACCGTGTGGGTTGTCTTCGAAACGGCGTATCAGCTGGGCTGTCAAAACCTCGGCCCATGCGGCCTGATCGCTGTTGTTGAGATAATCGATAAACGAGGAGAAATGTTCGCGCCAGTCGAAAGCAGCCATAGGTGTCGCAGGGTCCGGAGGTTAAGGGTTCTTGATGGCCAGCATGGAAACAAAGTTGAAACACTGATACCACACCAGTACTTGATCAAAGCCGGTGTCGAGAAGCCGTTGCTTGTGGGTGTTCAGGGTTTCGGGAATCATGATGTTTTCAATCGCCGCCCGTTTCTGGCTGATCTCCAGATCCGAGTAACCATTGGCGCGTTTGAACTCATGATGCAGCTGAGTTTGGGTGTCCTGTTCCGTCTCGGATTCGAAACGGATTTTTTCAGACAGAATCAGTACGCCGCCCGGGAGGGTGGCATCGGCGATTCGTGCCAGTAGATCTTTTCGCTTTTCAGGCGGGACGAACTGAAGCGTGAAGTTGAGGGTGGTAACCGAAGCGCGGCTCAGCTCTGTGGTCAGAATGTCTTCGCAGCGCAGGGAAACCGGCAGCTCGTGGTCGTCGAGCGCGACATAGTGTTCGCATCGCTCGATCATGGCGCGGGAGTTGTCCACCCCCACCAATGTGCAGTCGGAATGGGGAATTCCGTGGCGCATGGCCAGTGTCGAGGCGCCCAATGAACAGCCCAGATCGTAGCAGTGAGAGCCAGGTTGAACGTATTGCTCGGTAATGACCTCGATCATCGGAATGATCGTGGTGTAACCGGGTACCGAACGCCGAATCATATCCGGAAAGACTCGAGCCACTGAGGCATCAAAACGAAAGTCTTCAGGGTTGCGCTCGGTAGCGAACAGGCGATCCGTCATTTGCGGTACTTGCGCTGGTTTTTTACGGCTCATCGCTATCCCCGACTTTAGGTTTTACCGGATCCCGATCGGTTGGCGATGGCCGGGCACAGCGCACACCACGATTCTTGTAGTCCACCAGAATACCGCGGAACGAAGGGTCGACGTCGGCTGCAATGGCAAGATAACCGTTTTCACACACCGCGTGCAGCCCGGAGGGCTTGCGAGACATCCGAAATTCTTCACCCGGCGCCACGTGAATGGCTTGGAAGTCGCCTACGGGAACATGGTCTTTATTGTCCGAATGCTTGATTTTTCCGCCAACCTCCAGTGCCGTTACTGTGCTGATGATGGCAATCACCGCGGTCACAATAAGGGCACGTGCCGAATAGCGGTTTTCACTTTCGCTCATGGTTACCTCTTTGAGAAGTCAGTGTTCAGAATTGTCCCGGAAGCGTTAGAGCTGGCTCTTGCAGGGCAGAGAGTTGTTCCCGCAGGGACAGGACTTGGTCAGACCAGAAACGCGGCTGCGCAAACCAGGGGAAAAAACGGGGGAATGCAGGATCTTCCCAGCGCCTTGCCAGCCATGCGCAGTGGGCAATTTGGCGATAGCAGCGTAGGGGTTCTATCAGATGCCGTTCCCGGCGATCAAAATCCCGGAAGGTTTCGTAGCCTTCAAGCAGCTCGCCCAGCTGACTGCCGCGCTCATTCGTTTCACCGTTCAACAGCAGCCACATATCTTGCACGGCGGGGCCAGTGCGGCAGTCGTCTAAATCGACAAACAGCATGGCTTCGTCACGGCAAAGAATATTACCCGCGTGACAATCCCCGTGGATCCGGAGCGTATTTACATCGCCAGCGTCGTCCATGCGCTGCTTGCAGCCATCGATTAAATCCGGGATCAGGCTGTCCCAGGCGGGCCGAAGATCGTTAGGAATCCAGCCGCCGTTAACGAGTAAAGCGTTGTGTTCTTCTAGCCCCCGAATCAGGTCAAATCCTGGCCGATGCTCGAAGCTTTTGGTTGCGCCCAGATTGTGGATTTGGCCTAGCCATTGGCCCAGGCGATAGAGCGTATCGGTTACGCTGGTGTCCGGTGCCTGGCCCCCACGTTGAGGAAATACCGCGAAACGGAAGTCGCCATGGAGGCCTAGAGTGTTGCCGTTGCGCAATGTCAGAGGGGCGACGACAGGAATGTCTGCAGCTTGCAGGTCCAGCGTAAATTCGTGTTCTTCGTGGATGGCGGCATCAGACCAGCGGCTGGGGCGATAAAATTTCGCGATGACCGGAGAGCCTTCGTCCAATCCGACCTGATACACCCGATTTTCATAACTGTTCAACGCAAACAGCCGTCCACTGACGGCGAAACCGGCTTCTTCCATGGCATCCAGAATAATTTCCGGTTTCAGGGTGTCGTACGGATGGGGGGAAGTGGTTATGTCAGAGGACTCGTTTTGCATAGTAATCAGAAGGCCGAGTGTTGTTGTGACTTCATGAATTGTAAATGGTACCAGTTTTCATCCAGTTCCCAGCGCACGCGGTTAATGCTCGGAGATGCCAACACAATGTCCCCAGCCCGCGCCTGAACCTGAGCCAGTTCCCGTTCTGCTTTTTGCCAGTCGCGATGGGTGTCGGCCAGATGCTTCATCCCGGGAAACACCACTGACAAGGCCTGTTGTGTTGAAAGGCTGTGGGACCGAAGCGAACTGATGGTGGCCGTGTCACCTTCTACTCGTAATACCCGGTGTTGATAAGGGTAGCTGGAAACCACTTTGTCAGCTTTCAGTTGGTCGTTCAGGCTAGTGACTTCAAAGCCACGCCAAGCAATCCAGCCTACAAAGAGTGCGGCGACGATCATTACCGTTAGAAACTGCTTCCTGTCGGACATTTTCCATGCTCCGTGCATCCGTTGCGCTTGGGGTAAAGTATAACGGTTCTGAAAGCTCAGGTAATGCAACGCTGGGCTATCTGGGTTAATTTCAGGCAGTGGATTGATTAGCAGGGCTGAAAAGTGGATTGCGAAAGCTACAAAGTTCAAACGGTTGTCATCGGAGCCGGAGTTGTGGGTCTGGCCATTGCTCGTGAGCTGGCCCTGTCGGGGCGTGAGGTTTTGGTACTTGAAAGCGGCGAGAGGTTTGGCGAAGGAATTTCTTCCCGGAACAGCGAGGTGATTCATGCCGGTATTTATTATCCGGCGAATTCCCTCAAAGCGGCTTTTTGCGTGCGGGGGCGCGAGTTGCTCTACGAATATTGTGTCAGTAGAAAGGTGGGGCATCGTAAATGCGGTAAATGGATTGTAGCGACCGACGAACGTCAGGCGGCGAGGCTCGATGCTATTCACCGGCAGGCGGAAACGAACGGGGTTCATCTGCATCTGGCCTCAGGTGATACAGTGAAAGCGCAGTGCTCGAAGGTGAGGGCTATGGCGGGTCTGTGGTCATCGCAGACGGGCATCGTCGACACCCATGCATTGATGCTGTCGCTGTTGGGTGAGTTGGAAGATGCAGGCGGACAACTTGTGCTGAACAGTCCTGTAGTCGCCGCGGAAAGCTTACACTGCGGCCATCGCCTCACCGTCGGAGCCGATGCTTCGGTTACCTTGGAGGCTAGTGAAGTGATTAACGCTGCAGGCTTGGGTGCACCGGGGCTTGCGTGTGACTGGTTGGGTCTTTCGGAGACAGTAAAGCCCGAGCAATGGTTGGCCCGCGGCGTATATTTCAGCTACAGCGGTCGACACCCGTTCAATCATTTGATTTACCCTTTGCCGGAACCTGGCGGACTGGGTGTGCATTTAACGTTGGATCTGGCTGGGCAAGCCCGTTTCGGGCCAGACGTTGAATGGGTTGATACAGAAGATTACACCGTGGACCCCAGTCGGCTTCGGGCTTTTGTTGAGGGGATTCGCCAGTGGTGGCCGTCGCTCGATGCTAGTCGGCTCCAACCTGCTTATGCCGGTATTCGACCCAAACTTGCGGGGCCGGATGGCGGTTTTTCGGATTTCCGGATCGACGGGCCTGAGGTTCATGGCCTTGCTGGTCTGGTTCATCTTTACGGCATCGAATCGCCGGGCCTGACCTCCTGTCTCGCCATCGCCGAATACGTTAAGCAGCAGTTGGGTTAGCCGAGGGTGCGAGCCAAAGCCCAGATTTGAATGTCTCGGGCTCCGGCTCCGGCTAACTCTATGGCAAGTGCTCGCGTGGTAGCGCCCGTTGTTACCACATCGTCAATAATGGCGACCCGCTCCGGAATCGGTGCACAAACCTCGAATACTGAGCTCAGATTACTCAATCGTCCGTCTCTGTTAAGGCCCCGTTGAGCACGCACTTTGCGTTTGCGCCGAACCGCTTGGCTTCCGACCGGGATTTTGAGACGTCGCCCTAGGTATTCGGCAATATCCTGTGATTGATTGAACCCACGTTGCCATCGGCGCTGCCAGTGCATGGGAGCTGGAATCAGCAGTTCCGGACGTTCTGATTCGGTCAGGGTGCGTTCCAGATAGTCAGTGAAATCCGCGAGCAACGGTCGCGCAAATTTACGGTGTCCTTGGTATTTGTAACGGCCGATCATGCTGTCTACAGGGAATTGATAGCGCCAGGGGATCAATGAACGTGTGAAGGGTGGTGGTTGTGTAAGACATTCGCCACAGCGCCTGACGGAGCCGGAAAAGGCCAAGGGCAGGGCGCAAGTGTCGCAATGCAAGCGATTGTGGGGAAGGTCGGCGCGACAGGGTGTGCACAGGCCTTGGTAGGCATGTTTGTTCAAGCAGGTGACGCAGCGGCCGGTTTTCGCTTCCCTGTTAACCAAATGGTCCAATAAGGTTGACAGCGGTTTCAGTCTGTTTATCATCGTGGTTTATCCGTAAACCAATTACCTTGTAAAGGTTAACAGGACTTGAACATGACTGCTACTGCACTGCGACACGACTGGAGCCTTCGGGAGGCTCAAGAGCTGTTTAATCTCCCGTTTAACGATCTCTTGTTCCGCGCTCAGTCGGTGCACCGGGAACATTTTGATCCCAATGAAGTGCAGGTCAGTACGTTGCTGTCTATCAAGACCGGCGCTTGCCCGGAAGATTGTAAATACTGCCCTCAGAGCGGGCATTACAACACCGGCCTTGAAAAAGAAAAGTTGTTAGAGATTGAAAAGGTTGTCGCGGAGGCGCAAGCGGCGAAGCAAAAAGGCGCTTCACGATTCTGTATGGGGGCGGCTTGGCGCAGCCCCTCAAAGAAAGATATGCCTTATGTTCTGGATATGGTTCAGCAGGTGAAATCGCTGGGTCTGGAAACGTGTATGACGCTGGGCATGCTGAAAGAGGAAGAGGCGAAGGAGTTGGCGGAAGCCGGTCTGGACTATTACAACCATAATCTGGACACCTCTGAGAAGTACTACAGTCACATCATCACTACGCGCACTTACCAAGATCGCCTGGATACGCTGGACAACGTTCGTAAGGCCGGTATGAAGGTATGCTGCGGCGGCATTCTGGGGATGGGTGAGGATGAGGATGACCGCGTGGGGCTGTTGGTTCAGTTGGCGAATTTGCCGCAGCATCCTGAGAGTGTGCCGGTGAATATGCTGGTGAAGGTGAAGGGAACGCCGATGGAAGATGTGGAGGATCTGGAACCGTTTGATTTTATCCGGATGCTTGCGGTGGCGCGGATCATGATGCCAGCTTCGCATGTTCGCTTGTCGGCCGGTCGTGAGCAAATGAATGAGCAGATGCAGTCGCTGTGTTTCCTGGCGGGTGCGAATTCTATTTTCTACGGCGAGAAGCTGCTGACGACGTCTAATCCGGAGGCGGATGCGGATATGCAGCTGTTCCGTAAGCTGGGTATTCGTCCTGAGCAGCGGGAGCAGTGTGCCACCGAAGAGCAGCAGGAAGAGGAGTTGGCCGAGGCTGTTGAGTATGAGGCTACGCGGCATATGTTTTACGATGCTTCTCGGGAATCTGCCTGATTTTAAGAGTCAAGTTTTGGTGCCGGTGAAGGTCTGGTGCCGCTTTTCGGGACACGCTCAAGACGTCCCTGTTCGCTTAGGACGGGCCATCCCTGGCCCTTTATAGTCCCGAAAAGCGGCACCAGACCTTCACAGCGAAATTCGGCGGGTATTCCATTTAATGCTTCCTAAAAGGCATTGCCCTTTCCCTAACCGGTTGGTGTCATCTGTATGCGCGATTTTGCCCTCGAGATTGAACAACGGAAACAGACGGGACTTTACCGGACCCGACGTTTGGTCTCTGGCCCGCAACAGCCGGAGTTAACCGCAGATGGTCAGGCGTTGTTGTCGTTTTGTAGCAACGATTATCTGGGCTTGGCCAATCATCCCGACAACATTGAAGCGCTCAAGAATGCCTTACCTGAGACTGGGCTGGGTGGGGCTGCGTCTCATCTTGTGTGTGGTCATCATGATGCTCATCACCGCTTGGAAGAGCGGTTGGCGGATTTTACCCAGCGTAGCAGTGCCTTGTTTTTTTCTACGGGTTATATGGCAAATGTGGGTGTGATTTCGGCGCTGGTGGGGCGGGGCGACACGGTTTTTTCAGATCGCCTGAATCATGCCTCGATCATTGATGGCTGTATTCTTAGCCGAGCCCGGGTTCGGCGTTATGCGCACGGGGATGTCGACGCGCTGAAAGCGATGTTGGCAGACACTTCAGGGCACAAGGTTGTGGTCACCGACGGGGTGTTCAGCATGGACGGCGATGTGGCGCCATTGAAGGCATTGGCACGAGCCTGTAAGGCCCACGATGCCTTGTTGGTGGTGGATGACGCCCACGGCATTGGTGTGCTGGGGCCGCAGGGCCGGGGCAGTGTGCTGTCGGCGGGTTTGTCGGAGGATGATGTGCCGGTTTTGATTGGTACTCTCGGCAAGGCGGTGGGTACCAGTGGGGCTTTCGTGGCGGGTCCGGCGGTGTTGATGGATTATCTGGTGCAAAAAGCGCGAACGTATATTTACACAACGGCGATGCCGCCTGCGATGGCCGCTGCGACGTGCGCCAGCTTGGATCTGATTGAGGCCGATGATCAGCGGCGGACACATCTGAATGGGTTAATCGCGCGTTTTCGTGAAGGTGCGCAGGCGTTGGGCTACGAATTGATGCCGTCTTATACGCCGATTCAGCCCATCATGATTGGCGGCAATGAGGAAGCTTTGGCGCTGAGTCAGACCTTGGAACGGCAAGGCGTGATGGTAACCGCTATTCGGCCGCCGACAGTGCCCGAAGGGCAGGCACGGTTGCGTGTGACCTTGAGTGCTGCGCACAACGAGGAACATGTGGATCGATTATTGGCGGCCCTATGAATATTTTTAATGATTTAACCACGGCTTCTAGCGCGGATGGCGGTACCGGAACCAAAGCCTCGATTGCCTCGGGGTTTGGTGGTGCCAGTCACACGTATGACAGTGCGTCTCGATTGCAAAAAACGATGGGCGACACCATGTTGTCGCGAATTCCGGAGGCTTTTGGTCCGGAGTCGATTCTTGATTTGGGCTGCGGCACCGGTTGGTTTACGCGAAAACTGACAACGCGCTATCCCGAGGCTCGGGTCACCGGCGCGGATTTGTCTCCGGGTATGTTAGCGCGAGCGGAGGCAGCTACAGGATTCGGTGGTGTTAATTGGCTGAATGCCGATGCGGAACAGTTGCCGCTGGCAGACGGGAGCGTTGACCTGGTGTTCAGCAACCTGATGGTGCAATGGAGCCAGCAGCCCGAGGTTGTGCTGGCGGAATGCCAGAGGGTGCTGCGACCGGGCGGATTGTTGGTGATGTCTACGTTGGTGGATGGCACGTTGCGAGAGCTCAAGCAAGCGTGGGCGAAAGCAGACCCAGGGCAGCCGCACGTTAATCGGTTTGTGCCGGCAGAACAATGGCAGCGCCTGACGAGGATGACTTTGACTGGTTCAGCGCTGGAATTGTCGCCGATTCGCCTGCTCTATGACTCACCAATGGCGCTCAATCGGGAGCTGAAACAGTTGGGAGCCGTGTTCAAAGGGGAAGAAAGGCGTCTGACAGTGACGGCTCCGGGTCGCTTTCGGGCGATGTGCAGGGCCTATCCGGGCGCACGGTCTGGTCGGGTGTTCGCGACTTACGAGGCCGGTTGGTTGAACTGGCAAAAGCCCATAGCAGGATAAACACCATGGCAAAGAAAACCTATTTCGTGACAGGTACTGATACAGAGGTGGGCAAAACCATCGTCAGCGCTTCGATTCTCGAGGCCGCCAAGGCGCAGGGTAAACGCACCATTGCCATGAAACCGATTGCCTCTGGTTGTGAGCGAACGTCGGGAGGTCTTCGCAATGAAGATGCACTGATGCTGCAAGCTGCTGTGACCGAAACCATTGCTTACGATGTCATCAACCCAATTGCCTTAGAGCCCGCAATTGCGCCTCATGTAGCGGCGGTTCAAGCGGGGCAGCAGCTTAGTGCTCAGCGTTTGATCGGTTTTTGTCGCGGTCTGCAAATGCGGCCCGCGGATTTGATGCTGATCGAAGGTGCTGGCGGCTGGCGCGTGCCGTTGAACGATCGCGAAACCTATGCGACGGTGCCTCGTGAAATGGGCTTGGGCGTTATCATGGTGGTACCGTTGAAGCTTGGCTGTATCAATCATGCCATGCTGACGGCGGAAGCGATTCGGGCAGATGGACTGATAGTTGCGGGTTGGATTGCAAATCATCCGGAAGCCGATCCCATGAGCTGCGAAAACGAAACCCTCAATTATCTGGTCACGCATCTAGACGCGCCCTGTTTGGGTATTTTGCCCTTCGTGGACGAGGTGCCGGTGGCGGATATGGCCGCTGTTCTGGCTCGCTATCTAAACATATCTCCGTTGTTTGAAAATTAACCAGATTTGTGCGTTAATTGAGGCAATAGTCTGCCACGGGGATCTGCCTCCATGATTAATAATACACTCGGTATCGGTATTCAGGGCATCCAGGACGGCATGGTCGGGATGGATAACGCCGCCCGGAAAATCGCCCGTGGTGGTGCAGATGGTCCGCAAGGCAGTGCAGAAGGGGCGGGCAATCTTGCTGAGCCTATGATCGAGCTTAATCTTTATAAGCGCAGTGTTGAGGCATCGGCACAGGTCGTTAAAACGGCCGATGAAACTATAGGCACTCTGTTGGATATTAAGGTCTGATCAGCGGATACCGCCCGTGAACATATCTCCGCAAGTTTCCTCGGTTTATCCCTCCGTTAGCTCCGTCTCAGTGGCTGGTTTCAGTGGGCCTGTGGTTACTGGATCTGAGAGCACCTCAGGTGAGCAACCCTCTGACGGTGCAAGTCGTTCAATACGTGCGCCGGAACAGGCCTCCGAAGATAAAAATACCAACTCATCAACCGAAAAACCGGAGCAAGAAAAAGAAAACCCGCAAGGGCTGTCCGAGTCCGAACTGAAAGAACTCACCGAGCTCAAAGCCCGTGATCGGGAAGTGCGTGCTCACGAGGCTGCTCACCAAGCGGTGGGAGGCCAGCACGCCGGGGCTATCTCCTACTCGTATGAACGTGGTCCTGATGGCGCTCAATACGCGGTTGGGGGTGAGGTGCCCATCGACGTATCTCCTGTGGCCGGTGACCCTCAGGCGACGATCGAGAAGATGCGAGTTGTTCGTTCGGCTGCCATGGCCCCGGCCCAACCCTCATCGCAGGATCGCGCAGTGGCCGCGCAAGCAATGCAAACTATGTTGCAAGCTCAGGTGGAACTGGCCAAGGGTGAGGGTGAGAGCGCCAGTATTGATGGCGGAGCCGAGGAGGCCAGACAAGCTCAAAGCCCTCAGGACAATCAGTCACGTCAAGCAACAGAAGCGTATCAAAATGTATACGCTATGCAGGGTTACGGATTCGACTCGGACGCTGCCACTTCGATTTTTATTTGACATCCCCCCTCAGGTTAAAGCTCTGAACGCGAAAGGCATATTGCGCTTTCTCGTTCGCCTTCGTTACGTTTGAGAACACAAAACCCGACAAAATTGACTCAATTCTCTTGACAATTCTGTGCTCCAAAACGTATGTTTCAAACAAGTGTTTAATTAAGGCTGTGAAGCGCGAGCTTCACGGTGTCTGAGCAAACCACGGTATAGCTGCAACAACTTCAGCTGCAACCAACATTGAGGTGGATTCAATGCCTGAGTACAAAGCGCCCCTGCGTGATATCAAATTTGTAATGAACGAGCTGCTCGACAGCGAGACACACTACGCCAATTTGGAAGGCGCTGAAGACGCGACTCCAGATATGGTTGATGCCATTATCCAGGAAGGTGCGAAATTTGCTGAGCAGGTACTGTCTCCGCTGAACGCGATCGGCGACCGTGAAGGCTGTACGTGGAGCGAAGACGGTGTTAAAACGCCGACTGGTTTTAAAGAAGCGTATGACCAGTTTGTTGAAGGCGGCTGGCCTTCACTGGCTGCCGATGCCAACTACGGCGGTCAGGGCCTCCCCGATTCGCTGGGCATCGTGATGAGCGAACTGAACGGTACCGCTAACTGGTCTTGGGGTATGTACCCGGGCTTGAGTCATGGTGCGATCAACACGCTGGAAGCACACGGTACTGAAGAACAAAAGCAAACTTATCTGACTAAAATGATCAGCGGTGAGTGGACCGGCACCATGTGCCTGACCGAAGCTCACTGTGGTTCTGACCTGGGCACCCTGCGCTCCAAAGCAGAGCCTAACGCAGACGGTTCATACAGCATCTCCGGCACCAAGATCTTCATCTCGGCCGGTGAGCACGACATGACCGAGAACATCATTCACATCGTTTTGGCTCGTCTGCCGGGCGCACCCGAAGGTACCAAGGGCATCTCCTTGTTCATCGTACCTAAGTGCCTGCCAGCGGAAGACGGTTCTGCCGGTGAGCGTAACGCCGTTTCCTGCGGTTCCATCGAGCACAAGATGGGTATCCACGGTAACGCAACTTGCGTCATGAACTTCGATGGTGCCAAAGGTTGGTTGATCGGACCTGAGAACAAAGGTCTGAACTGCATGTTCACTTTCATGAACACCGCCCGTATCGGTACGGCTATCCAGGGTCTGGGTGCAGCTGAACTGGCTTTCCAGGGCTCTTTGGCGTACGCCAAAGATCGTCTGGCCATGCGTTCATTGAGTGGCGCTAAGAACCCGGAAGGCATCGCTGACCCGATCATCGTTCACCCAGACGTGCGTCGCATGCTGCTGACTCAGAAAGCAGTTGCTGAAGGCGCCCGTGCCCTGATCTACCTGACTGCACAGAAAGCGGATCTGGTGGCTCGTGGCAAAACTGACGAAGAACGCAAAACAGCCGACGAAGCACTGGGCTTCCTGACTCCGATCGCCAAAGCATTCCTGACCGAAATCGGTTACGAAGCTGCGAACCTGGGTATGCAGGTATTCGGTGGTCATGGTTTCATCTCCGAGTGGGGCATGGAGCAGAACGTGCGTGATGCTCGTATCGGCATGATCTATGAAGGTACTACCGGCATCCAGGCTCTGGATCTGTTGGGCCGTAAGGTTCTGATGACTCAGGGCGAGTCTCTGAAAACCTTCACTAAGCAGGTTCACGTGTTCTGCAAAGAAAATGCTGACAATGAACAGCTGAAGCAGTTCGTCGAACCACTGGCTGAAATCAACAAAGAGTGGGGCGACCTGACCATGAAAGTGGGCATGGCCGCTATGAAGAACCGCGAAGAAGTGGGTTCTGCTTCCGTTGACTACCTGATGTACTCCGGTTACGCCGTGTTTGCGTACCTGTGGGCTCAGATGGCCAAGATTGCTCAAGAGAAGCTGGAAGAAGGCACCGCTGAAGAAGCGTTCTACACTGCCAAGCTGCAAACTGCACGCTTCTACTTCACCCGCATGCTGCCGCGCACCAAGACTCACGCCGCAACCATGCTGGCCGGTGCAGATACGTTGCTGGATATGCCGGAAGAAAACTTCGCCCTCTAAGGCTGAGGTTGCTATCTGATTGATAGTGAAAAAAAGCCCGTTCTCTGCAAAGAGGCGGGCTTTTTTCATGAGTTTGAGCCCGTTATTAAGGTAGAATACTCGCCACAAAATAATAACCTTGATACGGACACATTGCCGATCGGGCGGATGCAGCTGAGCCTTCCAAAGAGTGCCATTGTTCAAGCATGCCCCCGAAGAGACTGACTGATTTTCTGGAGAGTTATACATGGCTGATTATCAAGCCCCCCTTCGTGATATGAGTTTCGTACTGAACGAAATGTTTGATGCGCCTGCCTTGTGGGCTTCGCTGCCAAGAATTGCTGAAAACGTTGATCCGGAAACGGCCGATGCCATTCTGGAAGAAGCTGGAAAAATCACCAGCGGCGTTCTGGCCCCTCTGAACCGCGAAGCTGACGAGCAAGGCTGTAAGTGGGACGAAGGAGAAGTCACCAGTCCTGAAGGCTTCAAAGAAGCCTACCAAACCATCGTAGATGGTGGCTGGAATGGTTTGGGTGGCAACCCGGAATTTGGCGGCATGGGCATGCCCAAAACGTTGGTCGCACAATTTGAAGAAATGATGCAGGGTGCCAATATGGCCTTTGGCCTGGCCCCCATGCTGACGGCGGGTGCCTGCTTGGCGTTGAATGCCCACGGCAGCCAAGAGTTGAAGGAAAAGTACCTGCCGAACATGTATTCCGGCGTATGGTCTGGCGCGATGGACCTGACCGAGCCGCACGCGGGTACTGATTTGGGTATTATTCGCACCAAGGCTGAGCCGAACGATGACGGGTCTTTCAACGTCACCGGCACCAAGATTTTCATCACTTGGGGCGAGCACGACATGGCGGAGAACATCATCCACCTGGTGCTGGCCAAGCTCCCGGATGCGCCGAAAGGACCAAAGGGCATCTCTTTGTTTCTGGTTCCGAAGTTCATGGTTAACGACAACGGCTCCCTGGGCGAGCGTAACCAGTTCAGCTGTGGCTCCATTGAAAAGAAAATGGGCATCAAAGGTTCTGCTACTTGCGTCATGAACTTTGATGGTGCCAAAGGCTGGTTAATCGGCGAAGAAAACAAAGGCCTGAACGCCATGTTCACCATGATGAACTATGAGCGTCTGGGCGTTGGCATCCAGGGCATTGGCGCTGCTGAGGCCTCCCTGCAAAGCGCTCGCGAATACGCCAACGAGCGTATCCAAAGCCGTGCACCCACCGGTGCCCAGCAGCCAGAAAAAGCCGCAGACCCGATTCTGGTGCACCCAGACGTGCGTCGTATGCTGCTGACCATGAAGAGCTACGTTGAAGGCGGCCGTGCTTTCTCAACTTACGTGGCCAAGTGGCTGGACATCTCCAAGTACTCCGACAACGACGAACAGCGCAAGCACGCCGAAGGCATGGTTGCTCTGCTGACTCCGGTTGCCAAAGCCTTCCTGACCGACCGTGGTCTGGATACCACCATCATCGGCCAGCAGGTCTTCGGTGGTCACGGTTTCATTCGCGAGTGGGGCCAGGAGCAGTTGGTTCGTGACTGCCGTATCACACAGATCTACGAAGGCACCAATGGTATCCAGGCAATGGATCTGATGGGCCGTAAAGTTGTGGCGAGCCAGGGCAAGCTGTTCGAACTCTTCGCAGAAGACGTGGGTGCATTCATCGAAGAAAACAGCGCTGACGAAGCGCTGCGCCCGTACCTGGAGCCGCTGGCGGCTGCGCTGGAGCGACTGGCTGACACCACTGAGCACGTTATCAAGCAGGCTGCTGAAAACCCCAGCGCCGTTGGCGCTGCGGCAGTCGACTACCTGGACATGTTCGGTTACACCGCGCTGGCCTACATGTGGGCGAAAGCGGTTAAAGCTGCTGCACCGAAGGCAGAAGGTGACACCTCCGGCTTCTACACCGGCAAACTGAAAACAGCACGCTTCTACTTCGAGCGTCTGCTGCCGAAAGCGGTGTCACTGGCTGAAGGCATCCGCAGTGGCAGCGATGCCATGATGGCGCTGGATGCGAACGAAATCTAAACCGATTTCTTAGGTCCGGTAACTGAAAAGCAGGCCTAAGTGGCCTGCTTTTTTGTAGGTACTAATAAAGGGGTCTGAAAGCTGTATCGCGCACACTCTCATGCACCCAAGTTGGTTTTACAGGTGATTAATCAGGTCAGGATTGGTCACAAACGGATTCTCATTACCTTGAACCTCTGCCACCCTGCGATGCCGAGTTAGCTCCTTGTCATCCGGCGGGTCAAGCTTACTCCAGTTTTGAAACACCGGAGTCGCCCCCAGCCACGGCAAATCATAAGTATCCACCATATAGGCCATGGTGCGAGCAACATCACCCTTAATGCGCTCTGCCGGCTCAAAGAATTGATTGTTCGTGCGAATACCGCACTCATCCCGATCGGTCGCCTTGCTTAAATCTTCATAACGCGCCGTCCGACGTTTCAGTTCAATACGACTACGGACCGGCACCGTATTGTGTAAATCCGACGCAATCTGCCGATAACGATTGTCACGCTTGCACTGGGACTTCGTACCGCAATCCAAGGCTGACCGAATATCTGCGAGCGGATAAATATGCCCATCGGTCATCACAAAACCTTTGGATTTAAACGGCTCATCACAGAAAAAAGACGAACCGCCGTCCGCATAAATATTGCCCCAAAACTCATTCTTCACAACAGAATCGGGATCGCTGAACCGAGTGTTTTGGGCGATCACCATGCCGGTTGAAAGAGCGATAGCAAGTGTCGTGGGTATGGCTATTATTTTTTTCATGGTCCATGTGCCTCACATCGTACATCGAGTGCCAGAGCCAATTAGAGAGCTGGCTAAATGATCAAATCGCCGAAATTATGACAGCGTGATCATTTATTAATGCGAAGTATGACACAGTGGTGATTTGCTAGAAGCGAGTTTGGCCTGATTAATGTGTATGTTTGTTACACATTAATCAGTGGGCGCCGGCAAGCAGAGCCGAAAGATCTCTGAGATGGTGCCATGGCGGAAGATCGCCGTATCCCTTGGCCGCGCGATCGGTAGTACCGCAAAGCTGAATGGCACGATGCAACTGAGCCAAGCTTAGCCTGCGCGCTGCCTGCTGGATAGCCCCCGCTCGCTTGGGCTGGAACACCCCGCGCTTTTTCAGAAAGCTGGCCGGATTATCGCCAGGGGGCAGGGCTGTTTTCAGTTCAATGATCAGATGCAGATCTCGAACCAGCACACTGAGCAAGCCCAATGGGTTTTCGCTTTCCTGTTGCAGAATACCGATGATCTTTCCAGCATGGGCCGCCTTGCCCGCGAGAAGTTCAGTAACCAACTCAAATCCGTTAAATCGCGCGCTGTCCTGAACCGCCATCTCGATGGTTTCTTCATCGATGGTTTGGCCGTCCGCGAGAAGGGTCAGCCGGTCCAGTTCCTGACTGGCGGCAAGCAGGTTGCCCTCTAGCCGCTCTGACAGCATCGTCAGGGCTGCGCGGGTAATGTGCAGGCCATGGTTGCTGGCCCGCTGTTGCAGCCAGCCGGTAAATTTGTCCGAATCCACAGGCCAAACCGGTACATGCACGCCATTGGCCTGTAAATCCTTGTACCACTTACGTTTGGTTTCGGCGGCATCGAGTTTGGCGCTGATCAGCAGCAGAATAACGTCTTCCGGCGGGGATTGGAGTATCTGCTCCATCACCTTTCGGCCATCACCGAGTTTTCCGGTAGGCAAGTGAATCTCAATGCGCCGTTTTTCGGCGAACAGCGACATGGCATTGCATTCGTTAGCCACCGAACCCCAGTCCAGCTGTTGGTCAGCGTGATAGGTCAGGCGGTCATGAAAATCGGCACTCTTGGCAGCCTTACGTATCTGGTCACAGCACTCCTGAACCAGTAGCGGTTCATCGCCCGAGACGAGGTAAACCGGTGCAAGACCCTTTTTTAACGTTTGAGGGAGTTGGCCGGCCTGAATTTTCATGGCGACTCTGAGGGTTTTTGATCGGCTGAATGGGCGTTCAGGGCAGCGTCTATGCGTTCTTGGGTCATCGGCACCAGTCGAAATATAACCTGCTGGGCAAGGCGGTCACCGAGCTGTTGTTGAAGCTCTTCTTCTTCTCGCTGTTTAGCGAGAACGTTGGTTTCATCGTAGCGGTAGGTTTCGCTGGATGTCAGGTCTGTTGCTGCGATGAGAGGGGTTTTATTTGCCGTGAGTAGTTCAAGGGTTACGCTGTGGCGCAAAATGTACTCGGCGGCAGAAGCTTGGGCTGTGATCGCTGAGGCACGTCGATCTTGGCTGTAATCCCGAAGCGTCAGCACGTAATCCGCTGACTCCTTAGGTTGCAGCTCAATACCGCCCATAGACAGCTGTTCGCGAACTGACTCGCAGAAACGGGCAGGTAAGGTGTTCGGGCAATCAATGGCCAGCGGCTGTAACGCCGCCGGAACCGGCGAGGTGCCCCGTAGCTGAAAGCCGCAGCCGGAAACAACGGCGGCGGTCAGTGCCGCAACAAGCGGAAACCGAAGCGTTTTCAGTGTCAGAGGCACCAATCTCATATCAGTTAGCTACCACGTTTACGAGCTTGCCGGGGACAACAATCACTTTACGAACTGTTTTGCCTTCCGTAAAGCGCTGCACGTTTTCGTTCTCTAGCGCCATTTTTTCGAGATCGCCTTTACTGATGTCGGCTGGAACGCTCTGCTTGGCGCGCACCTTGCCATTCACCTGCAGCACCACTTCGATCTCACTGCGCACCATGGCGCTTTCATCAGCCACCGGCCAGCTTGCGTCGACCACAGTTTCGCTGTGCCCAAGAGCGTGCCAGAGCTGGTGGCAAATGTGCGGTACGATCGGTGACAGGACCAGTACGGCCACATCCAGAGCTTCCTGGCGAACAGCACGGCTTTGCGGTTCATCATCGCCAAGTTTGCTCACTTCATTCAGCAGCTCCATGGTCGCAGCAATGGAGGTGTTGAAGGTCAAACGGCGGCTAATGTCGTCGCTGACTTTGGCAATAGTTTCATGAGTCTTGCGGCGCAGGTCTTTCTGGGCATCCGTCAGACTTGCGACATCCAGAGCCGGGGCTTCGCCTTTGCTGGTGTGTTCGTGAACAATGCGCCACAGACGCTTGAGGAAGCGGTGGGCACCCTCAACGCCGCTGTCAGACCACTCAAGAGACTGCTCGGGGGGCGCTGCAAACATCATGAACAAGCGTACGGTATCGGCGCCGTGCTCGTCGATGATTGATTGCGGGTCAATGCCGTTGTTCTTGGACTTGGACATCTTGGTGACGCCGCCAATCTCGACAGGCTGCCCATCAGACTTCAATACGGCGCGAACAACCTGGCCCTTACCGTCACGCTCGACAGTCACTTCGGAGGGGTTGTACCAAGACTTACCGCCGTTGTCTTCGTTGCGGTAGTAGGTTTCAGCCAACACCATGCCTTGGGTCAGCAGACGTTTGAACGGCTCGGAGCTGTCCACCAGGCCAACGTCACGCAGTAATTTGTGGAAGAAACGCGCGTACAGCAGGTGCAAAATGGCGTGTTCGATGCCGCCAATATACTGGTCTACCGGTAGCCAGTAATTCGCCGCTGCCGGGTCCAGCATACCCTGATCGTAGTTGGGGCTGCAGAAACGGGCATAGTACCAGGACGACTCCATGAACGTGTCGAAGGTATCGGTTTCCAGTGTTGCCGGCTGGCCGTTGAATTCGGTCTTGCACCACTCCGTGTCGGCTTTGATCGGAGACTGAACGCCGTCCATTTCCACGTCTTCCGGCAGACGAACGGGCAGGCGGTCGTCGGGAACCGGCATTTCGGTACCGTCTTCCAGAGTCATCATCGGAATGGGCGCGCCCCAATACCGTTGGCGTGAAACGCCCCAGTCGCGTAGTCGGTAGTTCACCGTACGCTGACCAATCTTGTTCTGTTCCAGGAAGCTGGCAATTTCTTCGAAGGCTTCGTCGCTGGTTAAGCCGCTGTATTTACCGGAGGACACCAGAATGCCTTTCTCGGTGTAGGCCTTTTCCTGTACGTCGATCTCTTCGTGATCGCTTGGGGCGATCACTTGCTTGACCGGCAGTTTGTACTTGAGAGCGAACTCGTGGTCGCGCTCATCGTGACCGGGAACCGCCATCAGGGCGCCGGTGCCGTAATCCATCAACACAAAATTGGCGACCCAAACCGGAACTTCTTCCTGGGTCAGCGGGTGGATCGCTTTAAAACCCGTGTCGATGCCTTTCTTTTCCATGGTGGCCATTTCGGCTTCGGCCACTTTGCTGTTGCGGCACTGGTCAACAAATTCCGCCACATCAGGATGACGCTCACTGGCCGCTTTGGCCAGCGGGTGCTCGGCCGCAACGGCCATGTAACTCACGCCCATCAGAGTATCCGGACGGGTGGTGTACACGGTTAGGCTATCTTCACGATCCTTCAGCGGGAACGTCAACTCGGTACCGGTTGATTTGCCGATCCAGTTGCGCTGCATGGTCTTGACCTGTTCGGGCCAGCCGTCGAGATCGTCCATATCGTTCAGGAGTTCTTCCGCATAATCGGTAATGCGGATAAACCATTGGGGAATCTTCTTCTGCTCAACCAGAGCACCCGAACGCCAGCCGCGACCATCTACGACTTGCTCGTTGGCAAGTACTGTCTGGTCAACCGGGTCCCAGTTAACCGTGGACATTTTCTTGTACACCAGGCCTTTCTCGTAAAGGCGGGCGAAGAACCACTGTTCCCAGCGGTAGTATTCAGGATCACAGGTGGCCAGTTCACGGCCCCAATCGTAACCAAAGCCCAGCTGTTTAAGCTGCGTCTTCATGTATTCGATGTTGGAGCGGGTCCATTTGGCGGGCGCGGTTTTGTTGGCAATGGCAGCGTTTTCAGCGGGTAGGCCGAACGCATCCCAACCCATGGGCTGCATGACATTCTTGCCCTGCATGCGCTGGTAGCGTGAGATCACGTCGCCGATGGTGTAGTTGCGGACGTGGCCCATGTGTAGCTTGCCGCTCGGATACGGGAACATCGACAGGCAGTAGTACTTGGGCTTGCTCGGATCTTCTACAACCTTGAAGGTTTCGTTGGTTTCCCAGAAGTCGCGGGCGGTCTGTTCTACATCGCTTGGATTGTATTGCTCGTCCAGTCCTGCCATTACCAAAATTACCCTGTGTCAGAATGATGTTCGAAAAGGCCGGACATTCTAACGCACCCGCGGCTTAACAGGTAGTCTGCCAATTTGTCGTACTTGTGCCAGACTTACTATTGTTGGGGTTTTTCTTCAGATGAGAGGTCGAACATGACAGAACCAGAGCGCAATCATCTTTCCGGTAAGGCTTTAGAGGCCTATGACAGAATGCTGGAACGTGTGCAGGCCCGCTTGCATGTGTTCCAGGAAACCTCCGTGCAGACACTGGAAGAAGAGGTTCAGAAAGCCGTCGAGTTCGAGTACGAACTGGAAGAGATGACCCGCGAAGAGGCCGATTTATTGGGAGCCTATCTGAAACGGGATCTGGAGCATCTGATGCACTTTGTCGAAGAAACCGGCGAAGGCCTGAGAGAATGGCTGCAACTGGATATTTCTTTGCTGGAGCAGACCCTGACCGATCGGCTGTTGTCGGTGGCGGATCAAACCTTAGTGGATACCCTGGCGCTGAAGCAGAAACTCGAAAACGAAGAGGTAGGGCAGTACATTGCGGGGGAAGTGGCTACGGCAGGGATGTTTCGATGCCTGAATTGCAGCCACATGCTGTGCCTGACCAAAACCAATCATCTTGAGCCCTGTGAGGCGTGCGACTCCCACTATTTCGAGCGGGTAACGAGCCGCTGGCCAAACAAGGCTGACAAAGACTGAAGGTCAGTTCTTCGGTATCACTCGTTCACGGACGAAGACGATCAGAATCAATGCCAAGGTGAGCACTGGCCAGGAGCCGGTTTGCATATAGGGTGTGCTGCCGGTAGCGGTGAAGACCTCGCCAGTGAGAACCGTTTGCTTGAACTGAGGTACCCGTTCCGTCATTTTGCCTTTTTCGTTAATGATGGTAGTGACACCGTTGTTGGTGCCCCGCAGCATGTAGCGGCCTGTTTCCAGTGCCCGCATGCGGGCTAACTGCAGGTGTTGCAGTGGGCCGATGGAGTCCCCGAACCAGCCATCGTTGCTGATCGTCAACAACAACCCGGAGTTACGGGCGTTGAAGGCTACAAAATCCGGGTAAGCCACCTCATAGCAAATGTACGGCATCACGTTAGTGCCATTGGCTTGCAGCGGAGACTGATTATCAGGGCCGGGGGAAAAGCTGCTCATAGGGAGGTCGAAAAAGCCGATCAAACCTCTAAGCAGCCCTTCAAGCGGAACGTATTCCCCGAAAGGCACCAGTTTCTGCTTGTGATAAATACCTTCACCGTTGCCCAACGCCATGATGCTGTTGTGGAAGGTGTTGCCTTCTTTCTTCTCGCTGTAGCCATACCAGGGAATGCCGGTGATCAACGTGCTGTCCTCGCCCAAACGCTCCTGAATGTGGGCAATGATGGGGCCGGCTTGGTCTTGGGGGATCGGGATGGCCGTTTCGGGCCACAGAATGATATCTGCCTGCCAGTGTTCCTCGGTCAGTCCAAGGTACGTGACAATCTGGTCTCGAAGGAAGTCTGGATCCCACTTGATTTGCTGAGGAATGTTGCCCTGCATGGTGACAAAGCTGACCGGTTCATCGCTGATGGTGGTCCAGTCGGTCTTGTTCAGTACCGGTGCCATGCCCCACGGCAACAAAGCAACAAGGAGTGTTACGACAGCCGCTTTAGTGCGACCGGCGCGTAGCAGCCACCAGAATGCATAGGCTGCAGCGGCAGTGGCGGTCACCCAAAAGGTGATTCCATGCACGCCGGTTACAGGCGCAAGGCCTGCGAGAGGGCCATCAGTGTGGGCGGTGCCCAGATAGAGCCAGGGGAAACCGGTAAGCAGCCAGCCTCGTAGCCAGTCTCCCAGCAACCAAATGGCGGGGAATAAGATTAAGCGTCGGACCAGGTTTTGCTTTGCCAGCTTACCCCAGAACCAGAAGGCTAATCCGTGAAACAAGGCAAGGCCCGCCACGAACAAGATCATCAAAATAATGGCGACCGGAATGGGTGTGTTGCCGTGTTCGCTGATGCTGATGTAGATCCAGCTGGCGCCAGAGCCAAACAAGCCCAGTCCCACCAGCCAGCCCGCACGGAACAGTTTCTTGGAAGGTTGGTGCAGTGTGACCAGAAGAATCAGAAACGCAGACAGAGGCCCTAGCCACCAAAAGTGAAAGGGCGAGAACGTCAGTGTTTGCACAGCGCCGGCGATCAGGAGGATCGCCGCGCTGAACCAAGGAATGCTTGTAAACTTGAGATTTAACGGGTGGCTTAGGGTTGGCTCATGATTCACTTCGGGTTACCTGCAGCAAACGGATGACACGGTTATCGGCGTTGGCTATGGTAAACTTCAAGCCGCCGAATTCAACCGTTTCACCACGCCTTGGCAGATGGCCAAACTCTTTCAGTACCAATCCGCCGATGGTATCGAACTCTTCTTCGTCCATGCCGGTTTCGAAAAATTCGTTGAAATCATCGATCGGGGTTACCGCTTTCACCGCATAGGTGCCATCACCTCGAGCCTTTATGTGGGTTTCTTCGTCGAAATCGTGCTCATCTTCGATTTCACCCACGATCTGCTCGAGAACATCTTCAATGGTGATCAGGCCGGCTGTGCCACCATACTCATCGACCACGATCGCCATGTGGTTGCGATTCTCTTTGAACTCTTTGAGCAGCTGGTTCAGGCGCTTACTTTCAGGCACAAAGGTTGGCGGGCGGAGGATTTCTCGGATGTGGGGCCAATCCAGGTCATCGTTGAGGGCCAGCGGCAATAAATCTTTGGCCAACAGTACGCCGAGAACGTCATCCGGGCTTTCACCGATCACAGGAAAGCGGCTGTGGGCAGAAGCGATGATGTCGGGAAGGAACTCTTTGGGTTCCTGCGAGGCTTTGACGGTAATCATCTGAGAGCGTGGAATCATAATTTCTTCCACGCGCATGTCGATCACCTGCATCGCACCCTCAATGATGCTCATTGAGTCGGTGTCGATGATTTCCTGGGATTCTGCATCCCTCAGGATTTCCAGTACGTCCTCTACGGACTCCGGCCCACTGGAAAAGGCCTGTGATATACGCTCCAGCCAGGACTTGTTGCCCTGACTGCGACTCGACTGATCGTCGCTCATGAGTCTTTTTCCGTTTCCTCTGCTTCGTAAGGGTTAGCAAACCCGAGCTGCGCGAGCAACTGGATTTCGAGGCTTTCCATCACCTCGGCATCACTGTCTTCAATGTGGTCGTAGCCCTGAAGATGGAGCATGCCGTGAATCACCATATGAGCCCAGTGGGCCACAGGTTCTTTATGCTGTTCTTGGGCTTCTTTTTCAACAACCGGCGCGCAAATAGCAAGATCTCCGGCCAGAGGAAATGTTATACCCGCTGGTGCTTCAAATGGAAAGGACAAAACATTAGTGGGTTTATCCTTTCCACGGTACTGAAAGTTCAGTGCTTGGCTTTCTTCAGCGTCAACGATGCGAATCGTCACCTCGGAATCTGCATCACTTCGCCAAGCCAGCCCCGCCCATTTTCGGAAACTGGATACATCAGGAAGGCCTTCGCCTTCGAAGGCATTCTGAAAATCAACGGTCAACTGACTCATGTGCGTGGGCCACTACCGTCGTTGAAGGAATCGTAAGCTTCAACGATGCGTTGAACCAAGGGGTGGCGAACCACGTCTTTTGATTCGAAACGGGTAAACCCGATGCCCCGCACGTTACTCAGAACGCTGGCCGCATGGATAAGCCCCGAATCCTGACCACGTGGCAAATCCACCTGAGTGGTATCGCCGGTGATCACGGCGGTAGAGCCAAAGCCGATACGGGTCAGGAACATTTTCATTTGTTCCCGGGTGGTGTTCTGGCTTTCATCCAGAATGATAAAAGAGTTATTGAGCGTACGGCCACGCATAAACGCCAGTGGTGCAATCTCGATCACACTTTTTTCGATCAACCGGGTGGTTTGCTCAAACCCAAGCATTTCGTAAAGCGCGTCGTAAAGCGGGCGGAGGTAAGGGTCCACCTTCTGAGCAAGGTCACCCGGCAAAAAGCCCAGTTTTTCACCAGCTTCAACCGCAGGGCGTACCAGCAAAATGCGCTTAACCTGTTCATCTTTCAGAGCTTCCACGGCGCAGGCCACCGCCAACCAGGTTTTGCCCGTGCCCGCAGGCCCGATACCGAAGTTGATGTCGTGGGTGCGAACGCTGTGCACATACTTCTGCTGGTTCTGTCCACGGGGCTTGGCGGTCAGTTTGGGAGTTTTGATGACAGTGATTTGCCCTTCGTTGTAGGGCACGTCGTCCGGCAGCCGTTCCAGCCCGGTTTCCCGAATGAACAAGTGGACGGTATCCGGCTGAATATCGTCCACGGCTTCGGTTTCCCGGTACATATGACGAATAACTTCCGTGGCGGCAGCGACGTTTTCAGTTGCCCCTTCAACTCGGAAGTGATGGCCACGGCGGCCAACTTTTACCTGCAGACGTTTTTCGATCATCTTCAGGTGTTCATCAAATTGCCCGCACAGCGTGGTGAGACGTCGCTGGTCTACGGGATGCAGGTCAAATTGTCTGCTGTCTTGAGTGTTCAATCTTACTCCGTATTGGTTTACTCCCTCTCGGTTTCAGAGGGAGTTAGCATTTCTAGAAATGTGCAGGCCCGCCTCCCATCACCGCACTAACATCACATGGAGGCCGAAATTTAGTACATCGCCGAATCCACAGGCACACCACGCAAAGAGTTTGCGTACGCCTCAACAATCTCCACATCGACAAAGTGCCCAACAATTTCGGGGTTGTCGTGGCGGAAATTCACAATCCGGTTGTTTTCGGTGCGGCCTGAATACTCACCCGGATCTTTCTTGGAGAGCCCGGTGACCAGAATACGCTGAGTGGAACCAACCATCTTGCGGCTGATGTCCATCACCGTCTGGTTGATGCGATCCTGCAGAATCTTCAGACGCTGCTTCTTCACTTCCATAGGCGTATCGTCAGGCAGGTCAGCGGCTGGCGTACCCGGGCGAGCGCTGTAAACGAAGCTGAACGACATATCAAAGCCAATATCGTTGATCAGCTTCATGGTGTCCTCGAAATCTTTTTCAGTTTCACCGGGGAAGCCAATAATGAAATCGGACGAGAAGCTGATGTCCGGGCGAATCTTGCGCAAACGGCGTAGCTTGGATTTGTACTCCAGTGCCGTGTGGCCACGCTTCATCGCCGCCAGAATGCGGTCGGAACCGCTTTGCACCGGCAAGTGCAGGTGGCTGACCAACTCGGGTACCCGTTCGTACACTTCGATCAGCGAATCGCTGAACTCCACCGGATGAGAGGTGGTGTAACGAATGCGGTCAATGCCATCGATGGTGGCGATCATCTCAACCAGTTCGGCCATGTCCATCACATCGCCATCATGGGTTTCGCCACGATAGGCGTTTACGTTCTGGCCTAGCAGGTTCACTTCGCGCACGCCCTGACTGGCCAAGTGGGCCACTTCGGCAATCACGTCATCCACCGGGCGGCTGACCTCTTCGCCTCGGGTATAGGGCACTACACAGAAGGTGCAGTACTTGCTGCAGCCTTCCATGATAGAAACAAACGCGGAGGGTCCGTCTGCACCGGGGTCTGGCAGGTTGTCGAATTTTTCGATCTCAGGAAAACTGACGTCAACCACGCCAACACCGTCACCTTTGGCACGTACTTCGGTAATCATGTCCGGCAGGCGGTGCAGGGTTTGTGGGCCGAAGACCATATCGACGAACGGTGCCCGGTCGATGATCGCCTGACCTTCCTGGCTCGCTACGCACCCGCCGACACCGATGATGGTGTTGGGCTTGTTGCTTTTGAGCTTTTTCCAACGGCCGAGTTGGTGGAACACTTTGTCCTGGGCTTTTTCCCGAATGGAACAGGTGTTCAGCAGCAGGATGTCGGCGTCTTCTGGTGAGTCGGTCATTTCGACGGGCTCGCCAGTTTTGAGTAGGTCTGCCATGCGGGCGGAGTCGTACTCGTTCATTTGGCAGCCGTGGGTTTTGATGTACAGCTTCTTGGCCATGGGTCTCACGCGGTTTGGTGTATGTTGCGCCGGATGTGGTGTTTTTGGCGCTGGCAAAAATTGGACGGAACATTATACCGGTGTGATTAAACTTCAACCACCGTTGTCTCGGTATTCCTTACCTAACACTGTGCTATTATTTCCCGCCTTCGTGTTTTGTGCATGGAGGGTTTTGGCGGAGGCTTTCCAAAAACCGCTCCTTGCGGCACATCCATGTGGCGCTTCTGCTCCGCCATCCATGGCTCCGCACATTTTTGGAAAGCCTCCGCCAAAACCCTTTACCAATTATTGGAGCAGGAGTCCCCAAGGCATTGGGTTGCTCCTTGAATGCTTCTGAAACTGAACGAAATTTCAAACATGACCCCCGAACGCCTCGCCCGAATCAAACACATCCTCGACACCCGCCAACCAGACCTTCGGGTGCTGACCGATCAGGTGCATAAACCCAGAAACCTCTCAGCCATCATCCGGTCCTGCGATGCCTTCGGGTTGGCCAATATGCACGTGGTGTGGCCGAAAGAAGGTTTTCGGGCGTTCAGGAAAACCGCCGGAGGCAGCTATCACTGGGTGACCACCCATACCCATCCGACCATGAAAGACGCCGTGGCCGACTTAAAAGGGCAGGGACATAAAATCTACGCCGCACAGCTGTCAGACCGAGCCGTGGATTTTCGGGATGTGGACTTTACCGTGCCCTGTACGATCGTCATGGGCAACGAAGTAGACGGTGTGAACCCGGTTACCGCCGAACAAGCGGATGAACACATTGTGGTGCCGATGATGGGCATGGTGGAATCACTGAACGTATCCGCGGCCTGTTCAATTATCCTCTCGGAAGCACAGCGGCAGCGGAAACTGGCAGGAATGTTTGACCAGCGGCGGATGCCCGAAGATGAGTACAACCGCTTGCTGTTCTCCTGGTGTCAGCCCACGGTCAAACGATACTGCGACGACCGCAACCTGCCGTACCCACCGATAGATCACGAAACAGGTGACCTCATCGATGGCGTTGGCTGGATGCAAGAAGTCCGAAAACTAAGAGCCAACCGCCCCAGATGGGACGATGAAAAAAAACCAAACTTCAGTCCTCGCGAGCCTCAAGATACCGCTGCAACTGCTCCCGCAAAGCCTTAGGCAAACGAGTAATCGTCAGCGCATCCTTGTCACGGTCGTAATACACCGCCTGATTCACCAAGTCTGAAGAAAACGAAACACTCATACCCCCACCAGAGCCAGCGATACGCACCAACTTTTTTACCTTACGGTGGTCCGGGTGCAAAACCCCGGTTTCCGGCATTTCCACATTCTGGCTGGCGAATTCCTTAAAACGCTCAGGCTGACTCTCGTCCAGATAACTAGACAAAGCCTCAATCGCCACCGGTTCACCCAAGGCATGTTGGTCTTTGCAGAACTCGTAAGCCTTAGCACGCACCTCGCCGGCTTTCTCCGGTTCGCTAGTCTTAGCAAAGGCCTCTACCGCATCCAAAAAGGTGGTGGTTTCTTTCTCCACATCCACGCTGTTAGTGAATGCACACAGACGAATGAACAACTCGCCGGGATCACCCGTGCCGCGGGCGTGCACGAGGGTCATATAATTGTCCCCGTCTTTCCCGTCGCGCCAGTCGTCAAGCTCAATGCGAACCGCCAGATTCAGGCGGGACAAGCTCAGAACATCGGTGGCATCCAGCTTCTGGCTGCCGTCGAAGCGCATCGCGCTGTCGGTTTCAAGAACGAACAGGTACACCACCTCCGAATCGGCCAAAGCATCGTGCACAACCATCAAGTGGCCATCGAACTCCTCCTGACTGCCATTCAGAAGTTCCTGCCACTGGCCAAACAAACGATCCGTCATAGCAGCAAAGGTTTGCTTCTCTTCCAGATAATCCTTCAGCCAGGCACTGAATGGGCACTCCCCGACATCATCAGAGAAACGGCCGTACTTTTTCCCCGGCTTGCTGTTAAACAAACGCTTCATCTGCTTGTGCAACGCTTCGTAATCGCCACCGGGCTCCTGCAAGGCCTCACCGGCAACAAGGCGAGCGGGTTGGCCCGGCTGGTATTGGCTGGCGAAAGCGGTGCGGAGGTGTTTGATGGCCATATTACGATCCTGTCGAGTTTACGAGATTCAGATGGCGCAGATGATGCCACGGATCGGAAAGGGATTCATTTGCAGAATGTACGGAGAGGGGAGTGTTGCTCGTAATAAGCCGAAGATGTGTTCACGCGAACGAAGAATAACGTCGGCGGCGGGGTGAGGGTTCCTTTTTCTGCCGGAAAAAGATGTCTGAGCGAAGCGAGTTATTTTTCCAAAGAAAAAGGAACCCTTACCCCGGCAGCCCGCCCGCCAAGGTAAGGGAATCCCTATTTAGATCATAATGCCCGAAGTAATCCAGAAACCGCCTCAGCAATCTCCGCTTCGCGATCAGCAGTCACGCTGGTATTAGCAATGTCAGTGCCCAAATTCACAGTCACGGCAATTAGCCCGTGAGCAGTAAGCAACTGCGAAACGCGACGACGCTCATCCGCATCACCGGCATTTTCTTCCGAAACCACCACAGCCGTCCGACCTTGATCAAACAAAGCACGCTCGACCGCCAAGGCCAAAGCCGGGGCTTGCTTGCCATTACAGGCAATGATCGTCGGCTTCTGAGCCAAGCGGCGCTCGCGTTCTTCTGCGGTAACCGGATCCAGAGACTCAAGGCCATCGGCCAGGCCGGCGATCATGCCGGCGCCTACTGTGACGTTGGTCAGGCGGTCGATCACAATGAAGCTGCCAGTGGCGTGATTGCGCTGGTACGCATCAAATGCGATAGGCTGGTTAAGAGTCAGTTCGCATAAGCCGATTTCGTTGAGCTGCAACTGGCTCGGGTTCGGGTTCTGCTCCAGCGAGTTCACATCGGTCTGATGGTGAATCTTCTTCACCGTCCCGGAGGTAAATGTCGGCCCGAGTTTGATGTCGTATAGGCGACCGGTTTCCAGTGGAGCGTCTGTCATCCACACGATGTTGGCGTTAAAGCGATTCGCCACTTCCGGTTCGTCGTCCGCTTTCACCAGCATGTCGCCACGGCTGATATCGATCTCGTCTTCCAGAGTCAGAGTAACGGCCTGATCGATGTAGGCTTCATCGAGATTGCCGTCAAAGGTGACGATTTCTTTGACCTTGCTGGTGCGGCGCGAGGGTAGGACCATCACGGTTTCGCCCGGACGAATCACGCCAGAAGCGATGGTGCCGCAGAAGCCACGGAAGTTGAGGTTGGGGCGAGTGACGTACTGCACCGGGAAACGGAAATGCTCCAGGTTCTTGTCTCGCGACACCTCAACGGTTTCAAGAATTTCCATCAAAGGCTGGCCGCTAAACCAAGGCGTGTTCTCGCTCCGGTTCACGACGTTATCGCCATCAAGCGCCGACAGAGGCACAAAGCGAATGTCTTTAAGGCCCAGTTTGGTGGCAAATGCCAAGTACTCTTCGCGAATTTCGTTGAAGCGCTCTTCGCTGAAATCTACCAGGTCCATCTTGTTCACCGCCACCACAATGTGGCGAATGCCCTGCAGCGAGGCGATGAACGAGTGACGACGAGTTTGCGTCATCACACCGTGGCGGGCGTCGATCATAAGAATCGCCAGCTGGGCAGTTGACGCGCCGGTGGCCATATTGCGCGTGTACTGCTCATGGCCGGGGGTATCGGCAATGATGAACTTGCGCTTGTCGGTGCTGAAATAGCGGTAGGCCACATCAATGGTGATGCCTTGCTCACGCTCGGCCTGCAAACCATCCACCAAAAGGGCCAAATCCAGTTTTTCACCGGTGGTGCCCATCTTGGCGCTGTCGGTTTTCAGGGTGGCCATGTGATCTTCATAGATCATCTTGGTGTCGTGCAGCAAACGGCCAATCAGGGTGCTTTTGCCGTCATCAACGCTGCCGCAGGTCAGCAAGCGAAGCAGTTCTTTGTTTTCGTGCTGTTTCAGGTACGACAGAATATCGTCGGCGATCAATTCAGACTGGTGTGACATCTTAGAAGTACCCTTCCCGCTTTTTCTGTTCCATGGAGCCGGCTGAGTCGTGGTCAATGACCCGCCCCTGACGTTCGGAGCTGGTGGCCAGCAGCATTTCTTGAATGATTTCCGGCAGAGTATCTGCTTCAGATTCGATGGCGCCGGTCAGGGGGTAACAGCCCAACGTACGGAAGCGCACCGACTTCATCATCGGTTTTTCACCTTCATTCAAAGGCATGCGGTCGTCATCCACCATGATCAAGGTGCCATCGCGCTCGACAACCGGGCGCACGGCCGAGTAGTACAGGGGAACGATGTCGATGTTCTCCAGATAGATGTACTGCCAGATATCCAGCTC
Organism: Marinobacter sp. AL4B; assembly: GCF_019916045.1. Lineage (NCBI taxonomy): Bacteria > Pseudomonadati > Pseudomonadota > Gammaproteobacteria > Pseudomonadales > Marinobacteraceae > Marinobacter > Marinobacter sp. AL4B. The sequence continues at coordinate 203,475 of NZ_JAILWZ010000010.1, forward strand.
GGTCCAGTTTGAAAGCGGGAATACGCGAATGCTTTCGCCCTTATTCACCTTGCCGTTGTAGGTATTCCAAAGTTCGGGGCGCTGGTTTTTCGGATCCCAGCGGTGGTGCTCGTCCCGGAACGAATACACGCGTTCCTTGGCTCGGGATTTCTCTTCGTCCCGGCGTGCGCCGCCAAAGGCTGCGTCGAACTTGTACTTGTCCAGTGCCTGTTTCAGGGCCTGGGTTTTCATCATGTCCGTGTGTTTCGCGCTGCCATGGGTAAACGGCCCGATGCCTTGATCTACACCTTCTTGGTTAGTGTGCACGATCAGGTCCAACCCGTAGCGGCTCACCTGTTTATCACGAAACTCGATCATCTCTCGGAATTTCCAGGTGGTGTCAACGTGCATCAGGGGGAAGGGTGGCTTACCCGGATAGAAGGCTTTTAGCGCCAAATGCAGCATCACGGCCGAGTCTTTGCCGACGGAATAAAGCATGACCGGGTTATCAAACTCGGCCGCCACTTCTCGGATTATGTGGATGCTCTCGGCTTCCAGCTGTTTCAGATGGGTGAGGTTGTATGTGGTCATGTTCATCCGTTGCCGCAGAGGGGCTTTTAATGGCTGTAATCAGGATGAACACTATAACAGGGGGCTATAGGGTATAAGAAGGTGTCTGGTAAGACTTTTGGGTTCTAATGATATGGCCGGTGCGCTAACCCAAAAGCATTATCTGAATGGTAATACCTCTGCTTTCGAGTGTGCCGACGCTTTAGTTTTGCCGGGACTCGTCGAAAAGTTTTCCGATGTATTGGTCGATGTAAACAAAGCCGTTGCCTTCAATGCTATTGAACTGCAGGCCGATATGAAATTGATCGCGGGCGATACGACGGATATGAACGACGTGGCTCTCGGCCACAATGGTGACTGGTTGAGCCGGTAGGACAGGCACCGAGAAACGGGCTGTGAGTTGAATGGGGTTCTTGGGCACGGGTGGTAGCATATTGGGGATCAAAGCTTTGGCGGTTTGCGCATCACACTGAATCATGACGCCGGTGCGAGAAATATTGGCGATTTCGCACTGAAGTTCCCAACCGTTTGCTTTTTCGAGACTGATCGCTGAAGACACGTCTACCCGCTGCTGATTTCTTAAATTAGGTTTTGCATCGAGAGGCTTCATATTGACTCTTCTTGCGTTGAACGTATCAAGCGAGGTTGCGTGTCCCATAATGCCTTAGGTCTTGGTTTGGTGTATTCTTATTTGTTTGAAAAGTGATCAATTCCAATTGTGCCGCAGAGTGTGACATATTCGCAACAGAAATTATGAACATAGCGTCACAAACTTATGCGGTTTGTACGTTTTCGACGTACTTTTAGGCCGAATAAGTACCATCGGTAAGGCTGCAGTTGGCGAGCCGCTGATGTAAAATTGCGCCCCTACATTCAATAGGAGCTTTGCTCCGGGATTCCTGAAGACACTTTATGACCGAGAAGACAGAAAATGCCGCCCAAGGCGGAAAAGTTGGTTTTATCAGCCTTGGCTGCCCGAAGGCTCTGGTTGATTCCGAGCGCATCCTGACTCAGCTTCGTCTGGATGGCTACGATGTGGTACCAACTTATAACGACGCTGACGTCGTAGTTGTGAATACTTGCGGGTTTATTGATGCTGCCAAGCAGGAATCCCTGGATGCGATTGGTGAGGCGCTCAATGAAAATGGCAAGGTGATCGTAACCGGTTGTATGGGTGCTGAGGCTGATACGATTCGTGAAGCCCATCCCGGTGTGCTGGCGGTGTCTGGCCCTCATGCCTACGAGGAAGTGGTGGGAGCCGTGCACCAGTACGTGCCCCCTAAAAAGGACCACGATCCTTTTGTCGATCTGGTCCCACCGCAAGGCGTCAAGCTCACGCCTCGGCACTATGCCTACCTGAAAATCTCCGAAGGCTGCAACCACCGTTGTACTTTCTGCATCATCCCTTCGATGCGCGGTGACCTCGTTAGTCGTCCAATTGGCGATGTCATGGACGAGGCGCAGCGTTTGGTGGATGCCGGCGTCAAAGAGCTGCTGGTGATTTCCCAGGATACTTCCGCCTACGGCGTAGATACCAAATACCGAACAGGTTTTTGGCAGGGGCGTCCTCTGAAAACCAAAATGCAGGCTTTGTGTGAAGCGTTGGGTGAATTGGGTGTTTGGGTGCGTTTGCACTACGTCTACCCGTACCCTCATGTAGACGACATCATTCCGTTGATGGCTGAAGGAAAAATTTTGCCGTACCTGGACATTCCGTTCCAGCACGCCAGCCCGAAAGTGCTCAAGGCCATGAAGCGACCGGCGCATGACAGCAAAACATTGGATCGCATTCGCAAATGGCGCGACATCTGTCCGGAGTTGACCATTCGTTCGACCTTCATCGTTGGTTTCCCGGGTGAAACTGAAGAAGACTTCCAGTACCTGCTGGATTGGTTGGACGAAGCTCAGCTGGATCGTGTTGGCGCGTTCACCTATAGCGCGGTTGAAGGCGCGCCGGCCAACGAGCTCGAAGGAGCCGTTCCGGAAGAGGTGAAAGAAGAGCGTCTTGCACGCTTCATGCAGAAACAAGCCGAAATCTCAGCGGCGAGGCTACAGGCCAAGATCGGCAAGACCATCGAGGTGCTGATTGACGAGGTGGACGAAGAGGGTGCCATTGGTCGATCCAAGGCCGACGCTCCGGAAATTGACGGCATGGTATACCTGAACGACGTTTCTGATGTTGAGCCAGGGCAGATTGTGGAGGCGGTGGTTGAGCACGCCGACGAACACGATTTGTGGGCGTCTCTGGTGTAAGTTGAACGAGATCAAAAAGGCCCCGACACGTCGGGGCCTTTTTGATGGTGCTGGCGATTATTCGCTGATGTTAGCGATGTAATCCGAGTAATACTGGTCAAAGTCCTTGAATTCCATGCTGTCGCGACCGCAGCAGCGAATGTTCCCGGATTTGATGTCATACACCCAGCCGTGGATTTGGATCTTCCCAGTGGCCAGTTTGGCCGCTACCACAGGGTGTGTGCGCAGGTGTTGTACCTGTTGCAGCACGTTTTCCTCAATAGCTTCATTGAGATACTTGCTGTCCAGACACGCATCGCTTGCAATGCTGTGTCGTTCACGCACGATCTCCATGGCTGACCGACAATGCCCCAGCCATTCTTTCACGTGTGGCAGCCCCTTCAGCGCTGGAATATCCAGCGCTCCTTTGATGGCCCCGCAATCCGTGTGGCCACAAACGATGATATGGCGGACACCCAAAACCGCAACGGCGTATTCGATGGAGGCGGTCATGCCTCCGGTTTCATTACTGTGCGGAGGAATGACGTTACCGGCATTTCGGCAGATGAACAGGTCCCCGGGGTGTGAGCCAGTGACCATGTTCGGGTCGATACGCGAATCCGAGCAGGTAAAGAACAGCACGTCCGGGTTTTGACTGTCGGCTAATGCGCCAAACAGATCCTTGTGCTCCGGGTAAACGTTTTTGCGGAAATTCAGAACGCCGCGAACAATGTGATCCATAATCGTTTCTCCTGCCGGTCAGGCAATTTCGATTAACACTTCTCCAGGGGTAACCCGGTCACCCTTACTGACGTGGACCGCTTGGACGGTACCGTCAACACTGGAATGAATTTCGGTTTCCATCTTCATGGCTTCAGTAATCAGAACGGCTTGGCCAGCGGTCACAGTATCGCCTTCCTGAACCAGCACATCCACCACATTTCCGGGCATGGCGGTACTGACGTGGCCGGGGTCGGTGGCGCGCTTACGGCTTTTGCCGCGGGCTTCTGCCACGTATTCGTTCAAAGATTCGAACACCACTTCTTCAGGCATGCCGTCCAGTGACAGGTACAACTTACGCTTGCCGGGCTCGGTGTTGCCTACGCCTGTGACGGCCACTTCGTAAGTTTCACCGTGGACATCAATACGAAATTCGGTGGCCATGGCTGCGCCCAATCGACCCTGTCCTGCTTGCTCTGCCGGTAAGAGCTCTTCCGGTTTGAGCGTGCCATCCTTGCGTTGTTGCAGGAATTCGCGGCCCAGGTCCGGGAACATGGCGTATGTGAGCACATCTTCCTCGGAATTGGCCAGACTACCAATGTCTTCTCGCAATTTTTTCAGCTCAGGGGAGAGCAAGTCGGCCGGCCGGCCTTCGTTGACCGTTTCGTTGCCAATGGCCTTTTTGCGAATGTCAGCGTTCACCTCGGCGGGTGGGTGGCCATAACCGCCCTGCAGGTAGCGCTTTACCTCGTTGGTGATGGTTTTATAGCGTTGTCCGGCGAGCACATTATAGACCGCTTGGGTGCCGACAATCTGGGAGGTGGGGGTCACCAGTGGCGGATAGCCCAGATCTTTTCGAACGCGCGGGATTTCGTTGAACACCTCATTGATCTTGTCGAGGGCGTTCTGCTCTTTCAGCTGATTGGCCAGGTTCGACATCATGCCGCCCGGCACTTGGTTGATCTGAACCGACACGTCCTCACGAGTAAACTCGCTCTCAAACTGATGGTACTTTTTGCGCACTTCGCGGAAGTAATCGGCGATCTGGCTGAGTAATTCCAGATCCAGCCCCGTGTCGTACTCGGACCCTTTCAATGCGGCGACCTGAGATTCGGTAGCGGGATGGCTGGTGCCGCTGGCGAAGGCCGAGATGGCTGTATCGATTCGGTCTGCGCCAGCTTCGATGGCTTTAAGTTGGCATAGTGGAGCAAGTCCCGCCGTTGAATGGCTGTGGATAACCAGCGGTAGGTCTACCGCAGATTTGATGGCTTTCACCAGTTCGTAAGTTGCGTAAGGTGTCAGCAATCCCGCCATATCTTTGATGGCAATGGAGTCGGCACCCATGGCCTGCAGCTGCTCGGCCTGCTTAACAAACAGTTCAGGCGTGTGCACCGGGCTGGTGGTGTAGCAGATTGTACCTTGTGCATGCTTGCCGGCTTTTTTGACTGCTTTGATGGCGGTTTCAAGATTGCGCAGATCGTTCAGCGCATCGAAAATTCGGAACACGTCAATGCCGTTATCCGCCGCTTTTTGCACAAAGGCTTCCACCACGTCATCGGCGTAATGACGATAGCCGAGTAGATTCTGGCCCCGCAGTAGCATTTGCAAACGCGTATTGGGTAAAGCTTCACGAAGCTGGCGCAGACGCTCCCAGGGATCTTCTTTCAGGAATCGCACGCACGCGTCAAAGGTGGCTCCACCCCAGACTTCCAACGACCAATAGCCCACCTGATCCAATTTGTCGCAGATCGGCAACATATCTTCGGTGCGCATGCGGGTGGCAATCAAAGACTGATGCGCATCCCGCAGAATAAGATCGGTGACTTCGATTTTCTTCGCGTTACTCATGTTCACTCTCCTATGGATTACCAGCCAGCATGGGCTGCGATGGTGGCGGCAATCGCCAGTGCCACGGCACTAGGGTGACGTTTTTTCGAATAGTTCAGCAGTTCTGGGTGCTCTGGCACAAAGCTGGTGTCAAACTTACCCGCCCGGAAATCGGGGTGATCCAGAATCTGCTGGTAATAATTGGCGGTGGTGGTGATCCCGTGCAGGCGCATATCGTCCAGAGCACGTTTTCCGCGAGCGATCACTTCGTCCCAAGTCAGTGCCCAAACCACGAGCTTCAGACACATGGAGTCGTAGTAGGGCGGAATCTCGTAGCCGGTATAAATGGCGGTATCCACCCGCACTCCCGGGCCGCCCGGTGCGTAATAGTGGGTGACGCGGCCGAAGCTGGGTAAGAAATCGTTCTTGGGGTCTTCCGCATTGATTCGGAATTGCAGGGCGTAACCGCGATAGGAAATGTCTTCCTGCCGGTATGTCAGAGGTAAGCCTGAAGCAATGCGCAATTGCTCCCGAACAATGTCCACGCCGGTAATGGCTTCGGTGATGGTGTGTTCCACCTGTACTCGGGTGTTCATCTCCATGAAGTAGACTTCATTGCCGGTCAGCAAAAACTCAACCGTACCGGCGTTTTCGTAACCCACGGCCTCGGCTGCTTTGACCGCTAGACCGCCGATGTACTGGCGCTGCTCGGGCGTGAGTTGCGGGCTTGGTGCAATCTCGATCAGCTTTTGGTTGCGACGCTGAATCGAACAATCCCGTTCGTATAGGTGTATGGCCTTCCCCTGACTGTCTCCGAGTATCTGCACTTCGATGTGGCGGGGATTGACGATGCACTTCTCCATAAACACTTCGGCCGAGCCAAAGGCTTTCGTTGCTTCGGAAATCACTCGCGGATACTGAGTTTTCAGTTCTTCGGCGCTGTCGCATCGGCGAATTCCCCGGCCACCCCCGCCGGAGGTCGCTTTGAGCATGACTGGATAGCCAATCTCGTCAGCCAGCTTGAGTGCTTCATCAAGATCTGCCAGGTTACCTTCCGAGCCAGGTGTAATCGGCACGCCAGCCGCGCGCATACTGTCGCGGGCTTGGGTTTTATCGCCCATTTTGTGGATGACGTCAGACTTGGGCCCGATAAAAGTCACCCCGTGCTGCTCGCAAAGCTGCGCGAATCGGGCATTTTCTGACAGAAATCCGTAGCCGGGGTGAATGGCGTCGCACCCGGTTTCCAGTGCTAAATTGACTATCCGTGCCGGGTCCAGATAGCCGGCCAATGGGTCTTCCCCCAGGGAGTAGGCTTCATCAGCCCGCTTCACGTGTAAGCCGTATCGGTCCGGCTCGGTGTAGATAGCCACCGAGCGGATGCCCATCTCAGCGCAGGCACGCTCAATGCGCACCGCAATCTCGCCTCGGTTGGCGATCAGAACTTTCTTCAACATGGGAGATTCCTCGTTTCGTCGTCCCGAATGAAGGTTTTAAAAGAGTAGCGAGAATGAGTGATCAGTAAAAATTGATATTATTTCGTTTGTGTATAATGAATTACTTATAGGTGGCCTGGTGAAGGAGAATTTATGCCGCTGAGTATCCAAAAACTGGCTAGCCGGCTGACGTTTCGCCAGCTTCAAGTTTTCAAGGCCGTTTATGATTTGCGGAGCTACAGCAAAGCAGGTGAGCTGTTGGGATTAACCCAGCCTGCCGTCAGTAGTCAGGTTCGGCATCTCGAGCAGGCGTTGGAGATGCCAATGTTCGAGTATGTGGGGCGTAAGCTTTATTGCACGGCGGCTGGAGAGGAAATGGCAGCGTGCGTACGTACGGTGTTTAACGAGCTCGGGGATATGCAAAATCGCTTGGCAGCGCTCGAGGGAAGGGTGGCTGGAGATCTGCGATTGGTGGCGGTAAGTACAGCTCAGTATGTGGTGCCGTACCTGCTGCATTCGTTTCTCGAACAGAATCCACAGGTCAATATCTCAGTGGCGGTGGTTAATCGCGCCACTGCGTTGGAGCGATTGAACGAGAACAGCGATGACTTGGTCATCATGGGGATGGTCCCGCAAGGTAAGCCGTTAACCTCATTGCCTTTTCTGGACAATGAGTTAGTGCCGGTTGTTCCCGCTGGGCATCCGCTGCTTGAACAAAGTCCGGTTAGCCCCGAAGCTTTTCTGAGCAGTCAGCTACTGACCCGGGAATCCGGTTCCGGCAGTCGGTTGGCGTTAGAGGTTTATTGCCAAAAACACCGTCTGAAAATGGAGTCGGTGATGGAACTGGGGTCGAATGATGCGGTTAAGCACGCGGTTCTGGCGGGTTTGGGAGTGGCGGTTATACCCAAACTGAGTATTCTGTCGGAGTTGGCTTTAGGCTCTCTTATGGCCCTTGATATCAACGATTTCCCGCTACGGCGCAGTTGGTGTGTGGTGCACCCGCAAGGTCGGCACCCGACCCCGGCTATGAAGGCGTTTATTGATTACATTCAGAGGAATATTGCCGAGTTCGACAGTTTGTTTCGGCGATTGGGTTCTTAGGTTGGTGCTTTGGTTTTGTATGTTGTCTAGGTTTTTTTGCGGGCGGGCCTTGGCGGGAGGTGTCTCCCAAAAACCGCTCCTTCGGCACATCCATGTGGCGCTTCTGCTCCGCCATCCATGGCTCCGCACATTTTTGGGAGACACCTCCCGCCAAGGCCTTCAGGCGCACGGAGAAATAGTCGGAACATTCGTTGGTCTTGTTGAGTGGGTATTTTGCAGAAGTGAGGCGGGGTGGGTTTTAGCCCTCTTCCCAAAAATTTCGGAGGCCATGGATGGCCGGAGAGAAGCACACATGGATGTGCTCGTAGCGTTTTTTGGGAAGAGGGCTAAAGCCCACCCCCTCCCCATAATTTTTCAGGCTGGGGCCTGAGTTAAGGTCCCCAGCCAAAATTGGCCATTAACCACCAAGTTTACGCAGAAGAATCTCGTTGAACAGCTTGGGGTTGCCCTGGCCTTTGGAGGCCTTCATCAGGGGGCCCATAAAGCCGCCAAGCATCTTCTTGCGCTTCTTTGGATCTTCCTCGCCCTGGAACTGAGCAACCTGATCCGGCATGCCGGCCAGAACCTCGTCAACCATGGCTTCGAGAGCGCCAGTATCCGACACCTGCTTCAAACCCTTGGCTTCGATAATCGCATCCACGTTATCGTTTTCGCCGGTCCAAATAGCTTCAAACACCTTCTTTGCACCAGAAGACGATACCGTATTATCGGCAATACGAGTTACCAGGGCGCCCAGCTGAGCACCAGTGATCGGCGCATCGGCTACCGACTTTTCTTCCGCATTCAAGCGCGCAGAAAACTCACCTTGAACCCAGTTAGAAGCCAGCTTTGCGTCCTTGCCATGCTCCACGGTTTCCTCGAAGAAACCGGCCAGCTTCGCGTCTGCCGACAGAATGCCCGCATCGTAATCGTTCAGACCGTACTGCTCCTTAAAGCGAGCGCGTCGAGCATCTGGTAGTTCCGGCAAGCGTGCACGAGCGTCTTCGATGAAGGCATCATCGATTTCTACCGGCAGCAAATCCGGGCAAGGGAAGTAACGGTAGTCGTTGGCTTCTTCTTTGCTCCGCATGGACCGGGACTCGTCCCGGTCGCCGTTGTACAGGCGGGTTTCCTGAGTAATCTCACCGCCGTCTTCCAGAATATCCATCTGACGCTCAACTTCGTGCGCGATGGCCTGTTCCATGAAGCGGAAAGAGTTCAGGTTTTTGGTTTCGGTGCGTGTGCCCAGGGTGTCTGAGCCCTTGGGTTTGAGCGAAATGTTTACGTCAAAACGCATCGAACCCTGAGACATGTCGCCGTCGCAGATGCCGAGTGATGTCACTAAGCTATGCAGTTTCTTGGCGAAGGCTACGGCTTCTTCGGAGCTGTTCATGTCCGGCTCGGTGACCACCTCGATCAGCGGCGTGCCGGCACGGTTCAGGTCGATGCCGGACATGCCGTGATAATCCTCGTGCAAGGACTTACCTGCGTCTTCTTCCAAGTGTGCATGGTGGATGCGTACCCGCTTGGTGCTGCCGTCAGACAGGTCGATGTCGACATGACCGGGCCCCACAATTGGCTGCGCCAGCTGAGTGGTCTGATAGCCCTTGGGCAGGTCCGGGTAGAAGTAGTTTTTGCGCTCAAACACCGAACGACGACCGATTTCGGAATTAGTGGCCAAGCCAAACATCACCGCATAGCGAAACGCTTGTTCGTTCGGAACAGGTAGCGTGCCCGGCATGGCCAGGTCAACGGCGTTGGCCTGAGTGTTAGGCTCGGCACCAAACGCGGTGCTGGAGCCTGAGAAAATTTTGGTGTTGGTCGCAAGCTGAACGTGAATTTCCAGCCCGATCACGATATCCCACTGCATGTGTTCGTCTCCTTATCCGGGCTTATTGAGGTTCACGCTGGTGCCAATCGGTCACCTGCTGGAACTGATGGGCTGCGTTCAACAGGCGCGCTTCGGAGAAATAATCCCCGATAATCTGCAAGCCAACCGGTAAGCCGTCAACAAAGCCCGCAGGCACCGACATCGCCGGAATGCCAGCCAGGTTGATGGCAATGGTGAACACGTCTTCCAGGTACATAGTCACCGGATCCGTCGTCTTCTCGCCCTGAACGAACGCAGGTGAGGGTGATACCGGGCTCATCATCACGTCCACTTCTTTGAACGCATTGATAAAGTCCTGCTGGATCAAGCGGCGAACCTTCTGGGCCTTGAGGTAATAGGCGTCAAAGTAACCGGCTGACAACGCATAGCTGCCCACCAGAATGCGGCGCTTAACCTCGTTGCCAAAGCCTTCCGCCCGGGTGCGGGTGTACATGTCCATAAGGTCTTTCGGGTTTTCGCAGCGGTAGCCATAACGAGCGCCGTCAAAACGAGACAAGTTTGCGGAAGCTTCCGCCGGAGCGATCACATAGTAGGCGGCAATGGCCAGCTTGGCATTGGGTAGAGAAACCTCTTTCACCGTCGCGCCCAGCTTCTCGTACTCACGCACCGCATTACGAACCTGCTCTTCCATAGCCGGAGACAACTGCTCGCTAAAGTACTCCTTCGGCAAACCAATCTTCAGGCCTTTCAGAGGCTCGTTGAGGGTTGCGGTGTAATCCGGCACTTCCCGGTCGATGCAGGTGGAATCCTTCGGATCAAACCCGGCCATCACATTCATCATCAGCGCTGCATCTTCCGCCGTGCGGGCCATAGGGCCGCCCTGATCCAGCGAAGAGGCAAATGCAATCATGCCGTAACGAGATACCCGTCCATAAGTCGGCTTTAAACCGGTAATCCCGCACAGCGCCGCAGGCTGGCGTATAGAGCCGCCGGTATCGGTGCCGGTCGCTGCAGGTGCCAAACGCGCCGCGACAGCCGCCGCCGAACCACCAGAAGAACCACCGGGAACGCGTTTGTCGCCCCACGGGTTGGTCACCGCACCAAAGAAACTGGACTCGTTGGAAGACCCCATGGCGAATTCATCCATGTTGGTCTTACCCAAACAAACCGCGCCAGCGGCCTTGAAGTTTGCGGTTACCGTGGCGTCGTAAGGCGGTACAAAGTTCTCCAGCATCTTGGAGCCGCATGTGGTGCGAACGCCGTTGGTGCAGAAGATGTCCTTGTGGGCAAACGGAACCCCGGTCCAGGCCGTTGCTTTACCGGCCGCACGCATCTCGTCCGCGGCCTTTGCCTCAGCCAATGCGCGCTCATCGGAGATGGTAATGAAACTGTTGTACTTACCGTCCTCATTCTTTAAACGGTCGAGGAACTGTTGTGTCAGCTCCACACTTGAAATCTTTCCGCTCTCCAGCTCTTTGGAAAGCTCTGCTACGGACTTGTTATGCATCATCAATCCTGAAATCTTTGATGGTCAGAAAAACGCCGAATAAAAGTCAGCGGCTGCCTACTTGAACCGAATCACTCAATAACCTTGGGAACCAGATAGAGCCCATCCTCGGTCGCGGGTGCAATCGCCTGAAACGCCTCACGCTGATTGGTCTCGGTGACCTCATCTGCGCGTAAACGCTGAACGGCATCCAACGGATGCGCCATCGGCTCCACGGCCTCTGTATCCGCAGCGCTTAATTGATCAACCAGATCCATAATGTTGCCTAGATCTTTCTCCAGAGCCGAAACCTGCTCGTCATCCACTTTGATGCGGGCGAGCACGGCAACTTTTTCAATGTCCTCGCGGGAAATGCTCATGTTGCCTCCAATAAAGCATGTGTGAATACAATTTAATGCAATGATGCCCGGACCCTCGGGTACAGCCGTTTACAGATGCTCTTGCGATGTCCGGGGATGCCTTGGGGAACTGCTTTCCAAAAATGTGCGCAGCCATGGATGGCGGAGCAGAAGCGCCACATGGATGTGCCGAAGGAGCGGTTTTTGGAAAGCAGTTCCCCAAGGCATCGTTGCACCTGTTGAAAACAAGGCGAATATATTAGCAGAAACCTGCCACAGATTGGCCCCGAAACAACCTATAAAATGTGCAATTAGTAAGCCAGTAGCCCCGATGGCTCCTTGCCTGCACAGGGCCCCGCTGATAAAGTTGCCGCATCCTTCTTTAGCAACCGCAACTCTCAGGTTGAAACAACACGAATGTTAATCAAAAGACTCCGAGGCCTATTCTCCAGCGACCTGTCCATTGACTTGGGCACCGCCAACACACTCATCTATGTGCGGGGTCGTGGCATCGTATTGGACGAGCCGTCCGTTGTCGCCATCAGGACTACCAACTCCCAGAAAACCGTGGCAGCTGTGGGTGCTGAAGCGAAACGCATGCTTGGTCGTACCCCTGGAAACATCACGGCCATTCGTCCGATGAAAGATGGCGTGATCGCAGACTTCGTGGTCACCGAAAAAATGCTCCAGCATTTTATTCACAAAGTGCATGAAAATAGCTTTATCACCCCGAGCCCGCGCGTACTGGTGTGTGTGCCTAGCAAGTCCACCCAAGTAGAGCGCAAGGCCATTCGCGAATCAGCACTGGGCGCGGGCGCGCGCGAAGTCTTTCTGATCGAAGAGCCTATGGTGGCAGCGATCGGAGCAGGCCTGCCGGTAGAAGAAGCCAGCGGCTCCATGATCGTTGATATCGGAGGTGGTACCACCGAAATCGCCATCATCTCCCTGAACGGTATCGTCTACGCCGATTCTGTGCGTGTAGGCGGCGACAAGTTCGACGAAGCTATTGTGACTTACGTGCGCCGTAACTATGGCAGTCTGATTGGTGATTCAACCGCTGAGCGCATCAAGCATGAAATCGGTTGCGCTTACGAAGGACTTGAGCTTAAAGAAATCGACGTTCGTGGTCGCAATCTGGCGGAGGGCGTGCCCCGCGCTTTCACTCTTAACAGCGAAGAAATTCTCGACGCGCTGCAAGAATCACTGGCTCAGATTGTACAGACCGTCAAAAGCGCGCTTGAACAGTCTCCCCCTGAATTGGCATCCGACATCGCTGAGCGGGGTATCGTACTGACAGGCGGTGGTGCGCTGCTGGCAGGTTTGGACAAGCTGATCAGCGAAGAAACCGGACTGCCCGTTATCATTGCTGAAGACCCACTGACCTGCGTCGCCCGTGGTGGCGGTAAAGCGCTGGAAGTGATTGATCGCGGCGGTATCGGAATGTTCTCCCAGGAGGGTTAATCCCGTGGGGGGAAGTCACCATTAAAACAATCTTCGTTCAGGGGCCGATACCCGGCTTCCGACTCCTCCTCGTCATACTGTTATCGGCAGCGTTAATCGCTGCCGATAGCCGTTCTGACAGACTGTCGACCGTACGTAGCACCATCGAAACAGGGTTGGCCCCGATCTACTGGTTTGGCAACTTGCCGGCTCGGATGGGAGATTGGCTCGACGGATCGTTTGAAAGTCACGAAGATCTTCAAAAGAAAAACGAAGAACTGCAAACCCGCCTTCTGATACTGGAACGAAGGGCGCTTAAATACGCAGCCTTGGCTTCCGAAAACAACGAACTCCGCCGTTTGATGAACTCCGCCGAAGTGTTGGATGACCGCGTCATCGTTGGCGAAGTGGTGGGCGTTTCACCGGATCCCTACACTCACGAAATTGTCATTAACAAAGGTCAGAGTGACGGTATTGTTGTTGGGCAAGCCGTGTTGGATGCTCAGGGCCTGATGGGGCAGGTGATCCAAGCCAGCCAGTTTACCTCGCGCGTCTTAATGGTGTCTGACAGCAGCCATGCCGTACCCGTGGAAGTGTTGCGCAATGGCCTGCGAGCAATTCTATTAGGCAGTGGCCAACCCAATACTCTGGACTTGGTGCACGTGCCGGATACCGCAGATATTCGCGAAGGAGATGTGTTGGTCAGTTCCGGTTTGGGGGGGCGTTTCCCTTCTGGTTATCCCGTGGCTGAAATCACCGAGATCGTAAAGGAACCGGGCGAACCTTTTGTCACCATCGGTGCAGCACCGAAAGCGAGGTTGAATCAGAGCCGTCTGGTGTTGGTCGTGTTTCAGCCGAAATCCCGGCAAGACGAAGAGCCGGAGGGAGAGCCAGGGAGTGTGGAGTTGGCTCCGGATGAAGGGGAGGCTCGCTGATGTTGTCGGTCATTAGTTATCCGCTGTTTTTGATTTCAGTTTTGGTGTCGCTGGTCCTGAGCATTTCGTTGTTTCCTGCCGGCTGGTTCGAATTTCGACCTGAATGGTTGGGCCTTGTGGTGTTTTACTGGAGCTTCCGGGCACCTGCGCAATTTGGTGTGATTCTGGCGTGGTGTTTGGGCCTATTGCTAGACACTCTTGAATCTACCCCGCTGGGTGTCAACGCGATGGGCATGGCGCTGATTGCGTTTTTAGTATTGACCGTACACCAGCGCCTTCGCATGTACCCGCTGCCGCAACAATGTCTTATGGTCTTTTTGTTGCTGGGCATCAATCAGATGCTGGTGCACTTTATCAAGCAGCTGATTGGCGCAGAGAATACCGGTTTCAGCTATCTGTGGCCTGCTTTAACCAGTGCCTTGATCTGGCCGTTGTTCAGCAGTGTGCTGGACCATATCAATCGAAAACTGGGGTAATACACTATGCCTGATCTGATTCTTGCTTCCGCGTCGCCCCGGCGCGCCGAATTGCTCCAACAGATAGGCTTAGATTTCCAGGTACGGCCAGCGGATATCGATGAAACACCGACATCGCTGGAAACACCTGAGCATTACGTCGAGCGTCTGGCGCGAGAAAAAGCGCTGAGCATCGCCCGGGAGTATCCTGATAAGTGGGTGCTAGGCTCTGATACGTCTGTCATACACAATGAAGAAATTCTGGGTAAACCGGAGTCCTCTGAGCAGGCTGTGAGCATGCTTCAGGCGCTGTCGGGAAGCACACATCAGGTACTAACCGCAGTGGCTCTGGCCAAAGGTTCGGAATGCTGGTCCCGGGTTGTGGTTACCGAGGTCATCTTCCGGGAGCTGGAATCCGCTGAGATCAGCGCGTACGTTGCAAGCGGCGAACCCATGGATAAAGCAGGAAGCTATGGCATTCAGGGGCTGGGTGGCATTTTTATCAGTGCGATCAAGGGTAGTTACAGTGCGGTGGTGGGGCTTCCCCTTCAGGAAACTGCAGCATTGCTCGCTCAAGCGGGCCACTCGGTGATCCAGTCCTGGCCGAGCACTAAGGAGAGTCAACAATGAGTGAAGAAATTCTGATCAACGTAACGCCTGTGGAAACCCGGGTGGCGCTGGTCGAAAACGGCATGTTGCAGGAAGCCTACATCGAGCGGACCAGCCGCAAAGGTATTGTCGGCAATATCTATAAGGGCAAAGTGGTTCGTGTGTTGCCGGGCATGGAGGCTGCTTTCGTTGATATCGGCCTTGAGCGCGCGGCTTTTATTCATGCCTCGGATGTGGTGGCCAGCCAACCTCCAGCGGCGGACGAAGGTGATGGCCCGCGAGTGGTCCCCGATATCCGCACGTTACTGCGGGAAGGCCAGTCATTAGTGGTTCAGGTGACGAAAGACCCGATTGGCACCAAAGGCGCGCGCCTGACCACACAGCTGTCTGTGCCATCCCGGTATCTGGTGTTTATGCCGGGTGTGAAACACATCGGTATTTCTCAGCGCATCGAAGACGACAACGAACGGGCTCGTCTGAAATCGATTATTGAGGACGCCGCCGCTGAACATCAAGAAGTGGACGGCGGGTACATTATTCGCACTGCGGCCGAAGGCGCTCAGTCAGAAGAGCTCATCGCCGATATGGTGTATTTGCACCGGCTGAGCCAGTCGGTTCATGAACGCATCAACAACGCTCCGGCACCGTCAGCGGTGTATCAGGACCTGCCGTTGTTCATCCGTACCATACGGGATCTGATCCGCCCTCAAACCGAAAAGGTGCGCATCGACAGCCGGGAAAGCTATCAGCGGGTGATGGACTTTGTGCATGAGTTCGTCACCGAGTTTGCAAACAAAGTAGAGTATTACCCCGGTGAGCGGCCCATCTTTGATCTGTACTCGGTTGAAGACGAGATTCAAAAAGCCCTGAGCCGCAAAGTACAGCTTAAATCCGGTGGGTACGTGATCATTGATCAAACCGAAGCGATGACCACCATCGATATCAATACCGGCGCTTTTGTCGGGCACCGTAATCTTGAAGAAACCATCTTCAAGACCAACCTCGAAGCGGCGCGTTCGATCAGTCGACAACTGAGGCTCCGCAACCTCGGTGGCATCATTATTATCGACTTCATTGACATGGACGACACGGAGCATCAAAGGCAGGTGCATCGTATGCTTGAGAAAATGCTTGAGCGTGACCATGCGAAAACCAAAATCACTGGTGTTTCAGAGCTGGGTTTGGTGGAAATGACACGAAAGCGCACCACAGAAAGCCTTGGGCAGGTGTTGTGCGAGCCGTGCCCGATCTGTGATGGCCGTGGTTTTCTGAAAACCTCTGAAACCGTTTGCTATGAGATTTTCCGGGAAATTCTCCGAGTGAACCGGGTGTACGAGGCAGAGAACTATTTGGTAATGGGCTCCCAGAACGTGGTTGACCGGCTGCTCGATGAAGAATCCGACAACGTGGCGGATCTCGAAACCTTCATTAAAAAGACCATTCGATTCCAGGTTGAGCCTTTCTACAGCCAGGAGCAGTATGATGTGGTCCTGCTCTGATATCTGAGCGGCTGCGTATCCTAGGGGGCTGACCGATAACGATGTCGATCCGCGATGAAGGCAATGTTCAGGCAGACCCGCCACCCGGAGGAGTGATAGGCCGTGTTTTGGCGGGCATTGCCTCGTGCGTGTGGTGGGCGTTGCTGGTTTGTCTGGTGTTGCTCGCCTTATACGCAGGTATTGGCCGGCAGCTTACGGCCAATATTGACCAATTCACCGATCGAACCGCCCGTATCCTCTCCGAACAAACCGGCCTTGACGTCAGCATTGGCCAGCTGTCTTCTTCGTGGCAGTGGCTCAACCCGTCGGTCACAGCCTCTGAAATCACCGTGCGCCATCCCGAAACCGGGAAAGTGGTAGCAGATCTTGAGTATCTGAACGCCAAGCTGGATTTCCTCTCTTCCTTAATGCGCCTACGTATCGTTTTTGAAGATTTCGAAGCGGACGAACTTGAGCTCACACTGACACGGTCGGTCGTCCCCGGTGAAGCGAGTCCCGTTGAAGAATTGCTGCAAAATCCGTTGCAAGAGGGGCGCAACCTGCAAAAGTGGTTGGATTATGCCGGCACTTGGTTGTCCGACCCGGAAGTCAGAGTTACCCGGGTCAGCCTGACTCTGAATGACGGAAAAGACCATTTACGCCACATCGATATTCCTCAGCTGGATTTGCTGTTCCGGCGCGGACTGTTTCAGGCAGGAGGGCGCGCAATGCAAAGTGGTACAGCCACCCAGTTGGCGAGCTTTGCGTTGGTAGGGCAGCAATTTTTCCGCGGTGACTTTACGGGGCAACTTTACCTCGATGTTGATTCCGGCCGTTTGTTTGATGGGCTGGTGGACGACCTGAGCTGGAAAGGCATTCGCGTGGAAGGCTTCGATGTGGGGGGGAAGGCTTGGCTAACCTTCGAAAAAGGCGAGCTGGCACAGGTTCAAGGCCAGGTAGAAACACCTTATTTGCAGTTGGGAGTAAACAGCCAGTCGCTGGCCCCATTGGAGAAAATTCACGCACGATTCGGGTGGAAGCGGGGGCTGGCGATCATGTTCCAGCAACTGCAGTGGGAGTGGGCCGGAGATGTCGTGCAGCCGTTCAGTTTCAGAATTCAACCCCAAGACTCTGGCACGGCACTGGTGGCGGATGCATTGCCGCTCGACCCTCTCAGAAGGCTGGTCTTAAACCTGCAACTGTTACCGGAAGTGGCCAATCAGGCGCTGGAGCATTACCGCCCTCAAGGTTATGTGGATGACATGCTGTTACTGTTGCCGGAACAGGCTGGAGATTTCAGCTTGTCGGGGCAACTCAGAGAGGTTAGTGCGCAGGCATGGCAAGGAGCACCGGGGGCAACGGGGCTTAGGGGGTATTTTGAGGTGTCGGCACAAGGTGGTTTTGTGGAGTTGGATGCCACTGATCCGGTTACGCTGGGCTTTCCCTCCTTATTTATTGATGAATGGGCCTTTGACTCGCTGGCGGGGCGGGTGTCCTGGTTAACGGATGGGGCTGTGATTCGGGTATTCGCCGATGATCTTGAATTTGGCTATCAACGAGACACGGTTATTCGCGGCGCGTTTGATCTGAAGCTCGATGGGCAGGGTGAAGATAACCTGGGGCTACGGGTTGGCGTCGAAAACGGCACCGCCGACATGTTGGCGGCTTTTGTGCCGGCTTATGCGGTGGATCAAGAGCTTTACGAGTGGTTGTCTACCCGGATTGAAAAGGCCGATGTTCTTGCGGGTGAATATTATGGCCATGGTCGTATTGGCACCAATGCCCCAGCCGGATCCTTTGTGTCTTCCATGTGGTATGAATTCGAAGATGGCACGGTTCGCTACGATAACCAATGGCCCGTAGTAACCAACGCGGCTGGCAGGGTCGAGGTGCAGAACGGCAATACCTTAGTAACCCTCGATAAGGGAACCACCGGTGGTTTAGCGGTTGACCAAGCGCAGGTGCGGGTTGTGCCCGGGCAGATGGATGACCCAGCCCGAATTAACATCTCAACTTCAGCGCCGGTGACGGGAGGCGCGGTGGCTTGGTGGATGGATAACAGTCCGCTTGGCGACATGGCGGGTGCTGCGCTTGCGGATGCGGAAGTTCGTGGGCAATTTCAGCTGGGCCTGAATATTGATTTGCCTTTGAGCGACGCGCAGCCGATTGTTGAAGCCAGCGTACAAACCGACGGTGCAGAGTTTGCTCTCGCCCAAAGTGGGCTGGTGTGGCGCAAAATCTCTGCGGACCTGACGTACCATACCGAAGCTGGTTTCTCCGGCGGCCCGGTTAAGGCTGAGTTCTTACAGCAGCCGGTTAACCTTTGGTTTGGCCACAGCGGCCAAGGCAGTGCCTTACATATAGAACAAAATGGCAGTATTCGGTTACCGGGCTTATTGCGACAGTTTGGTCTCGCAAGCGAGAGCTCGTTAGGTTTGAATGGTTCGTTGGAATACAGCGCAGGACTGACGATCGGTGAAGAGGAGGTGTCCCCGATTTCAGTATCGTCCGACCTGTTCGGACTGGCGGTCGATTGGCCGGCCCCCCACCGCAAAGAGGCTCTGGATACCGCGCAGCTCGAGGTGCAGATTAACCCCTTTGTCGAGGAAGGTGTGCAAGTGTCTGGCGAGTGGGCGGATCGGCTGGCCTTCGACATGAATCTGAGAGAAGGCGGCGTTGATCTGACCTTCGATCATTTGTACCTTGGCGACAATCGTCTTTCCGATATTCAGGTTAGCGCACTGGATTTAGGCGATCGCTGGGTGGTGAATACCGAGTCCGAGCGGGCGATCGGCCGCGTGGTTATTCCGGAGAACGATGGCATTGTCGAGGTGGATCTTCAGAGCCTGACTTTGAGCCGTCAAAGTGACGATGATGAATTTGATGAGCCAGAGCTCTTAACCCTCGAACACCAGCTGGAGGCTTTTCGAGAGCTGGATATTGGCAGTTGGCCGAGCATAGATGGCCGGATTTCCGCTTTGACGGTGGGTGATAAGCCCGCAGGGCGCTGGGCGTTCAAACTACGTCCGGAAGATCATCAGTTGAATGTCACCGAGATCCAAGGGCAGGTGGGTTCGTTAGCGCTGACTGGCGATATGATTTGGCGCATTCTGGACGGTCGAGAGGTGACTCAGTTTAAAGGCCAGCTTGCAGGCGGAGCGCTCAAGGATCTTGAGCCGATTACCGGCGGTTCGATCCCGTTGAACAATGATGAAACAACCATCGAGCTGGACTTGGACTGGCCCGGCAGCCCTGCGCATCTGGAGCTAGGGAAGCTCAGTGGCAATGTTAGTGTACGTTTAGATGACGGCGTGATTCTCGAGCAAAACAACTCGGCGCAACTGTTCCGGATCTTTAACCTTTTGAACACCGATACTTTGTGGCGGCGCTTGAGTTTGGATTTCTCGGATCTTTATGAAGCAGGGGTTGCCTTTGATGCCATCTCAGGCAAAGCCGTCATCACCAACGGTTTGCTCAGCCTGGACCCTGAACTACAGTTGGTCGGGCCGTCGGGTGCTTTTAAAATCAATGGCAGCACCAATATGGCAACGGAAGATCTGAATATGCGCCTGGTCATGGTGTTGCCAATCACCCAAAATTTACCCCTGGCGGCTCTTTTAATGGGGGCCAGCGCGCCCATTGGGGGAGCGTTGTTTGTGTTGGATAAGATACTGGGGGACCCTCTCAGTAAACTGACCAGTGCCACCTATACAGTGTCAGGTAGCTGGAGCGATCCAAAAGTTGAACTGAAAGGCGTATTTGATACAGGCAAGTGATTCGGGAGACTGGTTATGATGAAGGTTGCTGCAATTCAAATGGTGAGTGGTCACGACAGTGCGGTCAATCTGGCGGAAGCTGCCCGCCTGCTCAAAGACGCTGCGGAGCGTGGCGCCAAGGTAGCCGTGTTGCCCGAGAACTTTGCCGTATTGGCCACCAGCCAGATGCGAGCCTGTGGTGAGCAAGAAGTGAGTGACAGTCCCGTGGTGAGGTATTTTCTTGCGGAGCAGGCCAGAACGCTCAAGCTTTGGATTGTCGGAGGCTCCATGCCTTTGGCGAATCGGCCGGATGGCTCAGCTATTGAGGATCGGGTGAGGGCAAGCTGTCTGGTGTTTGACGATCAGGGTCGCGAAGTTGCTCGCTATGACAAGATCCATCTGTTTGATGCCATGGTCGAAGACGCTCACGGCCAATATCGAGAATCCGACGCGTTCGAGCCCGGTGAACAAGTGGTTACCATCGATACCCCGGCGGGCCGTTTGGGATTGGCGATCTGCTATGACTTACGGTTTCCCGAGTTGTTTCGCGCCCTCCGGGAGCAGGGGGCTGACTGGGTGTGTTTGCCTAGTGCATTTACCTGGCAAACCGGAGATGCTCATTGGCATGCGTTGATTCGCGCCCGGGCCATTGAAAATCAGGTATGGGTAGTGGCACCGGGTCAGGGTGGTCAAAACAGTGAGCGCAGGCGAACCTTCGGCCACAGCCTGATATGCGATCCATGGGGCAAGGTAGTTGACGAAATCGAAGAAGGGCCGGGCGTGGCTCTGGCCGATGTCAGTTTGGAACGCTTAAAACAAGTACGGACGCGTATGCCGGTGTGGGAACACCGGCGCTTATAAAGGTCAGCAGCGTTAGCGCTGCTCGGCTTCGTCAATCCATTCCCGAAGTGCGCGGAACAGCTTGCGGGACTGCCCGGTGTTGGTCTGCTTTTCGACTTCTTTGCGGGCGTTTCGTACCAGATTTCGCAGGTGCTGAACTTCTGCCGTCGGACAGTAGTCGATAAACTCTCCTACTACCGAATCCCCTTCCGAAATCATCTTGTCGCGCCAGCGCTCAGCGAGATGGTGGCGACGAGTATGCTCTTCGCTGCCCGCATAGAACGCATCAATTGTTTTACTGATGGTTTCGGGGTCGTCTTCCTGACGGATGATTTTGCCGATGTATTGCAGATGCCGGCGGCGGGCTTCACGTTGAGTGATACGGCGTGATTCCAGAATGGCCCGTTGCAGCCGGTCGCTGATCGGAAGCGTGGCGAGCTGATCTTCGTTCAGTTCCAGCATGCGCTTGCCGAGATCCTGCAATTCGTGCATCTCACGCTTCAATTGCGATTTACTGGGCCCCAGATATTCTGGAAGTTGGTCGTCAGTATGATCAGTCATGTTGTCTATCGATTCTGTCAGGCGTAAAAGAGGGTGGCCAATCCCAGAAAGGCCATGAAGCCAACAACATCGGTCACCGTTGTCAGAATAACACCGCCGGCGAGGGCCGGGTCAATGTTACGGGACTTCAAAAACAGCGGCAGTACGGTGCCAGCCACGGTGGCTGCGACCAGGTTGATCACCAGAGCGGCCGCAATCACGCCGCCGATCATCCAGTCACCGAACCAAAGAATGGCCGCGGTGGCGACGACACCGGCCCATAAAAGTCCGTTAAGGATACCGGAGAGCAGCTCTCGATTCAGCAGCCACGCCACGTTTACGCTGCTGATTTGTCCCACGGCCATGCCCCGAATCACCAGCGTAAGCGTTTGACTGCCTGCAATGCCGCCCATGCTCGCGACAATGGGCATAAGAACGGCCAAGGCAACCACTTTGGCGATGGTCTCTTCAAACAGCCCGATCACGGCCGAAGCGGTAAATGCGGTCAGTAGATTGATGCCCAGCCAAACCGCCCGACGACGGGTGGTTTTCATCACCGGGGCGAAGGTGTCTTCATCCTCATCAAGACCGGCCAGACTCATCAGGGAGTGGTCGGCGTCTTCACGAATAACATCGACCACGTCATCGATCGTGATACGGCCCAGCAGTTTGTTGTGCTCGTTAACGACCGGAGCTGTGATCAGGTCATAGCGTTCAAACAGGGTGGCTACTTTGGTGTCGGACAGGCTCACCGGAATGGGTTCAATGTCGGTGTCCATGACCTCGCGGACCGTAGACGCGGGGTTGGATACCAGCATGCGGGTGATGGCCAGTGTGCCGATAAACTCATCCCGTCGGTTAACCACGATCAGGCTGTCGGTCATAGGTGGCAGGCTACGGTGACGGCGTAAATAACGCAGGACCACGTCGATACTGATGTCCGGACGTACCGTAATGGTGTCCGTGTTCATCAACCCGCCGGCGGTGTCTTCGGGATAGGAGAGAACTTCCTCTACCCGCTGCCGGTCTTGTTCGTCCATGGTGTCCAGTACTTCAAGGATCACCGTGTCCGGTAGCTGTTGAAGCAGGTCGGCGAGGTCATCCGACTCAAAATCTTCAATAATGTCAGCCAGTTCCTGAGCGTTAAACTTGCTCAGGAAATACCCTCGGATATCGTCACCAAGGTGCTGGAGAACTTCGCCCTCTAGTTGCTTATCAACCAGATTCCACAGCAAAGCCCGCTGACGAGGCGGGGAGGATTCCAGAAGGTGGGCGATATCACTGGGACTGAGGCCGCCGTTCAGGATGCGCGAAACCTGTTTGAGCGCGCCACTATCCAGAGCCTCGCTCAGGGAGCGGAGTCTCTGATGGGCCTGGCTTTGTTCCAGAATATCAGACATGGATCCACCTACGGTCAGAAAACCTCCGTATTATAGCGGAGTTAGCGAGCATCGGTGAGGGGTAGTTGTAGGTGAATTGCGAAGAATCAGCCGCCTTCGCCGAAATAATCGGCAATCAGCTCGGTGAGTGCATCGATGGCTTCTCGTTCGTCTGGGCCGTCAGCAATCAGTTCAACGGTAGTGCCTTGGCTGGCCGCAAGCATCATGACCTGCATGATGTTTTTTGCATTGACCTTGCGGTCATCTCGGCTGATCCAGACGTGAGCTTCGTGCTCAGAGGCGGTGGCGACCAGTTTTGCTGTAGCTCGGGCGTGCAAGCCGAGCTTGTTGATAATCGTAACGGTGCGTCTGATCATGGCGAATCAGATTTCCCCTCTGGCCTGCAGGTGAGGCAACTCGGAGTGGCGAACCTGTACGTTACGGTACTTTTTCGCGAAGTGCTTGGTCAGTTGCTCAGAGACGTACACCGATCGGTGTTGGCCGCCGGTGCAACCGATGGAGATGGTCATATAGCTGCGGTTGCTATCTGCAAAGGAAGGTAGCCAGGAATCCAGAAATCCAATGATGTCGTTGACCATCTTCTGGCTTAACGGTTCACGTTCGAGGAAGTCGATGACCGGTTGATCGATGCCTGTGTACTTGCGCAGGCTGGTGTCCCAATAGGGATTGGGAAGGCATCGGACATCGAATACGTAATCGGAGTCCACGGGAACGCCGTGCTTGAAGCCAAACGATTGAACCAATAACGCTAATTCTTGATCTTTCCGACCGGCAACCCGCTGCTTGACCATGTCACGCAGTTCGTACATGGATAAGCCTGTGGTATTTACATACAGGTCGGCCAGCCGGGATAAAGGCTCGAGTAGCGTTTTTTCGTAGGACACCGCTTCAGGGAGGGATGTTTTGTCATCACTGAGCGGGTGTTTGCGTCGAGTCGCATGAAAACGTTGCAGCAGGGTTTGCTCGTCGGCATCCAGAAATATGATCTCGACATCGATGCCGGTGCTTTTGAGTTGGCTGTAAATCGCCTCAAAGTTGGCCAGCTCGCCGGAAAGGTTCCGCGCGTCAATGCTGACCGCCATTTTTCGCAGGCGAGTGGTCGCCTCCTGAGAGGCTTCTTGCGTCAAAGGGAAGAGAAGCCCGATGGGGAGGTTGTCGATGCAGTAAAACCCCAAATCTTCCAGTACGTGCAGGGCGGTACTTTTGCCCGAACCTGAGCGGCCGCTGACGATAATCAGCTTCATAACAGTATTCCTCTCATGCTGCGCGCTTTTGCTGAACTCGTATCAATTATGACTTGAAGTCATGGCCCTGTGCAGGCTCTCGGTCTCCTGGCACTGGCGCAGCTTTTCGCAAAAAGAGCTTTCATTAAACTTTTCAGCAAGCTGACTGAGCAACTCCAGGTGTTCGCTGGTCGCCTCTTTAGGCACAATCAAGGCGAAAACAATATCGACCGGTTGGTTGTCGATGGAATCGAAATCGACCGGTTCGGCCAGTGTCATCAAAACGCCAATGACTCTGTCTAGCCCAGCCAGACGGCAATGAGGGATCGCTATGCCTTCGCCTATGCCAGTACTGCCCAGCCGTTCTCGTGACACCAGGTTATTGAAAATATCTGTATCGTTGAGACTTTCATCCTGTTGGTGAATGTACTCAGCGATAAACTCCAATACACGCTTTTTGCTTGACGCTGCAACACGGCACAGGGTCAGTTCTGGAGCCAGAATGTTGTCGATGGTCAGGGATGAATCGCTCATAGATCGACTTCATTTCCGTAAAAAAAAGGCTGCGGCCGGATAATACTCCTGCCGCAGCACGTTTTATTGAAACGCCCGGTTTGGTTTCACGCTAACAGGCGCGTTAACCGTTACCTTGCATCCGGGCAACTGTTTTCTCTTTATGTTTGAGGATCTGGCGGTCGAGTTTATCGACCAGGCCGTCGATGGCGGCGTACATATCCTCGTTTTCAGCCTTTGCGTGAATTTCGCCACCAATCACGTGGAGGGTAGCTTCGGCCATCTGGCGAACTTTCTCAACTTCCAGCGTCACCTGACAATTACTGATGTGGTCAAAGTGTCGCTCAAGCTTATCAAACTTGGTGGTTACGTAATCCTTTAATGCGGGAGTCAGTTCTACATGATGGCCTGAAATATTGAGTTGCATAGGCTTCTCCTGTTGTCATATAGCCGGCTTTTGCCGGACTGAGTGTCAGCACCTCTTGTACTGACGAATCCTTAAACCAAACGCTTACGCTCGTTCGAGGGTGGGATATGCATCGCCTCCCTGTACTTGGCTACCGTACGTCGGGCAACATTGATTCCCTGTTCTCCTAGCATGGCTGCAATTTTGCTATCACTCAATGGCTTTTTTGGAGTTTCGTCCGCAATCAGTTTTTTGATCATCGCACGAATCGCCGTTGAGGAACATTCTCCACCTTCGGCCGTGCCCACGTGGCTGGAGAAAAAGTATTTGAGTTCAAAAATACCCCGTGGTGTATGCATGTATTTTTGCGTGGTAACCCGCGAGATGGTCGACTCGTGCATATCGACCGCTTGGGCGATGTCCGACAGAATGAGCGGCTTCATGGCTTCGTCACCATGATCCAGAAAACCCTGCTGGTATTCCACAATGCGAGTGGCCACTTTGAGCAAGGTTTCGTTCCGGCTCTGGAGGCTTTTAATAAACCATTTGGCCTCTTGCAACTGGTCACGCATGTAGGTGTTGTCTGCGCTGCTATCTGCCCGACGTATGAGTGAAGCATAGCTCGCGTTTACGCGAATGCGCGGGGCAATTTCCGGGTTGAGTTCGACGCGCCATCGGCCTTCGTGTTTGCGTACGATGACATCCGGGATGACATAGTCCGGTTCTGTGCGATCGACGCTGTCACCCGGCGTTGGGTTCAGGCTGGTGATCAGCCCCAACACTTCTTTCAGTTGATCTTCTTTCAGGCGGCTGCGGCGAAGCAACTGAGCGTAGTCACGGTTGCCTAACAAATGCAGGAACTGGGTGACCACGAGCTTGGCTTGGCGAAGCCAAAGCGTGTCTGGTGGCAGTTGACTAAGTTGGATCAGTAGGCAGTCTTGCAGATCTCGAGCAAACACACCGGGCGGATCAAAATGCTGGAGCCGGCGCAGAACCGCCTGAACCTCGTCGAGTTCCAGCGGATCTTCTTCTGAGCTTTCAAATAAGCCGGAGTGGATCTCTTCGATGGAAGACGTTAAATACCCCCGGTCATCAACGGCGTCCAACAAGGCATGGGCGATCGCTTGATCCCGTTCGCTGAGCGGAGTCAGGTTCAGCTGCCATTCCAGATGATCGTGCAGAGTCTCGCTCGGTGAGTTCCGGGTTTCGAAGTCAGAATCGTTTTCATCGTCGCCACGGCTGGCAGGAGCAGGTGCCGACTGGTAAATGTCATCCCAAGCGGTATCAACCGGCAGATCGTCGGGGATGTTATCGGGTGTTTGATCTTCCGCGGACCAGTCGGGTGCGGTTTCTGACTCGTCCCAATCCGAACTTGGCGGCTCGGCAGCCGACTCTTCCTGAGCTGTTGCGGTTTCGTGCTGCTCTTCGTGGCCGTTTTCTTGCTGGTCGGTGGAATCCGCCTGATCGTCGTCCTCGGAGGTTTCCAGCATGGGATTTGAATCGAGTGCTTGCTGGATTTCCTGCTGTAGATCCAGCGTGGAAAGCTGCAATAGCCGAATGGCTTGTTGCAGCTGGGGTGTCATGGTTAGGCTTTGGCCCATTTTAAGCTGTAATGAGGCTTTCATAACCATGGCTTAATATCCATAACGTGCTCGCATCCCGATCAAAAACATTGCTTGCAAATATAAAAAATTGTTGTGCGCTGGTGACTTACAGTGCTTGGCCAACAATATAAGCAAGTACCCTGCCGAGTTTACTTGCTAGCGTTCAGCAAAACAATCAGCCCGGCCTTCAGGTCTACGATTGTCTATAGTCGGAACTCATCTCCAAGGTAGACTTCTTTCACTTGTTGGTTGGATAGAATGGCGTCTGCGTTGCCCGATGCGATGATGTGTCCGCCGGACACAATGTAGGCATTCTCACAAATATCCAGGGTTTCGCGTACGTTGTGGTCGGTGATAAGAACGCCGATGCCTTTGTCGCGCAGGTGCCGAATGATGTGTTTGATGTCGCTGACTGAAATGGGGTCTACGCCAGCAAAGGGTTCGTCCAGAAGGATGAACGCAGGTTCCATGGCCAAGGCCCGGGCAATTTCTACGCGGCGGCGTTCCCCACCAGAGAGTGCCATGCCCACGCTGTCGCGAATGTGAGTGATGTGAAATTCTTCCAGTAGTTCTTCGAGCTTCGCCTCACGATCCGCTTTGGAAAGCGCTTTGCGGGTTTCCAGGATAGCCATGATGTTGTCGCGCACGGTCAGTTTGCGAAAGACCGATGCCTCCTGTGGCAAGTAGCCGATGCCTTTTTGAGCGCGCCCGTGCATAGGCAGGGGGGTAATGTCGTTGTTGTCGATGGTGACGCGGCCGTGGTCAGCGGGAACCAGCCCGACGATCATGTAAAAACAGGTGGTTTTACCGGCACCGTTGGGGCCCAGCAATCCGACGATTTCACCGGAACGAATCTCCAGAGAAACATCCAGAACCACTTTTTTTTGCTTGTAGCTTTTGGCCAGATTGCTGGCCCTGAGAACTGCCATCAGAACTTTCCCGTTATTGACCTGAACTGCGAGGCTGAATCACCATTTCTACGCGGCCTGAGCTTGTGCCCTCAGGATTGCCGCCTTCTGCTGTAACCACTCGATTCACGGTGTCGTAGTGAATGATGTCGCCCCGGAACGTACTGCCACCTTGTTCGATCAAGGCCTCTCGTTCAAAGGTTAACTGGCTGTCTTTGGCAGACCAAGTGATGTTCAGCGCTTCGGCATTAATGACCGCCGTTTGGTCTTGGGACGGTTGGCGGTATACGGCGGGAGAGCCGCTCGCTTCAATTCGACTAAGGCCTTGTGGGCTGCGATAAAGCACAACCCGTTCCGCATCCAGTTGTACGTTACCTTGCACCAATTCCACGGCTCCGGTGTAGATGGCCGTTCCGGCACTGTCATCCAATCGCGCTGAGTTGGCGCTGACTTTGATGGGCTCGTCAGAGTTCAACGTGAAGGCGGCTGCTGGGGTGGCAACAAATGCGGCTGCCAGAACCAGCGGAAAAAGAAGTCGGTTACCTGATGGGATCATAATGCCCTTCCACTTGGGAATTGAGTTCCAGAATGCGGTCGTCCAGCCAGGCTTTCATGCCTGTAGCTTTGGTGGTTCCGTGTGGTTCAGTGATGATCACCGGTTGGTCGGTGTACACGGTACCTTCGGTGTTGTTCAGGGTCAGTTCGTCGGTTTCAAACGTGGTCTCGGAGCCTTGAAGCTGACGGTGAATCACGACGTTGCCGTTCAGGTTCACCAAGTCATCATTTTGCAGAAGGCTACCTTGATCCGCTTCAACATTCCACGGCACCGGATCGCCTTCACCGTGCAGGGTAGCGCGGGGCTGCTCCATGACAGCAAGATTTCGGCTCTCGAACTGCTCAATGCGCGGGCTGGTCATGCGGATTTTCGGGCTGCCCTCTGTGTCCCAGGTCCGGTAATCGGCCTGAATGATGAAACCGTCCGGTTCGGCCGGGCCCCGCAGTTCCTCCGCTTTTTCTTGACCGCCGGGCGGCTCGTCACTTTGCCACATCAGAAATAAGGTGGCTGCAATCGTGCCGCCCAATGCCAGTGTCCGGGCCCAGGCTTTACCTTTTCCGGGGCTGAACAGTCGGGCGATCACGATTTTACGCTCATATAAGGTTTCAGGGTTGCGGCGAGCCGGTCTTGCGACCAGAGAATCAGGTCGCAGGCTTCTCGCACCGCACCGCTGCCACCAGCCACTGTAGTGCAATAGTCCGCATGTTGTCTGACCAGCCAGTAACCGTTTGGTACGGTGATGCTAAGGCCGGCGAATTGCAGTGCCGGGAGGTCTGGTAAGTCGTCGCCCATGTAAGCGATTTGTTCTGGCGAGATGTCCATGTTGGCCACCAGCTCCTGCAGGGCAACCTTCTTGTCTTCCCGCCCTTGCATCAGGTGGCTGATGCCCAAATCGTTCATGCGTTTTTCGGTTAAAGGCGAGCGCCTGCCGGTGATGACGGCAACCGTGATGCCTGAGTTCATCAGTTGCTTCAGCCCCAAGCCATCGAGAATGTTAAAGGTTTTTAGTTCGTCCCCGCTTGCGCTGAAGTAAAGCTTTCCGTCACTCATAATGCCGTCCACATCAAACGCAATGAGCTTGATAGCAGCGGCTTTTGTAAGGATCTCGTCGCTCCAGTGCTGGCGAAGGGGTGGGGTTAGTTCTGGCATTAGATAACCCCCGCCCGCAACAAATCGTGCATGTTGATGGCGCCAACCAGGTTGCCTTCGGTGTCGGTCACCGGGAGGGCGTTGATTTTCAGCTCTTCCATGATGTTCAGCGCATCGGCTGCCAATTGGTCGGCCTGAATGGTTTTGCCGTTGCGCGTCATCACCTGATCGATGTTGGTGGTGTGCACGTCGACGGATTTATCCAGCGTTCGGCGCAGGTCGCCGTCGGTAAAGATTCCGGTTAATTCGCCAGAGCCGTTGACCACGGTGGTCATACCCAGGCCTTTGCGGGTTATCTCCAAAAGAGCGCCGCTGAGGGTGGTGTTTTCAAATACCCGTGGCACTTTGTCGCCTGCGTGCATGATGTCGGAAACGCGTAGCAGTAAACGACGCCCCAATCGGCCGCCCGGATGTGAGAAGGCAAAGTCTTCTGCGCTGAACCCGCGAGCTTCCAGCAGTGCAACGGCTAACGCATCGCCCATAACCAGAGTGGCGGTGGTGCTGGACGTGGGGGCCAGCCCAAGCGGGCAGGCTTCAATGGCAACGCTCACGTCGAGGTTGGCTGCGGCTTCTTTCGCCAATAATGAATCCGGATTGCCCGTCATGCTGATCAGAGGCGCGCCCATTCTTCGAATTAAAGGTAGAATGGTGACAACTTCGCTGGTGCTACCGCTATTGGAAATGGCGATAACCACGTCCTGCGGGGTGATCATGCCCAGATCGCCGTGACTGGCTTCGCCCGGATGTACGAAAAATGAGGGTGTGCCGGTGCTGGCCAATGTGGCAGCAATCTTGTTGCCGATGTGGCCCGATTTGCCCATGCCCGTCACCACAACACGGCCTTTGCAGGCCATAATGATGTCGCAGGCGCGGGTGAAGTCGCCGTTGATACGGTGCTCCAGTGCTTCGATGGCATCCCGTTCAATCTGGATGGCCCGAACGGCGGAGTTGCGGTAATCCCGGGAACTTGAAGTGTTTGAATCTGTCATCTCGGCTGGCTTTGCTCGGTCGGTCTGTGAACCCGGCCCTGTTATCGGGACGGACGACTATGGCAGAAAGTATATCACTGATACCCGGTAGGGCTGCCAATGTTCAGGGGATCTGAACGTTGCGATCAGTACATTTTAATAACCTGAGATTGAGGTCCGGCGACGCTTATCTTAATGTAGGCGCTCCTCGAAAAGGATCAATTATGGAGTCATCTGCATACATTTCGCTAAAGGATGTGGTGTTTTCCCGCTCCGGACGGCGCATTTTTGATGGTATTACTCTCGATATTCCGGAGGGTAAGATCACCGCCATTATGGGGCCTAGCGGGACCGGTAAGACTACGTTGCTTCGAGTTATCGGTGGCCAACTAAAGCCAGACTCGGGCCAAGTTACCGTGGCGGGGCATGAGGTTCCGAAGCTAAAGCGGAAGGCGTTATATCGTCTGCGAGAAAAGATGGGCATGCTCTTTCAGAGTGGCGCCTTGTTTACGGATATCAGTGTGTTCGAGAACGTTGCCTTCCCGTTGCGCGTGCACACCTCCTTGCCGGAAGACATGATTCGCGACATCGTATTGATGAAGTTGGAGGCGGTCGGGTTGCGTGGTGCCCGCGATTTGATGCCTTCTGAGCTTTCAGGCGGCATGACTCGGCGTGTGGCGCTGGCGCGAAGCATTGCGCTGGATCCCGAATTGATCATGTACGACGAACCCTTTGCGGGGCAGGACCCAATCGCCATGGGGGTGTTGGTCAAGTTGATCCGCGATCTTAATAGCTCAATGGGATTGACCAGCGTGCTGGTGTCCCACGATGTGCCGGAATCTCTGAGTATCTGCCACTATGCGTGCATCATTGCTGACGGCAAAGTGATTGGCACGGGCACACCTGACGAATTGCGCAATCACCCTTCTGAGCTCGTTCGGCAGTTCCTGAGCGGTCAGCCAGACGGCCCGGTACCCTTCCATTATCCGACTAGTAATCCCGTTGATGATTTTGGTATCAAGGGGGTGTCGATATGATGGATTACGTAGCGGGCTTCGGCCGAAGAAGTCTGGGAGTAGTGGGTTCTTTAGGGCGTGCGACACAGTTCCTGTTTGGCGTGCTGGTGGGGGTGCCCAAGCCTGCAACCGGCTTCCCGCTTTTGATGAAGCAACTTTATTCCGTAGGTGTGCTTTCGCTGGCGATCGTCGTGGTATCGGGCTTGTTCATAGGCATGGTGTTGGCACTGCAAGGCTACACCATCCTCAGCGACTACGGCTCAGAAGCTGCGATAGGGCAGATGATTGCATTAACCTTGGTGCGAGAGTTGGGGCCGGTGGTTACGGCGCTCTTGTTTGCGGGGCGTGCAGGTTCAGCGCTGACCGCGGAAATCGGGTTGATGAAAGCGACCGAGCAATTGTCCAGTATGGAAATGATGGGCGTTGATCCTTTGCGCCGTGTCATAGCGCCCCGTCTGTGGGCCGGATTTATTGCGATGCCAATACTGGCGATGATCTTCTCGGTGGTTGGTATTTGGGGTGGCATGCTGGTTGGCGTGGATTGGCTGGGTGTTTTTGAAGGCTCTTTCTGGGGCAACATGCAGTCATCGGTCGATTTTCTGGACGATGTGCTGAATGGCGTTATTAAAACTGTGGTGTTCGGCTTTGTGTGTGCTTGGATAGCCGTTTATCAAGGGTACGACTGTGTGCCAACGTCTGCAGGTATCAGTACTGCGACGACCAAAACAGTTGTGTATTCATCACTGGCAGTGCTCGGCCTCGATTTCGTGCTGACCGCTGTTATGTTTGGCGATTTCTAATAAGGATTCTAGGGCCCTGTTATGGTGCAAAGAACAACGGAAATAGTGGTAGGTTTCTTCATGATCGCGGGGTTGGCAGCCCTGCTGTTTTTGGCGTTGCAAGTGAGCGGATTGTCGCCCAAGTCGGCCTCTTCGACCTACACGATCTACGCTAACTTTAACGATGTCGGTGGGTTAACGCCCCGCGGTAAAGTGTCGATGGCGGGTGTGACCGTGGGTTCCATCGAGGCCATCAACCTGAATAAGGACACGTTTCAGGCGAAAGTAACCATGGCCATTCGTTCGGATGTCGATACCATTCCGGCAGACAGCGCAGCGGTTATTCGCACGTCCGGCCTGTTGGGTGAGCAGTACATCGATATTTCTATTGGTGGAGACATGGAGTCGTTGAACGCGGGTGACACATTTTATTCCACCCAGTCTGCAATGAATCTGGAACGATTGATCAGCAACTTTGCCTCTGGCCGCTGATGTCGAATAGGACAGGAGTTTAAAATGTTAATGTTCAAGCGAAAGCTGTTTGTTGTCTTTGCTCTGTTGATGATGGTTGCTGGTCAGGCATGGGCGGGTGTCGAGGAAGATCTGGAACAATATGTCAGCGATAATACCCAAATGTTGGTGCAGAAGCTGAACACTGAGAAAGGCCTGTTTGAAAGAGATCCCGACGCTTTTTACCAGAGCATGGATGATGCCCTGACGGATTTTGTGGATTTTCGCCGGATCGCAGCGCGGGTGATGGGGCGCTATGCTCGCCAGACCACTCGTGAGCAGCGTGACGAGTTTGTTACCAAGTTCAAGCGTAGCTTGTTTGATACCTATGCTAAAGCATTGGTAACCGCAGATGATTTCAAGATCGAGGTGAAGGAGGCGGAGATTCTGCCGCAAAACGAGAACCGGGCATCGGTACAGTTGTTGGTGATTACCGCATCGGGTAACCGTTACCCCGTGACTTACTCCATGTATAAAAACAACGGCGAACGTTGGTTGATGGAAAATGTCATTGTTGAGGGCGTTAACATCGGTTTGGCCTTCCGTGACCGCTTTGCCCAGGAAATGGAAGAGAGTCGCGGGCAGGTTCAGGTTGTCATTGATGGCTGGACCGACTCGGTGAAATCGTTGAAGCTGGAAGAAGACGTTAACCCCTCATGAGCAGCTCCCGCCCGGACGTTAGTCTTGATGGCTCAGTGTTGAGCGTTGCCGGCAAGGTAGATGTGAACAGTGTTCTAGAACTCCGCAAACAGGGTGAGAAGCTTGTGAGTGGTGCTCAGGGTTCATTGACGGTTAACCTTGCCCAACTGCAAACCGCTCACAGCGTGGTACTTTCCATGTTGATGTGCTGGCAACGGTTGGCGCAAACAAAGCAGGTGGCACTCTCGTTTGAGGGTGCCAGTGAACGTTTACAGTCTCTGGCGGCATTGAGTAATTTAGATGCTCATCTGCCGGGATTTTCCCCACATAGCTGACCGCCGCTCGGGAATTGGTTACAATTCCGCTCCTGATTTTAATAAAGCTGAGGATTTTCTATGGACGCCGCCCAGGTTACCGAACTTGTCAAAGAAGCCCTGCCTGATTGTGAGGTTCAGGTACAAGTCGATGGCAACCACTATATGGTCGTTGCAGTGGGTGACGTATTCGAAGGCCTGCCTACCATTAAAAGACAGCAGATGATTAACAAGGTACTGTTCCAGCACATCATGGACGGCACCATTCACGCTCTTCACCCGAAAGCCTTTACTCCAAGCGAGTGGGCTGCGCGTCAGGCCAACGGCTAAACAGAATAGGACTACTATTGTGGATAAACTTCTGATCCGAGGCCGAAAGCCTCTGGATGGCGAGATTCGGATTTCCGGCGCCAAAAACGCAGCTTTGCCGATTTTGGCATCGACGCTGTTGGCCTCTGAGCCAGTGACCGTTGGCAACTTGCCGCATTTGAACGACGTCACCACCATGATCGAGTTGCTTGGCCGAATGGGTGTCGAGCTGCTGATTGATGAGAAAATGAGTGTTGAAGTACACGCCAACACCATCGAGCACTACCACGCACCTTACGAGCTGGTAAAAACCATGCGCGCCTCGATCTTGGTGCTGGGACCGCTGGTTGCACACTTTGGCGAAGCTCAGGTGTCTTTGCCCGGTGGTTGTGCCATTGGTACGCGCCCGGTCAACCTGCACATTCACGGCCTTGAGCTGATGGGTGCAGACATCAAGGTTGAAAATGGTTACATCCACGCAAAAACCAATGGCCGCCTAAAGGGCGCGCACATCTTCATGGATACCGTCACCGTAACTGGTACGGAGAACCTGTTGATGGCGGCTACCTTGGCTGACGGAAAAACCATCCTTGAAAACGCGGCCCGCGAGCCAGAAGTCGTGGATTTGGCTGAATGCCTGATTGCTATGGGTGCAGACATCAAAGGCCACGGCACGGCAACGATTGAAATCAATGGTGTTGAGCGTCTGCACGGTTGTCACCACGATGTTCAGCCTGATCGCATCGAAACCGGCACCTATCTGGTGGCAGCTGCTGCCACTGGTGGTCGGGTGAAGCTGAAAGACACTCGCGCTGACATTCTGGAAGCGGTGCTGCTGAAGCTGGAAGAAGCGGGTGCGCACATCACCACAGGTGAAGACTGGATTGAGCTGGACATGAAGGGGAAGCGTCCGAAGGCGGTGAGTATTCGTACCGCGCCTTACCCAGCTTTTCCCACCGACATGCAGGCCCAGTTTGCGGCGATGAATGCGGTCGCGGAAGGCACCGGTACCATCGTGGAAACGGTGTTTGAAAACCGTTTTATGCACCTGCAGGAATTGATCCGCATGGGTGCCGATATCACGTTGGAAGGTAACGCGGCCATCATCAAGGGTGTGGATCATTTGACCGGCGCGCCGGTTATGGCCACTGACCTTCGTGCTTCGGCCAGCCTGGTGATTG
This sequence comes from Marinobacter sp. AL4B, assembly GCF_019916045.1. NCBI lineage: Bacteria > Pseudomonadati > Pseudomonadota > Gammaproteobacteria > Pseudomonadales > Marinobacteraceae > Marinobacter > Marinobacter sp. AL4B. The sequence continues at coordinate 238,519 of NZ_JAILWZ010000010.1, forward strand.
CTGGTTTGGTTGCTGAAGGCGACACCATCGTAGATCGCATTTATCACATCGACCGCGGTTACGAATGTATTGAAGAGAAGTTGCAGCTGTTGGGCGGAAGCATTCGCCGTTTGCCAGCGTAATCAAACACCAACGGGAACCCGGAAAGACCCATGACAGATTCCATCACCATCGCCTTGTCGAAGGGACGAATTCTCGAAGAGACTCTGCCACTGTTGGCAGAAGCCGGTATTGAGCTGGTAGACGACGTGAAAAAGTCCCGCAAGCTGGTGTTCCCCACCACGGACCCCAATGTGCGTGTGCTGATCCTTCGTGCAACGGATGTGCCTACGTATGTCCAGTATGGTGGCGCAGACCTTGGCGTAACCGGCAAGGATGTGCTGATGGAACATGGCGGGGAAGGGTTGTACGAGCCGCTGGATTTGAATATTTCCCGTTGTCGGCTGATGACGGCCGGTAAGGTAGGCGAGCAGCCGCCGGCCGGGCGTATTCGTGTGGCGACGAAGTTTGTGAATATCGCTCGCCGTTATTATGCGGCGCAGGGTCGTCAGGCGGATATCATCAAGCTTTATGGTGCGATGGAGTTGGCTCCGATTTTGAATCTGGCCGATGAGATTGTGGATATCGTGGATACTGGTAATACGCTGAAGGCGAATGGCCTTGAGGCGCGGGAGTTGATTGACGATATCAGTACGCGTTTGGTGGTTAATCGGGCGTCGATGAAGATGCAGCATGGGAAGATCAATCCGATCATCGAGATGATGGCGGCTGCTGTGGATCGTCGTCGCGGTTCTTCAGAGTAAGGTTTTTTTACTTTGGGTGGGCAGCCATTGGGGCGGCCCTTCCAAAAACCGCTACGAGCACATCCATGTGCGCTTCTCTCCGGCCATCCATGGCCTACGACATTTTTGGAAGGGCCACCCCAATGGCTGCTTCCGGCTTCTGAGTAGGGATGCCTCTCTACTTAATAATTTCAATCCAAAGCAGGATTTGAGTTATGACCGATAAGATCACCAGACTTAACACCACCCAAGGCGACTTTGACCGTGCGCTGGCCAAACTGTTGGCGTGGGATGACAGTGTGGATCATCAGGTGAATGAGTCGGTACGTCATATCTTGCATGAGGTGAAAACCCGTGGCGATGCGGCGGTTTTGGAGTTTACCGAGAAGTTTGACCGTCTGAAGGTTGGTTCCATGGCTGAGCTGGAGATGGGGCAAGATCGCTTGCAGGCAGCTTTGGCGACGATTCCGCAAGACCAGCGTGAAGCGCTTGAGAAGGCGGCGGAGCGGGTTCGGGATTATCACGAACGGCAGGCTCAGCAGTCCTGGCAGTATCAGGATGAAGACGGAACGGTTCTGGGCCAGAAGGTAACGCCACTGGACCGCGCTGGTTTGTACGTGCCGGGTGGTAAGGCTGCGTATCCGTCGTCTGTATTGATGAACGCGATTCCGGCCAAGGTGGCGGGTGTCGGCGAGTTGATTATGGTGGTTCCTACACCGGATGGTGTGGTGAACGATATGGTGCTGGCCGCAGCCGCGATTGCCGGTGTTGACCGAGTTTTTGCTCTCGGTGGCGCGCAGGCAGTAGGTGCTTTGGCCTACGGCACGGAAACAGTGCCAGCGGTGGATAAAATTGTTGGGCCGGGCAATATTTTTGTTGCGACCGCCAAGCGTGAAGTGTTCGGCGTTGTCGGTATCGACATGATCGCCGGGCCGTCTGAAATTCTGGTGATCTGCGATGGTAAAACCGATCCCGATTGGATCGCGATGGATTTGTTCTCGCAAGCAGAACACGACGAGCAGGCGCAAAGCATTCTGGTTAGCCCAGATGCAGACTTCCTCGATGCCGTGGAAACGAGTATCAACAAGCTTCTGCCCACCATGGAGCGTGAAGAGATCATTCGCACATCCATGACCGGCCGGGGAGCCTTGATTCAAGTGGCCGATCTGAAAGAAGCCGCGGAAGTGTCGAACCGGATCGCTCCCGAGCATTTGGAGCTATCGGTAGATGACCCGCAAGGGATGTTGGAAGACATCCGCCACGCCGGCGCGATCTTTATGGGGCGTTTCACAGCAGAAGCCCTCGGCGACTATTGCGCCGGCCCGAACCACGTACTGCCCACAAGCGGCACTGCGCGGTTCAGCTCGCCCCTGGGCGTTTACGACTTCCAGAAACGTTCGTCGCTGATCGGTTTTACTCCGGAAGGCGCGGATCGCATGGGGCGTGTGGCCTCTGTTTTGGCGCGCGGCGAAGGGCTGACCGCTCACGCGCGGTCGGCGGAATACCGTATTAAAGACTGAGACGTTGTGCGCAGGGCGGTTTAGGGTTGGGTGCTTGAGAGCATGGCAAGAAGGCCTTTCCAAAAACCGCTCCTTCGGCACATCCCTGTGGCGCTTCTGCTCCGCCATCCATGGCTCCGCACATTTTTGGAAAGGCCTTCTTGCCACACTCTTCCAAAGCTTGTGCACCGCCGCCCTGCATCAGCGTCATCATTGAATTCTTATTACTGCACCAACTCGGAGTGCGTGAATCATGAGTAAATACTGGAGCTCACTAGTCAGCGAGTTACAGCCATATGTGCCAGGTGAGCAGCCCAAAATGGCGAACCTGGTAAAGCTGAACACCAATGAAAACCCTTTCGGGCCATCCCCAAAGGTGATCTCGGCCATTAAATCAGAGCTGAACGACAACCTTCGTCTGTACCCAGACCCCGAAGGCCACGCTCTGAAAGAGGCCATTGCTTCGTACTACACCGATTTCGGCATAGAAGAGAAGCAAGTCTTCGTTGGCAACGGCTCCGACGAAGTGCTGGCTCACATCTTCCAGGGCCTGTTGAAACAGGACAAACCAATCCTGTTCCCGGATATCACCTATAGCTTCTACCCCGTTTACTGCGGTCTGTACAAAGTTGAAAGCAACATCATCCCGTTGACGGAAAACTTTGAAATCAACCCAGAAGACTACAAACGGGACAACGGCGGAGTCATCTTCCCGAACCCGAATGCCCCCACTGGACGCTACATGGGGCTACAGCACGTAGAAGCGATTTTGGAAGCCAATCTGGACAGTGTTGTAGTGGTCGATGAAGCTTACATCGACTTCGGGGGTGAAACCGCTATTCGATTGGTTAACCAATATCCGAATTTGGTCGTATGCCAAACACTGTCTAAGGCTCGCTCGTTGGCTGGCTTACGAGTCGGTTTCGCCGTCGCCAACGCAGAGCTCATTGAAGGATTAAACCGAGTCAAAGACAGCTTCAACTCCTACCCGCTGGATCGCTTGGCGCTGGCTGGGGCCGTCGCTGCATTCGAAGATCGCCAATGGTTTGAAGACTCCTGCAACGGCGTGATTCGCGAGCGTGAGAAGGTTACCAAAGGCTTGGAAAGCCTCGGTTTCGAAGTGCTGCCCTCAAAAGCCAACTTCGTATTTGCCCGCCATCCTGAACACAAAGGCGAAGAAATCGCGGCGAAACTCCGGGAGCAGGGCATCATCGTCCGCCACTTCAACAAATCGCGGATCAGTGAGTTCCTGCGTATATCGATTGGAACCAGCGATCAAAACAACGCGTTGATCAAAGGTTTAGATTTTCTCTAAGCTCGCGAGAAACCTGACCGACAAATCGGCGCGCACCTGAGCTTGAAGTAAGGTGCAGGCGGGGCTTTCCAAAAATTTCGGAGGCCATGGATGGCCGGAGAGAAGCGCACATGGATGTGCTCGTAGCGGTTTTTGGAAAGCCCCGCCTGTTCCTTGCTCCGTACCCAAGCAAATGCGCCGATCCAATTTCAAAAGTCTGAAGGAGAGGGCTAAACAGCATGGCAACCCGCAACCAGATTCTGGCGAAAATAACCGAATGGCTCCAGCCCGAAAACTTCCAAGACTACGCCCCAAACGGCCTGCAAGTTGAAGGCAAAGAAGAGATTCGAACAATCGTCTCAGGCGTAACCGCCTCCCAAGCCCTGATCGACGCCGCTGCAAAACAAAACGCCGACATGATCCTCGTCCACCACGGCTACTTCTGGAAAGGTGAAGACCAAGCTATCCGCGGAATGAAAAAACGCCGCATCAAACAGCTCCTCGACCACGACATCAACCTGGTCGCCTACCACCTGCCACTCGACGACCACCCCGAATACGGTAACAACCGCCAATTGGCCAACGTACTCGGAATCCAAAACCCACGCCCGGTAGGCGGACTAGTCTGGCAAGGCGAACTGGCTGAGCCCATGTCATCAGAAGCTTTCAGCCAGCATATCGGAAGCGTACTAAACCGACAGCCACTCCACGTAGGCGAGGGCGTAGACCTGATCAAAACCGTTGCCTGGTGCACCGGCGGGGCACAAGGGTTCATCACCAAAGCACTCGAACTCGGTGTTGACGCCTACATCAGCGGTGAAATCTCCGAACCAACTACCCACACAGCCCGAGAATCCGGCATCCACTACTACGCCGCCGGCCACCACGCGACTGAACGTTATGGGGCGAAAGCCTTGGGTGAAGCGCTAGCGAAAGAATTTGGAATAGAGCACCAGTTCATCGATTGTGATAATCCGGTGTAGTGGCAGGCTGAGAATGAATGTGACGGGTTGGGGCGGGTAGGCTTTCCAAAAATGTGCGCAGCCATGGATGGCGGAGCAGAAGCGTCACATGGAGGTGCCGAAGGAGCGGTTTTTGGAAAGCCTACCCGCCCCAACCTAACTCCAAAAGAAGTCTTATGTCATATCAAGCAGGCCGCTTCGCATCCTTGGGTAAGCCGAAATCTTCAGCAAGCGTACCCTTCTCCTCAGGATCAGCCTTAGGCGCATAATCCCGTGGTGGCTCAGAAGAGTCAGAATCCGAGTGCTCAATCCGCCCGGACACATCCTGTCCCAACGATTCTGGCCACTCCTCATCATTACACAAGCGATTCGCCCCTCGCGCCATATGATCATTCACATCGCGATAGGCATTATTAAAACGCTCCAACAGCTGCGCCGATTCGAGAAAATGCTCATTCACCTGAGCCTGATAGCGCGTAAACTCACCCCGAAGCTCATCTATCTTCTGCTCAGCCCTCCGCTGACGCAAAGAAGCACCCTGGCCAGAGCGCCCAAAAAGAACCCCAATGATAATACCTACTACCAGCGCGACTACGGCCGCAATAATCAGGTTCGTCATATAACAATCGTCCTAGTCAGTACATGCGAGAGAGCGAAAACCTATAAAAAGAGTATACCCCTCCGAAGCACCAGCGCACATGCCGAAACACTGCGCCAATCGTCGTATTGCTCCACAGCCGAAGTGACGTGGCCAAAAAGCACGAAATAAGCGACAATACCGCGCCCAGAAATTCACCCAGATGGCAGGAAAACCCTGATGACAGAAGCCGTGTCCACCGAAACTGTTGCGAACCTGACTCCTTGGCAACGTTACCAAAAGGATCTCGAACGCCCGGATTTTCACAAGGACCCGGCGCAGGAAGATGCCGTTCGCCGCTTACAAGCACTGTACGACAAACTGGTGGAAGCTGAAAGTGACCGTAGCAAACGCCTAAAAAAATTACGGCGCAAGCTAAAAAAAGGTAAAGAAACACCGGTAAAAGGCCTGTACTTCTGGGGTGGGGTAGGTCGCGGAAAAACTTACCTGATGGACACCTTCTTTGAAGCCTTGCCCTTCGACCGAAAAATGCGTGTGCACTTCCATCGCTTCATGCAGCGAGTACACGCCGAGCTGCGAAAGCTTAAAGGCGAGAAAAACCCACTCGAGCAAGTGGCCAAAACCTTCGCGGGCGAAACCCGGGTTATCTGCTTCGACGAATTCTTTGTATCGGACATCGGTGATGCCATGATCCTGGCTACCCTGATGGAAGAATTGTTCAGTCGCGGCGTTACCCTCGTGTGTACATCGAACATCGTCCCGGACGGACTCTATAAAGATGGACTCCAGCGAGCTCGCTTCCTGCCAGCCATCGCGCTCGTCAAACAACACACCGACGTAGTCAACGTAGACGGCGGAGTGGATTACCGGTTGCGAACACTCGAACAAGCCGAGCTGTATTACTACCCCTTGGATGAAGGCGCGAATACCTGCTTGCGAGAAAGCTTCGACGCGCTGGCTGTTGAGGCCGGTAAACACAGTCACTCAATGGAAATAAACGGTCGTAAAATCCCGGCGCAAGCCCACGCAGACGATGTGGTCTGGTTCGATTTCCTGGACGTTTGCGATGGTCCCCGAAGCCAGAACGATTACATCGAAATGGCGCGTCAGTTCCACGCAATCATCGTCAGCAACGTACCTGTCATGGGCGTAGATAAAGACGACCAGGCCCGCCGCTTCATCAACATGATTGACGAATTCTACGACCGCAACGTCAAACTGATCATCTCCGCCGAAGCTCCGATCACCAAGCTTTACTCCGGTGGAAGCCTGAACTTCGAGTTTGAACGCACTGAATCTCGCTTGCTGGAAATGCAATCCCAGGAATACCTGGAAGCACCCCACAGGCCTTAGTCAAAAACTAGAAAGAACCAAAATAGAGAGGTCACAGCATGAGCCAAGACAACGTCGTAATCGTGAGTGGTGTACGTACCCCCATGGGCGGATTCATGGGCAGTCTTGCCCCGATAACAGCGCCTGAGTTGGGTGCTATCTCCATCGCAGAAGCCGTCAAACGCGCAGGCCTTCAGCCTGCTGACGTGCAAGAAGTCATCATGGGCAATGTACTGCCTGCAGGCCTTAAACAGGGCCCTGCACGCCAAGCCATGCGTAAAGCTGGCCTGCCTGACAGCACGGGCGCCACCACCATCAACAAGCTGTGCGGCTCCGGCATGAAAGCCACCATGTTCGCCCACGACTTGATCAAAGCAGGCACCAACGACATCATGGTTGCCGGCGGCATGGAAAGCATGTCCAACGCTCCACACATCCTGCAAGGTGCCCGCCAAGGCTACCGCATGGGCCCCGGCCCCGCGCCGCAGGATCATATGTTCCTGGACGGCCTCGAAGACGCTGAGACCGGTCGCCTGATGGGGTCCTTCGCACAAGAAGTTGCCGACCAAAAAGGCTACACCCGCGAAGAGATGGACGAATACGCCATCAACTCTCTGAACCGCGCTAAAAAAGCCATCGAAGATGGCGCGTTAAAGGACGAAACCGTCCCGGTCACCGTCAAAACCCGTAAAGGTGAAGTGGTTGTTGCAGACGACGAGCAGCCCCACAACGCCAACATCGAAAAAATCCCAAGCCTGCGTCCGGCCTTTGCCAAAGACGGCACCGTAACCGCCGCCAACGCCTCATCAATCTCAGACGGCGCTTCCGCTCTGGTCCTGATGCGCGAATCAGAAGCCGAAAAACGCGGCCTCAAACCCCTGGCCCGTATCGTTGGCCATACTACCCAATCGCAGCTACCGGCAGAGTTCACCTGTGCACCAGTTGGCGCTATTGAAAAACTGTTTGCCAAAACCGGTTGGAGCAAAGGCGACGTTGACCTGTTCGAAATTAACGAAGCCTTCGCCATGGTCGCCATGATGCCGATCAAAGAGCTGGATTTGGACCCTGAAAAAGTCAACGTCCACGGCGGCGCCTGCGCTCAGGGCCACCCGGTCGGCTCCACAGGCTCACGCCTGCTGGTGACGCTGATGTACGCCCTTCAACGTTACGGCAAAAAGAAAGGTGTCGCGGCCCTGTGCATCGGCGGCGGCGAAGCTACAGCGATGGCTATTGAAATGATCTAATACGCACTTAGTGTCGACTTAGTGCTTCCAGACTCCCCTAAAATAGTTTGGGCGAACAATGCGGAGCCTCCCTTCCGGAAATGTCGTAGGCCAAGGATGGCCGAAGAGAAGCGCACATGGATGTGCTCGTAGCGGTTTTCGGAAGGGAGGTTTTGTATTGTTCGCTTGCACTGTGTCTGGCTGCCTTCTTTAGCTAGTGTCTACCAACCGAATATCCCTCCCAAACTCTCTAAAGAGTTAGCCCAAAACCACCCGCCTCAAAGTGGTTGCATCCCAGAATCTTGTCTATAGTGAGGAGGTGCGAGAAAGACGGCTCACCAAGAGTGACAGCAAAATCATACTTTTGACTGATCAAAGCCGCGAGAAGGCTTAGCTATAGTGCTAGCATCACGGCAATGTCTATACGGCCGAAGAACACCAACCAACAGAATAATCGAGCAGCGACTCAGAACAACAACGGAGTAGCCTTCCAATGACAAGAAAAACTCAACCCTGGCAGCGCTGGACCAAGTTACCACTTGCCGTCGCCATCGCAGCTGGCGTATCCAGCCCGGCTTTTGCTATTTCGTACCCCTTGGGGGATGCCGGGCAAGTCCAATTCAATACCACGCTGTCAGTTGGGGCAACATGGCGTACCGAAGATGCTGACAAGCGACTGCTCGCGCCACACGATGGTCGTGGCACAGCATCCACAAACAACTACGACGACGGTAACCGTAACTTTGACAAAGGCGACATGGTTTCAAACGTCGTCAAAGGCAACAGTGAGCTGTTCCTGGATTACAGCGTAGATTCCGACTACCTCACCCGTGTAGGTGCTTTGGTACGCGGTCGTTATTGGTACGACTTTGAACTCAAAGACGGCGACCGCCGCTACGTCGAGCTGAACGATAAGGCCAAAGACAACGCCTCGGGCGGTGAAATCCTTGATGCTTATGTATTTACCGATTGGTACCTCGGTAACGTGCCCGTCAGTGCCCGCTACGGTAAACAAGTTCTGAGCTGGGGTGAGAGTACCTACATTCAAGGTGGTATCAACACCATCAACCCGGTTGATATCCCCGCTTTCCGTGCACCGGGTTCGCAATTGAAAGATGCGCTTCTGCCGGTGGAAATGTTCTACATGTCAGCCGGTGTCACTGAAAATGTGACCATCGAAGGTTTCGTACAAACCGACTGGAAAAAGATCCGTACAGACGATTGTGGAACCTTCTTCTCAAGCGTCGATTTCGTAGCTGACGGTTGTGGGCCGGTGTTTGTGACGGGTGCGCTTTCTGAAGCTCAGAACCAAGCCAGCGGCCTTGTGATCAACCGTGAAGGCGACGCAGAGCCTGATCCTGAAGATCAGTTTGGTGTGGCCGTGCGTTGGTACGTTCCCGAGTTGAACGATTCCGAGCTGGGCTTCTACTACATCAAGTATCATAGCCGACTGCCATACATTAGTGGACGGACCAATGATCCTTCAAATGGCAAACCGTTCCCGAACTATTTCATTGAATACCCTGAAGCTATTGATTTGTATGGCATCAGTATCAACACTACAACACCCGGAGGCTGGTCGCTTGGCGCGGAATACAGCTACCGCGACAAAATGCCGCTCCAGTGGAACGCATTCGAGCTAATTTACGGTGGCTTGCAGGAAGACTTCAGCCTTCTTTACGCTCGGGATAAAGACAAAATCGCAGCCGAAAATGGCGGCAATACTGACGGGGTTGCGGTATCCGGTAACGACCGTTACGGCGTATCCCAAGCTCAGATGACGCTGATCAAATTCTTCGATCAGGTTATGGGTGCCAGCCGGATGTCGTTGGTGACTGAAATTGGCGCAACTTACATCCACGATCTGCCAGGTAAGGATGAGGCGCGCTATGGCCGCTCGGGCACCTTCGGCCTGGGTGCCACGCCGGGTAGTACTGACTGCGAGAATAACAACCTCAACTCTGACAACTGCACCAACGATGGTTTCGTAACGCCATTCTCCTGGGGTTACCGTGCAAACCTCGCCTGGGAATATTCGAATGCTTTCGCAGGCATCAACTTGACGCCTTCTGTGTTCTGGGCTCATGACGTGAAGGGCTATGCTCCTCAACCGGGTGGCGCTTTCAATGAAGGAAGTAAGTCGATCGGCTTATCACTAACGGGCGTATACCAAAACTCCATCACCGGCAATATCGGCTACACCAATTACTTCGGTGGCAAGCCTTATAACGAGCGAACCGATCGCGACTTCGTAAGCGCGAGCGTTTCCTACTCATTCTGAACCGGACAGATTTTGTTCAAAGAGGTAACTTAAATGAAACTGAACAAGAAACTATTAGCTACAGGTGTTCTGGCCGCAAGCATGTTTGCGGGCCAGGCCTGGGGTGCAGTTTCTGCCGGCGAAGCAGCCAAATTGGGTGACACCTTAACCCCGATGGGTGCTGAAAAAGCTGGTAACGGCGGCGCCATTCCAGCCTGGGACGGCGGCATGACCACACCACCTGCGGGGTACAAGGGCGACGGCATTTATGTCAACCCGTTCCCGGATGAGAAACCTGAATTCGTGATTGATCAAAGCAACGTCGATCAGCACGCAGACAAGCTGTCCCCGGGCCAGGTAGCGATGATTCGTCAATACGCCGATTACAAGATTCCGGTGTACGAAACCCATCGAACGGCGACTTACCCGAAAGACGTTATGGATAAGACGGTCGACAACGCGACTAACGTAGAGCTTATTCAGGATGGTAACGGGCTTGGCAATTATGAAAGCGCCACGCCGTTCCCCATTCCACAGAATGGTGTTGAGGTTATCTGGAACCACATTACCCGCTACCGAGGTGGTTCAGTTGCGCGTAACGTAGGCCAGGCAACGCCTACCGCCGGTGGAGCCTACTCCATCGTTAGGTTCCAGGATGAGATTACCTGGAACAGCGCATTGACGGATTACAAAAAAGGTCAGGATGACAACGTTCTGTTCTACTTTAAGCAGGCTATTACCGGGCCAGCGCGATTGGCGGGTAACGTACTCCTCGTTCATGAAACCATTGACCAGGTAAAAGAGCCGCGTCGAGCTTGGGTTTACAACGCGGGTCAGCGTCGTGTTCGCCGTGCCCCTCAGGTAGCCTACGACGGGCCAGGTACCGCATCTGACGGCATGCGTACCAGTGACAACTTCGACATGTTTAACGGCGCTCCAGACCGTTACAACTGGGAGTTGCTAGGTAAGAAAGAAATGTACATCCCGTACAACTCTTACCAGCTGGTTGATCGCGACCTGAGCTACGACGAAATCATCAAGGCCGGTCACATTAACCAAGATTTGACTCGCTATGAACTGCACCGGGTATGGCACGTTCGCGCCACTCTGAAAGAAGGCGAACGCCACGTATATGCCCAGCGCGATTTCTACATCGATGAAGACACCTGGCAGGCAGCAGTGATTGATCACTACGATGGTCGTGGGGAAATGTGGCGCGTGGCGGAAGCCCACGGCATGCAGTTCTACGATAAAGACGTACCGTGGTACGCCATTGAAGTATTGTATGACTTGCTCTCTGGCCGCTACTTGGCGTTGGGCCTAACCAACGAAGAAAATAATCCGTACACCTTCGGTGCGGAGCGTCACTCACGTGATTACACGCCGGCTGCCTTGCGTAGAGCTGGTACGCGTTGATCACAGATTGATGCAGTAAAAAGGCGAGCCTCTGGCTCGCCTTTTTTTGTTATTAATATTTTCCGGAAATGTGATAGAAATCACGCGGATATATTGCAATGTCGGAAAGGGCCATTTTTTGCCAATGCCCTGCAGTTTAGTTTACCCTCTACCCATAATCTCATACTAAAGGCGACCCCCATGTCGGGCGCCAGCGCTTAAATGCTTAAGCGAATCATGGTTGTACCAGGCGTTGCAAAGTAGCCTGGTTTTGAATGGGGCAGAGCGTGAAACCTTTAAGCGACGGCTGTGCAGCTAACGACGAATTCCAAATTGCCAATGCCGGTGTTCAGCATGGAGAATTGGTTCGTGATCTTCTTGAACATCGGCTACAACTCCCTGCGATCCCAGCTGACCGCCTGCAACGGCCCGGACTGGATCAGGCCATCCGGGAAGCGTTGGCCCCGGGGCATGTGCTTAGTATCGAAGCCCCCGGTGGATACGGAAAAACCCATGCGTTGGTGAGCGCCCTGGTCGATCCTGGCCAAGCGCCTGACCGGGCGTCGATACGCTGGATCTCCTTGAGCGCCGGCGACAATGCGCCTTCTCGATTTCTCTCAGTATTGGCATCAGCGCTAAAGGTTGCTGATATGGGGCAGGGAACCAGCGAGGCCTTTGAGGATCATCTCGCTTTGATGTTGGTGTCGAAGGCCCGGCAAGCGCCTGCGCAACCGGAAGTGTTGGTTCTGGACAATCTGCAACATGTAACCAATCCTGCGGTTATTGGTTTACTTCATTATTTGGTCACGCACATTCCGGGTAATCTGGCGATTGCTTTGGTATCGCGCTTGCCGTTACCGTTTGCCAGCCATACCTTACAGCTCAATGGAACCTACCACCGAATCGGTTCGGAGCGTCTTGAGTTAACGCGAGCTGAAACGTTTGAGTTCTTCCAGAAGGACAACGCAGAAAGCCGGATCACCAGTGTCTCTATAGACCATCTCTATAACCTGACGGAAGGTTGGCTAACACCATTGGCGTTATATCGCCGGGAGCTGGAAATTGCTGAGGAACGCCGTCCTATTCAGGAAAGCCCTTATGTAGAGCGTTTTCTGAAAGATTCTGTATGCCAGCCTCTGACCACAACGCAGGTCAAATCTTTGACAGTCGTCGCAGAACTCGATAGTCACTGTGATGAGCTATTTTACGCAATCGCTGGTCAAGACAGCGGTAATACTTTAGCCCCTTCGCAGGCGGCCGAGCGTGGCTTGCCCATAAAATTGGTGCCAGGGAGGGGCCGGTGGTTCCGCTTCAACCCTTTGTTACAGGCGTTCTTGCAAAGCCATCCGGTGGCCGGGCGTTCAGCTCGTATGCTGCGTGCCAGCCAGTGGTTTGGTCAACGGGAGCAGTTCCCCGAGGCATTGAAATGCGCGGTTCTGGCCGGTGATAACGATGAAGTGGTGCGTATTGCATCGGAAGGTACGGAAGCGCTGCTATTGGGCCAAGACACGGCTTCGTTGCTCATGCTCCGGAAAAACCTGCCAGAGCATCTGCTCGAGCGCAGCGCAAGATTGAGAATTGTCTACGGTTGGGTGCACGCGATCGGCGGACAATTCCGGCAAGCTCGCCAGTTGTTGGAAGGATTTGCGCCGGAAGGTTGGAGAGATCACGAATCACGAATTTTCGCCCTGAAAGCGTTCATTCTGAGAGGCGAGGGATTTGTGCAGCCGGCTCTGGCAATGGCGGACAAAGCGCTCAGTGCCGGTGGTTTATCCGCGCAGGCGCAGTTGGTCACGCATATCGTGCGTTCCAACGCCTTGTGCGCGGCCGGTCGTTTTCAGGAAGCGCGGGAAGCGAACCGCCATGCCTCAAAGCTCGCCAGGGAAGCAGGAGATTCGGGGTCCGAAGCGTTGGCAGTGTATTCGCACGCGCGGATAGAATTGAGCAAGGGCGCATTAGGTCATGCAGAAAACCTGCTGCGCACTGGGTTAGACACCTCACTTCAGGAACTAAGCCGCCCTGCGCGCATCGGTGAAACTCGTCTGCAGTTAAGCTTGGTATTGGTTCTGTGGCACCAGGGCCGGATGAAAGAGGCGGATCGCCTTTTGGTGAATTGCGCGCGTCATGCGGAGCAAACGCGTGATTTAGGCTTGTTGCTTGCCATGGCGCTCAGGGTCTTTATGTGTCGTAGCCAAGGCATGCTGGACCAAGCGTTTGTCTGGATTGGTCGAGCGGAGCGCACCATGCACGCCTGGCAGGTCGATGAGGCACTCTATCTGCCGGTACTTGAAGCACTAAAGGCCAGTTGCTGGTTGGCTTGTGGCCAAACCGACAGCGCCAAACAGGCGATTTCGAAGCTTGAACCCTATCGCCAAGACGGCTGTGTGACAGAGTTGTTTCCTACCATGCCGGGGCTGATGGATTGTCTGCAGGTTCGGGAGGCCATCGCATCCGGTGATCTTGTGCGGGCCAGAGACAATCTCGAAAGCATTCATCAGAGGTATGGCGATTCGCTTCCAGGGGGCTTGCAGCTCCACGTAGGTTTGCTGAATTCGGTGTTGTTGTTGTCCGAAAAAGGCGTACAGGCCGCAAGAAAGCAGTTGGAAGTGGTGGTTGTACAAGCGTCGACTGAGCATTTTATTAGCCCATTCCTGGAGCTTTCCAAAGAGCTGACACCGGTAATGGATAAAGCGTTTTCGTTCTTGCCGAAAAGTGAGTTTACCAAAGCGTTAGGCGAGTTATTTGGTTGTGAGGCGGAACCCTTGGCCGGACAGCTGGCTGAACCCATCAGCGAACGAGAGCAGGGCGTGTTGGAGTTGATTGCCCAAGGGTTGTCGAATCAGGCGATTGCCGACAAGCTGCATATCTCGTTGCATACCGTGAAAACGCATGCCCGTAGAATCAATGCGAAGCTGGATGTGAAGTCCAGAACACAAGCCATCGTGCGAGCCAGAGAGCTGGGGTTGCTTTAAGACCCAGCTCTCAACTAAACGTGTGTCAGGGTTGCTTCTTCAGTTGATCAATCAGGGCATCTTTCTCGGCCCACATACCGCTGATCCAGCGCTGAAACTCCACCCGTTTCTCTCGGTCGCCCTCATAGTCCATGCCCAAGAACTGCGCCGGGACTTCGCGGGTGCGAATGTCTACGATGATTTTCGTGACCCGCCCGCACATATAGTCCCAGATACCGGGGGTGCCGCCGGGATAAACAATGGTCACGTCCAGCATGGTGTGGATCATCTCGCCCATCGCCCCAAATACAAAGGCGGTGCCCCCGGCTTTGGGTTTCAGCAGGTTCTTGTAAGGTGAGTTCTGGCGCTGGTGTTTCTCGGGGGTGAAACGGGTGCCTTCCATGAAGTTAAAAATCGTCACCGGCGTATAACGGAACTTCTCGCACGCCGCTTTGGTGGCTTCAATGTCTTTGCCTTTTAGTTCCGGGCGTTTGGCCAGTTGCGCTTTGGTGTGGCGATGCATGAAGGGAAAATCCAGGGCCCACCAGGCAATGCCCAGCAGGGGCACCCATATCAGTTCTTTTTTCAGAAAGAACTTCAGCAATGGAATTTTGCTGTTAAGTACAAATTGCATGGCAGTGATGTCTGCCCAGCTTTGGTGGTTGCAGGTCACGAAATACCAATGTTCTTTGCTGAGGGCCTGAGCGCCGCGGACATCCCATTCTACTTTGTGGAAAATCCGCACCAAAGTGTTGTTAAAACCGATCCAATACCAAGCGATGCCATTGATCACGATGGTGCAGCCCTTGCGAATCATAGTCACGGGCAAAAGCAGTTTAACGATCGCAAACAGCAGCAAAAACGGCAGAAAAATAACCGTATTCAGAACGATGAGCAGCAGTACCAGAACCCCTTTGAATGGGGCGGGCAGGAAATTAAGCATATCGCAACGTCTCTGTTGGTCCAGGTTACAGGGTTAGTGTTCGGGTGAGACAGCATCACCGGAACCAGGCAAAAGCGCTTGGGCCTTGGGTGCTGTGGCCAGCTCTAGCAGACGATCCGAAGACTGGTCTGCGAGTAGGGCTTGGAACTGTTTGTCGTAGAACCCCAGGTTGTTATAGCGGATCATCGCCCGGATTTCCTTCACGTAGTCTTCGCCGCGCTCCGAATAGCCCAGAAGGCCGGCGGCCATAGCAATTCCCGACAACGGGTGTCCGTTTTGACGCGCCTTTTGGCGCACGTCCCGAACCCGTTGGTAAGTCGGGTGGCGGTTCAGGTTGGTGATATAGGCGCGAATGGAACCATAGGGCGAAACGAACTTGGCGACCTCGTGGCTGGCTCCGGGAACTCTGCTTAGAGGCACCAATCCGCAGCCTTTCGAAAAGCACCACTGCCCAAACAGATTGTTGCCCTGAGTGGCAAAGCGGGACGTCCCCCACGCGGATTCGTTAGCAGCCTGGGCAAGAATGAGTGAGGGCGGTATCACCCCGATACGTTTCTCTAAAAGGGCAAGCTGCGCCTCACTGCCATTGGCCTCATCAATGCGAAGCCGAACTGCGTGATTGGCTAGCCATTTCAATTCCGTGTCGGAAAACTCGGCATTCCCGCGCAGAGATTCAAGATACTGGCGCTCAATTAAAATACGACTGTTGGCCAAAGCAATGCGCGGATACAAAAAGGAAAAGAATGCCGCTTTACGCTCGGTGGTGTCGCGAATGGTGGAGAAATCCGGAAGAGGGGCCGCAGCCCAAGAAGGAAGTTGGGGCAGAGAGCTGAGGGCAATGTCGGCCTCGTCGTCTGATTGCACTCCAAAAGGCGTGTAAAGCGCGCCTGCGCCGGCAAACAGAATCAGCGGAACGCAGAGCAACAATGCGCGAGAAACAGCCGTCATAAATCCCTCTCTATAATCGATATGGAAGGAATTATAACAGGTTATAAGCCTTTTTCCGGCTTAGGGGGCGTCTTGGCCTAATCCGGAATAAGCGTGGCGATCAGCAAACCCGTGCGAGGGCTGGCGGCGGATGCGTCTTTGACGGTAAGAAAAATTTGATCGGCCTCGCCGGTATAGAAGCCCTGCAGCTCAAGCCCGGAAGAGGTAGACACAAGAGCAATACTGCCTCCGGGGGTGGTGGTGTAATTAAACGCCTCAATAATGTCGGAGCCTTCCGGTCTACTGACTTGGCCATTGCTGATTTCATGACTGACATTGAGGCCGGTCGCGGTGAGTTCTGCTTCGGTATTGCTGGTGAAGGTGAGTATGCCGTCATTCACCTGTTGGAGGTCATTAGAACTGGTTGTCACCGCCAAAATAGAGCCTTGAATGCGATAGCCGATATTGGTATGAAGCCCCGTAGTGGGCGCTTTACCGGCGACCAGCAGCCCGTCACCCCAGATGCTGTCATCAAGATTGAACGCCAGCAACGAACCATCCGGTGAAGCTGCGCCTTGGCCGACATCAGGTTTTGTGTAGTCCGTGTCTGGGCAATCAGAGCATAGGCTCAAGCGGCCCATAAAACGGGGGCCGTCACTCAATTTTGAGCGGCGGTTGGCAACCGCAAGTGACGCTGATTCGACACCCGAAGCGGGAGTTGCAGAGCCGTTCGCCGAGCGAGACACGGTAAAGGTGGTGGCACTAATATTGGCGGAAAGCTCATTCTCGGCTGCCGCCCCCGTATTGAACGTCCCTACTCCCGATTCAAAGGCAACCGGGTTGCTGCCGCCGAAGCTGCCCGTGAAGTACACTGCATTAAAATTTCCCTCTGCCTTGGATACATCGAAATCGTCACTTCGCAGCAAGTGCAGCTCGAACGTAGACAGGTAGTGGTTTTCCAGAGTTCCGCTGCGCTTGAGCTGATTTCCTTGCGCGTTCAGAGAAATCGCTTTGCCCGCCGTAAAGTAACTCGCCAGTACCCGGTCAGGACCGGTTTGTGCATCGATGGGGCTCGTAGTGAAGGCGTCAAAATAATACGGGTTTCGGGTCCAGCCAATGGTTTTAGTTTCAGATGGATAGGTAATGGTTTGGTAAAGGGCCCGGCCGGCCAACAACCGAGCCGGCTTGGGGTCATCGACGGAAGACTTGGGAGTGAGTGTCGCCGCGCCGGGCGCACTGGAATGACTGTTTGGCGCCCCAATTGCGGTAATAAACTGATGATCCGGAGAGTGGCTTATGGTTTGCCGGTTATAGGGTATATCCGTTGCCAACGAGGTCACGCTTAAGCCGAACGCATCGAACGTCGTTAACGTTAACGCCGGATAAAGAAACGCGCTTTTATTGTCGGTCAGATCTACTTCCTGAGTGGTACGCAAGCCCCAAAGCCCGGCGGTAGGCGAGCCGTCAGCCTGTAGGGTGCCGCCAAGTTCCAGCCCGAAAAACACCGAATTATAGTCAGCGGAGCTGGCTTTAACGCTGCCAGAGGTGCTTTCATTCAGCAAAGCGTATTCGGCAAGATCATCCACATAGCTTGAGAAATCTACCCGTGCTCTCAGGCGATCAAGCGCCGCAGACAGGTTTGCGCCGCTGGGTATGTCGATCTCGAAATCGTGTACCTGATCGGCCAGCGTTGCCCAAACATATTTGTTCAGGCACAAGCCTCCCCCGGCATCATTCACACAATCCATCACGGTTTGGAAATCGTTGGCTTGATACTTGTCACCGAGAATTTCTTCAACCACAAAGTGCGAGAAGGGATTTACCTTCACATCCCGGTCGGAGTCGGCAGCGAGTGCCTTCATGGTGATGCCGCCGTTGCCATTCCAAGTGGTTTCGATGACAACATCAGGGCCAATAGGAAGCCCATTTTTGAAGCCCACGATGAAGTGACCGTCATCGCCGGTGTCGACGGTGTGCTCAATGTTACCCAGTTTCTGCAAGGAATGGTTGGTTTTGTAAACCTGAATGCGGTCGGGAACTACAATGCGCAGATTTCGGCGCGTGGCTTCACCGTTTGGGGCGTAATTGGCCGGCACTTCCATGGTGACCCGCACTTGGTTTTCCTTCAGGCCCTTCGCATTGCTGGAATCGCCTGTACTACCGGGGCTGAAATCGTCCAGTGCGTTAATGGTGCTACCGAATCGGTTGGGGGTATTGCGTGCGCCATCGATGGCACTGTCACCGCCGCCGCAGGCAGTTACCAATAAAGAAACGGAAAGCAGGGAAGCAAGCTTGAATCTCATGCCGGGGCCTATCCAAGTACAAGGTATTGGAAGAGCCTAACAGGTAAACGGAGGGAGGGGCGTGAAAGGGAGCACGGTTGGGCTACCCGGAGTATTTCGGATAGCCCAACAATAGCCTAAGGCTTAGAAGAAAATCTTCATGCCCGCGAGAATGCCTTCGTCCAGATTAATGTCGGGGTTGCCGGCAACATCCAGCTCGGTGTTCAGGTACCGGTAACCGGCGAACACTTCGGCGTTGCGGATCACGCGATAGCTGGCGCGCAGTTCCAGGCTTGTCATCTCATCGGAATCACCGAACGAGAGAATACTCGGTGCGTAATGCAGGCTGCCGCCAAACGACAGGCCAGGTACGTCTGGAACATTTACGGTCGCGAAGCCACCTACGCCAACGGCACCGCCGTCAAGGTGATCATCATCCCAGCCAATACCACGCAGGCCGATACCCGCAGTTGTTGGCAGGTTACCGAGTGCCGTGCGGCCTTGGGCATGAAAATCGACGTTGCCAATGTGGCGTCCGCCTTCGTGATAGGTGTATCCAGCACCAACTTGCAACTCGTCCTGAGTGCCAAAGAAGTTCACCTGGCCTTTCACCGAGTCAGACGTCAGGCTCAGGTCGAGATCAGAAGCCATAACCGGGGCAGCGGCTAAAGAAAGTGCCAAAGCAGAGATGCGGGTAATCTTCATGTATACACCTTTGTAGCTGTCGTTATTGAATGCAACGCGCCCATTAAATGCTTGCATCCGCAATATTATTGACCGAGCAGGATGTTAACACCTGTTCCAATCAGTACAACTTAAAAGCCTGTAAGCCGGCGGAAAGGCGGAAACTAGTGAAGCTGGCCGTCGTGGCCTTGATCCAGATCTTCAGGCGACACGTTTTCAGCGGGTACGCGGTATTCTTCGTTTGCCCAGGCCCCAAGATCGATTAGTTTACAGCGTTCGGAGCAAAACGGCCGCCAAGCGTTGGCTTCAGACCATTCAACGGACTTTTTACAAGTGGGGCATTCAACGTTCATGGGGATCAATCCGGGCTGTGTGTATGAGCTGCCGGTTATCAGTTATCGGCAGGGGCGTGACAGTATTGTTCCAGCACTGCCCGTAACATTTCAAGGTTGACAGGTTTGGCAACGAACACGTCCATGCCTGCGGCGCGACACAACTCTTCATCTTTTTCCATGGCACTGGCGGTGAGCGCCACCACCGGAACTCGTAACCGATTGTTTTTCTGCTCCCAGGCACGCAGCCTTTTTGTGGCTTCGAATCCGTCCATCTGGGGCATCAGGCAATCCATGAAAATCAGGTCAAACGAATTCTGTTGCCAGAGCGACATCGCCGCCTCGCCATCATTGGCGGCAGTGACCTCG
The DNA here is from genome assembly GCF_019916045.1 of Marinobacter sp. AL4B. Taxonomy (NCBI): domain Bacteria; kingdom Pseudomonadati; phylum Pseudomonadota; class Gammaproteobacteria; order Pseudomonadales; family Marinobacteraceae; genus Marinobacter; species Marinobacter sp. AL4B. The sequence continues at coordinate 258,352 of NZ_JAILWZ010000010.1, forward strand.
CAGCCCAGTTTTTCAAGAAGCCGCTGGGTAAGAATGCGGTTCACCGGATTGTCTTCAACCAAAAGCACGTTCATGCGACCGCAAGGCAGTTCGTAGCGGGTCGCGCTTGGGTCGGTCAAACCTTTTAGTGAAAATCGCGTGAGGAAGCGCCGTTCCTTCTGTTCGATATCGCTGAATAAGTGGTTAAGAAGCGGGATCAAGTAGGATTCCCGCAAAGCCTTGCTTAAAAATGCATCGGCACCCGCTTGCCGGAAATGCTCGGCATCACCGCGCTGGGGGTTGGATGACAAAATCAAAAGGCGGGTTTCGCGCCACTGAGCGTTGCTGCGAATTTGCCGGCACAGAAGGTCGCAATCCATATCCGGTACAAATCCGTCAAGAATGATGGCATGGAATGGATCGCCGGCATCGCACGCTTGGCGTAATGAGGTAAGGGCTTCGCCGGCGGATTTCACGGCTTCAATCTGCAAATCAAAACGGGACAGCATTTCCAGTGTGATCTTGCGGGACAGCTCGTACGAGTCCACCACAAGAATACGCCGACCACGTACCATGCTCGAGTCGGGTCGGGTGCGCATGGCGCTGTCGCTGACTTCTTGCAGATTCAGTTCAATCCAAAAAGTAGAGCCTTCGCCCAGACGACTCTCAACATCCAGCGCGCCGCCCATCCGATCCACTAATTGCCGGCAAATCGTCAAGCCCAGGCCAGCACCTGGCAACTGCCGAGTAAACCGTTGGCCCAGCTGTATGTAGGGCTCGTACACCAGCGGCAGCTCTTCGGGATTAATGCCTTCGCCAGTGTCTTCGACAGCCAAGCGTAAGCGAACTTTATTATCTTTACGGCCAAGGACCTCAACGCTCACCAAAACGTGACCGGAATCGGTAAACTTGATGGCATTGGCCAACAGGTTAATCAACACCTGTCGAATCCGAACCGGATCGCCCATCACCGCCCACGGCAGGCTCTCATCCACCCGCATTTCCATCGCCAGACCTTTTTCACGGGCTCTGGCACCCAACATGTGTACAAGATCATTCAGGGTTTCGCGAAGATCGAAGGGGATTTCTTCCAGTTCCAGCTTGCCCGCTTCCATGCTGGAAATGTCGAGCAGGTCGTTGAGAATAGACGACAGATTTTCAGACGCATTAATCAGTGTGCTGACGTATTCGGTTTGTTCCTGATCCAGCGGCGTGTCAGCCAGCAAGTGGGCGTAACCGAGTACCGATTGAAGAGGGATGCGCAGCTCGTGGCTGACGTTGGCCAAAAACTGATTTTTGGCTTGGTTTGCACGTACCGCTTCGTCTCGCTCACCGCGGGTTTTTACGGAAATCTGGCGCAGGGAACGGGTGTCTTCCAGAATTTGCAGGCGCATCTTATTAAGCGCTTGCTCCAGCTCCGAAAGCTCATCGGGCTGGGCCGGTTTTTTCCGGCGTAACTCTAACGGAGCCACCAGCGCATCAAGATTGAGCTTAGCCGCATAGTCCGCCATGGTTTCCAGGTGCCGTGAAAGGGCTACTCGTACGATCAACAACAAGCCCAAGGTGCCCAGCATCACAATGATCGATTGATACAACAGATTGACCAGAGCGCTGGCGAGAATTTCCTGATAAATACTTTCAACGGACGAAACTACCGTGAGCTGGCCCACCCGTTGCGGCTCTTTCAAATGGGTGCTTTCGAAGTCTAGAGAAAAGGTTTGGGAAATCGTTCGGCCGACCGGGTTAGTGCCTGAACTGAATTCTTGGTCGGTAGAGGTTTGTATGCGTACGTATTGGATGTGAGGTACGTTGCTCAGGTCGTCGAGGTTAGCCGCAACTTCACTGTAGTTCAGCACCCACAAGTTTGAGCTTAAGGTGCCGGATATGAGATCAACCGCTCGGCTCTGGCTGGATTCCAATCGCGATTTCTGGCGCTCAAACTCGCCGATCATCTGCACGCCCGTGGCCACCAGCGATAATGCAAGGCTGTATAACAGCACCCACCCGAGTAACCTCAGGGCCAATGGGCGCACGCACCAGCGCTTAAAAAACGGGTTTGAAGGCAAGTCACGAATTCCCTGTGTTGACAGCAATTTGACCGTCGGCAGTTTAACAGATGGACAGGACTTCTACACGCGCCTTTCCGGCGTCGGTGACAAAGCGGAAACGCACGTTCAGATCGTACAAGTGCGCGCCATAAATGCGATCTTCATCCCGGCCGCGTCGGAACGAAGGGCGAGGGTCGTAGCTGACGACATCTTCGATCAGACCGCGCAGATCCGGGTAGTCATTGGGGGGCAATGAGGCAAGCTCGGTTTCGGCTGCGGGGCTGATCACCACCTCGACACGGTCCACCGGAGGCGTGTCAGCCCAGCCTAAAGAGGCATCAGGAATGGCATCGGCAAAAGGTAGGTAAGGTTTGATGTCGAGAATGGGTGTGCCATCAATCAAATCGTGATCGCGAATCTTTAACACAAGCCGGCCGTTCTTTTTTTCAAGCCCTTCGTTCCGAACCACAGATAACCCCAAACTGTTGGGCCTAAACGGCGAGCGGCTGGCGAACACGCCGATTTTTTTGTTACCGCCTAAGCGGGGAGGGCGCACCACTGGTCGCCACTCGGCACGCACCGCCTCATGAAACTGAAACGTCAGCCACAAATGGCTGGCGGTTTCTAAACCCCGAAAGGCATCTTCCCGATCAAACGGCGGCTCAATCACCAAATCCGCATGGGCATGGCGGGTGAGCCCCGGTTGGCGTGGTACTCCGAATTTATCTTTGAAGCAGGAGCGTGTGTAGGCGACAGGGGTAAGGGTTAAGGCTTCGGTTGCCGGTTTGCTTTTGTGTCTGGGTCGGGTCATGTCAGTCTCTATCAATGGTGCCGGCAAAGTACATTTCGATACGGAAGATCACAGACGCTTGATCTTTGAAGCTTTTCTCGCGGGGGAATTCTAATGCGGGAATTAGCTCGGCAAACAGCCAGTCTTCATACATCCGATAGCGCCAAGTCACATCGGCAAAGTACGATGTCGTCCGCCATACCGGCTGGCTTTCCCCGAGAATGCCGATTCTGGGCGAGATCACCGAGCGCGAACTGGTGCGCTTGCGCAAACTAAAGAGCTGCGCGGCTTCGAATTTTCGGTCGGTGTGTACCCACTCCAGTTCCGATGACGTGAAGAAGTGCCAGCCGTTCCAAGTGGGGCGATCCGCACCGAACCAAGAGCGGGAGCCCCAGCCGGAAGTGTGGTAGTAATAAACCCGTTGTTTAACCCCGATGCGCCAGTTGTCTGCGGCCCACCAGCGCTTGTCGGCCTCTAGGCGCCAGAACATTTCAGGCGGAAGCCGCAACCGGCCACCTATGTCCATCGACAAATTGATGGCATCGCCTACGTCTGTTAAATACCGCAGTGCACCGGTGGCGTCGGTATCGGTTCGCTCCGGTTCAGTCAGTTGTCGATCCCGTTCGCGCTCACCCAGCGGAACCAGTTCGTCGCTGTCGCTTTCAATAACCAGTCGCAGTTTCTTCTTTGTGGTGGGCAGGTCAAGGCGGAAGCGGACTTCTGGCTTAAATTGTGCCGGGTCGCTGTATTCGGACTCCGCCGCAAAGCCTAACCGAAGATAACTTTCATTGTTTGGCAGCCCATGTTCAGACCCGGACAAGGTGCGGTCGGCCCAGTTACCAATGCCTTGAACCTTGCTGCCGTGTAGGCGTTCCTGATGAATAACCCAGTTGCTGGCACTTAACCACCAGGAATCCACCGGCTCCGCCCAGTACTCGCTGGGCTTTACCGTATAAAATGACGCGGGTAACCGGTAAGGCGATAGCTTATCCGCTAAGGAATCTTCCTGGACGCTAATCGGGCCGGCGCTTTGGACGTGTGAAGAAACGGCCAATAGCGACGGCAGAAGAAAAGCAAAAAATGAGAGGTAACGCAGAGGAAGCCCCTTAACTGAATTCAAGCACCCACTGATTATGCAGCTCGGCAACCTGCCGCTCAACCTCAATCAAAGGCTGGTTGTTATCAATGATCGCGTCTGCCTTAGCATGCCGGTTTTCCCGAGACATCTGGGCCGCCATAATGCGTTCCACCTGCTCGCGGGAATTGCTATCCCGAGCCATAGTGCGTTCCAGCTGAACCGACTCTGGTACATCAATAACGAGGGTTTTGTTCACCAGTTCGTGTTGGTCCGTCTCCAGCAATAATGGCGAAACCAGCAAGGTGTAGGGTAGGCTGTAATCCGCAGGCTGCAGTTGGCGGATAAGTTCATCGCGAATAATCGGGTGCAGCAACGCCTCAAGCCAAGCCCGTTCCTCCGGCTCCGCAAACACCCGTTGCCGTAACCAAGCCCGATCTAGCGCGCCATCGGCCCGCAACACCTCATCGCCAAAGTGCTCAGCAATAGTTTTCAGCGCAGGCATGCCCGGCTCAACCACCTCTCGAGCCACATCATCCGCATCCACCCAGTGCACGCCCAATTCCCCAAACAGCCGCACCACCGTAGACTTCCCGGAACCTATTCCGCCGGTTAAACCAACAATCGCCAAACCTTACTCCTAAACCCCAAGAAACCCATACCAAGCCGAAACAATTTCCGTCCCAAACCACAAACAAATCACCCCGGCCACCGCCAAGTAAGGTCCAAACGGAATCGGCACCTCCCGCCCATGCTTGCGGAACACCATCAAACTGATGCCAACAATCGCCCCAACCAGAGATGACAGCAAAATCACCGCCGGCAACACCTGCCAGCCCAACCAGGCACCCAAGGCTGCAAGCAGTTTAAAATCACCATGCCCCATGCCTTCCTTGCCGGTTAGCAGCTTAAAGAGCCAATAAACCGACCAAAGCGACAAATAACCTGCGACTGCACCCCAAAAGGCGCTTTCGAAATCCGTCAACATACCGAAGTAATTTAGCATTAAGCCTAACCACATCAGCGGGAGCGTGATGCTGTCAGGCAGAAGCTGGGTATCAAAATCGATCACCGTCAGCGCAACCAAGGCCCAGATTAACAGCAGCGCCCATAACGATGCTGGCGTAGGGCCCAGCAAACAAACCGTGATCACCGAAGCGATAGCCGTGAACGCTTCAACCAAAGGGTAGCGGGCCGAGATTCGGGTTTTGCAGGAAGAGCATTTACCGCCGAGCAGCAGCCAGCTGATGACGGGGATGTTTTCCCATGCTCGGATCTTGTGGCTGCAGGATGGGCACGTGGAGGCAGGTTTAGAAAGCGTTATCTGCGTTTCGTTTTTTCGATTTTCCTCCGGTACCTCAAGAAACTCCTCGCACTGACAGTGCCAGTCCTGGTGCATCATTTTTGGCAGGCGCAGGATGACTACGTTTAGGAAGCTGCCGATGCAGAGGGAGACGACGGTGACTGTGGTGTAGAGGAGCCAGGGGGTTGCGAGGAAGGTTTCTAGTGATGGCATTAGGGGCTCTTGGGTGACGATTTTGGTTTGCGAAGAAGTGTGAGTACGGCTATCGACTGCCCTCTCCCTCGGCGGGAAAGGGCAGGCAAGCGTTACAGCGATTTACGTTAAAACGACTTTACTTACCCGACGACCTGACCCATCTGGAAGATTGGCAGGTACATGGCGATAATCAAACCACCGACTAGAACGCCGAGCACTGCCATGATCATGGGTTCCATGAGGGCAGTAAGGTTGTCTACCATGTCGTCTACTACCGCTTCGTAATGCACAGCGACTTTCTCGAGCATCCCATCCAAGTTGCCGGATTCTTCGCCAATCGCTGTTAGCTGAACAGCCATAACGGGGAATACGTTCTGTTGACGCATGGATGTTTGCAGCTGAGTGCCACTTGAAACATCATTTTTTATGGTCATGATCGCGTCCCGATAAACAGCGTTGCCTGTGGCACCTGCTACCGAGTCCAGAGCATCCACTAGGGGAACGCCAGCAGCGAAAGTAGTTGACAGTACTCGGCCAAACTTAGCGACAGCAGATTTATCCAGAATTTCGCCAATAATTGGGAGCTTAAGAACGTACTTATCGACAACGTCCGAAAATTTCTGAGAGCGGCGCTTTGCTTCTTTAAACAAAAATATACTTCCGACGATTCCTAAGAACACCACAAACCACCATGTTTGCATCCACTCCGAAAGCCGGACTACCATTTGTGTAAATACGGGTAGCTCGGCTCCAAACCCCGAGAACAAGCTTTCGAATTGGGGGACCACCTTTATCAGCAGAATAGCTGTGACTACAATCGCTACAACAATAACCGCAATCGGATAGGTCATAGCTTTTTTGACTTTTTTCTTCAAAATTTCGGTTTTTTCAAGATAGGTTGCAATCCGGTCGAGCATAGTTTCAAGAGCGCCTGCCTGCTCCCCGGATTCTACAAGGTTGCAATATAGGTCGTCGAAATATTTTGGGTGCCTGCGCAGTGCCTGAGCAAAGCCGGTGCCGGACGAAATGTCATTCCGGATAGACATCACGAGTTCTTGTAGGCCTTTGTTATCAAGACCATCAGCCACAATGTCAAAGCTTTGCACCAAAGGAACACCTGCCTTCATCATGGTTGCCAGTTGCCGCGTAAGCATAGCGATGTCAAACGGCGTAATCTTCTTGCTGCCGCCGAATAGCGGCTTTGGCTTCTTTTTAACCTTGTCTGGAATAATTCCCTGTTTGCGAAGTTGAGCTTTAACCAAAGCTAAACTAACACCGTTCAACTCGCCCTTGGTTTTGTTGCCCTTACGGTCTTTGCCTTCCCAAACGTACGCTTCCAGCTTTTGCGATTTTTCTGCCATGCTTAATCCTTCGTTACGCGGTTGGCTTCTTCAAGGCTGGTCACGCCCTGAATTACCTTCATCAGGGCAGAATGCCTTAGAGTGCGGAAGCCTTCAGCCTGCGCTTTTTTAGCTATTTGAATTGAACTGGCTTCTTCCATAATCATGCTGGCCAGCTCGTCTGTAATCTTGACCACTTCGTAAATACCGACGCGGCCTTTATACCCACCACTGCATTTATCACAGCCCTTGGGGCGGAACAACGTGAACCCTGTATCAATTTGTTCCTGTGTGAACCCTTCCGCTAAAAGCACGTCTTTCGGCACGTCTGCGGGTTGTTTGCAGCTACATAAGCGTCGGCCCAGGCGCTGAGCGATGATTAAGCTCACAGAGGTGGCGATGTTGAATGCGGGAACACCCATGTTCATCATTCGGGTGAGGGTTTCTGCCGCGCTGTTGGTGTGCAAGGTAGATAAAACCAAGTGTCCTGTTTGAGCGGCTTTGATGGCAATGTTGGCCGTTTCCAAATCCCGGATCTCGCCCACCATGATCACGTCTGGGTCTTGACGCAGGAAGGCGCGCAGCGCTTCCGCAAAGCCTAATCCAACGCGGGTGTTGACGTTAACTTGGTTTATGCCTTCTAGGTTGATCTCGGCTGGGTCTTCCGCAGTCGAAATGTTCCGTTCATTGGTGTTTAGAATATTCAAGCCGGTATACAAAGACACTGTCTTACCCGAACCGGTTGGGCCGGTGACCAAGATCATGCCTTGAGGCTGCTCAAGCGCATCGAGGTACAATTGTTTTTGATCTTCCTCGTAACCAAGCACATCGATGCCCAGCTTCGCTTGGCTCGGATCGAGTATCCGTAATACGATTTTCTCGCCCCAGAGCGTCGGCAGGGTGTTGACTCGAAAATCAATCGCCTTAGTTTTAGACAGCTTCATCTTAATCCGGCCATCCTGCGGCACTCTGCGCTCAGAAATGTCCAGCTGAGCCATGATCTTCACACGTGCAGAAATCTTGGGGGCCAGCTTGATAGATGGCCGAGAGACTTCTTTCAAAATGCCGTCAGTTCGGTAGCGAACCCGATAAGTTTTCTCGTAAGGCTCGAAGTGAATATCAGAAGCGCCGCCTCGAATCGCGTCTAGGAGCATCTTATTAACGTATTTTACGATAGGCGCATCGTCGACTTCTGCAGTCGATACGGCATTATCCTCTTCTGCGTCACCACCCTCGGTTTCAACGCCTTCTAGATCGGCATCGTCAAGATCGCCCATCGATGTGTCATGGGATTCAAGATACTTTTCGATAGCGGTGCGGAGCTTAGCGTCATCGACGAGGACGGCGTCGGTGCTCAAACCGGTGTTGAACTTGATCTCGTCCAACGCCTGGATGTTGGTCGGATCAGAAACTGCGATAAAGAGCCGGTTACCCCTCTTATACAAAGGGAGAGCGTTGTGTTTGTGGATCAGCTTTTCGTCGACCGACTTCTCCGGCATCATCTCTGGGAGGAAAGAATCCAAGTCGAGCACCGAAATGCCAAACTCCATAGCGGCAGAAAAGGCCAGCTTAGAGCTATCAGCTAGATCATTCTGAGTGAGGTAAGTGATGAGGGGAGTGCGATTCTCGGAGGCTTGGATGAAAGCATCTTTCGCGATGTCTTCGTCCATAAGCCCGTCATCAACAAATCGACGGGCCAGGCCCGTAAGCGTTACATTCCGGTTGTTGCTCGCCATAAGTGCTCTGAGGAAAGTCTCGTAAGTGGCTGAATCACGTATTTATGAACAGAGAGTTTAGATGTAGTGGGCAGATTTGGAAAGGTTGCGGGTTCTCAGGTTCGGTATTTGGTTGCGATTGAGCGAGGTGCGTTTTTAGATTGTCCAGGCTTCAATTTTGTCGGCTCGGTGACAAATAATGTCACTCGCAGCCCTTTTTTGGCTAAGGTTGCACTCCGGCCTGCGGTGTGACATGTGTCACACAGGTGCGTTAACTCATTGAGTGGGCGCCGTTTCTATATGTTATCTTGCATTTGGCACGCGCGATGCTTAACTTACTTCAAGCTCAAAGCGGTCACGGGGAATGCTCCACCGTCCCGGAGCTACTAAGAACCAAAAACGACATAGAGGTCGAATTATGCAAAAGATTCAAATGAACAAAGGCCAGCAGGGTTTTACTCTGATTGAATTGATGATCGTTGTTGCGATCATAGGTATTTTGGCTGCGGTGGCGATTCCGGCGTACCAAGACTATACGACCCGCGCAAAGGTGTCCGAGCTTATTTTGGCGGCATCTTCTGCACGCACGAACGTGTCAGAATCGGCGACAGTATTTAGCAGCTTAAGCGCGGTAACAATTGACGACCAAAGTTCAAACTATGTCAAGTCTGTGACCATTGCAAATGCGGTTGCAGATTCGCTTGATGTACAGGTGGCAGCGACAGCAGCTGTCGGTGGTGGTGTCTCTGAAAACGAGCTCATTGTATTGCATGCCGAGCGTCAGAACGGGAAGGTTATTTGGACATGTGGGGGAACAATTGCTTCCAAATATCGTCCTGCTAGCTGTCAAGATTTTGATTCTGCCGATGGCAGCTGATTGATCTGAAATAGTTACAAAGCCTGGGCTTGGATGAGTCCGGGTTTTTTTTTGCCTGACTCTTGAGTGGCCGAGTGTGGGCGCCCCATGGAAAGCTGTCAAACTTGGGTCTAAAGGGTGGTAAATAGTGATGAGTTGGTGGTGTGGGTGTTGATCGCAAATAGATTTGGTTTGATATCAAAACCAAAATTCTTGTTGCGAATCACATGGTGCAATCTAGGCTAGAAAAGGTTCGTTGTCTGAAGGATGTGAATTGCAAGGTCCAACCTGTATGGTGCGCCAGCGACAGCGTGACATTGAGCGGACAGGTATTGCTCGGTACGGTAATATTGGTTAGGCATTGGTTCTATTTGGTCGGGTAACCTTGATTTTACAGAAATCGATGTTTTCGATTAAAACGGAGTTTGTTGCAAATGAGTTCAGCACCCTCCCTATCTGGGCAAGCCCAATGTCGGAGGCTTTTGTATGAGTTTTGGGGTGCATTATGCGCGGAGCTGGAAGTTCACTTGGGGTTGAAGTTCGAGCGAATATTTTTGAGGATGTGGATGGATGATATATTCTGTTCTATTCTTTTTTTTCTTCGGTGTCGCATTTCTGCTTCCAAATCACTATTACCCTTGGGGTTCTTTTTACCTGGAGTTTTCTGCATTTCTAGCTCTTTTGGTCGCACTGTTAGAGCGTGTGCGGAACATAAAGTCAATTTCTGTGCCTTATGTTTTTTTTGTATTTTTATTGTTTTCACTGATTCCTATTGGTCAGTGGGTAGCGGGTTTGATTTTGTTCAAAGGGGATGCGCTGTTAGCTTTATTTTATATTTTTGGATTTTTTTTAGCACTAACCATTGCTGATTCCCATAATAAAAGCATTGGTTGCAAGAAGTATGTAGATGGAGTAGCGCTCGCGTTGGTTTTAATAGGGGGGGGGGGGCACTTGGATTGCTATCATTCAATGGTTATCTTTGTCGTCCAGTATATGGGTCCATAACTTGCCTGCCGGTGCAAGGCCGTATGCTAATCTAGCTCAACCAAATAATTTCTCTTCTCTAATTTGGTTATCACTATTCTCGCTTTATTATATTTATGAACGTAATCGGATTGGCTTAATTGGTCTGTTATTTGGAGGTATTTTCCTGGTTTCTGGTGCCGCTTTAGCTCAATCCCGAACGTCGTGGGTTGTATTTTCGGTTTTGATCGTTGTTGCTTTGATTCATTGGGTAATGTTTCGGCGTTATAAGTGGGAGCGCTTTGTATTTCTTTTGCTTTCGGTAGTGGCTTTCTATTTCGTCAGTTTGGCGCTGATTATTACAAAAAGTTTTTTGTTTGGAGATGGGGGGCAAGTATTGCGTACTGGGTTTGGCGATATCCGTACGGATATGTGGATGTCATTTCTTGTCGCAATCATAGAGCGCCCCTGGATTGGTTACGGTTGGGGGCAAGTCTCGCTCGCTCAGCTTGCTGTTGAAAATATGTACCCTGCTGTAGGGTTAACTCAATACAGTCATAATTTGTTCTTGGACCTATTGATATGGAATGGCATACCTTTAGGATTAACTTTATTTGTGTTGCTAAATCTATTGTGGGGAAAGCTGTTTTTTGTTGCGAGCAGCTCTAAAGGGTTTTATAGTCTTTGTTGTTTTTCAGTTATACTTATACACGGATTGTTGGAATACCCTCACGCATATAGTTACTTTCTGCTTTTGGCTGGTTTTTTTATAGGCATTTCAGCACGTGATAGGATTGACTCTGGTCAACTTAGATTTGCTGATAGAAGATGGCATGCGTTGATTTCCTGCCTTAATGGCTGGGTTGAGAAATGTTTTAAAGTGCCAAAGCATGTCTCGGGTGTTTTTGTGTTTTTGTTTTCAGGCATCCTAGCGATCTCATGGTGGGACTATAGAGTGCTTGAAGAGGATCACCGCCTATTGCGGTTTGAAATAGCGTCAATCGGTACGCTCAAAGCGGAACGAAAAGCTCCCGACGTCGTTATATTTGACCAGTTGCAGAGTTTTATCTGGGTTGCTCGGACGCAAAGCTTTAATGCATTAACGGCAAATGAGCGGGGGAAAATCGAAAATGTAGCGCGGCGCTATGCTCTTCCTATGCCGCTATATAAGTTGGCTAAGCTGAGCATGGCCGAAAACGACCCGGAAAAAGCAGCTAAAGCACTTAAAACGATAAGCTACTTGCACGGAGGGGAAGCCTATAGTTCTGCAGTCAACGCTTTTTATGAAGTTAAAGTGGATTCTGCAGCTGGTCGTTGACGCCTGTGACATATTCAACGAAGCGGCAAATGGTTTCTCGCGGATGATTGCGGTTCGCTCAACCAAACTCCCGCCCCAACCAATCATTAATATCCCCAGACTCATACATCCACCGCTCTTCACCCTGCTCATCCACAATCAACAAACAAGGAACCTTAACCGCTCCACCACCTTTCAACAGTGCCTCGCGGTTTTTCTCATCATGCTGGGCATCCCGCCGTTCAATGTTCAGTCCCAGTCGTGCCATCTCCTTCCGAACCTTGATGCAAAACGGGCAAGCACGGAACTCGTAAAGCGCCAAGTTTTCGGTGGCCTTGTCGACTATAGCTTGTTGCTCGGCCGAGCGTTCGATCGCCTTGGGCGTGCTGAGCTTCTCTGAAAGCAGCATGAACGGCGTTAGAGCCAAGCGGAGAAGGCGGAAAAAAGCTCGGATAATCATTCGCATAATAAAACCTAAACTGTTTGAAATAAGCGTGGTCACGGAAAATAAGGCGGCAAGGATACCACGGCCGTGAAATAAATTGGCGTCAGACCTCTGTCACGTCAAACCTCACCTCGACCATTTTTCTCCAGATAAGCCGATCCAGTGCCGCCTTCGCCTTCCATCTGCACGCTGATCCGCGGCGCTGCCACTTCAATGTAGCGTTCTTCCATCTTCCGCTTCAGCAGCAAGTTGAACGCGCGGGATACATCCCACTGAAACTCGGGCTTGGTGCGCATGCGCATACGTAATACCGGGCAACCTTCTTCGAATGCGTGGATGCCCTGCATTTCCAGTGGCGACCAGATTAGCCAGCGCATATCAGGCTGCAGGCGAAGTTCGTCGGCTGTTTCGTTCATCAGCTGTATGGCATCGTCGATTGGCAATTCCCGGGGGATACGGATCTTAAGCAGCGCAATGCCAAACTGGCGGGACATGTTGTGAATGGAGCTGATTTTGCTAAAGGTAATGTGATGCACCACGCCTTCAAGGTCCCGCAGGCGCACGGTGCGCAAGTTGAAGCCTTCGACGGTGCCCATAAAGCCGTTGATCTGCACGAAATCACCGACCGACATCGAATCTTCCACCACAATAAACAGCCCGGTGATCAAATCCTGAACTAGGGTTTGCGCGCCAAAACCTACCGCAAGGCCGATAATACCGGCACCGGCAAGAAGGGGTGTCACGTCAACGCCGAGGGTAGACAGGCTGACTAAAGTCGCGATGATCAGGATGGTGATCAACAAAGTGTTTCGGGCAATGGGTAGGATGGTCTGTGCCCGGGCGGCGTTGATTCGTTTTTTGCGATCGCCCACGCCTAGGGTGCGTTCTAGCAGTTCGTCGATGAAAATCCACGTTAGTTTCGTGACCAGTAGAACAACGGCTACGCCAAACAGGCTGCTGGTAATGTTTTTGCTGACCGGAGGTTTGCCAGCCAGGCCAAACAACGATAAATCCCAGATTTGCAGAGTCAGTTCGAAAAACACAAACCACGCCGCCGCTTGGCTCAGATTGTACCCAAAACGGACCAGTCTGCGGCTGAAGGTACTTAAAGATCGGTGCTTGGGGCGGTTTTGTTGAATGCCGAGCAGTCCTTGTAAGGCAAGCGTAAGAGCCAGAAGCAGGGCGCAAATCATGGCTTTGCCCAGGGCGGCATCGGCCTCGCCCCCATTGATGAACACTGCGACCACCGAGGCGCTTATCGCGACCAGCAAGGGGATATGCCAGAGCCGGGCCAATAGGGCAATAACTTCCCGTGACACACCTTCGTTTTTGCGTTGGTTGTAGGGGCGGTTACGAATTAGGTGGGTAACGGGGCGCCGGTTACGCACAATCAGGTAGAAACTCATTAACGCCGCAACAACGCTGAATACGAGCGCCAATGCACTGGCCAATTCTGATCCAAGTTGTGCCGTCAGTTCGGTAGTGCTTAAGGCATCTTCAAGGGCGAAAAGTGCGCCAATGATAAACAGCGGCAATAACATACGTCGGCGTAGGATGATGACTGCAGATAGTCGATGGCCATTGGAGAACACGGAAATCATCACGTCGAATAAAGAAGTCAGAATGCGCGCGCAAAGGCCGGTATATGCAAGGATTCTTACCGTGGTTTGTGCGGCCTCAGATAGGCCGAAGGTTGGCAGCCCAGCCAGTAGTGCAATAAAGGTTAGTAACCAGGGTAAAATACGCCGGATAAAATGCACCGCCAGAAGCCAAGGCTTCGGGTTGCGTGGCATTTGCAGGGGCCAATCTCTCCAGACAAAAAACGCTTGGAAAACCCGTGAAAGCCCCCACAATACGGCCAGCCACACGGCCAGTCCTGCTGTTGTTTCTGCCAGCGCGCGAGGAGATGCACTGTTCAGTAATGTTAGGGCGGCGGTGTAGGCATTTTTGAAGTGCGTTTCCCAAATCGAAAGGTAGCTAGGCGGGGTATCGTCTGCGCTGTGTCCCTCATCAAACAAGACGGCAATCGCGCCAAGCAGTCCCTCGTTTTCGAAGGCTTCGTTTTCGTCGGACGCGGATTTTGCTTTCAGTCCTTCTTGAAGGGTCTTGAGCTGTTGCACCAGCGCCGTGCGTTCTTCGTCGTTTTCCAGTGCCTCAATGGTCACATTTAAAGAGGCTTCAAGCTCTTTTGGCGATGCCTCTTCCTTCTTTTCTTGCCCGGAAAAGCCCGGAATGCCAGGCAGAGAAAAAGGGTTTGCCTGGGCCGAAGCGCCAGAAAACAGGAAGCACAGGCTCAGTAAGACAACGAGTAGCCGCAAGTTTTTACCCCTTCAAAATCAGAAAAATGGTTCATCTGGCTGTTTTGGGGTATTACCGTACCACACTGCTTTAAACGCTCCCCCATCTACCTCGCTTTGAAATAAACTCCCGCGGTCTTAAAAACTAGAAACTCAATATCCGGAACCCGTTCTCCTTGTCGTCAAATAGGCGGCAAGCGATTCAATATCCCCGTCAGACAACGCCGTAGCAATCCCAATCATCGGTGTACTGTGCTGCATCGGGTTCATTTGTTTGAACCGATTAAGTGCAATGCCCAGATACTCCGCAGGCTGCCCAGCCAACCTTGGCATATTCTGAAAACCCTGAGCCTTCTGCCCATGACACCCCGCACAACGTGTTTTGAATAAGGATTCACCGGCGTCGATAAGGGCTGGATTCGGGCTTGTGCGGGCTTTTGCCTTCTGCTGGCTGAAATAAACCGCGATATTGATTTGCTCGTCTACGGACAGAGTTTTCGCGAGCTTAGACATGACGTAGTCTTCGCGCGTGCCATTCCCGAATTTTTCAAATTGATCGAAGAGGTACTGCGGGTGTTGCGCCGCTAGATTCGGGATGTAATCGCGTTTGCTATTACCGTCTTTCCCGTGGCAGTAACCGCAAAACCGGATCCGCTCCTGGCCAGCTTCGTAGGCGGCTTGCCGCCCTTGATCATCGGCCATAATAGCTCGTAACTCCGACATGACATCGGTGCTTTCCGCCTGAACCATCGCCGAGAAGCTCATGCCTGCCACAACCAAGAAGTGTCTAATCCGAAGACCAAATATCATACTGCACCCTTTAGCTCGGACTGTAGTCCGGAAAACGATGCAGGTTAGCGTCGACATGAGAGTGGGGTCTTGAGAAAGGTCAATAAAAACGGAATCTAGGACAGGGGCCAAACGCCCTGAGCATCTCGTCACAGAAAATGCACGGGGGTCTGGTTTGGCAAAGTTTGGTAACATGGGCGAATGCTAAGCAGGGAGCGACTGATCATGCACTACAGTTCAATACTACCGGATGTCATCAAAATCGCAGATGAAGCCAGTGAGCGGGTTCTGCACATCTATCAATCCGATTTCAAAGTGCAGTATAAAGAAGATCATTCGCCCATCACGGCGGCAGACATGGCCAGCCATGAAACGATCGTGAAAGGGCTGCGAAGCATCAGTCGCGACATCCCGATTCTTTCGGAAGAAGGCGAGCAAGTGCCTTGGGAAGAACGCAAACACTGGCGTCGGTTCTGGTTGATAGACCCTATCGACGGCACTAAAGAATTCACGCAGCGTAGCAGCGAGTTCACGGTCAACATTGCCTTGATTGAAGACGGCCAGCCCATCATGGGCGTGGTAACGGCCCCTGCATTAAAGGAGACTTATTGGGGTATAAATGGTGAGGGCGCTTTTAAGCGCGACAGAACCGGCCGCACCCATCGCATCCATGTGGCCGAGCCAAAGGGCATCAAGCGAGTGGTAGCCAGCAAAAACCATCTCACCGATGAAACCCGCGCCTTTATCGAAACCCTGGGTGAACACGAAACCGTTCAGGCCGGCAGTTCTCTTAAATTCTGCCGTATCGCCGAAGGCCACGCCGACATCTATCCCCGTATGGGCCTTACCTGCGAATGGGACACCGCCGCTGCACACGCCGTGCTATTGGCTGCCGGCGGCAAAGTACAAACGCTGCATAACACTCCACTGCAGTACGGCAAAGAAGACATCCTCAACCCGCACTTCATCGCGGCAGGTAGTTGGTACTTTTAAAGATTGGATTTTTTATGACTTGGTATGCGCTTCAGCACAAGCCGGCACAGGGTGATCGGGCGGTTCAGCATTTGCAGAATCAAGAGATTGCCTGTTTTTACCCGAAGATCGAGGTGGAGAAAATTAAGGCGGGTAAGCGCGCTAGGAGACTAGAGTCGCTGTTTCCCGGGTATATCTTTGTGAGGTTGGAACAAACCGACCCGATGTGGGCAAAGCTACGCTCCACTCGCGGTGTGCTGCGCATGGTCAGTTTCGCCAACAAGCCGGCGGCGATTGCCGATGAGGTGATCGAGCACATCAAGGCCGGTATGGGCAAGGTTGCAGAGCAGGGCGGTATTAAAGCGGGACAAGCAATAGAGCTAGACGATGGCCCGTTCAAAGGCCTGGGGGCCATCTTTCAGGCTTATGATGGTGAAGAGAGGGCTATCGTGCTGATCAGCTTTATGCAGAAACAGCAGCGGGTGAGTGTGCCGGTGTCGGCGATTCGGTCTTAAGCTACACGTGGCCTAGGGTGCATTTTGAACTCTCAAATATATCGAGGGTCTGACCCCATTTTAGGCCTTTTACAAAAGTTTACGTTGGTAATCCGTTGATAGTTGATAAACAAAAGTAATTGTCACTTGTTTGTTACGCCGCTTCTAGTAGAATTCCCAACCACTTCGGAATAGTATTTTTTCCAGAAACCCGACAGGGATCACGTTAGGGCCTTCCTTTTTGTTTGGCTTTCTTCCCTGCACTGAGAAAGTAAATTTTATGCCCTTAACGCACTGGACTCGGGTCGGTGGGGCGGTAGCGTGCCTGGTCGGCATTGTTACCTCCACCGCCACTTATGCCTCCCCTTGGATCGAACCCGGCGACGCTCGTGCCCGCTTTGCGTTGCAAAAGCTGGCGGACCGCGGCCATTTCGACCGAACTGTATCTACCTGGCCGGTGATGTGGAGCAGTGTAGCGAAAGGCATCAACAGCAGTGTCACCTCCGATGCCACCGCAACAGCCGGTGCCATGGCGTATTTGAACGCCGAACAACAGGCGCAGTTTTCCGGTGGCACCCGGGCCGAAATTACCTTGGCAGGCAGTTCCGGGCAGTCGTTAGTTCAGGGATTTGGCGACAGCCGGCAAGAAGAGGGGCAAGCAACGTTAGATGTTGAATGGCAGGGCGAATACTGGGCCCTCGGCCTATCGCCTTCGGTTGTTGCTAACCCGGCAGACGATGAAGAGCACCGTTACGATGGTAGCTATCTAGCTGCAGCCTTTGGTAACTGGGTGTTTGGCGCCGGCGCTATAGACCGCTGGTGGGGGCCGGGTTGGCAGTCTAGTTTAATTCTTTCTAATAATGCCCGACCGATGCCTGGGGTCTGGCTTAATCGAAAGCGGGATCTCGCGCCCACGACATCGTGGCTGAGCTGGGTTGGCCCTTGGAATGTTACAGTGTTTGCGGGGGAGTTTCAGGATGACCGCACTATCGATAGTGCGAAGCTCATCGGAATGCGGTTTACGTTCCGCCCGGTGCAGGGGTTCGATATTGGTCTTTCCCGGGCCATTATGTTTGGGGGAGAAGGGCGGCCGCAAAACTCGTCTACATTATGGAATGCACTGATTGGCAAAGATAATGGTCAACTAGGTCCCGATAAAGAACCTGGGAATCAGCTGGGAAGCATTGATGTTCGTTATGGATTGCCGGTTGGTGAGCAAGCGTTGGGGGTATACGCCCAGTTGATGGGGGAGGATGAGGCGGGTGCGTTCCCCGCTAGAAAGTCTTGGCTGGTGGGTTCGGATTGGACTACAGGTTTTTTTCAGGCCGATCAGCAATGGTTCTTAGAATACAGTAACACCACCGCAGATGATCTGTTTGGCAGTGCTATGCCAAGCGTAAGCTATGAGCACAGTATATATACAACAGGTTATCGACAGTTCGGCCGTAACTTGGCGAGTAGTTTTGATAGTGATGCCGAATCCGTTACTTTTGGTCTACATCAATTCTTCAGTACTGGCACAAACCTGACAGTTTCCTTAAGCTACGCAAAACTAAACGGGGACGGCGTTGCGCGCGCGGCCTTAAAGGAGAATAAAACTCATTACTTTGTGCCAGCAACAAATCAAGAGGTCGGTATTGTCAATGTCGGCTATGGAGTTGGGTTGTTGGGGGGGACTCTACAGCTGGGTGCAAAGGGCACAACCGAAAAAATAGAGCTGCTGTCAGGTGAGCAAGACCAATGGTCTGCCAGCGCAAGCTGGAAATATCGATTCTAACGTACTAAAAACGGAAGTTGTCCATCGGATGAAATCGTTAATCGTATTCGCATTTGTAGTGAGTCTTGGTGGTTGTGCCATGATTCCAGGGTCTCATATTCCCTCTGGCAATTCGGGTTGGATGGGAGATGAGAAAGATGAGTCTTATGACCTGGACGACATGGTGAACATCTACACCATCACCCCCAAGCTCCTCCAGGAACGAATGGCCAAGCCGGAAACCACCCCCATGTTCAATCACCAGCTGGACATGGAAATCCAAGATTACGACTACACCGTTAACCGGGGCGACATACTCAGCATCACCGTATGGGACCACCCGGAACTCACCATTCCCGCCGGTTCAGACAGAAGCCCGTCTGAAGCAGGCAATTGGGTGCACAGCGATGGCACCATCTTTTACCCCTACGTAGGTGAAATCAAAGTCGCCGGTTTAAAAGTCACCGAAATCCGCGACATCCTGCGTAAAGAACTCGCCAAATACATTGCCTCGCCACAGGTAGACGTTACTGTGGCCTCGTTCCGTTCCAAGCGCGTGTACATGACCGGCGAACTCAAGCAGCCTGGCACCCAGCCCATCACCAACGTACCGCTGACCTTGCTCGAAGCCGTCAGCAACGCCGGCGGCCTGACGGAAGTCGCCGACTGGACCAACGTCACCCTGACTCGCAACGGCGAAACCAATCGTTACTCCCTACGTGATCTGTACCGCCAAGGCGACACCCGCGAAAACATTCTGCTGCGCCCAAACGACATCGTCCACGTGTCCCGCAACGATGCCGCCAAAGTGTTTGTGTTGGGCGAAGTCACCAAACCCACCAGCCTGAACATCGGCCGTTCCGACATTACGCTGGCGGAAGCGCTGGCAGATGCAGGCGGGTTTGCGCAAGCGACGGCCGATGCCAGTGGCGTATTCGTGGTTCGTAAAGCAGCCGAAGACAGCGGCAAAATCGCCGACGTATTCCAGCTGCACGCCCGCAATGCCACCGCCTTGGTGCTGGCCGACCAGTTCACCTTGCAGCCGCGGGACATCGTGTACGTAACCGCAGCGCCGATTGCCCGCTGGAACCGCCTGATCGCGCAAATTGTGCCCACCGCACAGGCTGTCTACTTCTTCTCGCGGGCAGAAGACGAAGTTACTAACAACTAACGCATTATGTTTAATAATATTCTCATCGTATGTGTAGGCAACATATGCCGCAGCCCCATGGCAGAATATCTGCTGCGGGCCAGGCTGCCTGAAGGAAGCAGCAAGCACGTACATTCGGCGGGCATTGGCGCATTGGTCGATAAACCGGCCGACGACACGGCCTTAGAATTGATGCAAGAGCAGGGCATAGACGCCAGCAGTCATCGCGCGCGGCAAGTCACGCAAGACATGCTGGCCAGTGCGGACCTGATAATGGCTATGGAAGAAGGCCACCTGGAACGTGTGCACGAAATCGCCCCGCAAATTCGCGGCCGCGCTTTTCTGTTGTGTAAATGGCAAAACAACCAACCGGTACCAGATCCCTACCGGCAACAGCGCCCCGCCTTCGAACACGCCTACAAACTGATCGACCAAGCCACCGAAAGCTGGCTTAAATACCTGGGTAACTAAATTCAATGACCGACAGCAACAACGCAATCCCGCAAGACGACGAAATAGACCTGCTGGCGCTTATCGGCACCCTGTGGGACGGCAAATGGTGGATCGCCGCCGTCACCCTGGTGTTCACCGCCGTTGGTGTGTTCTACGCATTGATACAGTCCCCGGTCTACCGCGCCAACGCCCTGATTCAGGTAGAAGAAAAACAGGGCGGCTTGCCCGGTATGGAAGATTTAGGCGGGCTTCTGGAAAGCAAATCCAACGCCGAAACTGAAATTCAGCTCATCAAAAGTCGCCGGGTACTAGGCCAAGTTGTTGATAACCTGAATTTGGATATCACCGCCAAACCGGATCACTTCCCCGTGGTAGGTGCCACCTTGGCGCGTCGATTCAACGGAGAACCGGGCGAGCTTGCTGAGCCCAAATGGGGCGAAGGTTATGCCTGGGGCGGTGAGGCCGTCACCATCACCCGTATGGACGTTCCCGGTGGTTCCGGAAGCTTCACCTTGGTCGCAGGAAGTAACAACAACTGGCAACTGTTCAATGAAAACGAAGAATGGGTGTTGGAAGGCCAAGTAGACACACCTGTGGATGCAAACGGCTACGGCCTGATGGTGGCCGAGCTGAATGCACGCCCCGGTACCCGTTTTAACGTGACGAAACGCAGCCAGTACGTGGCCACTATGGACCTGCAACGGGGTGTGTCAGCCTCCGAGAAAGGCAAAGGCTCCGGTATTATCGAGTTGGCCTACGAACACACCAACCCAGCATTGGCTGAGTGGGTATTGGCAAAAGTCGGGCAGAACTACGTGCGCCAAAACGTTGAGCGCGCCAGCGCCGAAGCGGCCCAATCTCTCGAGTTCCTGCGCCGTTCCCTGCCGGAAGTAAAGCGTGAGCTGGAAGTCGCCGAGCAAAAGCTGAACCAATACCAGGTGCAAGAAGAAACCATCGACATCAGCGCCGAAGGCTCCGCGGTATTGGAACAAATCGTCAACCTGGAAACCCAAATCTCCCAACTGGAGTTCCAGCGGGCCGAAATTGAACAACGTTTCCAGCCCACTCACCCACGCTACAAAGCCTGGGCCTCGCAAATGTCCGAACTCAAAGGCCGCCGCGCCGAACTGGACTCCCGAATCGGCCGCCTGCCAGAAACCCAGCAAGAACTGGTGCGCCTGCGCCGAGATGTAGAAGTCGGCAACAAAATCTACCTGCAAATGCTTTCGAACATCCAACAATTGGACATTGCTCGGGCCGGTACCGTAGGCAACGTACGAGTAGTGGATGATGCTGTAGTCAACACCCGAGCCCCGGTTAAACCGAAGCGCGCCTTAATCGCCGCCGTGGCCATGCTGCTAGGCGGCATGATCGGCACCGGTATTGTGCTGGTGCGAGCGATGATCAACCGAGGCATTGAAAACCCGGAAGACATCGAAAAGCTTGGCCTACCTGTATACGCTACAGTGCCTTTGTCTGACACCCAGGACGAAATGGCCAAAAAGAAACGGGGCCGCAAGGAGCATACCTCCGGCTTGCTGGCCGTCGTTAACCCAGCAGACCTGGCCGTCGAAAGCCTACGCAGCCTGCGCACCAGCCTCCACTTCGGCATGATGGACGCACCCAATAACATCCTGATGATCTCGGGCCCCAGCCCCGGTGTGGGCAAAACTTTCGTGTCGGTCAACCTCGCTGCTGTGATGGCCATGGCCAACCAACGGGTATTGCTGGTAGACAGCGACATGCGCCGCGGCTTCTCCCACGATGTGTTCAAGGTAAGCAACCAAAAAGGCCTGTCGGATATGTTGGCCGGCAAAGCCAGCGTAGAAGAAGCCACCGAACACAGCGGCGTAGAAGGCCTGGACTTCGTGAGCCGCGGCACCGTGCCGCCCAACCCGTCTGAACTGCTGATGAGCAAGCGTTTTGACGAATTCCTGAAACAAGCCAGCGCCAATTACGATCTGGTCATCGTAGATACCCCGCCCATCCTGGCCGTAACCGACCCCGCCATCGTCGGCAAACACGCCGGCACCACTATGTTGGTCGCAAGATTTGCAACCAACCCAGCGAAAGAGCTTGAGCTGACCAAGCGGCGGTTTGAGCAAAACGGTATAGAAGTGAAGGGTGTGATCTTTAACGCGGTAGAAAAGAAAGCTTCTAACTACGGCTATGGCGGCTACGGATACTACAACTACGCTTATAAATCCGCGAAGTAAGCGATCCGTTAAGCGGCCCTTATCAGGTTTTATGGCCCTAATATCAAGGGGTTAGCGTTTCGGTTTGCCAGGTTAGGTAATAGCTTTTCCAGCCCTTCTACTGAATTTTCAGTTGAAAACTGTTTCCAGCTTTGGAAATGAAAAGTACACGTTTCCAACATTGGAGAGACCTTTTCCAAGGAATGTGGCTGAATCAGAACAAATGTACGCTGCCAGATTATGAAAGCCGTTTTCGATACTCGGTAATTAAAGCATTAACAAGCACTCAAGCCTTCACCTCAAAAAATTAAACTTGTTTAAAATTGCTTCGAAATGGTTAGTGAAACGTGGATTCACGTTTCACTAACGCCAATGCCATTTCAGCAACCTCATGACGCGCAGTTTGCCCAAGTTGGATCTAGAAAGGCATAGGTTAGTTGCTGCTTGTTAAAGGGGCTGCGGGGCTAGTCAACTGCCTATATGTCGATGGACATTTTTTTGACCCATCTTTCGGCGATTTTCAACCCAGCTCATCGATGATCAACAGGTCATATTTGGACAAGGGGCTGACTCGCTTTTTCAGCTCAACCTTCATCTCGGCCAGCAGGCTTGTTAATTCATCGGCGGCTGCGCCGCTTCCAGGTAGCTTTGCAGTCGTGTGGCGGTCATGCCGGGCCGTTCTGCCACCGTCGTGATTAATGCCAGATCCAAGGGTTCGTGGCGCTTGAGCAGGTTACGGACAGCGGCGAGCTGATCCTTGTAGATCTTGGTCTCGGACCGTTTAAGCTGCTGGCATAACTGATACCCGATCTCATTACCGATCAAGGCATCGATATCGGATTCCAGCATGCTCACGCGCTGGGCATGGTCTCGGTAATGATGAGTGTTCCTGACCACCTTACCCATGTCGGAACACAGCGCATGACTGGCGATGACATCGCCTGTGTTCAGGTCGCTGATGTGGAGTTGGCCGCCAGACTCCAGAAAGCCCACCCGGGCCTGCTGCCAAGCCATGGGTACAGAGTACTTGTCGGCCCGACGTGTCTCTTGGGCCACAGGCTGCACGCAAGCGAGTGACAGGTAAGCTGCCAGGTGCTTTCGCACGTCCTGTTCGAAGCGCTCCCGGGGCCGTTCACCAGTAGTGCCATTGGGGGCGGACATTAGCCACGCTCTCCACATTTTTTACCCTTGCTCTCCGGGTCATAGCCTCCACAGGCATGGCTCCGGAAACCGGCTGTGCTGGCATACTCGTGGAAGCGCTGGTTGAGGGGCAGTTTCCATTACTGCTCGTTAATCACCACCAACTTGGTCTGATCGTAAACGTACTCTTCTGACAGGCCACCGAAGTAACGCAGGGCTTCATCGTGGAACTGGATAAAGGTCTGAGTATCCAGAGGGCGAAAGGCTAGCCCCACGTACATCAACCGCTAGTACGACAGCACGAATACTACAAAATGCAGCGTGCGATCTTCGCCACCGATCAGCACACCGCGTAATTCATCGGGGGCCACCTGGCACTGAACACCTAGCACTGAACACCTAGCACTGAACACCAGGCACGTAGTCCAGAATGGGCTCGTAGTAGCGTTTCTGAGCCGAGGCCAATTCCTTCTTTAGTATCCGCACATAGCTGCAGATGGACTGATCCGAAGCTGGCAATTCGTCAACCTTCGCTTGCTGCTTGCGGGCAATCTTGACGGCGCTGGGCCTGGGAAGCTTCTTGAGCAGGCGCACTAGGTAATCCCGGCGATCGTCGAGGCGCTTAGTGCGTGAGGGATCTTCAATCTGTTCCGAAATCGCGTTCTCATCCATTCGAAGATACTTGCGAGCGGTATTGCGGGACAACCCCGGTTCCTGACTGATGGCGCGGATCGACGATCCTCTACCGTTATCGTGCAGTGCTGTGATCTTGTGTATCACAACCCACTCCTTCACAGACATGCTCCCGGCCATCGATAAAAGCGGGGGACAGTAGCGGGTTCTGTGGCCTGACGGCCACTCGGAGGTGGGTCAAAATTAATGGCCAGTACTAGGTCACTTTAATTGGCGATTAACAAATTCCTCCGCGAACCACCTCAGAAACAACTGAGCTTATGGCGTGAATTCAGATAATAACTGCAGCACTTTGGCGTAACCAGGTAGAGATTGGAGGGCCGTTGCCGGAACCCCCACGGAATTTACCGACCAAAGTGAAGCAGTGATGAAATACCGACAACTAACCCAGACACAACGATATCAGATTTCGGCCTTGCGTGTGGCCAGCAAAAGCCAACGACAAATTGCCGCCACAATCGGTTGCCACAGCAGTACTGTCAGCCGTGAGTTGAGGCGAAACAGTGCGTTAGACTACGATACTGGGTGCGCGCAGCAACAGTCGAATGCCAGGCGCAGGCAAGCTTTTAAATGGCATAGAAGGTTGCAGTGGCTGACTGAGTGAGTCCGCACACAATTAAAGCACTACTGGAGCCCTGAACAGATCTCAGGCTTCATGAACCGCATGAAGACGCCGGTTCGTGACAGTCACCAGTGGATCTATGATCTGATCCATCGTGACCAGCTACGCGGCGGCAACCTCTGGCGCTATTGCCGACACAGAAATAGTCGCGGCCGTAGACGCAAAGCCAAGGATGCCGGCTTAGGCAAAATACCTCATCGCACGGGTATTGAGCACCGCCCGTATGAGCGGCACTCTGGGGCGCTGGGAAGGCGACACAGTGCTTCAGGGTCACAAGCAATCTGGCTTAGTAACTCAGGTCGAGCGCCGGAGTGGCTGCTTACTTGCAGGACGTCTAAGCGAGTTCACAGCCAAGCAAACAGCGCGAACCGTGATTCGTCGTCTGCAGCCGGTTCGGGGCGCGGCTCAAACTTTGACTCTGGATAACGGCAGTGAGTTCTCAGAGCATGAAAACATGGCCCAAACGCTGAACTTGTTCGCCTATTTTTGTGATCCGTATTGTTCGGGTCAGCGAGGCACCAACGAGAACACGAATGGGTTGCT
Source organism: Marinobacter sp. AL4B (assembly GCF_019916045.1). Classification (NCBI taxonomy): domain Bacteria; kingdom Pseudomonadati; phylum Pseudomonadota; class Gammaproteobacteria; order Pseudomonadales; family Marinobacteraceae; genus Marinobacter; species Marinobacter sp. AL4B. The sequence goes on from NZ_JAILWZ010000010.1 coordinate 283,462, forward strand.
GCGCCAGTACTGCCCGAAAGGGACGAACTTCGCCAAACGGTCACAAACACACATCAATCGAGTGGCTGAGCAGCTGAATAACCGACCCAGGAAACGGCTGGGTTACCGAACAACGGCAGAGGTGTTCTGGGGTGAATATTCCGGGGCACTATAACGGAGCAGTGCAGCGGTTATTGGTTGGATCCACGGGTCTTCAGGACGAGAAACCCACCAAAAAAAATCAAAAACATGACTACAAAAACCCAATATCAACAACTGCTCGAACAACTCCCCCTACAACCCAAAACCTGGCTTATCACCGGGGTTGCGGGCTTCATTGGCTCTAATCTGCTAGAAACCTTATTAAAGCTAAACCAAACCGTCATGGGCCTAGACAACTTCGCCAGCGGCCACCAACACAACCTAGACGAAGTACAAAGCATAGTAAGCACAGAACAATGGAACAACTTTCACTTTATTAAAGGCGACATCCGCCAGCTTGAAGATTGCCAACGTGCCTGTGAAAGCGTGGACTACGTATTACACCAAGCTGCGTTAGGCTCGGTATCACGCTCCATTAACGACCCCATCACCACCAACAGCGCCAACAGCGCCAATATCGACGGCTTTTTAATATGTTAGTGGCCGCCCGCGACGCCAAGGTACAAAGCTTTACCTACGCCGGCAACAGCTCCACCTGCGGCGACCCCCCCTCCCGACCCAAACTCGAAGACAACATCGGCAAACCGCTTTCACCTTATGCGGTAACCAAATACGTGAACGAACTGTACGCCGACGTATCCGCCAGAACCTACGACTTTAACTGCATTGGACCGCGCTACTTTAATGTGCTTGGCAAACGCCAAGACCTACACGGCGCCTATGCGGCCGTTATACCCAAATGGGCACCAGCGATGATGCAAGGCGAGCAAGTATTCATTAATGGCGATGGCGAAACTAGCCGCGACTTCTGCTACATCGCCAACACCTTACAAATGAACCTGATAGCCGCCACCACCAACCCAGACGAAAAAAACCAGGTATACAACTGCGCCGTAGGCAACCGAACGACACTCAATGATTTATACCAAGCCATTAAAGCCGCATTAGAAAACTGGGACGTAAGCGTAACCCCAGAACACGCCGAATACCGAGACTTTAGAGCAGGCGACGTACGCCACAGCCAAGCGGATGTAAGCTACGCACAAGAATTATTAGGCTACGAACCCAGCCATAGAATTAGCCAAGGGATTGATGAAGCGATGTCGTGGTATAAAGACTTTTTGAGTTAGGACAATGGAAGTTCTAATTCCCGGCGGTGCTGGTTTTATTGTTTTTGAAGTTTGGAGTCTTATCAATCGTAATGTTAAATAAAATAACACTAAAATTAAAAGGCAATAGCGATAAGTCTCAGTTGTTAAGAGGCGGCATAGGCGTGTTATCTATTAAAATTACTAGCACAGGTCTAGGCTTGATAAGCTCGATTATATTAACAAGGGCTTTAGGTGTTGAGCAGTTTGGTGTTTACACATATATTTTTGCTCTAATAGCACTTTTAGTTGTACCAGCTCAGTTTGGAATGACAACGCTTATTATTAGGGAAACAGCCAAAGCTGAAGCAAGCAGAGCATGGGGTTTAATGAAAGGCCTTTGGGCATGGACAAATTTAGCATCGGTTGCTATATCAGCAATCATAATAATTTTTTGTATTGCCTATATTAATTTTGCACCTACTTCTAGCGCCTTAGACAAAAATTCTTATCTACTGGCACTCATTTCTATTCCATTTATTGCTTTGAGTAATTTGCGTGGCGCGGCTTTGCAAGGGCTTCGAAAAATTATAAAGGGGCAATTGCCAGAGAATATTATTAGACCGCTGTTTATGATTGCAATGGTGGGTGCTGCTTGGTATTACAGCGATACTGATTTGCAAGCCTTTGATGCTGTTTTATATAGTGTAATTGCTACTGTTATTGCTTTTATAATAGGTGCTGGTTTGCTCATAAAAGAAAAACCCAAAGAAGTCAATCGCCTACAAAGTATGAAATATAAAGCACCAGAATGGTTTAAAAGCATTATTCCATTAAGCCTGCTTGAAGGTGTTTTAATCATTAACAGCCAAACTGACCTTATAATGCTTGGCATGTTTGCAAATCAAACTGAAGTCGGATTATACGTAGTTGCATTCCAAGGGGCGGCTTTAACAACTTTAGGGCTTACAGCGGTAGCATCTATGGCGATGCCATATATGGCAAGGTACCACTCACAAAATAGAATAGACAAACTAGCTTACCTTTCAGTACTGAGCGCCAGAGCTAGCATGCTTTGGGCTTTACCAATATTACTTCTGTTTGTGTTTTTTGGAAAAGAAATACTGCTACTATTTTTCGGGGAAAGCTTTACTGACAGTTATATTATTCTCTTGATACTGACCGGTTCTCAGTTTTTGAATGCTTTTTTTGGAGCGTCTGGCCGAATACTTAATATGGCAGGGTTAGAAAAACTCTCTTTAAAAGCTATGGTTTTAGCAACTGTTATTAACTTGGCATTAAATGCGATCCTCATACCAACCTATGGTGCTACTGGTGCGGCTCTAGCAACTGCAATCTCAATTTTAATTCGCAATATTATATTATGGGCTGTTGTATATAAAATTTTCGGCATTGATTGTACAGCATTTGGTTTGCTGCATAGCAAATCTATATACAGCAATATTGATGATAAGAAGAGTTAAATGAGCATCTAATGAACGAATCAATTATTCAAGAATTTAACAATAAGAGTAAAACTCTATATGTGTTTTTTGGAGGCATTAATGCACGGATTGGCATGCCTCCTTTTGAGTTTTACAATTCTGCTAAGATTATTGAAGAAAGTAAAATGTTTGTTCGAGACTTTTCTCAATCTTGGTATCAAAGCGGCTTAAAAGGCATATCTAACAATGTTTTATCAACAGCAAAGTACATTAAAGCTGTAATTGATGAGTTGCAACCAGAAAATGTTTGCTTTGTAGGTAATAGCATGGGCGGATTTGCAGCAATTATGTTTTCTGAATTAATAGCTTTAAAAGAAAAAAATGTTTCAGTAGTTGCCTTTTCTCCGCAAACATTTATTGCTCCAAAACTAAGGAAGTTACATAGTGACCGTAGATGGCAAAAACAAATAGTTAAAATGCAAATAAAAAACTTACTTAATAAAGAAATGTATTTGGATTTAAATGCACTCCTAAGCATTAACAGAGCACAAAGAGATATTAATATTTACATCGGAAAGGACGATGCATTAGATGTTATTCACGCTAATCATATTGCTAACCACAAAGGTGTAACAGTGCACACTATAGGAGGTGGCGGGCATAATGTTATAAAACAATTAAGAGATACTAATCAGCTACATCAAATAATGGGTATTAATAGGTAATAATTAAATGTATCAAAGCATGTATGGGAAGGTTCAAAACTTTGACGCAGTGGCTGAATTTGATTATTCATTATTTATAGTTTGGGAAGATGCTAAAGAATTCATCGACGACATCAGAGAAAAGTTAAACGAAAGATTTAACCTTTTGCTTGATGCAAGTGTTGAATGGAGCGATAAATATTTCATAGAAAATGCTTGTAGGCTTTATGAAATACCCATTAACGACACCGATAAAGTAAATGTCGACATTTTGAATAAAATTGGAACACCCAAATTCCACCTATTTATGATACAAGACGTGGAGCCACACTATACCTACCTGCCTTCAGTTTCTGGAAAAGTAGAATTATCTAACACGGCTGTAGTAGCAGCAAAATACGAGTTCCGTGAATGGGTCAAAGCAAAGACAGGTAAAAGCTTCTCGATACATTCAACCAACAATATTTCTGAGTTTCACTTCCAAGCTCCCTTACTACTTGGGTTGAACCTCTATGAAAAAATAATAAATAATGAGAAACAGTTAGTTAAAACTCTTCAGAAAGATTTAGAAGGAGCTGGAAGTTGGAATAGCTATAAAGAGTTATTCGATATATTGAATGTGACTACCAACTACCTTGTACAAAGAAGTTTTGAAACCTTACCGTTCAAAAATGAAGAATTGGACATCGACTTTTTAACGGATAGCTACCAGCGTTTAGCATCAGCTATAGGTTGCAAACAAGATAAAAAGCACCCGTATAAAGGAGTCGCTAATATTGAAAATAATCGTATTTCTATTGATATGCGTTATGTAGGTGATAATTACTACAATACGATTTGGTCTGAAAGAATGTTAAGAAGAAAGATAAACTGTAATGGCGTTTTTACTCCTAGAATAGACGATTTCTTTTTTTCCTTACTATTTCACTGCAAAGTACAAAAAGCAAGCGTAAAAGAAAAATATATTACTCAATTGAATGATATTGCCAAGATACTAGACTTTGATTGGTTTAATAAAGGCCTACTTAAGGATGACTTGCAGATTGCAAAATTATTAAACGGTTATTATCGCTCTGAAGGATATTTTTTTGAGCTACCCATTGACCGCGAAGTTTATACTAATAAAAAAATAGCTGTACACCTTCCACAACGTCACCATGGTAAAAAATTATTTAGTTTCAAAAACACGCTTAAATCTATTTTGGTAAAATTTGCACGTAAGGTGTTATCTAATAGTGCCTATAAAAAACTAGTCAGCACATACAAAAAATTTTAATTATTTCTCTCTAAACTAAAATCCCTACTTTAACTATATGAAAAAATCATTGTAACACCACCTTTTTTAAAGTCTATACGCCTTGTCGCACACACGCACGCAAGGTTTAAAATATTTAGGGCTTTAGATAGGAAAGGGTATGTAAGTATTATATGTATCTGAGAATTTTAGAAAATTATATCATGTATAATAATAATGAATAATCAATTAGACCATTTGTTGAGATAGATTTTAGAAATAGATTTACTGGATTAAATTCCAACAAAAAGAAATGAATGATAATGTGAAGTTGTTTTAATTTAAATGGATTTAAGCCCTTAATTATTTGGTAGGAAGTGATGTGAGGAATCTAATTATTAAATTTAAAAGAAATATGCTATTAATTTTTAATAAGGTTGGGCTTGATCTAGCTACGTTTTCTGAAGATTTTATTTATGAAAAATGGCGGTCACCAATAGAGCTGATTTATAAAAGCAATAAAAGAAGGATTTTAATACAGGTTCCGGTTCGCGATATTCGTTTTTTAGGGCCTCATGGCTTTAATGCAGGAGTAAATAGTAATGCGCCGTTTGTCTCAACAGTTAAAGAATATGTAGATGGTACAGCAAAAGATTATAAAAAATCTAGTCTATGTAGCTTTTATTCTACTTTTCAGCCTAAATCAATTTCAAAATATTTATATTTGGATGAGGCAAAAAACGATATACTTAATAAGCTTCCAGCATCTGGGGTTTTTTTACCTTGGGAAGATGAGGATCCAGTTATTAAAATTGATAAAAGAGCCAGACAGGTTGAGGATGATAATAAAGAACATAAAGCAGATTTGATGATTAGTGAGGGAGATCCTTTTTATGGTCCAGTAAGTTTTGAGAAAGGAAAGCTTGAGTATAATAGATTGATTAATGTGTATAAGTCTATTGCTGAGAATGGTTTTAAGGTTGATTTAAAAGGCAACAATAATATCTCTGCAATAATATTAGAAAATAATAATAGATATCGTTATTTTATAACGGCTGGACAGCATAGAATTGCAGCGTTATCTGTATTGAACTATGACTTTATTCCTTTGCAGGTTTTTACAGGGTTAATAGTGCGGCGCAGTGAAGTTAAATTTTGGCCTGGAGTAATAAAAGAATATTTTACTGAATCCGAAGCGTTAACAGTGTTTGATGATATATTCACAGGAAGAGATAGATAGGATTGTAGTTCAAAATTTCGCATTGATAATGCTCTATTTTTATACCAAATAATACTGCGACTACTTAAATTTTTTTAGATTTGTTTTTGAGATTAAGTATGAATGCAAAAAAACATTGTAAAAAAGTGCCTCGTGTACTGCATGTTGTGCCTGGCTTTCGCTCTGGTGGTATTGAATCATTACTTATGAGTTTGTATAGCTGTCTAGATAAAAAAAAACTTCAGTTCGATTTTATGGTCGATACTTATGAAGAGTTACCTGAGTTTGATGAGATTAGGGCGTCGGGTGGGCGAGTATTTCAGATGGGGCGCTATCTTGATTCTCTAGTTGGTTATCATTGTAATCTAAACAAGGTATTTAAAAAATATGGAAATGAATATGTCGCGTTGCATATACATGCTATTGATCGAGCTTTTCCAGTAATATGGGCTGCCCGAAAATATAATATCTCTCAGAAAATATTGCACGCTCATACTGACAGCTTGCAAGGAGATAGATTTGTGTTAATAAAGGCATTTATAGCTAGAGTAACAGTCTTGCTCGCAACTGATTATTGGGCTTGCTCTGAAGCTGCTGGCCGTTTCTTTTTTGGACGTAGAGCATGCAAAGTATCCAAAAATACTATTCAGACCGAGCGATTTGCATTTAATCCGAACGATGGTGCTAGCGTGCGTGAATTGTTAGGTATTAAACAAAACGCTTTGGTGATTGGTCACACTGGACGTTTCACTTATCAAAAAAATCACGCGTGGATAATAAAAGTATTTTCAGAATTACATCGATTTCGCTCGGATGCAAGATTATTGTTGGTAGGTGATGGACCGTTACAGCCTGAGATACAGGACCTCGTTGTAGAGTTAGGTCTGAAAAAAGTGGTTTTTTTTGTAGGATTGAAAAAAGATGTCGCCCCATATTTATCTGCGATGGATGTTTTTTTATTACCATCACATAATGAAGGTTTCTGTATTTCTCTTTTAGAAGCCCAAGCTAATGGATTGCGCAGTCTTGCTTATGATGTAATACCAGATGAAGTACAAGTAACATCTTCAATTATTACTTGTGCCGCTGACGCTTCTGTATCTGAATTTGTCAAAAGTTTGCTACATCTTCATCAATTAGGCAGGGCTGACAGTGCATCTAATATAGCTTTAATCCGAGAGGCTGGTTGTGATTCTAAATTACAGGCGGATAGTTTGCCTGCTCTCTATAATATAAAACAGCTCTAATCGATATACACTGATAATATTTTATAAGTATTTAATGACTCTACGTTTTATAGTTTTACAAACTAGATTAAAATATATTCCTAGCTATAATCGGTCTCACCATGTTCAGTGCCGAAAACCAAGCCGTCAGCGTGACAGAAAAATTAACGCACCGTGACCACAAGGTAACTTTAGAGGGTTAGCTATTCCGTCCAGCCCATTGTCACTCAATATTTTGGGTTTAAACCTTGAGCCATATTGTCATTCATAATACGTTTAGGAACATTCTTTGAAAATCCTCCTCACCATCACGGGCCTCTCCATGGGCGGTGCCGAGCACGTAGTCGTCAACCTTGCAGACGCTTTATCCGCACGCGGCCACCAAATTAAAATAGCTTATTTAACCGGTGAGGCTTTAGTCTTACCTAAAAACACAAGTATTGACGTCATTGCCATTGGCATGAAAGGTAAGGCAGGTGCTTTATCGGCGTATTTTAAACTTCGCAAGCTCGTAAAAGAGTTTAAGCCCGATGTTGTACATAGCCATATGGTGCACGCTAATTTACTTTCAAGGCTATTACGCTTAACGGTTAAAATCCCCAAGCTTGTGTGCACTGCTCACAACACTAATGAAGGTGGTCAGCTGCGTATGCTGGCTTACCGTATTACTGATAAGTTGGCTGATATCTCAACCAATGTAAGTCAAGAAGCCGTGGATATATTTATTGCTAAAGGCGCAGCTAAGCCCGGCAGAATGCTGGCACTGCCCAATGGAATTGATGTAAATATATTTACTTTTAATCCTGATGCCCGAGCAGCTCTGCGTGCTGAGCTGGGTATGACTGGTCAAAAGATGATTTTAGCGGTTGGTAGGTTAGATACACAAAAAGATTATCCGAACTTATTAAAAAGCGTCCAGTTATTAGCACAGCAACGTGATGATTTTAAAGTTTTTATTGCTGGAGATGGGCCGCTTAAGAGTGAATTGAACTTGCAGGTCAAGGCATTACAGGTAGAAGGCTTCGTAGAGTTTTTGGGGATACGCAGGGATGTTCCTGCTTTAGTGTCTGCTACTGACTTATTTGTGTTGCCATCAGCATGGGAAGGGTTTGGTTTGGTAGTCGCTGAAGCCATGGCTTGTGAACGGGTGGTAGTCGCTACAGATTGTGGTGGGGTAAAGGAAGTGGTTGGCTCGAACGGGTTCCTTGTAAAACCAAGAGACAGTATTTTATTAACCGAATCGTTAAAAAATGCTTTAGATTTAAGTGAAGAAGCAGGCTCTGCAATCGGGCGACAAGCACGGCGGCGTATTATTGATAAGTTTTCGTTGGATGCTAATTTGAATCAATTTTTGAAATTATATGCGTGATTAATTTTTCGATCTTCTTCTTTAAGTGTAATAATGTTGAGTTGATATGTTTAAATACAAGTTAAATACTAGGTCTCTTCATATATCAATATTCTTAATTTTCATGTTCAAAATATTGATGTATATGTATTTTGTTATATCTGGCTCTGGTGTGGAGACCGGTGGTGCTAGTGATGCTGACTACTATCATGCTTACGCCATAGGGAATGTAAATAATGTAGTTAATTTTTGGCCTGTTATACTGAGGTTCTTGAATGATATTGGCCTGTATGATCGTCAAAATATAGCCATCATTACATTCCTGTTGAGTCTCACGTTAATTCCAATTCTACTTTATAAAATAATTCTGCAGGAGGGGTTTCTTTTTAAAAGTAAATTGTTTTTATATGTTTACTTTGTTTTTTCTCTGTATCCAACACTCTATATTTTTACATTGGATGTTTATAGAGATATCGCAATGTTTACTGTATTGCTAATCAGCTGGTATTTTTTGCGTCGCTACTATAATAACAAGGTGTTAGGGTTTTATAATTTAGTGGCTTTTTTTGCGCTTGGTTATTTGTGCTATTTATTGAGGCCTTATTTAGGGTTTTCTGTTGTAGTTTCTTTTTTTATTTATAATCTTTACTCAAAAACCGCACGTTATACTCGGCTTTGGGTGATTTTTTACTTTATAAGTTTAATGGTTTTTCAGAGTTTAGGCTTGTTTAACGAAATTACGGAATACCGTGGTCTTGATGGTTTTACTGGTGGAGGAAGCACGCTTGGTATTGGTTTGCATGGTCGTTCGCCTGTTGTTTTTGCTGGGTTGTATGTTTTAAGCTTTTTGGGGCAGGTTTTTGGGCTTTTTATAGTTAATGCGTATGCTGTTGCGCTTTTTATAATTGAAACGATACCTTTTATCTTAGCTTTACGTTATGTTATTAAAAACAAAAAAAATAGTACACCATTTTGTCATTATCTACTTGTATTTTTTGTTATATATACAACAGTTTGGGTGGTTGGTAATGATAACTTAGGTACAGCGGTACGCTTACGCTTCCATAGTTACATGGCGATATTTATATGCTTTTTTATTGTTTATCAAAATAAGCTCATGCACACATTACTACCCTCAAATAAAAGGAATTTAGCATGAGCAAAAAAATCGTCATTATAGGTACCACTGCAAGTGGCATTCTTGGCTTTAGAAAGGACTTGATTCGATCACTTTTTGCTCAAGGTCATCAGCTATATACCTTTGCAACGAACTATACCGATAGGCAAAAAGAGCAGGTTAAAAGGCTGGGTGCCATTCCTCTGGATTACACGCTCAGTCGCTCAGGTATGAATCCAATTGCTGATTTAAAAACGCTCATCCAGCTGCGCAATTTGCTTAAAGAAATTCAGCCCGATGTGGTTTTTTCGTACTTTTCTAAGCCAGCTATCTACGGAACTTTAGCTGCTGCATGGGCTAGGGTGCCGCGCCGTGTTGCCATGCTTGAAGGCTTGGGCTTCACATTTACCGAGCAGCCTACGAAGCTGATTTTTAAAACTAAGCTGATTCGTCGTGTTCAGGTGATGCTATACAGTGTCGCGTTTCGCTTTGCTGATCGAGTGATATTTCTCAATCCTGATGATCCAGTTGATTTGATTGAACGCTATAAGGTTAAGACGCGCAATGTCAGTGTATTGGGTGGTATCGGTTTGAGTTTAGCAGATTACCCCTACAGCCCTGCACCTATTGAGCCTGTATGTTTTATTTTTATCGGGCGTTTATTGGCAGAAAAAGGGGTAAGCGAATATATCGTTGCAGCGCAAGTGGTCAAACAGCTCCATCCAGAGACTGAATTTGTGATGCTGGGTAGTTTAGATGAAGGCAATCCGGGTGGTTTAACCCGTGTGCAGTTAGATGCATTGATTACTCAAGGCGCAGTAATTTATCCCGGCCAAGTGGATAACGTAGATGAGTGGTTGACACGTTCTAGTGTGTTTGTGTTGCCTTCGTATCGTGAAGGCGTGCCGCGCAGTACTCAGGAGGCGATGGCGATAGGTCGTGCAGTGATTACTACTGATGTGCCAGGTTGTCGGGAAACGGTTGTTGAAGGAGTCAATGGCTTCTTTGTGCCGCCTTGGTCGCCGCAAGAGCTTGCACAAAGCATGATCAAATTTATCGAGCAGCCTGAATTGATCGAGCAAATGGGCAAGGAGAGCTACCGTATTGCGCAAGAGAAGTTTGATGCGCAGGAAGTAAATGAGCGGTTAGTAGCTATGCTTTTAAAGTAGTGTCTGATGTATGTATGCCGATTTTTCCGCTAGGAGTGTAGCGGCTTGGCAATCCACAGATACTCGTCTCTCCGAGGCAGTAGGCCGCGGCAGTCCATGGCTCTAGCGCCGCGTGGTTTGCACGATGGATTGCTTCGCTGCGCTCGCAATGAAAGATTTCAGGCTTGAGGCAAGCAGCCTAAAGTAATTAATATCGTGATAGCACATAAGCTACTTCGACAAATATTTGCAGTAGCGACAAAAAAACAGCTTATTCACCAGAGTTTGCTTGAAATAAAGCACAGTTCATTGCAAAGAACGTAGTGACGCGGCAATCCACAGGCTGTCACGGCGTAGTTTGCGGGATAAATTGCTTCGCTGCTCCACTGATCAGGTTTGGCTGGCTTTGATGGTAAAACGTTACCTCGTACTCCGGCTGCTTTTCGCCAATTGTACAGAGTTGCAGTGCTAATGCCGTCTTGGTTAGCCAGTTCGGCTACGTTCATGTTGTGTGGTGGTGCTATCTTTTAAGAGTCGCTTCTTTACGTTCTGGTGAGTAATGGGCCATGATAGTCCTCTGAAATATTCAGGCGACAACTAGGCTGACACATAGGGATTTGGCCGCTATGCTTAAACCTCCCTCCCATCCCCTGTACGAACCAGCTTGCCTGGTGAGGTTCCTCACGAGATGGTTTCGTTCGTACAGGGAGCAACCCGTTTCCATACGAGCCACCCTATGTGTCTGCTAAGTTGTCGATTGCTGTGATGTGGTACAAAAGTTTTATGTCTTAATATCGGTCATTTTCATATTTTCTAAAGAAATCAACTAAGTTACCAAGCGGTTGATAGAAAAAAATGACGCAGATCTTTATAATCTAACTTTTTAGTATTTGCTGAATGCTAAGCCTTCTTAACCATGCAGATGGTTGCTTTTTCTGCTACGGTCTCTCCTTACTTATACGGATTGACTCCATATGCTTAAACGCCTTTTCGATATCGTCGCTTCTTTCTTTGGCTTACTTACCCTCAGCCCCGTCATTGCCATCGTTGTATGGCTAGTGCGCCGCAAGCTCGGCTCACCTGTTTTCTTCCGCCAAGTGCGCCCCGGTAAAGATGGCAAACCTTTTGAGATGATTAAGTTCCGCACTATGTTGGATGTCGTGGATGTTAATGGTGAGCCATTGCCTGATGCCGAGCGCATGACGCCCTTTGGTAGCTTTTTACGCTCTAGCAGTTTGGATGAGCTACCCGGCCTATGGAATGTGCTTAAAGGCGATATGAGTTTGGTGGGCCCACGGCCATTATTAATGAAGTATTTGCCGCTGTATTCTGCCGAACAAAGCCGCCGCCACGAAGTGCGCCCAGGGTTATCGGGTTGGGCACAAGTAAATGGCCGCAACGCCATTAGCTGGGAAGATAGATTTAAACTAGATGTGTGGTACGTGGATAATCGTACTTTTTGGCTAGATATTAAAATTATCTTTTTAACCATCAAAAAAGTGTTTGTACGTGATGGTATCAGCGCTGAAGGCGAGGCCACCATGAGTAAGTTTAAAGGTAGTAAAGAGTGAAACGTTTAGCCATATTAGGTGCCAGTGGCCATGGCAAAGTAGTAGCCGAAGCAGCTGAGTTATCAGACTGGGATGAAGTCGTGTTTTTTGATGATGCTTGGCCTAAAATTTCCGCTAATTCTGTTTGGCCTGTACTAGGCAACACTGAAGACTTATTAAATTCTTTAAATGAATTTTCTGGAGTGGCTGTCGCCATTGGCAACAACAGTATTCGTTTAAAAAAACTCAATTTATTATGCGAACAAGGCGTTGCTTTACCTGCCATCATTCACCCCAATGCAGTAATTAGCCGTTATGCCACCATTGGTGATGGCAGTGTTGTGTGTGCTGGTGTTGTTGTAAGTGCTGATACTAAGATTGGTGCAGGTGCCATTCTCAATACGGGCTGCAGCATTGACCATGATTGTTTATTAGCTGAGGCTGTACATATTAGCCCTGGCGCACGTTTAGCGGGCGGTACCAAAGTTGAAGTCTGTGCTTGGGTTGGCATTGGTGCTGTTGTTCGTCAACTTATTTCTATTGGCGCTTACTCGGTTGTAGGCGCAGGAGCGGCTGTTGTAAAAGACGTTCCTGAACGTACCACTGTTGTTGGTATACCTGCTCAATAATTTTATAGGTAACTATTGTGTTAAACACCCCCTTCTCTCCCTGGCCTTCTTTCACTGAAGAAGAAGCCAATGCTGTTCGTGATGTCGTTTTATCGAACAAAGTAAACTATTGGACAGGTCAAGAAAGCCGTGAGTTTGAGCGCGATTTCGCGGCTTGGTCTGGCACTGAGCACGCCATTGCGGTAATGAACGGTACCGTGGCGTTAGACGTGGCTATGCTGGCGTTGGGTGTGGGTAAAGGCGATGAGGTTATTGTTACCCCGCGTACGTTTTTAGCGTCTGTATCGAGTATTGTGAATACTGGTGCTGTGCCTGTGTTTGCTGATGTGTGTGCCGACACACAAAACATCACCGCTGAAAGCATTAGCGCTGTGTTAACACCACGCACACGTGCCATTATCGCTGTTCATTTGGCGGGTTGGCCCTGCGATATGGATCCAATTATGCAATTGGCCGACGAGCATAATTTATTTGTCATTGAAGACTGTGCTCAAGCGCATGGTGCTTTGTATAAAGGCAAGCCAGTGGGTTCTATCGGCCATGTGGGTGCTTGGTCGTTCTGCCAAGATAAAATCATGACCACCGGTGGTGAAGGTGGCATGGTGACGACTAACGACACCGCACTTTGGAAGAAAATGTGGGCATTAAAAGACCACGGTAAAAGCTGGGATGCCGTTTACGAACGTGAGCACGCGCCGGGTTTCCGGTGGTTGCATGAAAGTTTTGGCACCAACTGGCGCATGACAGAGATGCAAGCCGCCATTGGGCGCATTCAGTTAAAGCGCATGCCTAAGTGGAACGAGCAACGGTTACAAAACGCTAATAAGATATGGGATGCCGCTCGCCAGCTTAAAGGTTTGCGTGTGCCTACGGTGCCTGCCGATATTCAGCATGCGGCGTATAGGTGCTATGTGTTTGCAGAGCCCAGTGTGTTAAAAGCCGATTGGAACAGAGACCGTATTATTAATGCCATCGTCGAAAACGGCGTGCCTTGTTTCAGTGGTTCTTGTTCTGAAGTGTATTTAGAGAAAGCCTTTGATGGCACAGATCTTCGTCCTAAAAAACGGTTGGAAGTTGCATGTGAACTGGGGGAGATTAGTTTGATGTTTTTGGTGCATCCCACCTTGACCGAAGCTGAGATCGAGAAAACCTGCTCGATGTTGCAGCAGGTAATGACGGCGGCGACAGCTTAATAACCGATAAAGGGTTTCGGGCAGGCATCATGTACAAAATCTTCAAGACCACCCGGGAAGCATCACTCTAAACGCTGCGCTATATCCTGTGCAGCTATGGAGCGGGAACTTCAGAGAAAGCATACTATGGAGAAGGTCTCGAGCTATGGAGTGGTAAACATCAACGGTTCGAAACTCGCGCAGACTCACTGGCGCTGGCGTGCCGTTGCGCCTGCCAGCCCGCTTTTACGACCGACGCTTATGGCCTCCATTGCGTACAAATGAAAACTCTCGGTAATAGAGCTTTTCGTTTATAATGCTCGCAAATTCTGTTTGTTCTTTTCCCGTTTTGATCAGGAAGTTTTCATGTTCAAGGAACGATTAATTCGCCTTAGCTATGCCAAGAAGCGTTCGCTTCAAATTGTCGCTGACATTGTCCTGCTCTGGCTGGCGCTATATTTGTCGTTGTATTTGCGCTTGGGCGGTGAAGGCTGGTTATGGCCGCAGGGTAATCAGTTGTGGTTGTTTGTACTGGCGCCGATGTTTGCCTTGCCGTTTTACATTGTTGCGGGCATGTACCGGGCGGTTATGCGGCATTTCGGTGGGCAGGGACTGTTTACCATGTTCAAGGCCGTAACCTTGGGGTTCGGTGCTTTGTGCATGTTTGTATTTTTTACCCATACTGCAGGGTGGGATTTACTGTTTCCGCGTTCCTCGCTGATTTCCTATTGGTGGTTGAGCCTGCTGTTAATCGGCGGTTTGCGCTTGGCGGTTCGGCAGTATTTTATGGGCGATTGGTTTTTGGCCGGCCGGCGCGCGAGCGACCAGATGCAAGTGGGCGAGCAAGGTGGCATGCCGGTGGCTATCTACGGTGCAGGTGCGTCTGGTAATCAGTTGTTGGCGTCTTTATGGGTGGGGCGGTTGTACCGGCCGGTGGCGTTTATTGACGACGACCCCAGTTTCATTGGCCGTAGCATTGCGGGGTTGCGGGTGTTTTCGTCCCGCGAGGTGCCCAAGATGATGGATAGAACCGGTGCCAAGGAAGTGTTCCTGGCTATTCCATCCGCTACCCGGGCTGAGCGGCAAGCTATTTTGAATAATCTGGCCCGTTTCCCTCTTCATGTGCGCTCAATTCCTGGGTTGATGGACATTGCCAGCGGTAAAGTGAAAGTGGATGACATCCAGGACGTGGATGTGGCGGATTTGCTGGGGCGTGATCCGGTGCCACCGGTGGATGATTTGTTGGGTGGCTGCATCCAGAATCAGGTGGTGATGGTAACGGGCGCGGGTGGTTCAATTGGTAGCGAACTGTGCAGGCAGATTGTCAATAATGGCCCGACCACATTGGTGTTGTACGAGCACAACGAATACGGGCTGTACGCCATTCATAAGGAATTGGAAGGCTGGGTGCGTTCACAGAAGCTGAATGTCCAGTTGGTGCCGATTCTCGGTTCTATTCGAAACGGTGGCCGTCTGAGGGACATTATGTCGGTGTGGGGGGTTGATACGGTTTACCACGCTGCCGCCTACAAGCATGTGCCCATGGTGGAGCACAACATTGCTGAAGGCATTTTGAATAATGTGTTTGGTACCAAGAAGGTCGCGCAAGCGGCCATCGCCTGTGGCGTGACGAATTTTGTGCTGATTTCTACAGACAAAGCCGTACGGCCCACCAATGTAATGGGGGCGACCAAGCGCTTGGCGGAGATGGTGTTGCAGGCCTTAAGCGCCGAGCCGGCACCGGAGCTGATCGGGGATTTTGCCGGTGTGAGCAGTGTGAACCGAACACGCTTTACCATGGTACGGTTCGGGAATGTACTGGGGTCTTCCGGCTCGGTGATTCCGCTGTTTCGTGATCAGATTCGCCGCGGCGGACCGGTGACGGTCACCCACCAAGACATTACTCGTTATTTCATGACCATTCCTGAGGCTTCCCAGTTGGTGATCCAGGCCGGTTGTATGGGCCAGGGCGGGGACGTGTTTGTGTTGGATATGGGCGAGCCGGTGCGGATCTCGGAGTTGGCGCGCAAGATGATCATGCTCTCTGGTTTGACGGTGCGTGATGAGGTGACTCCGAACGGCGATATCCCGATCGGCTTCACTGGCCTGCGCCCCGGTGAGAAGTTGTACGAAGAATTGCTGATCGGGGATAACCCCCAGCCCACCGAGCACCCGAAAATTCACCGCGCCGATGAGGAGTTTATCCCATGGATAGAGCTGCGGGCGATTTTGATGGCGATGAAAGAGGCCGTTAAGGCGGATGCCTATGAGGATGTGCGGGAATTGTTGCTGAGCACAGTGCAGGGGTACCAGCCGAGTAATGGCATTGTAGATTTGATTTATGAAAAGCGGAATTTGGGGTGATTAAGCAATCTGTAACAAGTTAAGGGCTTGCTGAAACATTTCGGAAAGATTTTCATGGTATAATCCCGCAAATTTTTCGGGTTATGTCATGATTAATTCATCAATCATTCTCGCTTTTGTCATGTTCTCCGTGGTGGCTGGTGCTGCCGGGTTGACAGTAGCCGTTCGTTCTTGGGCAGTGCGCCGCGATGCGCTTGTTCTGCCAAGTGACCGGTGCTCACACACAATTCCTACGCCTCATGGCGGCGGTATCGCCATCGGGGCCATCTCCATTATTTTGGGCGTGCTGTTTTCGGTACTCGATTGGGTACCAGATTCCTCTATGGTCGCTTTCATGTGCCTGGGTTTCGTTATGTTGGCCCTGGGTGTGTGGGATGATTTTGGCGACATTTCTTCTAAACTCCGGTTGTTCGCGCACTTTGTGGTGGTGGCCATTGGCATGTGGTCTATCCCTAAGCTGCCTGTGTTTTCTGTATTTGGGGTGCAGGTGGATAGTTCTGTCGCGTTTCTGCTTTGGCCGATGCTTGCCTTCGCATGGGTGTGGTTGATCAATCTGTATAATTTCATGGATGGTATCGATGGCCTTGCGGCCATTCAGGCCTTGCTGTTGTTTGGCGGTATGGCCCTAAACTTCTGGTACGTTGGCTACGATCAGTGGGCGTGGATTTGTGTTTTTCTGCTGGGGGCGGTACTGGGCTTTACGATACTGAATTGGCCACCTGCGAAGATTTTTATGGGCGATGGCGGCAGTGGTTTTTTGGGTTTTATCATTGGTTTTATGATGCTGCTGTCGGCGGCGCAAACCAAAGTGAGTATGTGGAGCTGGATTATTCTACTGACGTTGTTCATTGCTGATGCAACTACCACTCTGCTTGTTCGTTTCTTTACCGGCCAGAACATACTTCAGGCTCACCGGTTACATGCCTACCAGAAACTGGCTCAGCGAGCTGGGCGCCACGCGCCTGTGACGTTGGGTTATGGGGCGTTGATGCTGACGGTGCTGTTGCCTGCGTCTATGTTGGCTAATAAGTTTCCGTATTCGGGACCTTTGGTGTTTGCGGCCTTGTTTGCTTTGGCCTCGGCTTCTGCAATTTGGCTGGGGGCTGGGCGTTTGAAAAAGCCCGACGCCCAATGATCAAAATCTTTCCATTGTAAACCGGCTTTGGCCGGTTTTTGTCGTTAATGTCCTAGGGTAGTGAGCAGATTGAGAGTAAATCATGCAGTTTAATAAAAGCTATCAGTTATTGAGATACCTGAATCGAAGGCACTCTTTTTTGTCTCGCCATTTATTGGGCGGGATCGCATGGTTAGGCATACTGATGTTCACGCAATCATTCTCATTAGCTCGGCTTATGCGCCGTGAGTTTGTTGCTGATGACTTTCGTTTAGCATTTCGGCGTGCAGCATGGTTTGCGCGCCATATCTTTCCAAAATTGGATTTCTTTGAAGATCCGTTTTTCGATTTTACGATGGAAACCGACGCGCACCAGAGAAGGGCGCTCGAAAAGTTTATTAAGAAATACCGTCGGGCACTGAGTGAATCCATGTATCTAACGGACATGCTTTATATCCGTGCGGCCAATATTCACGGTGAGCTTGAGAATTATCAGGCCGGTATCTACCCCCACGATGATGTCGTGGCTTTTTATGACAATGCCGATCGGGCTTTAGGGGCATTAGGCACGCCGCCCCCATCGGCGGGCGGTAAAGAGAAGCCTCGGGAAGATGATTTCTCAAAACGTGATGCCGTCAGAGCGCTGCAGGATTTAGCTGAGGCGCTACCGCTGGCAGTTTGGCCATGGTATGTCATTTCAGGGACGTTTTTAGGCTTACATCGGGAAGGTGGTTTCTTGGCCCATGACTACGATATTGACGTCGGGATTCATGGAGAAAGTATTTCGGTTGATGAGTTGGTTAAAACGTTAGCGAATCGACTTGAATTCGCCACAAAAAAGGTCGATCTCCATGTCGAAATTACCCAAGACGATCATGGCAAGCTTCATTTGATCAAAGTGCCGGCCCTAGTAAAATTGGTTCATGAGAACGGGTTGAATTTAGATGTGTTTATACATTACACCGAGAATGCTAGTTGCTGGCATGGATCGATAATTCATCGCTGGGAAAACTCGCCATTTACGTTGGTTCGTCGCGAACTGGAAGGAGTGCCTGTTAATGCACCAGAAGACGCAGACAGATATCTTACGGAAAATTACGGTGACTGGAAAACTCCGGTGAAAGAATTTGACTGTACCACGGGTACGCCCAATCTCGTCGTTTCTCGAAACTTTCTATCAGTCGCGCTGTTTTTGAAGCGGCTGGCGGTTTTTTCAGCCACGGATGCCAAGCAGGCAGAGAAACTCAAGAGGACGTTGTTGGCTTCGGACGTTGTGCAAGAAGAGAGCGACCGTTTGTTTGTGGTACGCGGCTTTGAGCTTGATGCTAGCTCGCATGGAGCCCACTGAGGTTAGTTTATGCTTGCTCTCAACAGCTATTTGCGGAAGGTTATTGGGACGGTGCTGGAGTTTTGTTCGGTATCAGGCGCAGCTTTTGTTGTGGGTTGTGGGGCCTTGGCCGTTTCCCGGGTTTGCCAAGTGATGGCGTTCTTTCTGCCATTGAAGATTTTTATCGTGCTTAGCTCGGGTGAGGTGCCGGTTTACTTTGACTTTTTCCCTGAGGAGATGGAGTTCCAGGAAATCGTACTGTTGCTAGCTGGAATGGTTCCAGTTGTTTATGGCTTATTTATCGTTCTTGGAATTTTGCATCGATGGTTGATAGACAGGCATCTCACTCGATTTGGTAGCAGGGAGCTAAATATAGAAGGAACAAAAATTCCAGAGAAGAAAATGAAAAGGATACACAATCACGTATCCAAAGCATTCTCTGAAGTTGGACTGGTGGTTGTTTCTGTGCTTTTCGGGTTTATTCTAGATCCGATGGTTGCGGTTGCCTGGATAGTGATTCTATATGTGAATTTGTGGATTTTTTATTCAAAGGTTTTTCATGTTGAAGACCATCATAGGGTCACCTTTTTGAAACTTCACCGCCGACAATTCATCGAGTATATCTCGTCATCAAATTTTTTGATTGTCTTTGCTGTCTTGACAATTGAGATGGCCTATTTTGATATGGGTGTATATACGGGGATATTCCTGTTGTTGGTTTCGAGAATGGTTTTCCAGGCTTTGAACCGATTCTCAGTAGAGAGTCTCTATATTCTTAAATTATTTCCTTAATATGGCGAAGGTATAACATGGAAAAGACCGTAATTACGTATGGAACTTTTGATATGTTTCATATCGGCCATCTTAAGCTCCTTAAACGTTTGGATGCGATGGGAGCCAAACTGATCGTAGGCGTATCAACCGACGAGTTTAACGATGTTAAAGGCAAAAAAACGTTAATCCCATATGACCAACGCGCCGCCATTGTTGAAGCGATTGATTGCGTTGATATGGTTATACCAGAGCATTCCTGGGACCAAAAGCTTTCTGATGTAGAGCAGTACAGTGTTGATGTTTTCGCGATCGGTGATGATTGGTCTGGAAAGTTCGACTTTCTCAAGGACTACTGTGAAGTGGTTTATTTGGAGAGAACCAAAGATATCTCTACTTCCGGTCTTAAAAAGTCATTAACTCGGCTTTTGTCTGTTTCTAGCGAGGATTTGACGAACGCCTTTAATGTCTTGGATATATTGAGAAAAGAGTTACGATAAAAATCGGTTTATTTAAGTAAAGGTGTTTTATTGTGGGTTCGGTTTCTGTGGTTTTTGGTCGTGATATTTATAAGAAGGTTTTCAATAAATACCGAAGTGCAATGTTGAACCTGTTGTTAGCTTCTTTTAGCTGGCTATCTCTGATGCTCATCGTTGCCGAATTCTCTGTTGGTTTATCCGTGCTTCCTGCGCTGATAGTTTATGGGGTTTTAATTCGAAGGGTCTACCAAAGAAGGTTCAGGGGGACAGGAAAATATCGTGTGAACGGCGAACTCAGTGCACGAATATTCCTATCTTTGCTTCCAGTGTTTCTTTATACGATAGGCGGCAAAGGCTCTGTCTTAGGGGTTTTTTTGTGCTCTGTCTTTGCGGTTATGCCTATCGTTGAGCCGATACTCTCTAACCTGGTAGATAGGAGTAAAGTTAGAAGTGTCAACTTGCCCAACTCGAATTTGGAAGATAAGTCAATAATTACTTCTGAAGTTATCAGCGATTTCCACCTGTTCGCTGTGTTCGTAGCCTCGGTTGCTATGCTTATTAATATTTCAGTCTTATTTTTATTGCTTCTTATTGTTTTCGAAGTTTTCTTGATGGTGTTGGCTGCGAACTCTATTCATAAAAATTTTAAAAGACATATTTCCAACGATGAAAGAACTCGCAATGCGATAGAAGCCTATTGTCCAAAATTCGTTTTGTATTACTCAGCCCCTGCGGGTTCAGTATACCAAATTGGAATGTGGCTTAATTATTTGGAAAGAATTGGAGAATCTTTCATTATTGTGATGAGGGAAGATAAAGATTTTAATGATATAAAGCGTCTAACATCGCGGCCGGTTATCATCTGTCCACGGATTATAGATCTCGATGATATTTTGGTGCCCTGTATAAAAGCTGCGTTTTACGTGAACAACGGTATGCGTAATACACACTTAGTGAGAAACACTTCTATTACGCATGTTCAGCTGTTGCACGGTGATAGCGATAAGGCACCGAGTTATAACCCGGTTGCAGCTATGTTCGATAAAATTTTTGTAGCAGGCCAGGCTGGAGTCGATCGTTACCATGATCATGGGGTTTCAATTCCCAACGAAAAGTTTGAAATCGTTGGTCGTCCCCAGGTTGAGAACGTGGTGCGGCAATCTGATAGCGAACAAAAGGTCACTAAGGTATTGTACGCTCCGACATGGCGAGGTAACTACAACGACACGAACTACTGTTCTTTACCTGTAGGTTTAGACATTGTCTCAAGTCTGTTAGAGCGAGAAGTCGCCGTTGTTTTTAGGCCACATCCTTATAGCTACAAAGATGCAGCTCACTGTGCTGTCATTCGCAATATTCAACGCTTATTGAAGGCGGATTCAGAGAAAACCGGTCGCGAGCATAAATGGGGGCACTCGGCTGAAACGGGAATGTCAGTATTCGAGTGTTTCAATAGTGTTGATGCCATGGTCTCGGATGTTTCCTCGGTTGTACCCGATTTTTTGTTTTCAGAAAAGCCATTTTCAATTGTCGCTATGCTCGGTTCTGGGCAGGACTTTGTTCAGGAATTCCCCTTGTCTAGGGTGGGCTATGTTATTGAGAAGGATTTATCGAACCTAGAGGAAATGCTGAATAAGCTGATTTCTTCTGACTTGAAAAGGGTAGACAGAATTGAGGCTCGTAAACATTATTTAGGAGATTTCGAAGAAGCGGGCTATGCCGATAACTTTTTGAACGCTGCTAGAAAAGTCATAAATGATGAGTAAATTGTTATTTTTGCAATTCTTACACCCATGAAATGAGGATTTTTTATGTACTCTCTTCTGTTACTAAATGGTGGGGTTGGAGCACGCGTTGGCGCTGATCAGCCCAAGCAACTGCTTAAGGTGAATGGCATACCAATTATTGTCTACTCTTTAGTTGCAGTAGATAAAATTGATGAAATTGATCAAATCGTCCTTAACTATCCGACGGGTTGGCGCGATGCCGTTGAGGAGATCTTGCGATCTTACTCAATTAAAACACCGGTGGTATTGGTGGAGGCTGGGAGCACTCGTCATTCCTCTGTGTCTGCTATGTTACCTCATGTAAAAAACAAGAATGTGGTCGTTCACGAGTCTGCACGTCCCTTGGTTACAAAGCGTGAATTTGAGGATTTGATTGCCGACGAGAATGTTAATGTTTCCTACATGTTGCCCATTCCTTTTACCGTCGCTCCCGTCACTCCAGAGACCAAGGAAGTGACCGGATATCTGGACCGCGATCAGCTCCGTAACGTTCAGTTGCCACAAAAGTTCGATAAAGACGTATTGCAAGAAGCTCATCGTTTTGCTGAAAGAGAGCAAATTGAATTTACTGAAGATGCTACGTTAATCGCGACTGCCGGTTTTCCTGTCTTTTTCAAGGATGGTAGCGATCGAAATTTCAAGATCACAAATTCTTTAGATGTTGCTATCGCAACGAGCTTGTTGCATAAGGAAGATAATAATGAGTAAGTCTGTTTTAATCACCGGGGCGTCTCGTGGGATTGGTTTGGAAACGGCGAAAAAATTTCTGTTCCCTGATAATGACTACTCTACAATCGTGTTATTTGCTCGCAAATCCGATGACTTTGTGAGTGCAGTCCAGTGGCTTGAAGAGCACAATGCTCACGGTAAAAGTATAGTGGTTCGTGAAGTCGATGTAGGAGAGCGCGAGGCGCTTAGAACTGCTATCGTGTCAGTTTATCAGGAAGTCGGCAATGTTGACCTTCTCGTAAACAATGCTGGATATACGAACCCCGTCCCTTTGCAGCAGGTGGATTTTGAGGATTTCGAACGTACTATTGCAGTGAATTTGTATGCACCATTCACCTTAGTGCAGGAACTGCTGCATTTAGGTAATAAATTTGATTGTATTGTGAATATTGCTTCCACCGCGGGGATAAATGGTCGGTCGGGTTGGCTGACCTATTCTGCATCAAAAGCTGCGGTTATTAATATGAGCAGTGTTATGCGGGAGGAGTTAGAAATTTACGGAACTAGAGTCATTTGTATTTCTCCAGGGCGTACCGCAACTGCGCTGCGACGTGTTTTAGCGCCAGAAGAAGATCCTAGTACCATAATGCAGCCTGGACATGTCGCGGAGGTTATAGAGATGCTCTCGTCTCCCGTAGGGCGATTTGTAGATTCCGAGAATCTCGTGATACGACAGTAAATAAACTCCTTTTATTTTGTTGGAGGTTCTGGGGCGAGAGGGTGTTTTAGCTATGGCAAATGCGGTGCAGGTGGTTGGCTTTTCCGGCTTCATTGGTAACCAAGTGTTTGAAGCTTTGGCCTCCGAAGGAGGTAGAGTGGTTGGAAACTCTCGCACCAGTGTTTGTTTTAGAGGCTTCGGTTCGATCGATGAGCGCTTGGAGCCGGTTTATCGGCAAAAAAGAATCGACGACGTTTTCATCGCTAAAGACGTGAACGTGATCGTTTTTTGTGCTGGTCTGGCCCACCTGAATACGCCAGAGGATACACGATTAAATGACTTCGTTTCTGTAAACTGTGATCTGCCGATGGGGTATGCCGAAGCGGCAATCAGATCGGGTGTATCGCGGTTTGTTTATTTGAGTTCCATTGGTGTTCATGGTGAGGGCTCGGTGCAGCCCTATAATGAACTTTCCTCTTATGCCTCTTCGGACGCTTATTCTGGCTCTAAGGTTCTTGCAGAGAAGAAACTGATTGAACTGTTTAAAAAGAGCGAGTGTGAGCTGGTTATTATCCGGCCACCGATGGTTTATGGCCCGGAAGCGCCCGGAAATTTCTCCCGTCTTGCTTCGCTAGTTCAGAAGAGGATTCCTCTCCCTCTTGGTGGACTTAATAATCAACGATCATTTTTGTTTGTTGGCAATTTGGTTAGTTTTATACTGCGTTGCATTGAACATCCGAATGCGGCCGGGCAGGTATTTGTTGTCAGTGACGATGATGACGTCAGCACGCGGGATTTTGTTGCGAGAATTGCGAAAGCTCAGGAACTTCGCTGTATTCTACTGCCGCTCCCCGCTGTGTTATTTAAAGCAGTCATGACTCTGGTTGGCCAAGGTAGAGCTGCCGGCAAGTTAGCGGCGCCTTTGACTGTTGATTGTTCTCACGCCAAACGTTCATTGGGGTGGGTGCCGCCGTATTCACTTGCCGAAGGTATACGGTTGAGTTTTCCAGATTAGCTGTTAAGGCAGTTCAACAAGGATTGTTGCATGATTGAGATTAGTCACCGTGGCGCTGCGAATGGCGTCACCGGCTCCTGCCACGAGCTCTCGTTATCAACGGTAGGCGAACCTGCTAAAGCCGGACTTTTCATTGACTGCGGCCTGTTTCAAGGCAGCGAATCCAAAGACCGATCGACCGCTGAAAACCTGGCCATAGATTTCCCCATCGATCACATCCGCGCCTTGGTGGTCACCCACGTTCATATTGACCACGTTGGTCGCATTCCCTATCTTTTAGCCGCCGGGTTTGCAGGCGGTATTGGAACAAACATCCGTGAAATCAGGCCGCCACCCTCTGTCGTTCGAGCAATTAAGGGTGATCAACTCTCACGATGATCACTTGAATGCCGTAGAATACCTCACCAAATCTCATCGCCCGTGAGTGGTGATGGCAGGCTCCGGTATGTGCGCCGGTGGCCGGGTTGAGCTTAATGGTGAGCGTTACGACATCCGCACCAAAGTGCACCAGGTAAGCGGCTATTCCGCGCATACTGGGCAAGAAGATTTATTGCGCTTTATCGAAGGTATCCCTTTACCGCCGAAAGAGATTCGAATTGTGCACGGCGATAGCCACGCTAAACAAGAATTCGCCACTATACTGAAGACAAGGTTGCCTAACAGCAAGGTCTGCATTCCAAAAGGAACTGGTTCATGAAAAAGATTGCGGTGATTGGTTTGGGTTATGTGGGGTTACCATTGGCTGCCGCGATTGGAGAGCAGCGGGAAGTGGTTGGCTTCGATATTAACTCTGAGCGTATTGGAGAGCTCAAAGATGGTATCGACTTCACCTTAGAGTTGTCTCGCGAAGAGCTGGCGGCGGCAAAGCACTTGTCGTTTACGGATTCCGTGCATGGAATTGCTGAATGCCACATCTATATTGTTACGGTGCCGACTCCCATCGATGAGTTTAAAAAACCTGACCTAACCCCGCTCGTTAAAGCCAGCGAAACCGTAGGCAAGGTACTGAAGCCGGGCGACATCGTTATTTACGAATCCACGGTATACCCGGGGGCTACGGAAGAAGTATGTGTGCCGGTATTAGAAAAAATATCTGGCCAAACCTTCAATAAAGACTTCTTTGCGGGTTATAGCCCAGAGCGCATTAACCCGGGCGATAAAGCGCACCGTGTTACCACCATTATGAAAGTAACGTCTGGCTCTACGCCGGAAATTGCTGACGAAGTGGATGCCTTGTACGCGGATATTATTACTGCCGGTACTCATAAGGCCAGTTCTATTAAAGTTGCTGAAGCGGCAAAAGTGATTGAAAACACTCAGCGCGATTTAAACATTGCGTTGATGAATGAGCTTTCTATGATTTTCGCCAAGCTGGGCATTGATACTCATGAAGTATTGGCCGCAGCAGGAACTAAATGGAACTTTTTACCGTTTAAACCGGGCTTGGTGGGTGGCCATTGTATAGGTGTAGACCCGTATTATTTAACTCATAAAGCGCAGGCTATTGGCTATCATCCGGAAATCATTCTGGCGGGCCGCCGTGTTAACGACAATATGGGGCCTTATGCGGCGTCTGAGTTGGTTAAAGCGATGATTAAAAATGGCCAAGCGGTTTCCGGCGCGAAAGTATTGGTAATGGGGCTGACGTTTAAAGAAAACTGCCCGGATTTGCGGAACACTCGTGTTGTTGATGTGATCAGTGAACTAAAAGACTATAACTGCGAAGTACACGTAACCGATTGCTGGGCAGACAATGCCGAAGCGGAAGAAGAATATGGGATTTCGCTGGTGGATAAGCCTGAAAGCGAATATTACGATGCTGTATTCTTGGCTGTGCCTCACAATGAGTATGCCGCAATGAGTGCTCAACAATTGCGAGCGTTCGCAAAAGATAAGGGTATTCTTTTTGATCTGAAGGGAGTGCTGCCTCTGGGAGAGGCAGATATTCGATTGTAATCATCACAATCGACTTGTTTTTAGAAGCCGGCCAATGCGTCGGCTTTTTTTATGAGCTTTAATTAATCTGCTTTACGAATGCCTGATTTATTTATTATTATGCAGCCTGACTTTCCGGTCATGTTTTTTTTGTTTAAATCATCCGATATAAGGCCTTACTTTCATGGCGAAGATCAACGATTACTATCAGAAAAAACAGCTTATGGAAAAGCTTGCGGCAGAGCTGGAGCAGCTCGAAAACGATCAAGCGCTTAAGCGCGAGTTGGAATTTGAAAATAAAGTTCGTGAATTGATGACTGAATACGACAAGTCACCAAAGCACGTATTGCAGATTCTGGCAGCGATTGATCCTTCCATTGCCGGTGCTAAAGCGGAAGCTTCAACAGGTACGCGTGCCAAGCGCCCGATGAAAACCTATAAGAACCCGCATACCGGCGAAGTGGTGAAAACCCGCGGCGGCAACCACAAAACTCTGAACGAGTGGCGTGAGAAGCACGGCAAAGACGCGGTTCAGAGCTGGCAACAGCAAGACTAAATCGCTCTAATAAACCCCTTTCCCTTAATGGGGAAGGGGTTATGAATAAATCACCACCTTGTTACGCCCCCCTTCCTTAGCCCCATACAAAGCCTTATCCGCCTCTTGCATCCACTGCATATAATTCTCTGGCCCACCTGTTAATTGCGCGATACCCATGCTGATGGTGTATCGAATATCACCCGCAATGGTGTTGACCGTACTTTGAGCAATGGCATCCCGGATGCGTTCGCACAATATGCGCGCGTTCTCTGCATCGGTTTCCGGCAGGATAAGGCCGAACTCTTCTCCACCGTAACGCCCTGCGGAATCCGATTGGCGAATGCTGTCGCGGGTGACTTGTGCGGAGTGGCGAATCACATCATCTCCGGCCAGGTGCCCGTAGGTATCGTTCACCGATTTGAAGTGGTCGATATCGAACATGACCAAGGTGGTGGCTTGACCGTAGCGCCCGTAGCGTTCGAATTCTGCATCCACCAGGTTTTCCCAGGTGCCTCGGTTAAGCAAACCGGTTAGTCGGTCGGTCATGCTTAATTTCGCCAGTTGCTCGTTGGCCCGTTCTAGTGCTTGTTTGCTGCTCGCGAACTCGGTCACGTCGTAAATGAGCAGGCAGACCTTGTCTACTTTGCCACGGGAGTTGGTGAGCGGGCTGATCGTCAGGTTTTGAAACATGAACTCTTCGGTACCCGTGATGGGGCGGGAGTTTCGAAACTTGAATAGGTAAGGGCGCTGTTCCCAGGAGGTGAAGGCTCGGGTGTTGAGTGTGGTGACGGAATCCACTTTCCGCGTAAGCCAGGCTTTGGGAATGTCAGGAAAGGCGTTGAATATCTGTTGGCCACGAATTTGGGTGGCGGTGATGCCGCTGTGATTTTCCATAAAGCCGTTCCAGGCTTGCACTCGGAAATCGAGATCCAGCACCACCAGGCCGACCTCTACGGTTTCGATCATGTCGGCCAGCCAATGGAAGGGGTCTACGTGCTCTGAGTCAAAAGCCATGGTCAATCCACCAGATATTCGAGACGTTTTTCCAGGAAGGGCACAGAGTCTTCGGTAAACAAAACTAGCATGTCACAGCGAATGTCCCTGTTTTCGATGGTGTAGCAGATTTCCAGGCACAGTAGCTGTTCTTCGCGACTGCTGTGGTGCTCCAGCAATTCGTTAATAGGGCGGTGCTGGCCCAGTACGGTTGGGTGCCCAAGCCCCAGTTTAATGTCGAGCTGATCACTCACGCCGTTCAGGAAGGCGCCAAACAGTATGCTGGACATGTCCATCAGCACTTCAACATCGATGGCATCGCCTTCTACGCCTTCGTAATGAAGCAGTTCTGCCATTTCTTCAAAGCTGGCATCGTCGAATAACAGCAGTGCTTCACCAGCGACACCCGAGCCCGTGAAGCCTTGGCATACCGCAGAAAAGGTGTTGCCGGCTCCGGCTGAGGAAATCGCCATGTGAAGTTCAGAGCTGGCGATGAAAGCGACTTTCGGAATAGGCTGTTTAACGAACACCCGAAGCAGTCGGGCCAGTAAGTCCGATGAACGACCCATGGCGACGTTGGCGGTTTCTTGCAGGTATTCCGTGAGGCTGACGGATATTTCTGGCGTGCGGCTTGGCTCTGAGAAAGCACTATTCTTGGCCGCTAGCGCCGAAAGTTCTTCCGGCCGAAAAAAGCCGTACTCCTGCAGCAAGTCTGCCACAAGCTCTGTACTTGTCGGCTTTTTAATGAAATCGATGGCGCCCAGTTTGCGCACCCGTTCCCGGGCTTCGGGCTGTATGTCACCGGAAACGACAATGGTGAGCACCGGCAGGTCTTCTTTGCGGATGTGTTCCAGCACTTGGTAGCCGTCTAAACCCGGCATGTTGAGGTCCAGAAACAGCAGTTCCGCTTGGCCTTTGCGCAGAGCAGTGAGCGCTTCTTCGCCATCTTGTGCAAATAGCACGCTGTCTGCCAGGCCAAGGGGCAGCGCACGGGCCATTTGTTTGCGGGCGAGTGCGGAGTCGTCGCAGATCAGAATTTTGGTGCTCATGGAGTGTATTTTGGTGCCCGAACCGTAAAGTAACAAGAGTAGCCTAATGGAATGTGTATCTGTGCGCTACTCTTTTGGTCGGTGGCGTTTACCAAGCTTGGCAACTATCCACTAACCGGAACGACTGATTGTGAAGTGGCTCACTCAATGTTGAATCGGCTCTCGGATATAGTGGTTGCGTGCTAAAAAAACAAATAGAGACACAATCTATGATCAAGCGAGCGTACGGATACGCTGCCCTTACTGTTTTTTGCTTAGGTATTTTGCCCGTTGCCCAAGCGGAATTGGCACCCATTTCTGATGACGCGATGGGTGATGTGACGGGGCAGGCGTTTATGCAGGTTGAAAACATTGTCGGCCAAAATCACAACGTTACCCGGATGTCGCTAGGTATGGATGTGGAAACCCGGGTGAATGTAGATGACGTAAAGGTTGGTGAAATAGATGCGGGCGTGGATTTCGCGGCCAGCCATCTCGCCCTTGGTCATATTGCACGGGTTAATGGTGAAGTCTATAACGGTGTGACTTATAACGAAGGCGACGTCGTTCCCTTCGAAGCTCGCCGCCCTTACATCGAACTGGCAGAGGATGCCGCTGGTTTGGCCGGCTTTCGTATGGGCTTTCACGAGGCCCGCGGATCGGTTTCCTCCAATACCACCAGTTTTAGCGGCAATATAGGAATGCAGATTGAGTCCGGTGGGCAGGTGTATGATACTCAGCTTTTTGATGGCGCGGGCGGTGCCGCAACGGATGACCGTGCTACGCACATCGGCTTGAAGCCCAATGACCCGAATGCCGTGGCTAATTGCGATGTGGCAACCAATTGTGCGCCGTTAACCCAGCTCCGCTCGATCGATATCGGTGAAGACTCCGGGCAAGCCGGTGTGGCGGGTTTTACAGATGGTTTCTTTATTGGTTTTCAGCGAGACGACAATGTGGCTTGGCAAACGCTGGATGGCATGAGCTCTATTGATGTTGGCAAAGGGGTGTATCTCAACCTGCCGACGAATATGACCGTTGATGTTCAGCAGTTGATCGGTCCCGGTATCGATCGTCGGCGAACCCATCAGGTGGATATGGGGACTAAGTTGTTTTGATTTTGTTAGACTCCTGCTACTAATTCACAAGGTGGGAGTCTTCCTTTGATCCGCTCTTTTTACTGGCACGATTACGAAACCTTTGGTGTAGACCCGCTGCACGACCGGCCCTCCCAGTTTGCCGGGGTTCGGACCGATGCGGATTTGAACGTGATCGAAGATCCGTTGGTGATTTACTGCAAACCGACGGACGACTACCTGCCTTCCCCTGAAGCCTGTTTGATTACCGGTATCACCCCGCAAAAAGCTCTGGAAGATGGCTTCCCAGAAGCGGAATTCATTGCGCAGATCAACGAAGCCTTCAGTCAGCCCGGCACTTGTGTGGTGGGCTACAACAGCCTCCGCTTTGATGACGAAGTCACCCGTAATACTTTGTACCGAAATCTGCGCGACCCCTACGCCCGGGAATGGCAGAACGGCAACTCCAGGTGGGACATCATCGACATGGTGCGGCTGACCTACGCCCTGCGACCGGAAGGCATCAACTGGCCGCGCAAAGAAGACGGCAGCCCCAGCTTCCGCTTGGAGGAACTCACCGCGGCCAACGGCATTGCCCACGAAGCGGCCCACGATGCGATGTCCGATGTTTGGGCGACGATTGCCGTGGCCAAGCTGATTAAAGATAAACAACCCAAACTGTTTGATTTTGTCCTGAAGAACAAAGACAAACACGCGGCCCGCCAGATGCTGGACGCCGGCACTATGAAACCGGTTTTCCACATCTCCGCCAAATTTCCAGCCAGCCGTGGTTGCTGTGCATTGGTTGCGCCCTTGGCGGAACACCCCACTAATAAGAACCAGGTCATCGTTTACGACCTGCGGGAAGACCCAACGGAACTCATCAACGCCACGCCGGAACAGATTCAGGAGCGAGTGTTTACTTCACAGGCCGAGCTAGGTGAGGGCGTACAGCGCTTCCCCCTGAAAGGTATTCAGGTAAACAAGTGCCCGGTACTGGCGCCGGCGAACATGCTGTCTACGCTCTCCAAAGAACGCTTGTCTGAGCTGGAGTTGGATGGTGATGTACTGCGCGCGAATCTGGCCAAACTGCGGAACGCCCCGGACTTGTCGGCACGCATTGCCCAAGCCTTTGATCGCAGCTTTGAAGGCAGTGACCTCACCGACCCAGACGAGCAAATTTATGCTGGCGGCTTCATCAGCAACGCCGACCGTGAGCGGCTTAAAGATCTGATCGCCCAGCCGGTAGAGACGTTAGGTGAGCAAGAAGTGAGGTTTGATGACGAGCGTTTAAGCGAGATGCTCTTCCGCTACCGCGCCCGAAACTATCCGAACACCCTAAGCGGCGAGGAAATGGAACGCTGGGAAACCTTCAGAACGGAGCGCCTGATGAAGCCGAAGAAAGGCTGGCGGTCACTGGAAGCCTACGGGCTGGAGTTGCAACGCCTCGCGAGCGATCCGGAGTTGTCGCCCAGAAACCAGCAGATCTTGGAGGATTTACATTTGTATGGGGAGTCTTTGATTCCTTATATGTAAAAAACGAGGGGCCAAGATTGGCCCCTCGTTTCGTTTATCTCCGCTTCTGAAAATAAACACTCAAACTCTGCCCCACCAAGCTCTGCACTTCACTCCCCAGTGCCTCCGCCTGAATCTGCTTCTGCACCGGCGCAGTCGCCAAGCTGTGACCATCTTCATCGCGGGCTTTGACGAGTTTCCATTCCACTTCGTTGCTGACAAGCGCCAGTAGATCTTTCAGCTGACTGGCATCTTGCGGGCGGAACCAGCGGTCGCGGCAGCCGCCTAGGCTGTAGAAAGCTTGGTCTTTCAGTAGGTCGACCCAGGTGGAGTCCTGCTTGTTTGCCAGTACCATGCGCCGCAGTTGGCGCAAAGCGGTGCGCGTGGGTTGCAGGGTGTGCTCATCAATCAAGCGGCGGATGTGCTTGTCGCCGACGGTTTGTTCGGCCATGTTGGTATGCATGTGAACCACGGCTCCGCTGGTGGAAGCGCTATTGATCAGTGCAGCAACAGAAAGCTCTGTCATGGCCGGTGAAGGCAAGCGGCCGACTTCTACCCAATGAACTTGATGGCCATCCGCCACGAATCGCTGGGCGATGGACCACGGCCAGAACACGATATTGTTGATGTTCAGGATGCTGGCCATACGCGTGGCCTTGGCGATGTTGGCGAGGGATTCGTCAACCGCGATAACTTCCACATCATCCAGATACTGCGCCAACTCCATCGCCCGCTGACCAGACTGTGCGCCGCAGACCATGATGCGCAGGGTGGCGGGAAGGTGTTTGGTGCTTAAACCCAGCTCCTGCACCATCACCGCTTTCAGGCTGGTTTCGGCACGGTAAGCCACCTGGCTCCACGCGGGCCAGGCTTGCTGCACATCCGTTTTCGCTAGGCAGAGTTCGTCGGCTTTCTCATCAAAGTTTTGTTTGATGGCTTCTTCTTCTGCCCGATTGTAGTAGCTGGCGGCCATCATGGGCTGCATGGCAACGGGCCAGTCAACCAAGTTCCACTGGCCAAGGTTCATCGCAAAACTTTGATGGAATAGGGCGCCGTACAGGGCGCTGATCATCAGGCTGCCAATCAGCGCTTCTTGCGGCTCGCCCATCGCAAACTGGGCGACGATGCTGTCGTTAATTGTGGTGATCAGTCGCTCTTCGTCATCGTCCGCCGCTAAAACGTAACCGGTTCGGTCGGCGTATTCGGCAATGGCCAGGCATAAAGACTGAAGCTCGTCCCGCAAGCCAACGGTTTGCGCGACTTCCGCCAGAATGCTGCGGCGAAGCATAGTAACCAGCTCTTCGACTTCAGCGCTGGGCATTAAGGTTTTCTTGAGCGCGAGAATCAGCAATTCATCTTCCGCGGCTGCATCCAGAAAGATCTCAGCTTTGGGGTTGTTCAAATCGTACTGCTGCTGAACGACGGCACCCACAAACCGGCCGATCTCTTGATGCGGCAAGCCGTCTTGACGGAGTAGGGCAATGGCGTCTTGTGTCAGTTCCGCGTCTGCGTGGTGGACTTCCAGGTTTTGCGCGCAGGTCAGCATGCCGGAATAGACAGAATCCCACTCGGAACCGGTTTGCAGCAGTTTGCGGTAATGTAAGAAGGCAACATCGAACTGGCCTTGCAGGCGTTTGGCATGGGCAACCCCGCAGAAAGCGGCGGCAGATTGCCGCTCGGATTCCAGTGCTTCAAGGAAATACTCTTCCGCCAGAGCTGGCCGCTCAGTCTTCAGGGCCCAATAGCCCAGATTACAATACTGCTGCGCCTGCCCCGGCTGACTGTTCAAGCTGGCATTGAATAAGGCTTGGGCTTTATCCAGCTCGCCATCGTCCATCTCCACCCGGCCCGACAAACCCAGTGCTGCGGCGTTGCCTGCCTCAATCGCCAAGGCGGCGGCCAGATACGCACGGCACTCCTCACGCGCCTTCAGCCTTTGGGTGTAGGAAAGCCCATTAGTGTTGGACTCGCCATAGGCCAAATTCGCCTGCAAAACCAAGCGAGCGACTTGCGCCTGAACCGAACGGGAAAAATGAGCGTTGTTTTCTTGTACGTGCATGGAACACCTCGTTACCAGCCATAATCCGATGCGGCAAAGGTCTGCAGTTTTTTGCGGATTGCCGTGCTTTGAGGAAGGTATTGCGAAAGGTGTGCCAGTTTTGAGTGGTTTCGGTGGTTTAGCGGGCTCTAAATAAAAACGGCCAGGTAATTAGCCTGGCCGTTTTAGTTCGCTGTTTTGGTTTAGCCTTGCAGCAACTGTAGCACCTGCTGCGGCCTAGCGTTGGCCTGTGCCAGAACAGACAAGCCAGCAGACTGAAGCACCTGGGTACGAGCCAATTCTGCGGTTTCCGCAGCGAAGTCCGCATCGCGGATTCGACTATTGGAGGCCGATAGATTTTCTGAGGTAGTGCTCAGGTTCGCGATGGTGGACTCGAAGCGGTTTTGGACGGCACCGAGTTCAGCGCGGTAGCCATTGATAGTATCGATGGCGTAGTCGACGGCGATCATGGCTAGATCGGCGCCTTCCCGAGTCGAGATGTCGATCTCGTTCATCGAAACGGTATCGCTGTCGGCTGTCCCGAAAACTTTAAAGTCAATGTTGTTCGTAGCATCACCGTTTGTATCCGCGGTAATTCCGATGGTGAACGGTTCGCCAAACTGTGACGAGAACACGATGTTGTCGTTAGTTGAATCGAGGTTGGCTTTAATCCCGGTTTCATTCGTACGGGCGTTTACCTTGGCAACAATGTCGTTTAGAGAGGTTGCGCCCTCGACTGGAATTTTTGCTCCATCGATGTCTACTTCGAAGTCGATGGTTTTGCCGTCTTTAAAGTGTTCATGAACGGTTGTCGCAACATTAGCCGAGAATGGGCCAGTGTTTGCACCAGTATTCCCAGTTCCGTCGGTTAAGCTTCCTGCGATGCTTAGGCCGACTGATGTATTGTTAACGAACCGGAAGCCAGTGTCATCCTGCTCAACGGATAGACCTTCGAGTTCTTGATTTTGGCTAATTTGGGTTTGAAGCTGGGCAACTGCTTCGTCTATATTTTTTGCGCCTTTAATTTCTAAGGTTGCAAGGCTAGGGTTGGTGGCGCTCGAAATGGTTAGCCCTGTCCCGTTAGTGGATACGCCCGAGCTAGAATCAAAGTCTAGCGTCGATGTATTTACGCTAAACACGCCCGGATCAAGCGCCCGATTCCCAAAAACACTGGTTTGTTCAACAGTTCCACCAATTTGGCTCCCCCGCGAGTCCAAACCACTAACAGAAATAGTCTCGCCAGTGTTAGCGCCAACCTGGAACGTTTGGGTATCAAACGTGCCGTCGAGAACTTTTAGGCCGTTAAAGGAAGTCTGGCTAGCAATCCGATTTATCTCTTCAATTCGCTGCTGCACTTCCTGATTCAGAGCTTGGCGGTCTGAAACGCTGTTTGTGGCGTTAGCGGACTGAACGGCCAGTTCCCGGATCCGCTGCAGGTTGTTGGTAATCTCATCCATCGCGCCTTCCGCGGTCTGGGCCAAAGAAATGCCATCGTTGGCATTCCGCTGGGCGATATTTAAGCCTGAGATTTGAGATTGGAAGCGTTCAGATATCGCAAGCCCCGCGGCATCGTCCTTAGCGGAGTTAATGCGCAAACCTGAGGATAAACGCTCCAGCGCAGTATTGGCCTGGCTTTGTGAGGCGTTGAGGTTCCGCTGGGCGTTCAGCGACGCCATGTTGGTGTTAATTACCTGAGGCATATCGTTCTCCCTGCTCAGAGATGCCGGAAGCTCAGAGCCTGAAAGTCAGGGCGCTGCGCCGGCAGAAAAGTTGTTTATTTACCGTGTTGATGGGAGTTAAGCGAAGGGTGTGCCAAGATCTTAGATCTGGTTTTATCTTCTTGTTATTAAAGTAATTGGTGTCGGATTGGTTCTTTCGGATGCATGCTCTTTGCCAACTTGCCGTCAGCAAAATCGGAAGTTGCTTGCCGCTTTTACATTCTTTTACAAAGAAAATTCCATTTTTCCTAAAGCAACCCGATCAGGTGCCGTTAAGTGAAGTAACAGGGCGGCGCTCCTAACCAAAAAAAGAGAACGCCTGACCTTAACCATGAAATAACGACATCTGTCGAAGGGGAAGCATAATGGCTCTCGGAATTAACACTAACGTCGCTTCATTGAACGCTCAGAACCAGTTGGGTAAGTCCCAAAACATGAACGATCAGGCGCTTCAGCGTTTGTCTTCTGGCCTGCGCATCAACTCAGCTAAAGATGATGCTGCGGGTATGGCGATCTCTACTCGCTTTCAGTCCCAGATCTCTGGTTTGAATGTTGCCACTCGTAACGCTAACGACGGTATTTCTTTGGCGCAGACGGCTGAAGGCGCGCTGGATGAGATTACCAATAACCTGCAGCGGATTCGTGAGTTGGCAGTTCAGTCGGCTAACGCGACCAACAGTACTTCCGATCGTGAAGCGCTTGACGCCGAAGTTCAGCAGCGTATCCAAGAAATTGATCGCATTTCCTCCCAAACCGCTTTTAATGGGTTGAAAGTGCTGGATGGCTCATTCGCTGAAAAGCAATTTCAGGTTGGTGCAAATGCGGGAGAAACGATTGGTATCGACTTGGGCCAAGGTACGCGCAAAAACCAGATCGGTGCTATTAGTGAGTTGGCGGATTTGCAGGTAACTTCTGGGGCGGGTGGAACCTTCAGTATTGCATTGGGTGAGAGGGATCCGGTGGACATTACTGTGGGGGCCACTGATTCTGCTGCAGATGTTGCTGCAAGCATTAGTTCTGCAGGCATCTCAGGTCTTTCTGCGACGGCAACGAACGTTCAAGTTCTCGACTTTGGTGACGTCGAGGCAGGAGCCTCGGGCGGTGGCGATTACACTTTCAATATTCAAATTGGAAGTGGCAACGCAACAACCGTAAGCGCAACAATAAATGACGGTGCTACGCTTACAGCTAATGACTTAATGGCTGAAATCAAAGCCGCGGGAATTTCGGGACTTACAGTATCGGAAGAAACAACAGGCGAGCTTACGTTTACTGCTGCGAGCGGTGAAAACATCACCATCTCAGGTCAGAACTTCGATGGAACTTTGGCTTCGGGCACCATGGGGAATAGCATCGGCTTTACCACTGCTGCCGTTGCAAATCCCCTCGAAGGTCAGGTAACCATCAATGCAGGCGAGAACTTTACAGTTACTGATGCAAGTGGTTTCGTTGAAAATGGTGGTCAGGGTACTGCGAGCGGTGCACTTGAGAACATAGATATCAGTGATGTTGCTGGTGCAAATGACGCTATTCGTAGAGTAGATTCAGCGCTTGATACAGTGAATACACTTCGCGGTGATCTAGGTGCGATCCAAAACCGCTTCGAGTCCACCATCGCCAACCTGAGCACCTCTGTAGAAAACCTCAGCGCCTCCAACAGCCGTATCCTGGACGCTGACTTCGCGGCAGAAACTGCCAACCTGGCCAAGTCTCAGGTGCTGCAGCAGGCTGGTATCTCGGTGCTGGCACAGGCTAACGCCCGTCCGCAGCAGGTACTGTCCCTCCTGCAGTAAGGGATTAACGGTAATAGCCGGAGCCTTCGGGTTCCGGCTTTACGCCGTTTGAGTCTAGCGAGGTAAAGCTATGAATGACGTTAACCTGAATAACCCGGAGCTGAAGTTAGTGCGCTCTGGTGCCACGGCTCCGGCTAAGGCAATGTCGTCATCTCAGGCCGAGGGTGGAAATGCTCCCGACCTTGTTTCACCTATTGCCGGAAATCGTCAGATTCAAAATGTTGGCGTTGCTAACGAAGCCTCGAAAGCTGAAAAGCTGAAGCAGGCAAATGACGAGCAGCAACAAGACTTGGGTCAAGCGGTTAGTCAGCTGAATGATTTTGTTCAGAATGTGCAGCGGGATCTTCAGTTTGAGGTGGATAACGAATCCGGTCAGACCATCGTGAAGGTGGTTGACCAGTCTACCCAAGAAGTGATCCGCCAGATGCCAAACGAAGTTGCATTGAGGTTGGCAGAAAAATTGCAGCAGGATGAACCGCTGACGTTGTTCAACATAAAAGTGTAAAAACTTGCCGCTTTTGCGGACGTGTTGAACACGGTATTTCAGCACCGCCACCCCGAAAGGGGCTGGCGGTGTTCTGGTTTATGGGTTACCAAAATTAGCGGTAAAGTTTTGCCGCTCGTAGCCGATAAATTATACAGTAGAGACATTCGCTCCCATGAGGATGCAGGATTATGGCAGGTATATCATCGTTAGGCGTTGGGTCCGGTGTTCTTACATCCGATCTTGTTGATCAGTTGGTGGCGGCGGAACGTAAGCCCACCGAGGTTCGGCTGGATCAGAAAACGGCACGTACCGAGGCTCTGATTTCTGCCTATGGGCAGCTTCGCAGTGCGGTAACGGAACTTCGGTTGCCGATGCGACAGCTTGGCTCTGCAGACGCGATGAAGTCATTTTCTGCGACATCGTCGGGTAGCAATATCGACGTGTCGGTAGATGCCGGAAAGGCGGCCCGAGGTTCTTACAGCCTTGATGTGGTTGCTCTTGCGGAAGCCCAAGCGTTGGCTAGTACTGAGAGCTTCGCTGACCGAGATGCCACCAGTGTTGGTCGTGGCACGATTACATTGCAGGTGGGCGATAAAACTACCGAAATCACCATTGATTCCAGTAACGACACTTTGCAGGGTTTGGCGAATGCGATTAATGACGCTGACGCCGGTGTATCTGCAGGTGTAATTGATACCGGTAGCGGATTTCGCCTGACGTTATCGGCGGACGAAACCGGTACGGCCAATTCGGTTAAAATTACTGCGACTGAAGAAGCCGGCGCGGAAGGATTGGCGGGGTTTGCGTTTGATCCAGCGGATGCTGCAGGCAATCCAAAGATGGAGCAAACCATTACTGCCGCCGATGCGCAGATGAAGATTAATGGTGTGCTGATTACCCGTTCCACCAATACTGTTGAGAATGTGGTAGATGGGCTGACGTTCAATCTGACGGATGTGGGTAAATCCACCGTTAAGGTTGAGCAAGACACCGGTGAGGTTGCCGAACGTGTTCAGGTCTTCGTGGATAAGTTCAACGAACTACAGGGCACGATTCGGGAGCTTTCAACGTTCAACAGCGAAACCGGCCAAGGCAGTATCCTGACCGGCGACTCGACCGTTCGTAATATCCAAAACCAACTGAAAAGCGTTCTAACGGATATTATTCCGGGTCTGGAAAATGCCAGTGTGCGCAGTTTGGCGGATGTGGGTATTGGTACCGATTTCAGTACCGGTGAGTTGCAGTTTGATAGCCAGAAGTTCCAGCAGAAATTGTTAGAAAATCCAGATGATGTCACAGCGTTGTTTGCCGAGCAGGGCAGAACCACAGACTCTCAGGTGGAGTTTGTTCGGAGTGGTACGAACACTGTTCCGGGCGGCTACGATATTAATGTGACCCAAATGGCGACCCGAGGTAGCTTGAACTATAGCGTTCCGAACACTGCGAATGCTATCCAGGTTCAAGCGGATAACAGTTTTACGTTTCAGGTGGATGGTGAAACGAGTGCAACGGTTTCCATCGCTGCAGGTGACTACTCCGGTGCTGATTTTGCTGCGGCCATTCAGTCTGCGCTGGCAGACAATCAGGCGCTGAGCGCGGCTGACCGTTCTGTTCAGGTGGCATATGACCCTGCAGAAGGGCTTACGTTTACATCGAACCGCTTTGGTAGTGATTCCAATGTTAACCTGACTGCACTTGCTAACGTAACAGGGTTAAGCACCAATACCGGTGTTGCCGGGCAAGATGTTGAAGGCACGATCAATGGACAGGCCGCACAGGGCGACGGACAGGTGCTGTATCTTGCGAACGATGCCAACAATAAGGCCGCCGGCTTGCAGGTTCGTATTACCGGTGGCGAAGTGGGTAGTCGTGGGGAGGTTAATTTTATTGAGGGTGTGAGTGAGCGGGCGGTAGATGCCATCACCAATATCCTGGGTGCCGAGGGCGCGTTAAGCTCCCGTACCGAATCGCTAAACCGGGATTTAGAACGTATCCAGGAAGACCGCATTAAGCTGGATTTGAAGATTGAAAGCTATCAAGCAAGGCTTGTTGCCCAGTTCAGCGCTGCCGACTCATTGATTGCACAGCTTAACAACACTCGAGATTATGTAACGCAGCAGTTGGCCGCTTTAGCGCCCAATCAATCCGAGTAAATATACGATATTCAGAAAAGGGCCTTCTGATATGGGGCCAACCGGTTAACGGTTAAACGAGGTTTTTATGAACGGTTTACAAGCGTACCAACGTGTTAATACCCAAACCAGCATCACCGATGCAGATCCCCATAAGCTGATTCACCTGCTGTACAACGGTGCCATCGAGCGCATCAATATGGCCAAGGCCCGGATGCAGGCCAACGATTACGCCGGTAAAGGCCAGCTAATCGGCAAAGCCATAGAAATCATAGGTGGGCTAAAAAGCTTCCTGGACTTCGAAAAGGGCGGTGAACTGGCAACTCGTCTTGAAGCGCTGTACGACTACATGGAGCGAACGCTTCTGGAAGCCAGCGCCAAGAACGACATGGCCAAACTGGATGAAGTTATTAGCCTTCTGCGCTCGATCAAAGAAGGCTGGGACGGCATCCGAGAAGAAGCTGTTACCCAGGCCGCGCAGGTTGGCTAAGCTCTAAATTCCGCTTCACCCCTCCCTTTGTGGGAGAGGGTGAGTGCACCTCCCAATAGCCAACTCCCCCGCCATCCCGTACAATATGCCCCTTCTTTTTGTTACATCCATTCTGTTCAGTCTGGAGCACAGACATGTCTGATATTAAAAAGGTGGTTCTGGCCTATTCCGGCGGCCTGGATACTTCCGTTATTGTTCGGTGGTTGCAGGATACTTATAACTGTGAGGTGGTTACCTTTACCGCCGACATCGGCCAAGGCGAGGAAGTAGAGCCGGCGCGTGCGAAGGCGGAAGCCTTGGGCGTGAAGGAAATTTACATCGAGGACCTGCGCGAAGAGTTTGTGCGCGATTACGTGTTCCCGATGTTCCGCGCGAACACCATCTATGAAGGCGAGTACCTGCTGGGTACCTCCATTGCCCGCCCGCTGATCTCTCGTCGTTTGATCGAGATTGCCAACGAAACCGGCGCCGATGCTATTTCTCACGGCGCGACCGGTAAGGGCAACGACCAGGTACGTTTCGAGCTGGGTGCTTATGCACTGAAGCCGGGTGTGAAGGTAATTGCACCGTGGCGCGAGTGGGATCTGAACTCCCGCGAGAAGCTGCTGAAGTATTGTGAAGAGCGCAACATTCCGGTTGAGATGAAGAAGGGCAAGAGCCCGTACTCCATGGATGCCAACCTGCTGCACATCTCTTACGAAGGCATGAATCTGGAAGATCCTTGGGCGGAAGCCGAGGAAGATATGTGGCGCTGGAGTGTGTCTCCGGAAGAGGCTCCGAACGAGCCGACTTACGTTGAGCTGACCTACCGCAAGGGCGACATTGTTGCCATCGATGGTCAGGAGCTGAAGGCTCACGAAGTTCTGGAAAACCTGAACAAGATGGCAGGTGCCAACGGCATTGGTCGTTTGGATATCGTAGAGAACCGCTATGTGGGCATGAAGTCTCGTGGCTGCTACGAAACA
Organism: Marinobacter sp. AL4B; assembly: GCF_019916045.1. Taxonomy (NCBI): domain Bacteria; kingdom Pseudomonadati; phylum Pseudomonadota; class Gammaproteobacteria; order Pseudomonadales; family Marinobacteraceae; genus Marinobacter; species Marinobacter sp. AL4B. The sequence continues at coordinate 324,435 of NZ_JAILWZ010000010.1, forward strand.
CCGGGCGGCACCATCATGCTGCGTGCACACCGTGCGATTGAGTCCATCACTCTGGACCGCGAAGTGGCGCACCTGAAAGACAGCATCATGCCGCGCTATGCCGAGGTGATCTATAACGGTTACTGGTGGTCGCCTGAGCGTGAAGCCCTGCAGGCGCTGATCGATCAGACTCAGGAATACGTGAACGGTACCGTTCGCCTGAAGTTGTACAAAGGCAACGTAGACGTTGTGGGCCGTAAGTCTGACGACTCTCTGTTCGACGAAACCATCGCGACCTTCGAAGAAGATCACGGTGCTTACGATCAGAAAGACGCGGAAGGCTTCATCAAGCTGAACGCGCTGCGGTTGCGTATTGCAGCCGGTAAAGGCCGCTCGCTCTGAGAGCAGTCTGATTGAATCAAAAACGCCCGGCACAATGCTGGGCGTTTTTGATTATACTCTACTGAAAACTCTAACAACCAAAGTCTGCGCCATGACCCAGTTGGGAACCGCTTCTGTAGCTGCACTTCGTCAATACGTTCGCTTCGCCGATGCCAGTTCGATGGCCGTGGCGGATTTGTTGCGCCAGTCTGGGCTGTCTGAAGATATTTTAGAGAGTGATGACGGGCGCATCGACGGTGAGCAGTTTCAAACCTTCCTGCGCTTGCTGGCGGAGCGTTCGAATAACCCCGTTCTTGGCTTGGAAACCGGCGATTTCGTGCAGCCGGGTTCTTACAGTGTGCTCGGTTACATCACAATGAGCTGCGCTACTTTAGGTGAGGCGATCACTCGCATCGCGCCCTATGAAAAACTGGTGGGTGATATGGGTACCACTCGCATGCAAATGGCGGGAGATAGGGTAACTTTGGTGTGGCACTGCAATTACACCGACCCGCTGGTTCAGCCTCATGTGGTGGATAACGTGTTTGCTTCTTGGGTGAATTACGCCCGCTGGATGGCGGATACCAGCGAGGCTGCGCCGCTGCTCGTGACGTTGCAGCGGCAATCACCCGGGCCGGCGCTCGAAGGCGAGTACCGAAAGCGTTGGGGCTGCCCGGTGGAATTCGGGGCGGAAGAAAACACGCTGTCGCTGAGTAAAGAGTTGTTGTCTGCGCGGTTGCGCCAGCCAGACCCCTTGCTCCGTAAAACGCTGGAAGCGCATGCGTTATCGCAATTGGCGGAACTGGAAACCGACACCGACCTGACGACGAAGGTAAAGCAGGGAATTCAGCGGCAATTGGCGCGAGGCATCACCCGCCAGGATATGATTGCCGAAGATCTGGGGATGACCAGTCGAACCTTGCAGCGCAAGTTAAGCCAGGAAGGGGCTTCGTATCAGAAGTTGTTGGACGAGGTGCGCCAGCAGATGGCGGAAGATTATTTGCGCGACACGCAGATGAGCATACCGGATATTGCGTTGCGCCTTGGGTATAACGAAACCACGTCGTTTCATCGGAAGTTCAAGGCGGCTGCAGGGAAAACACCGGGGGAATATCGAAAAGGTGTAACCCAATAAAGAAAGCCAGCTCATCGGAGCTGGCTAAAATATTCGGAAAGAACGAAAGTGCCTGAAAAATTCGTTTATCCTGAGGGAGAGCACCCATACGGCGGCGGAGGTACTACACGGCTCCTCCGCCATGGGTGGGTACTACTTGATCCCACAACTTTAGAATAGGGCTTTTCGGACGTTCGGTCTGTTTGTGATGTGTGTCGCAGTGTTACTGAATGTATTTGCTACACACTTTCCCGTAATTCCGGTTTGGTTTCGGTAAAGCGGCGGGTTTCGTAGGCGTCTACCAAGCCTTGTACCGCTGCCCGTTCGACATCTTGAACTGTCGGCGTGCCTTCTTCGGCACTGGCTCGGCAAAGCACCATGCCGGCCTCCACCGAAATATAACCCGCCGAGGTTTTCAGCGCTTTGTGGTTGATGCCGTCGAAAATTCGACGAAAGGCCGTTGTGGTGCAGTGATCGCTGTTCGAGAAGTAAGACACGGTAGCAAACTGGTTGTCACCTACGCGGCACAAGGCGTCGATCGGGCGTATCAAGGTGCTCAATCGGCGGGCGATGCCCAGGCACAGTTCGCTCATGATGCTGGGTGGGTGCTTGCGTTTCAGTTCCTGCCAGTTGCGGATGCCGCACATCACGTAAGCGGTGGAGCCGCCTCGGGATTCCGCATGGCGCAGCGTTTTCTCCAAACACTGGCGAGCGTATTTGGCGTTGCACAGGCCGGTTTCCAGATCAATGATGTTGTTATCTTCCAATTCCTGGTTGTTTTCGACGAGCAAGGCGTTGGCGCGCAGCAGGGTATTCTGGCGGTCGGCCATGCGGTCGGCCGCAAAGATTCGGGGGATAAGCTGCTTGGTCATGTCTGACTTGTAGATGAAGTCGTCCACGCCTCGGTCAAAGGCTTCTGATAGCGCTTCTACGCTTTCTTTGGCGGTTAACAGCATGATGTAGGTGTAGTGGTTGTCGTGCTCATCTTGCTGGCGCACGCGGTCGGCCAGTTCCAGACCGTCCATTTCTGGCATGAGCCAGTCGGCAATGAGCACGCTCACGGCACGTTCTTCCATAAGCTTCAGAGCGGCGGGCGCGTTGTTGGCTACGCGTATGTCGCGGTAACCGGCATTTCGCAAGGTGCGGCCGACCACCATACTGCTGAATTTTGCGTCATCTACTACGAGAATGGGTAGGTCGAGATTGGGCATCGTGTATCTACTTGTTACCAGGCCATTGTCAGATGCGATTAGTCGCCGCTCTTGGTATGCTTTGGCGGTTTCTATCATCCGGAATTTAAAATGTCGCCCTAGTATACCCTCGGCGGCCTTTGGAGAATAACGACTATGCCATCTTTTGATATTGTTTCAGAAATTGAAATGCACGAAGTCACCAACGCGGTGGATCAAGCCAAGCGTGATTTGGGTAACCGTTGGGACTTTAAAAATGTAGAAGCCGGGATTGAGCTGGAAGACAAGCGCCTGACACTGAGCGCCGAGCAGGAGTTTCAGTTGGAGCAGCTGGTGGAAATGATGCGAATGGCGTTCGCCAAGCGCAACATTGATAGCCGTGCGCTGTCGGAAGACGGCGAGAGCAAAGCCGGTAAACTGGTGAAGCAGCACTTCGCGCTGAAGCAGGGCATCGAAACGGATATGGCCAAGAAGATCGTGAAGATGATCAAGGATAAGAAAATGAAGGTGCAGGCCAGCATCCAGGGTGACAAGGTGCGGGTAACCGGCAAGAAGCGTGACGACTTGCAGGAAGCCATTGCCATGCTGCGTGAGGCAGAGCTGGATATTCCACTGCAGTTTAATAACTTCCGCGATTAATGAGTGCAGGGGCCGGGTCTTCGCTACTCGGCCTTTGTTTTGTGACCCAGGAGATTAACTTATCCAACTCGGCTCCCTTCTGATTCTGCTTCGGGAATCTGTCTACACTTATACCCGCTGGCAGTCGATTGTCATGCTGTTTCTCGGGTTTTCCGCCGGGCTGCCTTTCCTGCTGGTGTTTTCTACGTTGAACGCGCGCCTTGCCGATGTGGGAGTGGAAACAGCCACCATCGGTTTCTTCAGTTGGCTGGGCATTACCTATTCCATCAAGGTGATTTGGGCGCCGGTGGTGGATCGTCTGAAATTGCCGCTGTTGGATAAGCTGTTCGGCAAACGGCGAAGTTGGATTTTATTGGCGCAGGCGGGTATTGCGCTGGGTTTGTTCCTGATGGCTACCGTAGACCCCGTCAAGGCGCCGGAGCTAATGGCGCTTTGCGGTTTGTTGGTGGCATTTTCCTCCGCTACCCAAGACGTGGCGATTGATGCCTACCGCATTGAGATTGCGGAAGAACGGTTGCAAGCGGCGCTAGCTGGGACCTATATATTCGGTTATCGGCTGGCGCTGCTGGTCGCTGGTGCCGGGGCTCTGTATCTGGCGGCGTTCTGGTCTTGGGAAGTGTCGTATCTGGTAATGGCAGCGCTGGTGGGTGTGGGTGCGTTAACGGTGCTGTTAGCGCGAGAGCCTGAAATAAACCACTACGCTGCGGCACAGGATATTGCCCACAAAATTGAAGAAGAAGCGAGTAAACGGACCCATTTGCCACCGCGGGTGGCTCGTTTCGTCGGTTGGTTTTATGCCGCCATTGCCGGGCCTTTTGTGGATTTCTTTCGCCGCTATAAGGAACTGGCGATTGCCATTTTGGTGTTGGTGGCGGTTTACAGGATATCCGACATTGCCATGGGCGTAATGGCCAATCCGTTCTATCTGAATTTTATGGGCTTCAGTAAAACCGAAGTGGCCGATGTAACCAAAGTATTTGGTTTTTTGATGACGATTGTCGGTTCACTGGTGGGTGGCGTGCTGGTGATGCGCTACGGCGTTCGGCGGATATTGCTGGCGGGTGCGGTGCTGACAGCGGCGACCAACTTGCTGTTCGTCTGGCTGGCGCAAAACCCGCCGGATTTGACGACCTTGGCGGTGGTGGTCAGTGCCGATAACCTAAGTGGCGGCATCGCTAATGTGGCGTTGATCGCCTGGCTTTCCAGCATGACCAGTGCTTCGTTCACGGCGACTCAATACGCGCTGTTCAGCTCGCTGATGACCTTGCCGGGCAAGTTCCTTGGCGGCTTCTCCGGCATCGTAGTGGCCAACTTCGGCTACGCCGAGTTCTTCGCCGTGGCCGCAGCCATGGGGGTTCCGGCGATCCTTCTGGTGCTCTACCTCTTCAAATATGCCGCCCGCCTGGATGCTTTAGCCCCCGCCAAATCGTAAGCCGGGGTCAGGATGAGCAGCTGATGTTCATGTGCTTGCCCCAATCCGGGGGTGCGGCGGCAAAGCGTTCGTAACTGAGATGTTCGTCGAACGGCTTTTCCAACACGTTCAACAGTTCTTTCAGGGGTGCGTAGTCGCCGTTTTGGGCTTCCAGTATCACTTGCTGGGCCAGGTAGTTGCGCAGGATGTACTTCGGGTTTACGTGGCGCATGGCGTATTCCCGCTCATCGTGGGCGCGGGTTTCTTTTTGTAGGCGCGCTTGGTAGCGCTCCAGCCATTCGTCTGCGATGCTGCGGTCTACAAATAGGTCCCGAACTGGCCCATGGCCGTGACGATTCAGGTTAGACAGGCCGCGGAAAAAGTGGGTGTAGTCCACTTTGTGTTCGTGCAGCATGCTGAAGGTTTCCATGATCAGACTTAGATCGCCTTCATCGGTTTCTTCCAACCCGAGTTTGCCGCACATGGTGTGTTTGAAACGTTCGTTGTAGGCGCTTTCGTAATGGCTTAGGCATTGGCGAATGGTGCCTTCGTCCATGATCGGTAAGAGTGCGCTGGCCAGGTACTGACAGTTGGTGAAGCCCATTTGTGGCTGGCGGTTGTAGGCGTATCGGCCGCCCTGGTCGGTGTGGTTGCAAATATAGCCAGCGTCGAAATCGTCCAGGAAGGCGTAGGGGCCGTAATCGAAGGTGTCACCGATGATCGACATGTTGTCACTGTTCATCACGCCGTGACAGAAACCGACGGCTTGCCAATCGGCGATGAGCCGAGCCGTGCTTTCGACCACTTCTTCCAGCCATCGGGCGTGACGTTGCTCTTCGGGGAGGTTGATCAGGTGCGGGAAGTGCAGGCTGATGACGTGCTCCAACAGCGTTTTCACCGCTTCCGGGCCTTCGTGATGTGCGGCGAATTCGAAGTGGCCGAAGCGAATGTGGCTTTGGGCCACGCGCATTAGGCTGGCGGCGGTTTCTATGGATTCTCTGCGCACAGGGTCTTTTGCACTCACCATAAACAGCGCGCGGGTGGTGGGAATGCCCAGTCCGTGCATGGCTTCCGAGCACAGGTATTCCCGAATGGTGGAGCGCAATACCGCACGGCCATCTCCAAAGCGGGAGTAGGGGGTGTTGCCCGCGCCTTTCAAGTGCCAGTCCCAGCGTGTGCCATCGGGCGCAACGGTTTCCCAGAGCAGCAAACCACGCCCGTCGCCCAGTTCGGGGTTGTAGACGCCGAACTGGTGGCCGGTGTACTTCATGGCAACAGGGTCCATACCTTCCAGTAACTCTGCTCCCGCGCCGATTCCGGCCCAGTCGTGCTCATTCTGCACATGAAAGCCCAGCCGTGCGGCAAGCTTGTGGTTGAAGCACACCACTTCGGGTTTTGATAAAGGCGTGGGCTGCACCCTGCTGTAAAAGCTGTTTGGCAGATCGAGGTAGCGGTGTTCCACTTGGAAGGCGTTGTTGCTCATACATTGGCCCGGTTTTTGAATCGATAAACTTTAAGCGGCCCAGCTCCGGCTACACAGTTATAGATGAAGTGCCACCGGGCTAAGACTCAACAACAGAGTGCAGAGTGGGGGTGTCGAATGCAACCGCGACTGGTTGTTTTTACGGATTTGGATGGCACTTTGCTGGATCACCATAGTTACAGCTGGCGTGCGGCCTTACCTGCGCTGGAGCGTCTGGCAGCGAACGGGATTCCTCTGGTGCTGAATTCCAGTAAAACCTCAGTGGAGATGCGCGTACTGCAGTGTGCCATGAGGGTCAGGGCTCCATATATTGCAGAGAACGGAGCGGTGGTGGTGATTCCCGCGGGGTGCCTGGAAAGCCGCGAAGAGGAGATCGTGCATTTCGGAGTACCCCATCACGAGTTAATGTGCACGCTTTTGGTGCAGAGGAATGCGGGTGCACGGTTCAGGGGCTTTTCTGACTTGTCTGTTCATGAGGTAGCAAAGCTTTCGGGACTCAAAGAAGACGAGGCGGAGCGAGCCAAACAGCGCCTGGGCACTGAACCGCTGCTATGGGATGGAACCGATGCCGAGTTGGCGCAATTCCGCGCGGCGCTTGAGCTTGAGGGCTTGCGACTGGTGCAGGGCGGGCGCTTTTGGCATGCCATGGGCACCTTTGATAAGGCAAAGGGGGCCCGGTTCTTGCTGAAGCGTTATCAGGAGTGCTTCGGTAACGAAACGGTGATCAGCATTGCTCTGGGCGACAGCCCGAATGATCAGAGGATGCTGGAAGAAGCCGATATTCCGGTGGTGATTCGAGGGGTGAACAGTGACCAACTGCAGTTTTCGCCCGCCCGGCACGCCATGCGCTCTCTGAACCCCGGCCCTGAGGGTTGGAACGCCTGCGTACTTAACTTGCTACTCGAGTACGGTTATCAGTAAAGGAGAGCCGCCATGGGCGACTTTTACCAGAACGGTATAGTGACCACCCTGCACAACCTCGTTCGCCGGCCGGTGGAAGACATCGAGGCAGACCTGATGCGCTTTCGCGAAACCCGGCCCATGTCGCTGGTGCTGCCGTCTCTGTATTCGGAACTTGAAGGGCCGGCTCTGAAGAATATTGTGCAGGAACTCTGCAAAGTCCCCTATCTGGATGAGGTGGTGATTGGTCTGGACCGGGCCAACGAGGAGCAATATCGGCACGCTCTGGAGTATTTTTCAGAACTGCCGCAGCCGTTCAAAGTGCTGTGGAATGATGGCCCGAGACTGCAGGCACTGGATTTGAAACTGCGGGAGCAAAATCTGGCGCCGACCGAGATGGGCAAGGGGCGGAACGTTTGGTACTGCTTTGGCTATGTGCTGGCGTCCGGCGTGGGTGAATCGGTGGCGCTGCACGACTGCGACGTTCTGACCTACTCCCGAGACTTGCTGGCACGGCTGATTTACCCGGTTGCTAATCCCGGCTTCAATTATATGTTCTGCAAGGGCTACTACGCCCGAGTGGCGGACAGCAAAATGAATGGTCGGGTGAGTCGGTTGCTGGTAACGCCGTTGATTCGCGCGCTGAAAAAAGTCTGCGGGCACAGTGATTTTCTTGATTATCTGGACAGCTATCGCTATCCGCTGGCCGGTGAGTTTTCCTTTCGGACGGATGTCATTAACGATCTGCGCATCCCCAGTGATTGGGGGCTGGAAATCGGTGTGTTATCTGAAATGAAGCGAAACTACGCCACCAACCGTTTGTGCCAGGTGGATATCGCAGATGTCTATGATCACAAACACCAGGAACTGTCGCCGGAAGATGCCAGCCGCGGATTGTCGAAGATGAGCATGGACATCTCCAAAGCCCTGTTCCGAAAGTTGGCCACCAACGGTGAGATATTTTCGAGCGAGAAGTTCCGTACCATCAAAGCCAGTTATTTCCGCATTGCCCTAGATTTCGTTGAAACTTATCAGAACGATGCAGTGATTAACGGCTTGAGTTTTGATCGCCATAAGGAAGAAAAGGCCGTAGAGCTGTTTGCTCAGAATGTTATGCACGCCGGTGCCCATTTTCTGGACCACCCTATGGATACGCCGTTCATCCCGAGTTGGAACCGGGTCACCAGTGCGATACCGGACATTCGGGAGCAGCTGCTGGAAGCGGTAGAGCTGGACAATCAGGAGTTCCGACCGTGACACAAACGCTTGAAAGCCGTTTGGTGGCCATGCTGGAGGTCGTCTATCCAAGTTTGGATTGCGAGTTTCTGGCGGATCAGCTGCTAGCGGCAATGGGCCTGCAGCCGGATGTTGAAGCACTGTCTCCGGAGCAACAGCGTTGGAGTGAATCCGATGTGGCGTTGATCACTTATGCTGATACCGTTCAATGCCCAGATGAGAAACCCTTGGAAACTCTGAAACGGTTTTTGGATGGCTACCTGAAGGATGTGGTAACGGCAGTGCACATTCTGCCCTTTTTCCCCTACAGTTCGGATGATGGTTTTGCGGTGATGGATTACCAGGCCGTGAATGAATCCCATGGTTGTTGGGGGGACGTGGAAGCGATTGCCGGGGATTACAAGCTTATGGCGGATCTGGTGATTAATCACATGTCTGTTCGAAGTCGGTGGTTTGAGAACTTTCGCAAGCGTGTGGGGCCAGGTAAGGATTACTTTGTTGAAGGGAATCCGAAAGACGATCTGAGTCAGGTGGTCCGGCCTCGGACCTCGCCCTTGCTGAATCCGGTTCAGACCGACGATGGGGTACGTTATGTATGGTGTACCTTCAGTGAAGACCAGGCAGACCTTAACTTTGCCAACCCGGAGGTGTTGATCGAGTTTGCTGGCATTATCCGCAACTACCTTGAGCGGGGGGTGATAATTTTTCGGCTGGATGCCGTAGCGTTTTTATGGAAAGAGCCGGGCACACCGTGTATTCATCTGCAGCAGACTCATGAGCTGATCAAGATTCTTCGGTTATTGATCGAGCATCACACAACGGATGCCGTTGTGATCACCGAAACGAACGTGCCGAATCGGGAGAACCTGACCTACTTCGGCAACGCTAACGAAGCTCACGCCATTTATAATTTTTCGTTGCCACCGCTGTTGATCAACACGTTAGTGACCGGTAACTGCCGGCATCTAAAAACCTGGTTGATGAGCATGCCGCCAGCACAGTTGGGCACCACTTATCTGAATTTTATTGCTTCCCACGATGGTATTGGGCTGCGCCCGACCGATGGGCTTTTGGAGGAAGAAGAAAAACAGCGCCTGATCAATACTCTGGAATCGTTCGGGGGCCGAGTCTCTTACCGGCGCACCGCCGACGGCCGTAACCAGCCGTATGAATTAAATATTGCCTTGTGGGATGCCCTGAAAGGGACGGCCGAGGGCGGCGCAGACCACCGGCAGCTCCAGCGTTTTCTGTGTGCTCACACGGTTATGCTGGCACTGGAAGGTATTCCTGCTTTTTACATTCACAGTGTGCTGGCCACCGGTAACGATTATGAGCGAGTAGAGCATACCGGCCGGCTGCGTTCCATTAACCGGGGACAATGCCAGCTGGACGAGCTCGAGGCGATTCTCGCCGACCCCCTCAGCCATGAAAGCAAGGTTTACCGAGAACTTAGGCGTCTGATCGATATTCGCCGAGCGCAACCAGCGTTCCACCCCAATGCCACTCAGTTTACCCTCCATTTAGGTTTGAAGTTGTTTGGTTTTTGGCGACAGAGTCAGTATCGGGAGCAGTCTATCTTCTGTATCCACAATATCAGTGCCGATGTGCAACAGGTTTCCCTTAGCGAAATTAATTTGATTGGCACTGATCACTGGACCGACTTGCTGTCGGGGCAGCCCATTGATGACTTGAGTGGCGCGATCACGCTTAAACCCTATGAATGTGTTTGGTTGTCGAATTGTTAGCGTGTTGAACCGGTGTGAACCATCGCACGCGGGGCGGCCCTGGTAGTTTGTAATCCCGACACTGGTCGTTATAATCGGCGCAGACTCAGGAGGAGTCGGTTTTCACTTTTAAACTTCAGGGATCGAAGTTATGCCCCAAGCAAGCGGATTGCAGTTCACCGCCCGTGTTGGCGAATTCCCCTCAGACCACTTCGTGGTCGCCAGCTTTGTGCTCACCGAAGGTTTATCTACGCTCTCCCATGGCCGCTTGAAACTGGCCAGCACCGACCCCGATGTGCAAGCAGCGGATGTGCTGGAGCAGCCGGTTGATCTGGTGGTGTGGCAAGACGGCCAGCCCCTGCGCCGATTCACCGGCGTGGTGAACGAATTCGTACGAGGCAACACTGGCCACCGCCGCACCCATTACGAAGTCGTGATCCAACCTCCGGTCTGGCGATTGAGCTTGATGCACAACAGCCGTATTTTCCAGGCCCAGACCACTGATGCCATTGTGCGCACGCTGCTGGAAGAGTGGGGCATTGTGGATACGCTGTTCGATCTGAAACGCGCCCCGGAAGAGCGGGAATACTGCGTCCAGCACCGTGAAAGCGACCTGAAATTCGTAGAACGACTGGCTGCTGAAGAAGGCTGGCACTACCGCTACCAACACGGCAGTGTGGACGGCGAAGAACAACCGGCGCTAGTCATCGCCGACCATCACGGTGATGCGCCCAAATTAGACCCGGTAGAATGCAACACCAAAGCCGGCGGCAGCACCCAGCGCGCCTGCGTATTCAGCTTCGCTTACGAAGAGCGGGTGCGAGCTTCATCGGTGGCGATGAAAGATTACACTTTCAAGAATCCTGCCTATGCCCTACTGCACGAGCAGAGCACCGAAGCGAATCATCGCGACGACTACCAACACTACGATTACCCCGGTCGCTACAAAGCCGACGCCGGCGGCCAGCCGTTTTCCCAAACCCGGTTAGACGCATTGAGAAACGATGCTTCCGTTGCCAAGGGCAAAAGTAATCGTCCGGATTTTTCAGCCGGAGCCAAAGTGGAACTGCAAGACCACGACAGCCAAAGTCTGAACCGCGAATGGTTGCTCACCGCCATCACCCACACCGGTAAACAACCGCAAGCGCTGGAAGAAGAGGGCGGTAGCGAACCCACCAGCTATGCCAACGAATTCACCGCCATTCCCGCCGATAAAACTTGGCGCGCCCTCTGTGAGCACAAACCCATGATGGACGGCCCCCAGATAGCCATCGTGACCGGCCCTGAAGGCGAAGAGATTCATTGCGACCAATACGGCCGCGTAAAAGCGCGATTCCCGTGGGACCGCTATTCAAAGAATGACGAACACAGCAGTGCCTGGTTGCGAGTGTCCCAAGGCTGGGCTGGCGGCCAGTATGGTTTTATGGCTCTGCCAAGAATTGGCAACGAAGTGATTGTCAGCTTTCTCGATGGCGACCCGGACCAGCCGATCATCACCGGCCGCACTTACCACGCTACGAATACGCCACCCTACGCGCTGCCGGAATACAAAACCCGCACCACCCTGAAAACCAAAACCCACAAGGGTGAAGGCAGCAACGAACTGCGGTTTGAGGATGAAGCCGGCGAAGAACAGATCTACGTTCATGCCCAGAAAGATCTGGACCTGCTTACGGAAAACAACCGTATCGAAGTGATCAAAAACGACAGCCACCTAACGGTGGAGACTAACCAGTTCAACCACGTAAAAGCGGGTGACAACTGCACTACCGATGGCGAAAGCCGGCTGTCCGTTGGCGCTGATTGTAGCCAGAGCGTTGGCGGTACTTTTCATCAGAAGACTGCTCGAACCATGGCCGCAGAAGCCGGCACCGAAGTGCACCACAAAGCCGGTGCCAAAGTGGTGCTGGATGCAGGCGCTGAACTCACAATTTCCGGTGGCGGGAGTTTTATCAAACTGGACCCCAGTGGGGTTACGTTGAGCGGGCCGGGGATAAAGATTAATTCGGGTGGGGCGCCGGGGAGTGGGAGCGGGCAAAGCGTAGCGGCTCCGGAACTGCCCCAGTTGCTTGGGAAAGGTGGAGCAGCAATGCCGCAGCCACCTACATTGGCAAATGTGGCGCAGCGTAAATCAGCCGTTCCTGACCAGATGGATGCTGAGCCGTTACCGGGAGCTGACCGAAAGCTGATTATTGATGTGATTGGAGGGAATCTCGAGCGGGATTCAGTTGAGGCTGTTGTTGGAACCGAAAGGGAGGAAAGCGCATGACCGACACAGTGGAATTTGTGGATGAGTCCCGGGATCGCTCGGTTTTGAGAAAGGCGGAATATGACGACACTGATCCGAAGGATTTGGTGTTGACGGTCCCCAAGCGAGATGGCGGCAAGATTGCCATTCCTCTTCTGGAAAATGCACATTCCAATATTGAGCGCGAGGATTATCAGGAAAATACCCTGCTCAGGGTGAAACCATTGGCAGAAATAGCCAGTAATCTGCCGGTCAACAGTGGCGGTGTTACCGTCTATCAGGGCAAAGGTGTGGCATTGCTTCGTCCCGGGTATTTGTACATTTTTCGCAAAGGCCGACTGTGGCGTGAGCTAGAGATCGACGAGCAATCTCGCTTTAGTGACGTGGATCTTGAGGCAGTCCGCGCTGAAGTGCTGGACCCGCGCTCTGGACTTCGGGTTATCAGACCATCCAGCGGCGACTGGCTCGACGATCTATTGATACCGGTTTTCCTCCAGGGGCAGGCAGTCATGCACGACTTCCGCATGGCGTACAGCGAAGTACAGTGGGATTGGTCCTATATCGAGCAGCTTGAACAGAACGAGCCCGCCCGCAACGCTAGAACAACGGGTATAGGTCCTGCCTGGGCGACCGCTGGTGTGGAGGGTTTGAGCTTTAGTGGTGGCTTTTTTGCCTCACGGGTCGAGGATGTGGAAGAGCTCTGCGAAAGGGATCTGGGCATCGAGTTGATGCTGGAGAACCCTAGTGACTTCGCAATGGGGTTTGAGAGGCCAGGTGAGGATGAGCTATGCGTCAAGCTCAGCCGTTTGCTCGAGACTCCCTTTGATGTGAGTTGTGAGCTAGGTGAGGATCAGCTCAAAGATCTGCGGCAGAAGAAGGGGGTGGCATGCCTGGCGCTGCCAGACCCTTTGTTCAAGGTCCGGCATTCCATGTCGCAGCTTCATCTTGCCCTGCATTATCTGGATGCCGTGGATGCCTCCATTCGGGACAATCCGATGGCGCACTCTGCAATGCTCATCCGCCAGGCGATTTTCGACCCTCGACCGAATGGTCAAAACCCCTTCGCCCAATATGCATCGGCCGTTGATCGCTCCAAACTGGATCAGACCCTTAAAACTGATGAAAAGCAGCATGCCATTGCTGTGATTGACCGGCACCTCGACACGCTCCGCCGACTGCTTAGCAGCGGCGATTATGATGCAGTGCTCGAGGATTACCGGACCTGTCAGGATGTGGCAATTTGCGAGGGATACTTGCTGGTTGCGGATAATCTTAACCTGCTTCAGCAAATTTCAGGCGTGCTCCAGGCCCAGGGCCTTGTCGGTAGGGACTGGGTTCTGCAGGAGCTCCGCCGCTGGGTTCTTGAGGGCGCATTTTTGAGTAAGTGGGCTCCTGAAACCGCAGAACATGGTGCCGAGCCTTTGATGCAAAGCCTTGAAAAGCTGGTTCAGGACACTGCAGACATCGACGAAGAACGGTTGAATCGGCTGAATGTGCAGTCTCTGGTTTACTTGGAGAAGCAGTTAAACGAGCAGAACAGTGAGACCGAGTCCGGGATCAGAGGCGTCGCTAACGCGGGTAAAGTTAGCGGTATGATCGCAGGCTCACTCAACGAGTGGAGCTCGGCACTGCTTGCCGTTGGCAAGCGCTTGATGGAAGGTGGGCACATTCAGGAGGTTGAACTCCCAAGAATCATGCAGGGAGCCCACTCAAACTTCGCACTCGGGGATCCTAGCCTGAGACGCATCGATGTAATGACGCGGGAGGGCGCGACTCTTTCCGGCTCGATCATCGGTGTTAACGGCAACGGAATGAAACGCGGCCTGACCGACTTTGATCGAACCGAGGGTGTTCTCACAAGAGCCAAGGATTACCTGTACGCCGACTTGATGGATGATTCTGGCCGGATGGTAGCGACCACAAGCCCCGTGCGGATGTCTGACGAGATCGAGGAGGTGATCCAAAGGGTCGCTGGCACCAGCTCGGTATTCGTCGCTCTAGATGATCATCCAGAGGCTCGAAAGTTGAGCTTGTTGAAGGTTGATCTTGCGAAGCACGCAAATGAAGTGGTTGACGGGCCTGCAGTGTCTAGGGGGCTAGTGGCACTGGCAGCGTTTAATATCTTTATCGAGTTGAACAACTTGATGAAGACTTCTCGGCAAGGTGATAGCGCGATTAATCTGAACAGAGGCAAATTAGCCGGGGCGACAGCCGATTTGATTGCTGCATCTCTTAAGCTGAGCGAGGTGTTGGGGAGAGCAGAGTCTGGCGCTCAAGGTAACAATACTAGAATTTACAAAGTGTCGACGCGCCCAGTGTTTGATATGAAAAACTGGGTCCTGATCGGTGAACGGTTAAAAGCAGTAGGGTCAGCAACTTTGGTTAAGGTTGCAGGATTGGCAACGTTCGTCGCTGGAGCTGTTGGCGCTGGGTTGAGTTATTGGGAGATGCGTATCAGCCTGGCGAACAAGGATTTTGACGCGGCGATTGGGCACGCAGTGGCAATGACCGGTAGTTTAATTGTGCTCGCTTCTCCCCTTATGCATACGCTCTTGGCGATCCCGGGTTGGGGATGGGCAATTTTTGGTTTGGCGTTGGCCGTTGGCGGTGGGCTTTATGCGGCATCCGTTACCGACGATACTTTCGAACAACTGATCAAGCGCGGTCCTTGGGGAACTTTCTCCGACAGTTCTCTGCTGGGAATGAATGACAAGGCATACTACAGCCAACTGCTCACAATGCTCTCTCCCGTGCAAGTCACCGTTCAGCGATATGTCGACATAGAACCCGACCCCGCGTTAGTACACCCCGATTTTCCTCCCGCACCGGATGACTACGTGATCACAGTTCAACTAATGTTGGTAAGTCGCATTAAATTGCACCATGAGTGCGAGAGAGATCTTCCAGCAAGTCCGTTTAGATTGGTGGTCCAGGAGGTGGCATATCAAACGACGACCACCAACGTTCCCTCGAAAGGCGTAATGGGGGAAAGCACTAGCACACAGATGTACAAAGCGACACCACTCACTAAGGTCACCGCTAGGCAGTCTCTACCTCAGCAATCCGGAGTTCGCTTTTTGGTTAAGCGGGAGATTGACGAGCATGTATATGAGACCCCTCATTACCGGGAATCTTTGACTAAACAAATTCGAGTTGGGTTGCAGGCTACCATTGGCTCAGATCTAGGACCGTTGGTGTTTCCCACTCCCGTATTTGAGGACTATGAACCTTTTGATTTGTCTAAACACGACAATCCTCCGCCAAAGGAAAGAAACTTCTTTAACCCCTTTGCACAGCCGGAATCACCATACTGGTTCTTCATTGAGGTCGGCGTATGAATGAAAAGCAGTATGGACCCGATGTTACAGACACTGCATTTCGGGCAACTGACATTGGGCCCTTGCCAAAATCACCCAAAGAGCGAGCAAGGGTTGGAGAGGAACTCCAGCCTGTTGGTAACTATGCAGGCACGATCCCCTACCTCGGGACGATTCACGACGTTGAAGCCCTTCAGGGTCATGAAGGGTCCGACCCCGAATTTACATCCAAGGATTGGTGGTGGGATCACCAAAAAATCAGGTTTCTGAACGACAAATTGGGTTTTAAATTTCTGATACTGGTTTTACCAATGACTTGGGTGATTACATTATGGATTGGGGGGCCAGCATTAATGATCTGGGCCTTGGGGGAGATGCAGTTTGTTGCTGAACTTCCGGCCCTCGTGGTCGGAGTGTTTATCATTTTCTTTATATTGGCATGGTTTGCTTTCGCAGTCTGGGCGACACCCATCACAACAAACTGGCTAATGAGTACCGGCATGGGCTTTGTTCTTAATCCCTTCGAGAAAGCCATCAACAAAAGGCTGGACAAGACCCTTGAAGACGGCTGCAGCGAATTTAACCGAATCACTGGCCAAGTGCGCTTAGCCATGGGGGGAGGGCGCTTTTTCCAGGCGCCATTCGTGGAGTTTGATGCCTATGTTGACCGTGTTATCCAGCAAAGCGGTGTCTTCTACCGACTGATTCTGGTGCATCGCTACACCCAGAAGTCCTTTCATAAGATGGCGTTCAGCGCCATCGAGTCCAGCAAATCAGAGGTGCTGGCCACCTGGGACATGCTGCAGACCTACATGGATGTGACGCAACCCTTGCCCGACACCCCTCGCCTGGAGCCTTTTAGGCACTTGGACCCAGTAACCGTAGAGTTCGACAAGAAAACCGAGCGCAATCCCAGGTACTGGCGTGATCTCGATCTGGAAGCCTGGAAGAACGGTGAGGGCTGGAATGAGGTCCATCGGCGGCAGGAGAATTATCCTTGGGGCGAGAGAACCTGCAAGCTCACTCCGAAACTGGGAAAAATATCGATGGAAGAATATCGTAAGCAACGGCCTGAGAGTGCTTGGCCAATTTAACGTTACAAGGAGAGTAAACAATGGACTATCAAATCAAAGAACTTATAAAGCAGGGCTTAAGCCGAAACGAAATCTTCGAGCAGCTCAAAAAGCAGTCGGGCAATCAAATGCGTTTGGCCAATAAGATCGCAACTTTCGAGCATGGCTCACCGGCTATACAAACCATCCTGCTCAATCGGATCCTGCTGACGCTCTGCCTGCTTCAGGCGTTTTTTGGGGTTTGGGTGATATACTCCAACGTGGTCCCGATGGATGAGGAGTTCGGCTGGCAAGGCATCGTTGCAACATTCATTTTGACGATTTTCTATTTTGTCGGCCTGTTCAGGAAGTCTTTCACCGGATATGCATCATATATTCTGCTCTGTATTACCGTTGCTGCCGGCTATGTCTATTTCTTCAACCATTTCCCGGTCGTCTCGATCTTGGGCGTTTTGCTGGCCGTTGCCGGGGGCGCTCTCTCGTATACGATCAAGGTTCGACTTTTTCCTCACATGGGTTTTATGGATGTGAGGAAAGATGAAAACGGAATGTATATTTTTGAATAACCGCCTGCAGACCACCTTTGAAACTATGCGGGCGAAGCCGGTCGGCTTCGCCCGCGGATTCAAGGTCTTAGCTTTCAACCGCTAACTGAGCGCTGTCGCGCTCCTCAGGCTGCCGCCGGGACCAGTAGCCCGCCAGAATAGAGCCGGATATGTTGTGCCAAACGGAGAATAGCGTACCCGGAATGGCGGCCACCGGGGTAAAGAATTTCATCGCCAGTGCAGTGGCCAGGCCGGAATTTTGCAGACCAACTTCGAAGGCGATGGTGCGACACACTGTCGGCTCGAAGCCAAACAGTCTTGCCAGCCCATAACCGAGCGCCAGCCCAAGCCCGTTGTGCAGGATGACCGCCACTGCGATTGCCATACCCTGAACGGCGAGGTTATCTTTGTTCAGTGCCACCACAATCGCTACGATGATTACAATAGCCGCCATGGACACCAGCGGTAGTATGTTTTCGATACGTTTTATTGCGGGACGAGCGAGAGTGTTGATGGCCACGCCGATACCCACTGGAAGAAGGACAATCTTGACCAGACTGAGCAGCATGGCGGCAACGGGTACGTCTACAGTCTTGCCCGCAAGGAATCCTGTCAACAAGGGGGTCAGCACAACTCCGAGGAGGGTTGAGATTGCGGTCATCGAAATAGACAGCGCGACATCGCCCTTGGCCAGATAGGCCATGACGTTGGATGAGGTGCCACCTGCAACACTGCCAACCAGAACCATACCAACCGTTTGTTCAGGGCTGAATCCCATCACCAGGCTAATGACCAGTGCCAGGATGGGCATGACTGAGAACTGCAGAATAACTCCTAGGGTAATGGCACCTTTGCTCCGCGCAACATTGCCGAAGTCGGTAGGTGTCAGTGTCAGGCCCATGGCTAGCATGATTATGGTAAGAAGAGGCACAATTGTGCTTTTCAGATCGACAAACAGCGTTGGCTGAACGTAAGCGAGTACAGAAAAAGCGATGGCCCAGAGGGGAAATAGCTGGGTGATTCTGGCAATCATGAAGGTGATCCTGGCAAGAGAGATGTAGGTTTTTTGTCCCGTAAAGCTTTAAGAGCACTGGATCACAGCGACTCCCAGAACGGGTTCTAGATACTTAACACCAGTGCTTTTGGCTCTGCCGTTATCCGCAATGAGAACCTATGTTATCTTTCATGCCAGTAATTCACCAATTAGACGTTGGGGTCAGACCCCAGGGGGCGAATATCTCCCAACCCCTCACCAACTTCCCACATTCTCCATACTCGCCCAAGGCTCCCGAGCCGGCAGCGCCTCGCCTTTCTGCAACAACTCAATAGAAATCCCGTCCGGCGTGCGAATAAATGCCATATAACCGTCTCTCGGCGGGCGGTTGATGGTAATGCCGTTGGCTTGAAGCTTCTCGCACAGAGCGTAAATGTCGTCCACCCGAAATGCGAGGTGCCCGAAGTTGCGGCCGCCGGTGTATTCCTCCGGGTCCCAGTTGTGGGTGAGTTCGATGGTTGGGGCTTTGTCTTCCCGTGCTCGCGCTTCGTCTTCGGGGGCTGCCAGGAACACCAGTGTAAAGCGGCCTTTCTCGCTGTCTTTTCGGCTGATTTCGACCAAGCCGAGCAGGTCGCAGAAGAAGTGAAGGGTCTCGTCCAGGTTGCTGACCCGGATCATGGTGTGCAGGTATTTCATGATGATCTCCTGTGTTGATGTTGTGCTAGCGACGACTTTGGGGCCAGCTGCTGGGAACTACAAACCAGCGATCTGTTTCTACCCAGCAAGATAGCTCGGTTTGCCAAGCCATTTCCGCAAACAGTGCCGGTATACTTTCTGCTTCAACCCACTGGATGGTTGCCCGGGCTGCACTAGCATCTGGTTGGTCGTGCTGGTTCCAGGGGCCTATCCAATGGGGCTTGTTCAGACGAACCCAATGGCGGGTGTCTTCTGTATTGAGGTTCGCGGCATAGCGCCATTTCCCGGTTAGGTGGTCGTCGGGAAACGTATCCGGCAGTTCGGCGAATTCGTCGTCAGGGTAGAACAGATACCCGGGCATGAATATCCGTGGTTTGACGGGGTCGTGAATGCCGAGTTCCGCTAGCACGTTTCGGGTTTCAGGCCGCTGGGTCATTTGGCTTTGGTGAGATAGCATGTGGTTGGTTTTGAGATCCAGCCGGTCACGCGCGTTGGGCCCATACCATAAGGTTGGCCCATTGACAGCGGGTACGCCCAGATAGTACTTGATGGCGATTTCATGGTGTTCCAAGTCGCCGGAAGCCGGGTTTCGTAGCAAGAAATCCAGCTCTCCCAGCGTTTGTTTCTCGGTTCGTATTTGTTGGTTTTTCAACACAACTTCCCAGCCCATGAGGTCGCTTAGCATCACTTCGTAAAGCCTTTCAAAGTAGTGCCCGAGCCGTTTTTCGATAGGGGCCAGCAAACGAGCGGGTGCGCCCTTTGGGTGGCGGTCCCAGTGTATGAGCGTGGATAGATAATCCGAGGGAAGAAACTCGGAGGGCCGAAAGCTGATGGGAGATGCCACCAATTGAGGCGCTTCACACAGCCAAGCCAGATGACGTATTGCCGGAGTTTTGAAGCGATGTAGGGAAAGCGGTTCTGAAACTGTATTCATACGGTCAGGATACCTGAAACCTAAAGCGGGTGAGAGTTCGAAAATGGATCCTCAATGTCGATAGCTTTCAGAAGTTTAATTCAATGACATAAGCGCCGTGTGACCTTTACCGCCATCGCACGGGGTGGAGTTTGTTAAAATTCGGGGCTGTTTTATCCCCGATGGAGAGCCTAAATGGAAGATTGGCAAGGATGCTTAGAGCCTCAATGTCAGCAAGCACTGCTGGTGGCCCGAGACAAGGTCGGGAAGCGCGGCGGATCGGTGATTACCGTGGAAGACTTTCTGTTGGCGATGCTGGATGAGGTTGAGGCGGTGGCTCCGTTTCTCAAGCGGCGGGGCGTGGATTTTGATGAGCTGATTCGGACGATTCAGGGCGAACAGCCGATTGTTGCGGAGGTTCACGGGGATGGCGATTTGTCGTCGCAGCTCATCTATTGGATCTCCGCCACCCGCGAGGTTATTGACAGCCCTTGGTTGAACTGGTCACAGCTTTTACGTGGCCTGGTGAACTGCGCTGAGCGCCTGCAAGATAAAGCTTATGTTGCGGTGTTGGAATTGGTAAGTGTCTGGCCGGATGAAGGCGTAAGCGCGTACCGGGAACGAGATGCGAACGCGTTGGTGCATACTCCATTAACCATGGTGGAGCCGAGTTGGCTGACGCTGGCAGAAGACGTTGCCGTTTCTTTGGCGGCGAACAAAACCGGGCTCATGTGGGTTCAAGGTGAACGGGGCAGCGGCAAAACGGCGTGGCTTCAGTCACTTCTGGACACTCCGGGGCTCTATTGGGTGCAGGTTGATTTGCGTCGGCAAGCAGAGGTTATGGCTTTGGAACAACCTGCCGTGCCCTCACAAAGCGAGGAGGCATGTGGTTGGCCGGTTTTAGTGCTCGATAACGTATCCCCGCTTGAATTGCTGGAGTTAATGGCGCAGCCAAACGGTGTCGCCCGAGAACTGGTGTCTAGCTGGTGTGGGCCCATTTTATTGCTCGCGCCCTGCGCGGGGAGCGACGCAGGCGGTGAGCAGCGGCTAAACCATTTGCTCGGAAGAACGCTGGAGATCGTTCCATTGCCGTCTGTCAGCACCGCGCAACGGCGTGCGATTCTCACGGCGCATCAACCGTTGATCGAGAAACGATTTGGCGTTGAAATCGCGCTTTCCGCCGTGGAATATGCGGCCACCCGCCAAAGCCGATGTGTGGCCTCACCAGGCGGTATGCTCGAATGGGTAGGAAGAGCGGCTGCTCGTCTGCAGATGTTTGCCAACCGCGGACCACTAGAATCCATTGCGCTCGAGGGTAGGCAGGAGATTGCCCGCAGGCAGTCGTTAGTATCAGTAGCGCGGGGGGAGAGTTATAGCCATGAGGATCCGGAAGTGCAAGACCTAGAGCTTTCGAGGGCGGCCTCCGAAGTGCTGTGGCACGAACGTCAGCGTTTCGGCACGTTGCGCCGGTTAACCGTGGACGATCTTCGGCAGGAATTAGAGCGATGGCTTGCAGCCGCGCCAGAGCCGGTTCACTATGTGCGACAGTATGAGCAACAGCATGGAGATACCTTGGGTGCAGGATCTGGAAATATACATTCGTGACCTTGAGCCGGGTGCCGTATCCCGGTGGCTTGAAGGGCAACTTGATAATGTTCGGTTGGACGATGCAGATGTCGCCTCCGTTTCAAAAGGAACGGCCCTGTTCAACGGGATAACACTGCGCATTACGTTGTATCCGGGAGCATTTGGAAAACGGTTCACGTCGCTGGTGATCGAGGGCGACGAGCTGCCGTGGAATAACGATCTGGAGTGCGCTCGAAGTGCCTGGAGAATGATAGAAGGCGAGATTCGCTGCAGTTTTGGCGAGTGGCAGGAAGGCGATTCAGTGGATGATGAAAAGTGGTGGCGATTAGATCATCGCGGGGAACAGCAGGTGGTATGGAATTAACCGCGCCCTGAACGTAAAAAGGCAGCCGATCAAGGCTGCCTTTTTGTTTTCGCAGGGAACGATCAATCGCTCAGGATAGACACGTTGTCTGCCTGCAGGCCTTTGTCGGCATCAACGACGTTGAAGCGAACCAGTTGGCCTTGGCGCAGCACGCGACGACCACGGCCACGAATGGCACGGAAGTGAACGAAGATCTCGTCTCCGCTTTCACGCACGATAAAGCCGAAGCCTTTTTTGACGTTGAACCATTTGACGGTACCTTCTTCGTCTCCTTCCGGAGTGTTGTCGTCAAAGTCGTCTTCGTCGTCGTAATCGTTCTGTGGCTGGCTGGCACGAGCCGGGCGGTTCTGGGTGCGAGCGGGGGCAGCAGGCGCTGCTTGCTTACCGGCAACTAAAACAGCGATAAAACCCACAATGGCGAAAACAGCAAACGCCATCACATACGCGGCAATACCACCTTGGCTACCCAGGGCTTCAACACCTTCGCCCATGGCGAGCAGTTTCAGTGGTGCCGGGGTGGCCGACAGTAACAGGCCCAGAACAAACGGTGCCGGAATTGCGATCAGGATAGCAACAAGGATCGCTTTGGCTGGATTACGCATTGGTTGGTTATTCTCCATAATTAAACACTAACGATAAAAAGCCGCACATCGGGTAAAATGGCATGTCCGGCAGTGAACACCGCCGCTGAATTCTGCGTTTAGAATATCTGGCGTTGGCGGTAAAAGGCGCCATGATACCAGATTAGAGAAAGGGCTGACCAAACCTCATGAGTAAAAAGACTCTCGAAGACCGAATTGCAGATCTGGAAATGCGACTTGCATTCCAGGATGACGTGATCAACACGCTGAGCGAGCAAGTAACCAAGCAAGAAATGGACATTCGGGAGCTATGGGAAGCGAAGCGGCTGATGCATCAGCAGCTAAAGGATGTGGCGCCTTCCCACATTCGGCGGGAGGATGAGGAGACCCCGCCGCCGCATTACTGAGTGTGGCGTTTGATTTCAAAATCGGGGTCAGACCTGCACGAGGTCCTGCCCCCTCATTTCAAATTACCCTAGCAGTTCTACCAGAATCTGTTCGTAGATGTCTGACAGTGTATCTAGATCTTCCGCCTTCACGCACTCGTCTACTTTGTGAATGGTGGCATTGATGGGGCCGAGTTCGACCACTTGGGCTCCGGTAGGGGCGATAAAACGGCCATCTGACGTGCCACCTGAGGTAGACAGTTCGGTTTCGCGCCCGGTAACGGTGCGAATAGCTTCCTGGCTGGCAGATACCAGAGCGCCTCGGTCGGTCAGGAACGGGCGACCGCTCAGGTTCCATTGCAGGTCGTACTTGAAGTTGTGGTGATCCAAAACCGCCACTACACGTTCTTCCAGGCTTTCGGCGGTGTTTTCGGTGCAGTAACGGAAATTAAAATGCACCAGGCATTCGCCGGGAATGATGTTGCTGCCGACGCCTGATTCAATTTTGGTGATCTGGAAGGTTGTGGGCGGGAAGAAATCGTTGCCGTTATCCCAGAATTCTTTTGCTAAGGCATCGAGTGCAGGTGCAACGGTGTGGACCGGGTTCTCGGCTAGATGCGGGTAGGCCACATGGCCCTGAGTACCGTGTACGGTCAGGTAGCCGTGCAGTGAGCCGCGGCGGCCGTTTTTGATAACGTCGCCCACTTCGTGGGTGCTGGAAGGCTCGCCGATCAGGCACCAGTCGATTTTCTCGTTTCGGGCTTCCAGTGTTTCAATCACTTTGACCGTACCATCGTGAGCCGGGCCCTCTTCATCACTCGTGATGAGCAGGGCGATAGATCCACGATGATTCGGATTCTTGGCGACAAAACGTTCGCAAGCTGTGACGAATGCCGCCAGGCTGCCTTTCATATCGGCTGCGCCCCGGCCGTACAAAAAGCCTTCCTCAATGACCGGCTCAAAGGGCGCGTGAGCCCAGTTTCGCTCGGGGCCGGTTGGCACCACATCGGTATGGCCGGCAAAGGCCAGTACTGGGCCGTCAGCGCCTTTTCGTGCCCAAAGATTGTCGGTTTCGCCAAATCGCAGGTTCTCGCCGGCAAAGCCGAGTGGGGCGAGGCGGGACATCATCAATTCTTGACAACCGGCATCGTCGGGTGTGACCGACTGGCGGCGAATGAGATCCATGGCGAGTTCGAGGGTAGGCGATAAGGTCATAGGGTGGCTCTTGCTTGGTCTGACATGGCCCCTCTCCGCCGCGGAAGAGGGGCTTGTGCGGGTCTTAGTTGTTGGCGTGCAGTTCTTCGTTCAACTCAATGGCCGTTTTGTTGGTTTTGCATTCAACCGCGCCGGTCTGGCTGTTGCGGCGGAACAGCAAGTCGTTCTTGCTGGCCAGATCGCGAGCCTTAACCACTTCAACCAGATCGTTGTTGTCATCCAGCAGTGCAACTTTGGTGCCCGCGGTGATGTACAGGCCTGCTTCTACGGTGCAACGGTCGCCAAGTGGGATGCCGATGCCAGCGTTTGCGCCAAGAAGGCAGTTTTCGCCCACGGAGATGATGATGTTGCCACCGCCAGACAGCGTGCCCATAGTAGAGCAGCCGCCGCCCAAGTCGGAGCCTTTGCCGATCATCACGCCTGCAGAAATACGGCCTTCGATCATGCTGGTGCCTTCGGTACCGGCGTTGAAGTTGATGAAGCCTTCGTGCATCACGGTGGTGCCTTCGCCTACGTAGGCGCCCAAACGAACACGAGAGGTGTCCGCAATACGTACGCCTGTTGGCACCACGTAGTCGGTCATCTGCGGGAACTTGTCGACTGATTTCACTTCCAGAGTACGGCCTTCAACACGAGCTTGTAGCTGACGAGCTGGCAGTTCATTCAGATCAATGGCGCCTTCGTTGGTCCAGGCCAGGTTTGGTAGCAGACCGAAGATACCGTCCAACTTCAGGCTGTGGGGCTTGGCCAGACGGTGAGAAATCAGGTGCAGCTTCAGGTACACCTCAGGCGTGCTGGACGCGGTATCGTCGGTTGCCAGTGCGGTCACAACGACCGGGCTTTTGCTTTCAGCCGCTTGCTCAGCCAGCTTGGCCTGTGCGGTTTCGCCCAGTTGGCGAAGGGAGGTGGCGAACTGAGTCAGTTGCTCTGCGCTCGCTTCGATGGCCTGATTGCCGCCTTTGTAGTTCAGCGCGGTTTCAACCACGTCGATCAGGTCTTTGCTTGGGGTCATAACCGGTTGCTGATAGAACACTTCCAGCCATTCGCCTTGGTTGTTCTGGGTGCCGATGCCGATGCCGAATGCAAAACTCATCTGGTGGTTGCTCCTATTTATAAAGTTTAAAAACTGAGTTCTTTTCCACCGCCTTTTGCCCCCCCTTTTTTTGTTTAAGGGGGCTCGGGCAGAGGTTAATCTGTTAGTTCGTCCACGCAGCCCATTCGTCTGCGTTAAAGCCCACAGTAACGGTTTCGCCGCGTTCAATAACCGGGCGCTTGATGATGGAGGTGTTCTCCAGCATGACCTCGTGAGCACTTTGGGCGGTCATGGTATCACGAACCTCATCCGGAAGTTTTCGCCAAGTGGTGCCACGCTTGTTGATCAGTGCTTCCCAATTCAACGCCTGCTCCCACTCGGTCAGCTTTTCACTGGTGAGGCCGTCTTTTTTGAAATCGTGAAATTCGTAGGCGATGCCGTTTTCATCCAGCCATTTGCGGGCTTTTTTGACGGTGTCGCAGTTTTTAATGCCGTAGAGCTTCATGCCTTGAACCCTTTTACAAACTCGACAATGCGGTGAGCGGCTTCTACGCACTCTTCTACGGGGGCTACCAGTGCCATGCGCACCCGGTTTTCGCCGGGGTTGTGGCCGTCGACGGTGCGGGATAGGTAACGGCCGGGTAGAACGTGTACGTTCTGCTGGGCCGACAATTCCCTAGCGAAGGTTTCGTCGTCGAACGGTGTTTCCGGCCAAAGATAAAAACCGGCATCCGGGAAGTCGACGTTCATAACTTCGCGCAGGATGGGTACCACTGCTTCAAATTTGGCGCGATACGCCGATCGATTTTCTTTTACGTGTTCTTCATCGTTCCACGCAGCGATGCTGGCCAGCTGATTGTGAATGGGCATGGCGCAACCGTGGTAGGTGCGATATTTCAGGTAACCCGCCAACACGTCGGCATCGCCGGCGACAAAACCGGAGCGCAGGCCGGGCAGGTTGCTGCGTTTTGATAGGCTGTGAAACACCACGCAGCGTTTGAAGTCATGCCGGCCAAGGGCTGCACAGGTTTGCAGAAGGCCTTCAGGCGGGTTGGCTTCGTCGGGATAGAGTTCGGAATAGCACTCGTCAGACGCCACAATAAAATCGTGACGGTCGGCCAGTTCGATTACTTTGGTCAGAGTTTCCCGGCTGACCACGGCTCCACTGGGGTTGCCGGGGGAGCACAGAAACAGTACCTGGCAGTTGGCCCACACGGACTCCGGAACCTTGTCGAAATCCGGAATGAAACCGTTGCTGGCATCGCAAGGCAAGTAAACCGGATCGGCGCCCGCGAGGAAGGCGGCTCCTTCGTACACCTGATAAAACGGATTCGGGCTGACCACGGTAGCGGGTTTGCTCGAGTCAACAACGGCCTGCACCAACGAAAATATGGCTTCTCGGGTGCCGTTGACCGGGACGACGTTGCGCGCCGGATCGAGTGAGCCTCCGCTCAAGTTGAAGCGGCGGGTCGCCCAGCTGGCAATGGTTTCGCGCAGCTCGTCGATGCCCTTGGTGGTGGGGTAGTTGGCCAGTTTATCCAGATTGTCGGCCACTGCCTGCTTTACAAAAGCCGGAGCTGGGTGTTTGGGTTCACCAATGCCCAGTGAAATCGGTGCGAGGTGCTCTGGCACGGTGATGCCGTTTTTCAGCTTCGCGAGTTTTTCGAATGGGTAAGGGTGCAGTCTTTCTAAGTTGGAATTCATTGAATCTCGTCCAGCATTTTGCAGAGGTGCTGTTGCAGGGCTTCGCACTCGGCGGGATCGCTTAGCGGCCGGCCTTGTTCGTCGGTAATGAAGAAAACGTCTTCTACTCGCTCGCCCAGGGTCGCGATTTTGGCATTGGTTAGCCGAACCCGGTGTTCGAGTAGGACCTGGCCAATCCGGGCCAGCAGGCCGGGACGGTCGGGTGTGATGACTTCCATCAACGTTCTTTGGTTGATGGTGTCATTGGAAAAAGTGACTTCGGTCGGGAAGGCGAAGTGTTTGAGTTGCCGCGGAGTACGCCGGTGAATGATGTCCGGATAGTCTTCCGGATCATCCAGCTCTTCAATCAGGCGTTTGCGCGCGCGCTCTTTGCGGGCCGGGTCGATGCCCAGCGGTTGTCCTTGCTCGTCCAGCACAATATAAGAGCTGATCGAGTGAGGCCCCTCGCTGGAATTGATGCGAGCATCGACAATGTTCAGGTTGAGCTGTTCGAGCACAGCGGTAGTCGCTGCGAACAGGGCAACCCGGTCCCGCATGTAGATGATAATCTGGGAGTAGCCGTCGGTTGGCCCGCCGCGGGTGTCTCGTATCAGCACCAGTGGGTCCGGGTTATCGCCATGGCGGATGATGGCCGCAGTCTGCCAAGCGATATCGACGGTGGAATCCTGAAGAAAGTATTCTTCGTCAACCGTGTCCCAGATCTGATCGATTTGCTCGTCGGTCATATTCTGGGCGTTAAGAATTCCCCGGGCTTCTTCGCGGGTAGCGTCAATCCACGCCTGCCGGTTGACCGGTGTGTCTATGCCTCGGCGCAGTGCCCGTTTTGCTTCGATGTAGAGCTGGCGCAACAAGGAGGCGCGCCAAGTGTTCCAAAGCTTTGGGTTGGTGGCGCTGATGTCGCACACGGTTAGAGTGTACAGGTAGTCAAGGTGCGCCTGGCTTGGGATGGCTCGCGCAAACGCCTGAATGATGTCCGGGTCTGAAATGTCTTTGCGTTGGGCGGTCATCGACATAAGCAGATGGTTCTCCACCAGCCAGGCAATCAGCCGGGTGTCCCGCTCACTTAAATGGTGTCGTTCGCAGAAGGCTTCGACATCAATGGCGCCGAGTTCAGAATGGTCGCCCCCGCGGCCTTTGGCAACGTCGTGGTACAAACCTGCGATAAACAGGGTGTCCATTTTTGGTAGGCGATGAATCAAACGCGAGGCGAGGGGGTACTCGGTTCTCGCTTCCTCAGTGGTTAATCTGACCATGTTACGGATAACGCGCATGGTGTGCGCATCCACCGTATAGATGTGGAACAGGTCGTGCTGCATCTGGCCGATGATGTCGCCAAACTCGGGTAGATACCGACCAAGCACATCGTACTTTTTCATTGCAGACAGCGTTTTGTGTAACGCATGGGGGGTGCGCAGGAGCTCCATGAACAGGCTGGTTACCGCCAGATCGGAGCGGAAAACATCGTCAATCAGGTGTCGGTGCGCCCGCAGTGAGCGAATGGTGGTTGCTCGAATGCCCTTAATTTCCGGATGCTGCGCCATCAACACGAATATTTCCATGATGGCGTAGGGCGCGTAAGCAAACACTTGATTGTTGATGGCTTCGATGTAGAAGTTGCGCATTTGGAAGCGCTTGTTCAGGGGTCTGATTTCATCTTCGCTGCCGCTGCCGAGAATCGCTTCGTCGTAATATTGAAGAATAACGTCGGTGAGCTCCGCCAATGCCAAAACAGTGCGGTAGTAAGACTGCATCATCAGCTCGACGCCGAGACGTTTGCCTTCGTCCTTGTAGCCTAACATTGCGGCGAGGGCTCGCTGGTGATCAAACAGCATTCGGTTTTCATTACGATCGGCGATGAGCTGAAGGCCGAAGCGCAAACGCCAGAGAAAGGTTTCGCCTTCCAGTAATACTCGGTGTTCTTCATCGGTAATGATGCTGAAGCGGGCTAGGTCGGCCGTACTTTCCAGCAAAAAGTGGCGTTTGGTGATCCATCCGATCGTTTGTATGTCTCGCAGGGCGCCGGGAGAGCCTTTGACGTTCGGTTCCAGGTTGTATTCAGTGTCGCCGTACTTTTTATGGCGTTTCTGTTGCTCTTCCCACTTGGCGACAAAGTAATCTTTGTCGGACATCACGTCGTCCAGATACACCTGCTCGGTCAGGTCTTCCCGAAGGCTGTCAGGGCCCGCGATCGTCCGGGTTTCCAGCAGGTTGGTTAGAATGGTGATGTCTTGTTTCGCGGCCGAAATGCATTCGTCAACATTGCGAACGCTGTGGCCGATGTCCAGTTTCAAATCCCACAACAGGGTGATGAAGGCGCTTAGGTCGTCTTGCCATGCGCTTTCGGTTCCCTTACGTGTCAGGATAAGCAGATCAATATCTGAGTGGGGGTGGAGTTCGCCCCGGCCGTAACCACCTACGGCAACAAGGGCGATGTCGGGCGAGCTGGAAAGAGGATAACGATTCCAGATCAATCGAAGCACGGTATCGACTGTCGCGGCTCTGGCGTGAACCAGAGCTCTGACGTCAGCGCCTTGTCGAAAGGCTTCGGCATCGGCTTGATAGTGATGCTGTAGAAATTCCTTTGCCGCAACAACCGGCGACGAGTCGTGACTGATGCGGTGTTCCAGCTCGCTTCGGTCCACTTAGAAAGACTCTTCTGAACGTTTGGTCAGAACTTCGTGGCCGTCTGCCGTTACCAAAATGGTGTGCTCCCACTGGGCCGACAATTTGTGGTCTTTGGTGACCGCAGTCCACCCGTCAGCCAGCAACTTGGTGTGGTATTTACCTTGGTTCAGCATCGGCTCGATGGTGAATGTCATGCCTTCTTTGAGTTCAAGGCCAGTACCCGGTGTGCCGTAATGCATGACTTGAGGTTCTTCATGGAATACAGCCCCGATGCCGTGACCACAATAATCCCGAACCACAGAATAACGGTGTTTCTCCGCGTGCTTCTGGATCACGTGACCAATGTCGCCAAGGCGCGCGCCGGGCTTCACCAGCTCAATGCCTTTATACAAGCATTCCTGGGTGATCTGAATCAGGCGCTCTGAGCCGGGCTTGGGCTTGCCGACAACCCACATCTTACTGGTGTCGCCGTGGTAGCCGTCTTTAATGACGGTTACGTCGATGTTGATGACATCGCCATCTTTCAGAACTTTTTTGTCGGTCGGGATGCCGTGGCACACCACATGGTTAACCGAGGTGCAGATGGACTTCGGGAAACCTTTGTAGTTCAGCGGGGCAGGAATGGCCTGCTGTTTATTCACAATGTAGTCGTGGCAGATGCGGTCAAGCTCTTCGGTGGTTACGCCAGGTTTGACGTGCTCGCCGATCATTTCCAGAACGTCGGCTGCCAGGCGGCCGGCTACCCGCATCTTTTCGATTTCTTCGGGGGTCTTAATAGATACTTGCATCGGACTTCCTGTTTATATGCATCAAGCCCGCATTTTAAGGGGCTGGAGCGATAGGTACAAGGAAGGTATTTGCCAAAAGTAATGGCGTTGCGGGAGTTGGATATGGTATAAACGCGCCCGCCGAAACAAAACTCGGTAAATTCACACACGTGTCAGCACGTTGTCCCAGGGTGCCAGCTCCTGCTTTAAGGAGACAGGTTGGGGCAATTGGATGCGTGGAGGCCTAACCCGAAGCTAAAAGGTAAATATCATGGCTCAGGTAAATATGCGTGACCTGCTTAAAGCAGGTGCTCACTTTGGACACCAAACCCGTTACTGGAACCCGAAGATGGGTAAATACATCTTTGGTGCTCGTAACAAGATTCATATCATCAACCTTGAGCAAACTGTTCCTGCGATGAACCAGGCGCTGGATTTCATTCAGCAGCTGACCGAAAGCAAGAACAAGATCCTGTTTGTGGGTACCAAGCGTGCCGCAGCCAAGATCATCAAGGAAGAAGCACTGCGTTCTAGCCAGCCTTACGTTAACCACCGCTGGTTGGGTGGCATGCTCACCAACTACAAGACCATTCGTCAGTCAATCCGTCGCTACCGTGATCTGGAAGCCCAGAGCAAAGACGGTACTTTTGACAAACTGACCAAGAAAGAAGCTCTTGAGCGTACCCGCGAGATGGATAAGCTTGAGCGTTCTATCGGTGGTATCAAAGACATGGGCGGCCTGCCAGACGCGCTGTTCGTTGTTGACGTAGACCACGAACGTATCGCTATCAAAGAAGCGAACAAGCTGGGTATCCCTGTTATTGGTGTTGTTGATACCAACAGCGATCCTGACGGCGTTGACTACGTAATTCCGGGTAACGATGATGCGATTCGCGCTATCCAGATCTACGTGAAGGCTGTTGCTGACACCTGCATGGAGTCTTCCCAGGCTACCGGCGGTGCTGACGAGTTTGTAGAAGTTAGCGAAGATGCCCAAGGCGCTGCTCCAGCTGCCGAGTAATGCTTGACCGTCAGGTTTAAGTTATAAGGCATGCCCCTTTTTATCCGGGCATGCCTTCCCACCGAATTTGTAACTGATTGAGAGGACTGAACATGGCTGCAATTACCGCTGCAATGGTCAAAGAGCTGCGTGAGCGCACTGGTCTTGGCATGATGGAGTGCAAAAAAGCACTGGTTGAAGCTGAGGGCAGTGTTGATGCTGCAATCGAAGAGCTTCGTAAGTCATCTGGTCTGAAAGCTGCCAAGAAAGCCGGTCGTACCGCTGCTGAAGGTGTGTCTTTGGTTAAGGTTTCCGACGACAAGACTGTTGCTTTCATCCTGGAAGTTAACTCTGAGACTGACTTCGTTGCCCGTGACGACAACTTCATGAACTTCGCTAACGACGTTCTGAACGTTGCGTTTGAAAAAGGCGAAACTGACGTTGCCAAGCTGATGGAAGGCGATCTGGAAAGCAAGCGTGAAGCGCTGGTTCAGAAGATTGGTGAGAACATCACTGTTCGTCGTCTGGTTAAGGTTGAAGGTCCGGTTGTTGGTGGATACGTTCACAGCAACAGCAAGATCGCCTCTGTTGTCGCACTGAGTGCTGGCACCGAAGAACTGGCTCGCGACATTGCTATGCACGTAGCTGCGGTTAACCCGCGTGTTGGCAAGCCGGAAGAAATGCCTGCCGACGAGTTGGCTAAAGAAGAAGCCATCATCCGGTCTCAGCCTGATATGGAAGGCAAGCCTGCCGAAATCGTTGAAAAGATGATGGGCGGCCGTATCAAGAAGTTCCTGGCTGAGAACAGCCTGATCGAACAGCCTTTCGTTAAGAACCCTGAGCAGAAAGTGGATGAGTTGATCAAGGCCGCCGGTGGCGAGCTGGTTGGCTTTACTCGTCTGGAAGTGGGTGAAGGCATCGAAAAAGAAGAAGTGGATTTTGCTGCTGAAGTGGCTGCGGCCGCTGGCACAGGCAAGGCCTGATCCATTTTTTGAGTGCATCTGTCGAAGACAGTAGCGCTACCTAAGTCTGCCACGTCAGCCGGGTTCGCCCGGCTTTCGTGGCGGGCTTGTATCTGAGATACCCCTTTTTTTGCGCTAGGATGAGAGGGATATGTCAGATACAAGCCTGCGAAGGGTTTGAAGCCGCACAGCCAAAAGACGAAAAGGGGATCACCATGCCGACACCGACATCTTCAACCAATCAACCTAGATATAAGCGTGTTCTGCTGAAACTCAGCGGTGAGGCCCTTATGGGGGAGCACGAGTTCGGTATTGATCCTAAAGTACTTGACCGCATGGCATTGGAGATTGGTGCCCTTGTGGGTATCGGTGTTCAGGTTGCTCTCGTAATCGGTGGCGGCAACCTGTTCCGCGGTGCAGCGTTAAGCGAGGCGGGCTTGGATCGTGTGACTGGCGACCACATGGGTATGCTGGCTACCGTGATGAATGGCTTGGGAATGCGCGACGCGCTTGAGCGTTCAAATATTCGTACCCGGGTTATGTCTGCGATTCCCATGAGCGGTATTGTTGAGCATTACGATCGTCGTCGCGCTGTTCGCGACCTGAAAGAAGGCGACGTGGTGATATTTAGTGCGGGTACAGGCAATCCTTTCTTTACGACTGACTCAGCCGCTTGTCTTCGCGGTATTGAAATTGAGGCGGATGCCGTTCTGAAGGCGACCAAGGTGGATGGTGTGTATAACGCGGATCCCAATCTGGACCCCACCGCAGTAAAATACGATCGCCTGACCTACGATGAGGTTTTGGATCGCAAACTTGGCGTGATGGATCTTACCGCTATCTGTCTGGCTCGTGACCACGGCATGCCGTTGCGGGTGTTTGATATGAACCAGCCAGGCGTTCTCACCCGTATTGTGACCGGTGAGAAAGAAGGCACATTGATTGAGTAACGAATTGAGGGTTTCGACGTGATTGACGATATTAAGACTGAAGCTGAATCAAAAATGCAGAAGAGCCTTGAGGCGCTGACCTCGGCTTTCAACAAAATCCGTACCGGTCGCGCTCACCCCGCGATTCTCGATAGCGTGATGGTGAACTACTACGGGCAGGACACCCCGCTTAAGCAGGTGGCCAGCGTGAACGTGGAAGACAACCGCACGTTGCTGGTTGCGCCTTGGGAAAAGAACATCATTTCAGCCATCGAGAAGGCAATCATGATGTCTGACTTGGGGTTGAACCCTTCCAGCAACGGTGATGCGATTCGCGTGCCTATGCCCATGCTGACTGAGCAGACTCGTAAAGAAATGGCCAAGCAAGCTCGTGCCGATGCAGAGCAGGGTCGAGTGTCTGTTCGTAACGCTCGTCGTGATGCCAACGGCATGCTGAAGGATCTTCTCAAAGAGAAGGACATCAACGAAGATGAAATGCGCCGTGGCGAGGATAATGTCCAGAAGTTGACTGACAAATACATCGCCGAGATCGAAAAGATGCTGAAGGCGAAAGAAGAGGATCTGATGGCGGTGTAACCGTCAGATCGAACAGGAACAGAGTCAGCAGTGGTTGAAAGTGCCACTGCGCAGAGGGTTTCATGACGGATCAAATAACCGCAGAAATCCCGGTGACGGCAAGTAGTCGTCCCCGGCATGTGGCCATTATCATGGATGGCAATAATCGGTGGGCGAAAGCCCGGCGGTTGAAGGGCGTCGCGGGCCATAAGGCCGGAGTGGATGCGGTTAAAGCCGTTGTTGAAACCTGTGCTCGGCAGGGTGTTGAAGTACTTACCCTGTTCGCCTTCTCCAGTGAGAACTGGCGTCGTCCGAAAGACGAAGTGTCGGCGCTGATGCGGCTGTTTGTGATGGCGCTTGAGCGCGAGGTTCGAAAACTTCACCGCAATAACATCCGGTTAAGGATTATCGGCGATCGCACTCCGTTTAACTCCTTGCTCCAAGAGCATATGGAAAAAGCCGAGGCGCTTACTCGCGATAATACGGCGATGACATTGGTGATCGCTGCCAATTATGGCGGGCACTGGGACATCACTCAGGCCACTCAGGCGGTTGCAGAAAAAGTTCGCGCCGGTGAGTTGGCACCTTCCGATATTACCGATGATTTGATTCAGCAAAATTTGAGTATCGGTGATTTGCCGATGCCAGATTTGCTGATTCGTACGGCCGGTGAACAGCGCATCAGCAACTTTCTATTGTGGCACTTGGCCTATACGGAGTTTTACTTCTCCGATGTTTTCTGGCCAGATTTCAAAGCTGAAGAAATGGTGAAAGCGTTGGAGGCCTATGGTCAGCGCAAACGTCGCTTTGGTCAAACCGACGATCAGCTTGACTCCCAAGCCACAAAACAATAACGACATAGCGATTATTACCGTGCTTAAAACTCGAATTATTACCGCTCTTATCCTGGCTCCGATTGCGATCGGCGGCATTTTCTTTTTACCCGCGTTCGGTTTTTCGCTCTTCACCGGTGCAATTATTGCTCTCGGTGCCTGGGAGTGGGCCAACATGTCGGGTATTGAGGGTCAGGGTGGGCGCATTGCATATGCTGCCGGTGTTGCCGTTTTGATGGCGTTGATATCGCAGCTCAATGTGTCTGCTGTGGTGGTTTTATCATTGGCGTTTGCCTGGTGGTTAGTGTGCTTGGGCCTGGTTAGTCGTTATCCGGGAGGTTCAGATACCTGGGGTTCTACGGCGGTCAGGGCGCTAATGGGGTTGTTTGTGCTTCTGCCAGCGTGGGTCGGTTTGAATCATCTGCGCACCGGCGGTTTTGAATTTGGCGCTTTGACCAACAGCTTGTTGGTGATTCTCTATATCTTCCTCATGGTTTGGGTAGCCGACATCGGTGCATACTTTGCGGGCCGGGCGTTTGGCAAGGCCAAATTGGCGCCTCGTGTGAGCCCCGGAAAGTCTTGGGCCGGTGTTTGGGGTGGCTTGGTCGCTGTGGGTGTGTTGGCTTTGGTTGCCAGCTATATCGCCAGTGCCAGCTTGCAAGATACGCTTTTGTTACTCATTGCCAGCTTGTTTACAGGTTTCGTTTCAGTGTTGGGCGACTTGCTTGAAAGCATGCTCAAGCGATTTCGTGGCATCAAAGACAGCAGCCAACTGTTGCCAGGACATGGTGGCATTATGGACCGGATTGACAGCCTCACCGCCGCGATTCCGGTTTTCGCATTGATCATTACGTTGCTTGGTTGGCTGGGCGCGGCCAGCGTGTCTGTATGACCCAGCGCAGCGTTACCGTTTTAGGGGCGACCGGCTCGATAGGGCTTAGTACTCTCGACGTTGTCCGCCGGCATCCGGAACGTTTTTCAGTGTGGGCATTGACAGCCGGCACGCGGGCGCAAGAGTTGGCGGCTTTGTGTCGGGAGTTCAAGCCTGCTTTTGCGGTGATGGCCGATGGTGATGCCGCCCGTGAGTTGGCAGAGTTGCTGGTAGATATGCCGGGAACAACCGTGCTCAGTGGCGAGCTAGGGTTGTGTCAGGTAGCTGCAGCAGAAGAAGCGGACACTGTGATGGCCGCTATCGTGGGTGCAGCCGGGCTTGCGCCCACACTTGCTGCGGTTCGTGCGGGCAAGCGTGTGCTGCTGGCTAACAAAGAAGCGCTGGTGATGTCCGGCAAATTGTTTATGGATGCGGTGGCTGAATCGGGAGCGGAGCTTTTGCCCATCGATTCGGAGCACAACGCCATCTTCCAGTGCATGCCGGCTGACAAGGTGCGTAACCCCGTTGCTGCCGGTATCACTCGCATTTTTCTCACAGCCTCTGGCGGGCCTTTCCGTACATTTACAGCAGAATCACTAAGTTCGGTAACACCGGCTCAAGCCTGTGCTCATCCGAACTGGTCTATGGGCCAAAAGATCTCGGTTGATTCCGCTACGTTGATGAACAAAGGGTTGGAGCTGATTGAAGCCTGTTGGTTGTTCAACACCACCCCGGATCATGTCGAAGTGCACGTTCACCCGGAAAGCATCATTCATTCGATGGTGGAGTACGCCGATGGGTCTGTACTGGCCCAGATGGGAAGCCCAGACATGCGCACACCCATTGCGAACGGTATGGCTTGGCCAGAGCGTATTGCAGCGGGTGTGGCTCCTCTCGATTTGTTCGCTATCGGTAAATTCCACTTCGAACGCCCGGATGTGCAGCGTTTCCCGTGTTTGCGTTTGGCGGCTGATGCGTTCGCAACCGGCGGAACAGCACCTGCCGTTCTTAATGCTGCGAATGAAATCGCGGTTGCTGCATTTCTTGAAGGTAAGCTGTCCTTTACCGATATCCCCGTTATCATAGAGCGAACGCTAGCCGTCACTCATGTGGTCGACGCCGATAGCTTCGAAACCATTTTCGCTAAAGATGCTGAGGCACGCGCGCAAGCCAGCGAGCAGATTGGCTTATTGTCGGCCTGATATCGTGTCGGCGTTTCATTAAGCTGTAGCCCAGACCAACACCGGAAGACCTATGCAGATTATTCAAAGCGTACTGGCATTAGCGCTGACTCTGGGAATCTTGGTTACCCTGCACGAGTATGGGCATTTTTGGGTGGCCCGACGTTTCGGTGTAAAAGTGCTTCGATTCTCGGTTGGTTTCGGTAAACCGCTTTTCTCCTGGTATGACCGCCAGGGCACCGAATACGCCATTGCGGCCATTCCGTTAGGTGGTTATGTCAAAATGCTGGATGAGCGTGAAGGTCCTGTTCCTGAAGAGTTGCGGGACCAGGCTTTTACCTCTAAGCCGCCTTCTCAGCGTATTGCCATTGCCGCTGCTGGACCGATAGCCAACTTTATTTTTGCGATTCTCGCTTATTGGCTGATCAGCGTTGTGGGTGTCACGACTGTCGCTCCTATCGTTGGTGAGGTGGCTACAGACAGTGCTGCTGAACGTGTGGGCTTGCAGGAAGGTATGGAAATACACTCGGTGGATGGCCATCGAGTAACGTCCTGGCGGGATGTGAATATGCGCCTGTTGGAGCGTGCTGGAGAGTACGGGCAGGTGTCATTGCAAATTTCCGAGCAGGGTTCTCGGGGTGTGGTGTCAGGGCCGTTGAATGGTTGGGCGCTGAGTGATGATGCTCCGAACCCGTTGGCAGAGTTTGGTGTGACCCCTTGGCGCCCTGAAGTTCCGGCCGTATTGGGGCAGGTGGTTGAAGACGGTCGCGCTCAGGCTGCCGGACTGCAGGCTGGTGACCGTGTATTCGCCGTAAATGGAGAGCCAGTAGACAATTGGTTTGCCTTGGTTGAGCGGATTCGTAGTGCACCGGAGCAGCCGTTAGTTCTGTCGGTCGACCGAGACAGTGGCCAGCTTGAAGTGGCGGTTACGCCCGGTGCTCGCACTCTGGACGACGGGCAGGTGATTGGTTTCGTGGGTGCGGGTGTGGAAGCTATTTCATGGCCTGACGAAGTGCTTCGGGAAGTACAGTTCGGGCCTTTGGCTGCGATACCGAATGCGTTGCATGAGACTTGGGCTGACACCCGTTTGACTCTGGTCGCCATCAAGAAGATGGTTACGGGACTTCTGTCACCGACGAATCTGAGTGGGCCGATCACCATTGCCCGAGTTGCCGAAGCCAGTGTCAGTTCGGGGTTTGAAGATTTTGTCCGTTTTCTGGCTTATCTCAGTGTAAGTCTGGGTGTACTGAATTTGCTACCAGTACCGGTGCTGGATGGTGGTCACATCGTGTATTACACGATTGAGGCTATTCGCCGGAAACCCTTATCGGAAAGGGCTCAAGAGCTAGGGTTACGAATTGGTATGGCTTTGATCCTGACTTTAATGGTGTTTGCTCTTTACAACGACCTGATGCGGTTGTGAGAATTGCGGGCTCCTTACCGCACATTAACCAGGCGATATAACTGAATGAGACGTTCTCTTCTAGCTGTAGCTGTTGGCCTCGCGATTACCGCAACCGGTATGAAGCCAGCGTTGGCGGACGAATTCACGGTTGCGGACATTGAGGTGGAAGGCCTGCAGCGGGTATCTGCGGGTTCGGTGTTTTCCGCGTTTCCGATTAATATGGGCGAGCAGATTGATGAAGCTCGTTTGGCGGCCGCCATCAAAGACCTGTTTCGGACGGGCTTGTTTACCGATATTGAGGTCAGCAGAGACGCTGGTGTTTTGATATTGACGGTGCGTGAGCGCCCCTCCATTTCGTCGATCGAAATTGAGGGCAACAAAAACATTGAAACCGATATGCTGACAGATGCCTTGGCTGGTGCGGGCCTTGATGAAGGGCAGGTCTTTCGCCGGGCGACCCTTGAGCGTCTGGAGCTCGAAATCCTGCGATCCTATATCGCGCAGGGGCGCTACAACGCACGAGTGAAGGCCTCGGCTGAAGAGCTGCCGCGTAACCGTGTTGCTATCCGACTGGATATCAATGAAGGCTCGGTAGCCGCTATTCAGCATATCAATATCGTCGGTAATCGCGAGTTCGACGATGAGACGTTGACGGATCTTTTCGAGTTGCGCAGCAGCAGTTGGTGGAACTCGCTTACCAACAGCGACAAGTACGCTCGCGAAAAACTCAGCGGTGATCTGGAAACCTTACGTTCGTTCTATTTGGACCGCGGGTACCTGGATTTCAATGTTGAGTCCAGTCAGGTGTCTATCTCGCCGGACAAGCAGCAAGTCTTCATTGCGATGGCCCTCAACGAAGGCCCTCAATACACCATCTCCGACATTCAGTTGCGCGGTAACCTCATTCTTGAAGAGGAAGAGTTGCGCAAGTTTATTCCGGTGGAGGAGGGGGATGTGTTCTCCCGTGCGCAGATGACGGCGATTTCTGAAGCTTTGTCGTTCCGTCTAGGCCGTGAAGGTTATGCCTTTGCCAGTGTGAATGCGGTACCCGAGCCTAACGAAGATGACACTGCGAAGGTAACCTTCTATATAGAGCCGGGCAAACGCGCCTACGTACGCCGTGTTAATTTCAATGGCAACGTATCCACCAAAGACGAAGTGCTGCGCCAAGAAATGACGCAGATGGAAGGGGGTGTTGCCTCTTCCGATCGAATCGAGTTCTCGAAAACCCGTCTTGAGCGCATGGGCTTCTTCAAAACGGTTGATGTGGAAACCGCGCCGGTTCCGGGTTCGGATGATTTGGTCGATGTTAATTACAGCGTCCAAGAACAGCCGACAGGGAGTTTGTCCGCCTCGGTGGGCTTCTCTCAGAACTCCGGTGTGATCCTGGGTGCGTCGGTTTCCGAGAATAACTTCTTCGGCAGCGGCAAGCGGGTTTCGTTCGGGGTGAACTTTAGTGATTCCGTCAAGAGTGCCAACGTTTCCTACATGGATCCGTATTACACCGTTGATGGAGTGAGCCGCGGCTTCAGCCTGTTCGCACGGGAAACGGATTATCAGGAAGAGGATATTTCATCCTACTTGCTGGATGAATACGGCGCCCGGATGACGTTTGGTTACCCGACGGATTCCATCACCCGGCTCAATTTTGGTGTGGGTGTTACCCGTTCAGATATCCAGAAAGGCGTTTTCTCTTCGGAGGAAGTCAGAACCTTTATTGAAGACGAAGGGGATTCATTTACCAACTACTTCCTGTTTGGTAGCTGGCGCCGGAGTACCTTAAACCGCGGTGTGCTTCCGACCAAGGGCTATAGTCACTCTCTGTCATTGGATGTGGCCGTACCAGTTAGTGATCTGACGTTCTACAAAGCCAGCCACCGCACGGACTTCTATTTCCCATTGGTTGACAGTCAGCGCTGGGTTGTTCGAGCGCGAACCGAAGTTGGGTTTGGTGATGGTTATGGCGACCGTTCGCAAATGCCGTTCTTCGAGCACTTCTACTCTGGGGGATATGGTTCGGTGCGCGGTTATCGAGCCAACTCTTTGGGTAACAAAGCGACAAACCAACCAAGCGATTTCTCCGATCCGGATCCGTTTGGCGGTAACCTGCTGACGGAAGCAGGCCTAGAGTTGATCTTCCCGACACCGTTCGCCGGTGATACCCGAAGCATGCGCACGTCGTTTTTCCTGGATGCTGGTCAGGTGTTTGATACGGACCGTGGTTTTGATCCTGAATTGACGGAAGTGCGGACCTCAGCGGGGGTGAGTTTCCAATGGATTACGGCCGTTGGCCCGCTGGCATTCAGTCTTGCTAAGCCGCTGAATGACAAGAGTGGTGATGATACTCAGGTGTTCCAGTTCTCGCTGGGGCAGACGTTCTGACACGTAATATAAAAACGAAAAGATGAAACAAAGGAGAGTTTTAATGAAACGTATTTCAGCAGTTCTAGGCTCGCTATTACTGGCCTTCTCTTTTCACGCCGCGGCAGAGACTCGCGTGGGCGTGGTGGATCTGCGTCAGGCGTTGTTTTCGTCAAATGACGCCCAGGCGTTCAGTGAAAAATTGCAGAAAGATTTCGCCGCCGATGAAAACAAAGTGCGCGAAGCCCAGGAGACCGCTCGCAAACTGAAAGATCGTCTGGAAAAAGACGGGGCGATGATGAATGAAAGCGAACGCACCAAGTTGGCGGCCGAGTTTCAGGAGAAGGTTCAGGAGTTTAACTTCCTTAAGCAGCGTCTTGACTCAACGGTGGCACAGCGCAAACAGCAGTTCCTGGAAAGTGCGCGCCCTGAGGTGGATGTAGCCGTTAAAGAGCTCTTGGATGAGCATGGCTTGGATTTGATTTTGCCGAGCGAGGCTGTTGTTTACGTGAAGCCGGAAATGAATTTGACTCCGCAATTGCTTGAAAAGCTGAACCGTTAAAAAAGCACGGCCTCCCCGTTCCGGATATTTGGAGATAACAATGGCAGAAACATCCTTTCGTCTTCAGGAAATTGCTGATGCGTTGGGGGCCAGCCTCCGGGGAGATCCGGACGCCAGGGTGTCTGGCATGGCAACTCTGCAGGCGGCAGGAGCCAGTCACATTAGCTTTCTGGCGAACCCTTCTTACGGTAAGTATTTGAGAGAGACCCAAGCCGGAGCCGTCATTGTGTCTCCCGCCACGGCTGATCAAGCTCAAACCAATGTCCTGATATTAGACAACCCATACATGGGTTATGCTCAGCTTAGCCATTGGTTCGACCGCACCCCTGTTGCTCCCGCGGGTATCCATCCCAGCGCGGTCGTTGATCCCAGTGCGACGATCTCCTCGACGGCCAGTGTTGGGCCTCAAGTGGTGGTGGAGGCCGAGGTGGTTATTGGTGAACAAGTGGTTGTCGGTGCCGGCTCTGTCGTTGGAGCCCGGTCTCGTATTGGCGACAGTACAGTACTCAACCCCCGGGTTACTCTGGCTCATGACG
This sequence comes from Marinobacter sp. AL4B, assembly GCF_019916045.1. Classification (NCBI taxonomy): domain Bacteria; kingdom Pseudomonadati; phylum Pseudomonadota; class Gammaproteobacteria; order Pseudomonadales; family Marinobacteraceae; genus Marinobacter; species Marinobacter sp. AL4B. The sequence goes on from NZ_JAILWZ010000010.1 coordinate 365,756, forward strand.
TTGTTGTTGGACGGCGATGCAGTATTCTGAGTGGTGCTGTCATCGGTGGTGCGGGCTTCGGTTTTGCGAACGACAAGGGCGAGTGGCACCGCATTGCCCAGCTAGGTGGCGTTGTTCTGGGTGATGATGTTGAAGTAGGTGCCAACACGACGATTGATCGTGGTGCATTGGAGCCCACGGTGATCGGTAATGGGGTGAAGCTGGACAACCTCATTCAAGTTGCTCATAACGTTCAGATTGGTGATCACAGCGCTTTGGCAGCTATGACTGCGATCGCAGGTAGCACAAGCGTTGGTAAATACTGTGTGTTCGGCGGCGCTTCAGCGGTAGCTGGACATCTCGATATTGCCGACCAGGTTCATCTGACAGGGATGAGTATGGTCACTAATGATATATCGGAACCGGGTGTGTATTCGTCCGGGCTACCTGCAGATAAAAATCGACAGTGGCGAAAAAATGCAGTTCGTTTCAGGCAGTTAGACGGCTTGGCGCGACGAATTAAAGAACTCGAAAAGAAATTTAAGGGCTGAGGCCGGTCATGACAATGAACATCGAAGAAATTCTGGAATACTTGCCGCATAGATATCCGTTTATGCTGGTCGACCGGGTAACCGAAGTCGAGAAGAATGTATCGATCAAAGGCTATAAGAACGTGTCGTTCAACGAGCCCTTTTTTACCGGACACTTTCCGGATAACCCGATCATGCCTGGTGTGTTGATTATTGAGGCAATGGCCCAACTTTCAGGCATTCTCGGGTTTGTGACAGTAGGACGGAAACCGTCAGACGGCGTGATACAATATTTGGCTGGTTCCGATAAGGCTCGTTTTAAACGCCCTGTGCGCCCCGGAGACCGCTTGGAACTGGAGTCCGAGCTTGTTTCCGCCAAGCGAGGCCTATGGAAATTTAATTGCCGCGCGTTGGTTGATGGCAACGTTGTCTGCGTGGCAGAAATACTAACCGCTGAGAGAGAAGTTTGATGGCGACAAATGACTGGTCGGGTGTCCATCCTCAAGCGATTGTGGACCCATCAGCCAAGCTGGGGGCCAACGTAACGGTAGGCCCTTGGAGCTATATTGGCCCGAATGTGGAAATCGGTGATAACACCGAGATTCTTTCCCACGTTGTTGTAAAAGGTCCAACGGTTATCGGCAAAAATAACCGGATTTTCCAATTCTCCAGTGTTGGGGAAGAGTGTCAGGACAAAAAATACGCGGGTGAGCCGACAACGCTCGTCATCGGCGACAACAACACCATTCGCGAGAACTGCACCATCCATCGCGGCACTACACAAGATCGCGGTGAAACTCGCATTGGTAACGATAATCTCCTGATGGCGTATGTGCACGTTGCCCACGACTGTGTGGTTGGCAACGGTACCATTTTGGCGAACTGCGCGACCTTGGCAGGCCATGTCACGGTCGGTGACTTTGCGATTCTCGGCGGTGGCACCATGGTGCATCAGTTCTGCCACATTGGTGCGCACAGTATGGCGGCAGGCGGCAGTATCGTTTTGAAAGATATTCCTGCGTATGTCATGGCCAGCGGCCAATCTGCTCAGCCGCACGGTATGAATGTTGAAGGCCTGAAACGCCGAGGGTTCAGCAAAGAAGATTTGTTGGCGTTGCGCCGTGCTTACAAGGTTATTTACCGACAGGGTTTAACCAGCGAGCAAGCGCTGGCGGAACTTGAGGAAAGTTACGCTGATACCCCTGTGATGAAGCCTCTGATTGCCTCGCTCCGGGGATCGGATCGCGGCATCATTCGCTAAGTCGGCAGGAGGCTGTCGGTGGCAAATGTTCAGGTTGAATCAGTCAGCTTTCGCAAAGTAACTATAGCGATTATCGCAGGGGAGGCATCGGGGGATATTCTTGGTGCCGGGCTTGTTCGGTCGCTTCGCTTACGATACCCCAATGCTCGTTTTGTTGGCATTGGTGGTGATGAGATGATTGCCGAAGGCTTCCATTCTTTGGTTCCCATGGAAAGACTTTCCGTGATGGGGCTGGTGGAAGTATTAGGGCGAATCCGGGAGCTGTTCAGCATCCGCGCCCGTCTTCTGGATTACTTCTTTACAACCCCTCCTGATGTTGTGATCGGCATCGATTCACCAGATTTCACCATTACTATCGAGCGCCGGTGTCGCGAGGCGGGCATTCCTTCTGTGCATTATGTCAGTCCCTCGGTGTGGGCTTGGCGTCAGAAACGTATTTTCAAGATAGCCAAATCGATCGACTTGATGCTGACGCTGCTTCCTTTCGAAGCCCGATTTTACGAAGAGCACAACGTACCCGTAGCCTTCGTAGGTCATCCGCTCGCTGACCGGGTGCCGATGGAGCCCGATACGTTGGCAGCCCGAGAAGCACTAGGCCTTGATGCAGATAGGCCGGTTTTGGCTGTCTTACCTGGCAGCCGGGGTGGCGAAGTTGAACGCTTAGGGACCTTGTTTTTGGAAGCGTCTCGTTGGCTGCAAGGTCGCAGGCCGGATATCCAGCTGGTTATTCCCTGCGTAAACCGTGACCGCGAGCGGCAAATTGAGGCGTTGGTGGAGTCGCTTGAAGTTAAGCTGTCGGTGACCTTGGTGCGTGGCCGTTCTCGCGAGGTGATGGCGGCCAGTGATGTGGTGATGCTGGCATCCGGAACGGCCACCTTAGAAGCTATGTTACTCAAGAAGCCAATGGTGGTGGGATACCGACTGAGTAATTTTAGTTTTAAGTTGCTGTCGCGTCTGGTCAAAGTGCCTTGGGTCGCACTACCAAACCTTCTCGCCAAGAAAGAGTTGGTGCCCGAATTATTGCAGGACGATGCCACCCCTGAAGCGCTTGGTGCTGCAGTATTGGAGCGGCTTGAAGATGAGGCAGGGCGCGCTCGCTTGAAAGAAGCATTCACCGAACTGCACATCGCTCTAAAACAAGACGCCGACGAGCGCGCTGCCGCGGCGGTTTCTCTGCTAATCGAGAGTAAGCGCTAATGGCTGCGAAAGAATTACCGCCGTTCGAATGCTCTTACCAAGGAAGGCTGTTAGCCGGTGTGGATGAGGTGGGGCGAGGTCCGCTGGTGGGCGCTGTTGTGACGGCAGCGGTTATTCTCGATCCAGATCGCCCGATCGCCGGGCTAGCCGATTCCAAGAAGCTGACCGAGAAGAAACGGGCAAAGCTGTACGAGGAAATTATCGAAAAGGCCGCCGCGTGGAGTCTTGGCCGCTGCGAGCCAGAAGAAATTGATCGCTTGAATATCTATCAGGCAACCATGCTTGCGATGCAGCGGGCGGTCGATGGCTTGGCGATTGCGCCGGAGTACGTTCTGGTAGACGGTAACCGTTGCCCGAAATGGCTGTGGCCATCCGAGCCTGTTGTCAAAGGGGATGCTCGGGTTGAGGCAATTAGCGCTGCATCAATCATCGCGAAGGTGACCCGGGATCGCGAGATGGATGAGCTTGAGGAAAAATACCCGGGCTTCGGGTTTGCCAAGCACAAAGGTTATCCGACCCCGATTCACCAGGAAGCCTTAAGGCGTTTGGGAGCGACCCCGGAGCATCGTCGCTCTTTCCGGCCGGTTCAGCTGGCGATAGAGACGGTAGGTATGTTTTCGCCAGAAGAGCCTCGCAGTGAAGATTTAAGCTATCCGACCGATTTGTTTGAAAATATGGGTTGACGCAACAACTTATCCTCTGTAATATTCGCGCCACGTTGATCGAGGTTGGCCTCGAAATAAAACGAACAGTTTGATGCGGGGTGGAGCAGTCTGGTAGCTCGTCGGGCTCATAACCCGAAGGTCGTTGGTTCGAATCCAGCCCCCGCTACCATATAAAAGAAAGGCAGATCAGTAACTTACTGGTCTGCCTTTTTTATTTTTGCAACTCGAAATTCCTCTGTGTCCCTTTTCTCTTCGCTAGAAGTCTTCGTTTGCCCCCGATTTGTCACTTCCGACCGTAGCTACATTATCTCGGGGAAATTAAATTGTTCCTGTATCGATTTTGAGGAGAAAATTAGACTCTAGAGCTAGGTTCGGACAGCCTTTCACCGCTGTTTTTTTCGCGATTACCTGATTTTTTGAGTCGGTAGGCGAGGGCCGGCCGAGTTAAGCCGAGTAAGCGTGCGGCCTCAGATACATTCTGTCTGCTCATATCCATAGCTCGGTGCATGAGAATCGCTTCTACCTTTTCTAAACTGATGTTGTTGGTAATGATGCTGTCTGCCCAGTGAGTTTTACCATTTGGTGAACCTCCATCCACGACCTGGCCGGAATCGCCAATTATTTGTGGGCAGTCAGACGAAGGCGGTTCGAAGTCGCTATCGGGGAACACCGCAAAAAGCGCTTCTTGACTGATTGTCTCGTTGTTTTCGGTAAGGATTATCCCCCGCTCAATTACGTTTTCCAGTTCTCGAATGTTTCCGGGCCAGCGATAGCGAAGGCAAACCTCCAGCGCTTTGTCTGAAAGGCCCAAGGTGTGTTTGTTATATTCCGCTTGGAACTTACGCAAAAAGTGTTCGGCCAGCAACGGAAGGTCCTCTAGGCGTTCGCGCAGCGGAGGTATGTGCACAGGGAAAACATTAAGGCGATAATAGAGATCTGCTCGAAACTTTCCGGCTTCAACGGCTTCTGCCAGGCTTTCGTTCGTTGCAGCGATAATGCGAACATTGATGGGACGGGTGCGATTATCGCCAACCCGCTCTAACTCCCCTTCTTGGAGCACTCTCAGTAACGAAGCCTGTGCGCGGGGAGTCAGCTCAACCACTTCATCGAGAAAGATAGTGCCATTGTGGGCCCTTTCAAAGCGGCCTGGGCGGGACTGGTTGGCGCCAGTAAATGCGCCTTTTTCGACGCCGAAGAGCTCAGACTCTATGAGATCTGGGGGTATCGCTGCACAGTTGACCGCAACAAATGGGCCCTCAGCTCGTTCGCTCCGGAGATGAACGCTGCGGGCGATGACTTCTTTGCCGACGCCGGTTTCGCCAAGAAGCAGCACTGACACTTTGCCTTGCGCTGCTTTATCAATCATTTTACAGACTTTGTTGTAGGATGCTGATTGCCCAATACCGTAGTATTGCCCCTGTTGCTTTTCGAGGCTACTACGAAGGGAACTGACTTGTGATTGCAGGTCGTAGAGCTCTTCGATGATAGGGTCTGCCTTGAAGTAACGGGCAAACTCCACTGCATCCTCCCATTGTTCTGCCGGTTTTCCGACAATCAGGCATTGCTCATCGCCACAGCCTCGACAATGGGTTTCGCGGAAGATGATTTCGCGCCCCATGAATGAAGATGTATAGGCGCATGCGTAGCCAAGTAAAGCCCAGCATGCTGGTTCCGTCATCTGTCCGAGTTCAGTCTGACAAATCTCTACTTCAAATGAATCAACCCATTCGATTTCCGCATAGAACATTCCTGATTCCTGGTCCAGATCCACCTTAATGGGATTTACTTTTACCATCCCTTTTAGTGCGTGGAGCTGGGGGCCTGCCAAAAAAATATCAATATCATCACAGTGGGGCCTGAGCTTACGGGCTAATTCGGCATCTCGTAGGCCCGATTGGTAACCGAGGCGCAAGAAAAAACCCTTCGCCCTTTCAATTCCCATACTGTTAACCATTTCTCGCCGGAATGCACCCATCGCGTTCACCGCCATTAGCAGCATTCGTTGTTCGCCGAGCCAAATTTTTCCCTCTGAGCTCAAGAAGCGAATTTGGTCTGTAAGATCCTGAAATTGCTTTTCTTTTATTCTCATCTTTTCACTGATTTTCATGCTCGGATCCCCTTTTTGTTGTTGTACGGGGTGAACGTACTCGTACGGAATGTTTGTGAGCATATATCCCCTGATTGGTGAAGGAAATCAACCAAATGCTTAAAAACAAGTGAATTGTCGTCGGTGTCACCAGGGAGTTCAGCAATTGCTCACTTCTTTATTCTTGTTTTATCAAATGATGAATTTTTCAAGTAATTATCTTATTTCAAGAACCTCGTCAGGAGCTTTTTAGATTTTTGGGGTGATTTTAAAGTCCCTTTTAAACAATGAGTTGAGGTGTTTTTGCTTGTTGTTTTTATGGTTTTGGCACAGTCGTTGCTCAAACCCTTTCAGGAAAAACAACAACGACGACGAGGTCACCGATGGAACAACGAAGAAAGACCTTTAACGAGTACACCCGCTATATCCGGGTTCGTAGCGCACCAGAGGATAAGTTTGTCGAGTTCGATTTTGCTATCGGCTACCCCGAGCTTTTTGTCGAGCTGGTGTTACCTCGGGATGCTTTTTTGGTTTTCTGTGAGCACAACAAGGTAGTGCATATGGATTCCGACATGATTCGCGAGGTTGATGACGACATGGTCAAGTGGCGCTTTGGAGAAAATGGACACCGTTAGGCGCACATATCAACAACGCCAACATCCACCTCATAACAACAACGATGGTAGGGCCGTTATGACTATTGAAATTAAAACCACATCAGTGGAACCCATTCGCAATACCTATTCTGCGATCGCGCGCCGATTCGGTGATAAGCCTGCGACCCGTTATCAAGAGGCTAGCTTTGATCTTGAAGCAAGAGCCAACTTTCACTACCGGCCGCTATGGGATCCAAAGCGCACACTGAACGATGCGAGTCGAACCTCTATTCGAATGGAAGACTGGTATGCAGTGACTGATCCACGTCAGTTCTTCTACGGGGCTTACGTCGGAAATAGGGCGAAGATGCAAGAGGCTGCAGAAAGCAACTTTGCGTTCTGTGATAAGCGTAACCTACTGACCCGCCTCCCTGAAAAGACTCAGCACCAACTCCTACGTCTCTTAGTACCTCTGCGCCACGTTGAGCTAGGCGCCAACATGAACAACAGCAAAATAGCAGGCGATGCTATCGCGACCACCGTTGCCCAGATGCACATGTTTGCTGCAACCGATCGCCTAGGGATGGGTCAGTACCTGTCCCGCATTGCTCTGCTGCTCGATGGCAGCACAGGCAAGGCGCTGGACGAATCCAAAACCTTCTGGATGGATGACGAGCTCTGGCAGCCCATGCGCAAACTAGTGGAAGACTTGCTGGTAATCGATGACTGGTTTGAACTCACGCTTGTGCAGAACGTCCTTCTGGACGGTCTTATGTACCCGCTTATTTACGATCATATGGATGCCTGGCTGGGAGAGCAGGGCGCCGAGGATGTGTCTCTGCTCACTGAGTTTCAGCGTGACTGGTACAAGGAATCCCAGCGCTGGACTAACTCTATGATTAAAACTGTCGGCGGTGAAAATGACGGCAATCGCGAACAACTCCAGCACTGGGTAACCCAGTGGGAGCATCGAGTCTATGAGGCCCTAATGCCAATTGCGCAGGCTACAACTGGCCTAGGCGCTCTGGATGAAACCCGCGCTGAGCTTTCCGTTCGGCTAAAGAAGGCAGGCCTTGAAAGTACAGGAGTTCAGGCATGAGCCAGAAAGTATTTATAGCATTTCAGGACAACGACAACGCCCGCTATCTGGTAGACGCAGTTATGCAGGACAACCCTGAGGCCGAAGTGCAGCACCAACCGGCCATGATCCGAATTGAGGCCGAGAAGCGCCTCGTTATCAACCGGGAAACAATGGAAGAAACGCTCGGCCGCGAATGGGATGTTCAGGAAATGTTGATCGATGTGATCAGTATTGGCGGCAATGTCGACGAAGACGACGACCACTTCATTCTTCAGTGGAACTGATTGGGAGATCCAGCATGGCTATCAAAAACAAGAAACTGAACCTTAAAGATAAATACCAGTACCTCACGCGTGATATGGCGTGGGAGCCCACGTATCAGAAAAAAGAAGACATCTACCCGGATGAGCAGTTTGAGGGTATCAAGATTACCGACTGGTCGCAGTGGGAGGATCCGTTCCGCCTGACAATGGACGCCTATTGGAAATATCAGGCCGAGAAAGAAAAGAAACTTTATGCAATTTTCGACGCTTTTGCGCAGAACAACGGCCATCAGAATATTTCGGATGCCCGTTACGTTAACGCGCTGAAACTGTTCCTCTCCGGAGTCTCGCCGCTCGAGTATGCAGCTTTTCAGGGCTATGCACGAGTTGGACGTCAGTTTAGTGGAGCCGGTGCGCGGGTGGCTTGCCAGTTGCAAGCTATTGATGAGCTGCGTCACTCCCAGACTCAGCAGCATGCGATGAGCCATTACAACAAGCACTTCAATGGTCTGCACGATGCGTCGCACCAGCATGACCGAGTCTGGTTCCTCTCGGTTCCCAAGTCATTCTTTGACGATGCCCGGTCTGCTGGTCCATTTGAGTTCCTAACTGCAATTTCATTCTCGTTCGAATATGTGCTGACTAACTTACTGTTCGTGCCATTTATGTCAGGGGCGGCCTATAACGGCGATATGGCAACGGTCACTTTCGGGTTTTCTGCGCAGTCGGATGAAGCCCGACATATGACACTTGGCCTTGAGGTGATCAAGTTCATCCTTGAACAGCACGAAGACAACGTGCCCATCATTCAGCGGTGGATCGACAAGTGGTTCTGGCGCGGCTTCCGCCTGCTGAGTCTGGTGGGAATGATGATGGACTACATGCTGCCTAATAAAGTGATGTCCTGGTCGGAAGCGTGGGAGGTCTACTACGAGCAGAATGGGGGGGCCTTGTTCAAGGACTTGGAGCGCTATGGCATTCGTCCGCCTAAGTACCAGGATGTTGCCAACGCTGCTAAGGATCATGTTAGCCATCAGGCATGGAGCACCTTCTATCAGTACAGTAAGGCGACCAATTTCCATACTTGGATGCCCGAAGAAGAAGAGATGGCTTGGTTGTCCGAGAAGTATCCGGAAACCTTCGACAAGTACTATCGTGCGCGTTTTGAACACTGGGACAAAGAGCATAAAGAAGGACGTCGTTTCTATAACAACACGCTTCCTCAGCTCTGCCAGGTGTGTCAGATACCGGTCATGTTCACAGAAAAGGACGACCCGACCGTGTTTAGCCATCGTCAGATTAAGCACGAAGGTGAGCGCTATCATTTCTGCTCAGATGGTTGCTGCGACATTTTCAAGAATGAGCCCGAAAAATACATCCAGGCGTGGCTGCCCGTGCACCAGATCTATCAGGGCAACTGCGGTGGTGCCGATGTCCCAACAGTGGTTGAAAAGTACTACCACATCAATCTTGGTGTCGACAATTTGGAATATCACGGGTCACCTGATCATGAGCGCTGGCTGGATATCAAAGGCCTGAAACCATTGAAGTCGAGCAGTGCCAAAAAGAGCGCTGCCTGATCTGATTTTCCCGCCCTGCGGGTATCGAGTCGGGGCGGGGTTCTATAACAAGAAGGAGAACATCATGAGTGTTAACGCCATATCTGAGTACCGCGCAGAACCCAAAGACCGCGTTGAGAATTTCAATGGCATGCAGTTGCTGTATGTCTATTGGCCTCATCATCTTATGTTCTGTGCACCCTTCGCCTTGCTGGTTGCGCCCGACATGACGTTTGGGACGTTTGTAGAGGATGTGCTTAAGCCTGCTGTTGCAGCGCATCCGGACGCTGAAAAAGCGGATTTCATGAATGCCCAATGGCGACTCAACGAAGAGGTCTTTACTCCGGATCACGCGGCTACGCTGATCGATAACGGTATTGACCACAAGAGCATGCTGACAATAACCACTCCGGGCCTGGAAGGTATCCGGGGTTCTGCATCCTGAGGGCTGAGCCATGAGCTACACAGTGACCATCGAGCCAATCGGCGAACAGATAGAAGTTGAAGAAGGTCAAACTATTTTGCAGGCAGCGCTGCGTCATGGAGTGTGGTTGCCATTTGCCTGCGGCCATGGCACCTGCGCAACTTGTAAAGTCCAAGTGGTCGACGGTGATGTGGATGTAGGTGAGGCCTCATCGTTTGCGTTAATGGACAGTGAGCGCGAGGAAGGTAAGGTTCTGGCCTGCTGCGCCACACTTGAAAGTGATGTCACCATCGAAGCGGATATTGACGTTGACGAAGACTTTGAGTGCTATCCCGTTGAGGACTATCAGGCGACTGTCATTGATATCGTCGACCTGTCGCCGACCATCAAGGGAGTACACCTCAAACTCGACCGCGGGATGACCTTTCAGGCTGGCCAATATATCAACCTTGACTTGCCAGGCGTTGAAGGGGTGAGAGCCTTTTCCTTGGCCAACCCTCCCAGTCGCCCAGACGAAGTTGAATTGCATGTCCGCCTCGTCGAGGGCGGTGCAGCGACTAGCTACATTCATCAGCAGTTGAAAGAGGGCGACACATTGAACCTTTCAGGCCCTTATGGGCAGTTCTTTGTGCGCGGTTCACAGCCGGGAGATCTTATTTTCATTGCGGGTGGCTCGGGTCTTTCAAGTCCCCAGTCGATGATTCTGAACCTGCTTGAGCAGGGTGATAAACGACAAATCGTGCTTTTCCAAGGTGCCCGTAACCGGGCAGAGCTCTATAACTACGAGCTTTTCGAAGGAATGGCTCGGGATCATGAAAACTTCACCTATGTGCCAGCGCTGAGTCAGGCTGATGAGGATGTCAGTTGGCAAGGATTCAGAGGGTACGTTCACGATGCGGCATCGGCCCATTTTGAAGGGCGGTTCTCTGGTCGGAAAGCCTATATGTGCGGGCCGCCTCCAATGATTGACGCAGCGATTACCGCCTTGATGCAAGGTCGCTTGTTTGAACGGGATATCTTCATGGAGAAATTCCTAACGGCGGCGGACGGCGCGGACGATGTTCAAAAGTCTGCCTTGTTCAAGAAGATATAACGGGGTGCGCCATGGCCGATTCGTACCAAATTACGGAGACGCGCAGTGGAATGACATTCCGCTGCACTGAAGAGCAGAGTGTCCTCGTCGCGATGACGCGGCAGGGATGCAACTGTGTACCGGTTGGTTGCAAGGGCGGAGGCTGCGGTTTTTGCAAAGTTGTGGTTCTCAGCGGGGAGTATGAGTGCGGAAAGATGAGCAAGCTCCATGCGCCGCCAGAAGCCATACAGCAGGGAAAAGTATTGGCCTGTCGCATTTATCCGCTCACGGATTTGGTCATTGAGCATCGCGCTGAGCCTGGTGATTAGACAGACGGGTTAGCTTGGAGTCTTCAAATGCGAGTTTTGGCCCTATTTTACCGGTTAAGGATCGCTATGCTGAGTTGAATGCGAAGTCTTAGTAAGTAACTGATTCACATCTTAAATAAAAACAATAGTAATGAGGTTATTGTCATGAGAAAAGGTGTAATTCGTCCTGGGCACGTCCAAATTCGCGTACTCGATATGGGTGAAGCGATTAGGCACTACACAGACCTTTTGGGTTTGATTGAAATGGACCGTGACGATCAGGGGCGGGTCTATCTAAAAGGTTGGACGGAAGTTGATAAGTTTTCTGTTGTCCTGCGCGAAGCCGATGAGCCAGGTATGGATTTCATGGGTTTTAAATGTATGAGCGAAGAGGTTGTCGATCAACTCCGCGAAGAACTGATCACGTTCGGTTGTGAGGTTAAGGAGGTTTCTGAGGAGGAGCTGAAAGACTGCGGGCGAAGGGTTCGTTTTGTGGCGCCTACTGGTCATACCTTTGAGCTTTTTGCAACCAAAAAGCAAACTGGGAAATGGGGGGTCGGCAATCACAATCCAGAGGCATGGCCCCGTGGTCTGGAGGGTATGAAAGCCACCCGTTTTGACCATTGTCTGTTGTACGGTCCCAACCTGGATGAAACCTTAAATCTTTTCCGTGATGTGCTCGGTTTTGACTTGGCCGAGCAGGTGATGGCACCGGACGGAAAGCGGGCAGCACAGTTCCTAACCGTGAGCATGAAGGCCCATGATGTTGCCTTTATTCATCACGAAGAGCTGGGCAAATTCCACCACGCCTCTTTCTTTCTGGAAACCTGGCAGGATGTTCTCAAAGCCGCCGATCTGCTGACTATGACAGACACCCCGATCGACATTGGGCCGACACGTCACGGGCTGACCCACGGCCAGACTATTTACTTTTTTGACTCCTCTGGAAACCGTAATGAAGTGTTTACGGGTGGAGATTACCACTACCCGGACCACGAGCCCGTAACCTGGGGTGCGGAAGAGCTGGGCAAGGCAATCTTCTACCACGACCGAGAGCTTAACGAACGTTTCCTGACCGTGCTCACTTAACCCGTATGGATTTTGGGGAGAAACTTATGCCGATTGCACAGCTTTATATTATTGAAGGTCGAAGTGATGAACAGAAGGAAGCGCTGATTCGTGAAGTGACGGAGGCGATATCCCGCTCACTTGAGGCCCCTGTGGAGCGAATACGGGTGATGATTACTGAAATGCCCAAGCAGCACTTCGGGATCGCAGGCCAATCTGCAGTAAAGCTCGGACGCTGATTCCAGGCTATTTCCAACAATTACAAAAAAGGAAACATCAATGAAATATAAAAATGCAATCGCTCTTGCCACTTTGTTGGCCGGAGCCACAGGTGGATCCCCTTTGCTCGCTGCCAACGGACACTATGTACCCGGTGTAGAAGGCATTGACGGGCCTGCAGTGCCCCCACCCGGTGCGTACTATCGTGGCTATCTGGTGCATTACGATATAGACAACCTGAGAGGCGGCCAGGGAACCAAAGCCCCAGGGGAAAACACGGGTGAGGTTACGGCGCTGGCTAATCGGTTTATCTGGATCACAGATGAAACATTTTTGGGAGCTAGTTACGGCGTAGAGCTGATTGTTCCGCTGCAGCATACCTCACTTGATTTTGAAGGGTTGGGCGTTCGGGACAGCGACAGCGGTTTGGGGGACGTTTTCGTTGGTCCGATTGTGCTGGGCTGGCACGGACAACAGTGGGATGCGGTTTTTGCGGCGGGTCATTGGTTTGACACCGCAAGCTATGAGCCCACCGAGCCCGCATCCATAGGCAAAGGTTATGGTACTACCATGCTGACGCTGGGTGGATCTTGGCATATTGATGCCGACAAACGCTGGTCTGTTTCAACACTGTCCCGTTACGAGATCAAGACCGAAGTCGAAAACAGTGATGTTACACCTGGAAACAGTTATCTAATTGAGTGGGCTCTGAACCATCGCCTGGATAGCGGCCTGAACGTCGGATTGGTGGGCTACGAAGCATGGCAGTTTGAACAGGATAGTGGCGCTGGCGCGGGTCCAGACAAAGCTGAAAAACATGCCCTGGGCGCGGAGGTGGGATACTTCTGGCCAAGTTACGGAGTGGGCTTTAACGGCGCTTTATATCACGAGTACAACAATAAAACAGGTCCGGAAGGGCAGCTTTTGCGCCTTCAGCTAACCAAGATGTTTTAAGACAGACGACGCTAACAAGAAAGGTGAGCCATGCAAGAGTTTAAGCATTTTATCAATGGTGAATATGTGGCCTCGGCCGCTGGCAAGACATTTGAAAATCGTTGTCCTGTCGATAACAGCCTCATTGGCCAGGTGCATGAGGCGGGTGAACTGGAAGTTGATGCCGCTGTCCGAGCCGCCAAAGCTGCGTTGAAAGGTCCTTGGGGCAAGTTGACCCAGAAAGAACGCTCCACAATGTTGCACAAGATCGCCGATCGAATTAATGAGCGTTTTGACGAATTCTTAGAAGCAGAGTGTCGAGATACCGGTAAACCTCGCTCGATGGCCAGTCACATCGACATTCCTCGTGGTGCGGCCAACTTTAAAGAGTTTGCTGACAGCTTGAATCATCCGACTGAGGGGTTCCGTATGGAGACCCCGGATGGCACCGGTGCCATCAATGTAGGTCAGCGAACCCCTAAAGGCGTGATTGCCGTTGTTTCTCCCTGGAATCTACCGTTGCTACTGATGACGTTTAAGGTTGGCCCCGCGCTGGCGTGCGGTAATACGGTGGTTGTTAAGCCGTCAGAAGAAACGCCTGCTACGGCTACGTTATTGGGTGAAGTGATGAATGAGTGTGGCGTACCGGCGGGCGTGTTCAACGTGGTGCACGGTTTTGGTCCTGACTCGGCAGGTGCTTTCCTGACCACTCATCCCTTGGTTGATGCCATAACGTTTACCGGTGAAACCCGCACCGGAGAAATCATTATGAAGGCTGCCGCGGTAGGGCTGCGCAACGTCTCGATGGAGTGTGGCGGTAAAAATCCCGGCATTGTGTTTGCCGACTGTGATCTCGAAAAAGCTGTTGCTGGCACCATGCGCTCAGCGTTTGTTAACTGTGGCCAGGTTTGTTTGGGTACAGAAAGGATCTATGTGGAACGGCCGATTTATGGTCGGTTCCTCGCTCGAATGAAGGAAGAAGTGGCGAAGCTGAAGCTCGGTCGGCCAGAAGATCCTGACGCTAACTTCGGACCTTTGGTCAGCCTTGAACATCGAGATAAAGTTAAAAGTTATTACGACCTGGCTAGAGAGGAAGGGGCAACGGTTGAGGTCGGCGGTGACATCCCGGATATGGGCGCCGAGCTGAATGACGGTGCCTGGATCGAGCCAACGATATGGACCGGTTTGCCTGAAAATGCTCGCGTTATCCGCGAAGAAATCTTTGGTCCCTGCTGCCATATTCGTCCATTTGATACCGAAGAAGAAGCGATCGCCCTGGCGAACAATACCGATTACGGCCTGGCCTGCGCGATTTGGACTGAAAACTCTTCTCGTGCAATCCGAGTGGCTGAACAGATGGAAGTAGGTCTGGCGTGGGTGAACTCTTGGTTCTTGCGAGATCTTCGTACCTCATTTGGTGGAGCTAAACAGTCTGGACTGGGCCGTGAGGGTGGAGTGCATGGGCTTGAGTTTTACTCCGAAACTAAAAACATCTGCATCAAACTCTGAGGAAGGGAAATGGATAAGCAACAGATTCAGGCCTGTGGTGATGAACTCTACCAAGCTATGCTCACCCGCACGGCTGTGCGCCCGCTGACTGAGCGTTTTAGCGATATCACCATTGAGGATGCTTACAACATATCTCTCCGAATTCTGGAGCGCCGTACCGAGTCCGGAGAAAAGGTGATCGGTAAAAAAATCGGACTCACCTCCAAGGCTGTGCAAAACATGCTTAAGGTTGGTCAGCCTGACTTCGGCCACCTAACAGACAAAATGGCTTTTAGCCAAGGCGAGGAAGTCCAGATATCGGATCGCCTGATGCAGCCCAAGGCTGAAGGCGAAATCGCGTTCATCCTGAAAAAAGATCTGATGGGGCCAGGGTTGACGGCAGCTGACGTACTGGCGGCAACCGATTGTGTGCTCCCTTGTTTCGAGGTGGTCGACTCCCGGATCGAAAACTGGGAAATAAAAATTCAGGACACCGTGGCTGACAATGCCTCCTGCGGCGTTTTTCTGCTGGGCGATAGGGCTGTGAATCCACGTAAGGTGGACCTGGCGACCTGCGGCATGGTGGTTGAAAAAAATGGGTCAATCATCAGCACCGGAGCAGGCGCTGCGGCTTTGGGTAGCCCGGTTACCTGTGTGACATGGCTGGCAAACACTTTGGGGCAATTTGGAATTCCGCTGAAAGCTGGGGAAGTGATTTTGTCGGGTTCACTGGTGCCATTAGAGCCTGTCCAGGCGGGCGACTTTATGAGTGTCAGCGTGGGTGGAATTGGCGGTGCGTCCGTCCGTTTTATCTGACCGGCCCCATTGATAAAAGGAATACGAATATGAACAAGAAACTTAAAGCCGCCATTATCGGCCCTGGCAACATCGGCACCGACCTACTGATGAAAATGCAGCGCTCCGAGTGGATTGAGCCGGTCTGGATGGTTGGTATCGATCCCGAGTCTGAAGGGCTCAAGCGCGCCGCCGAGATGGGCATTAAAATTTGCTCCTCTGGGGTGGACGGTATTTTGGAGCGTATCATCGAGGATGATATCCGCGTTGCTTTTGATGCGACTTCAGCATACGTCCACGCCGAGAACAGTCGTAAGCTAAACGAGCTGGGTGTCATTATGGTTGACCTGACACCGGCTGCTGTAGGCCCGTTCTGCGTACCACCGGTGAATTTGGCAGACCATGCCAAGAACTTGGAAATGAACGTCAACATGGTTACCTGTGGAGGCCAGGCCACCATACCAATGGTTGCAGCCGTAAGTCGTGTTCAGCCCGTGGCCTATGGAGAAATCATCGCAACTGTGTCTTCACGTTCTGTGGGGCCGGGTACACGCCAGAATATTGATGAATTCACCCGCACCACTGCTGGCGGCGTGGAAAAAGTGGGCGGCGCCAAAGAAGGTAAAGCAATCATCATTATCAATCCGGCTGAGCCACCATTGATGATGCGCGACACCATCCACTGTCTCACTGAAAGTGAGCCAGACCAGACCGCCATTACGGACTCCATTCACGCCATGGTAAAGGAAGTGCAAAAGTACGTTCCGGGTTACTCCCTGGTCAATGGGCCAATCTTTGATGGCAATAGGGTCAGTTGTTACATGCAAGTGGAAGGCCTAGGTGATTTTCTTCCCAAGTACGCTGGCAATCTGGACATCATGACGGCCGCCGGATTACGCACCGCCGAGATGTTTGCAGAAGAAGCAGCAAGTGGGACCATCAAACTACCGGCACGCGGCTAAGCGGGAGAAATGACGATGAATCTGAACGGTAAAAAAGTCACGTTGCACGACATGAGCTTGCGCGACGGTATGCACGCCAAGCGTCACCAGATCAGTCTGGACGAAATGGTGAACATCTCCAGGGCCATGGATGAAGCCGGAATGCCGCTGATTGAAGTTACCCACGGTGACGGCCTTGGCGGGCGTTCACTTAACTATGGCTTTCCGGCCCATAGTGATGAGGAATACCTCAGCGCGGTGGTGCCAAAGATGAAGAATGCCAAAGTTTCTGCACTGCTTCTGCCGGGAATCGGAACTGTTGATCATCTGAAAATGGCAAAGGATCTGGGGGTGTCCACTATCCGCGTAGCGACACACTGCACAGAAGCCGATGTGTCGGAGCAGCACATTGGCATGGCAGCCAAGATGGAAATGGACACAGTGGGCTTTTTGATGATGGCGCACATGGTTAGCCCGGAGAAGATACTAGAACAGGCCCGGCTAATGGTTGGCTATGGCGCAAATTGTATTTACGCGACCGACTCTGCGGGCTATATGCTGCCGGATGATGTGACGGCGCACATTGGTTTGCTACGAGCGGAGTTACCTCCCAGCGTTGAGGTTGGCTTCCATGGTCATCACAACCTGGGTATGGGGATTGCTAACTCGTTGGCTGCGATTGAGGCGGGTGCATCCCGAATCGATGGCTCGGTTGCAGGGCTGGGTGCCGGAGCGGGTAATACGCCCCTTGAGGTGTTTTGTGCAGTACTGGATCGCATGGGAGTTGAAACCGGTGTTGATCTGTACAAGATCATGGATGTGGCTGAAGACCTTGTGGTACCGATGATGGATCAACCTATTCGTGTGGACCGCAACGCATTGACTCTGGGGTATGCGGGGGTTTACTCCTCGTTCCTGTTGTTCGCGGAACGAGCTGAGAAAAAGTATGGCGTTTCAGCCCGGGATATTCTGGTAGAGCTTGGCCGTCGCGGCACTGTGGGCGGGCAGGAAGATATGATTGAAGATCTGGCGCTGACCATGGCTAAAGAAAAGGGATTGATCTGATGACTGAAGCATATGAGAACAAACTGACCCAGGCACAGATTGAAGAGCTGGCGGCCCACTGCGAGAAGGCCGAACTCGAAGCCTATGAAATCACCAAGATTACGGACGACTATCCGCAAATGACCTACAAGGATGCCTTCGATATCCAGTGGGAAATGCGTCGGCGCAAGGAAGAGCGCGGCCATAAAATCGTAGGCATGAAAATGGGGCTCACTTCCTGGGCAAAAATGGCGCAGATGGGTGTTGAACAGCCTTGTTACGGCTTTCTGGCTGATTACTTCAGTGTACCTGAGGGTGGCGAAATCAAACATGATGAGCTGATTCACCCTAAGATTGAGGCAGAACTGGCTTTCGTGCTTAAAGATGAACTTAAAGGCCCGGGTGTACACATTGGCGATGTTCTGCGCGCCACCGACTTTGTAATGCCGGCCGTAGAAGTGATTGATTCCCGTTACAAGGATTTCAAATTTGATCTTAAAAGCGTGATCGCCGATAACTCTTCCTCGAGCCGTTTTGTGTCCGGGGGCTGTATGGCAGACATTGCAGATCTGGACCTTAAAAACATCGGGGTCGTGATGGAAATAAACGGTGACGTGGTTCAGACCGGAGCTGGTGCCGCAGTGTTGGGGCATCCGGCTGCTTCCGTCGCTATGTTGGCGAATATGATGGGAGAGCGTGGTGAAAGCTTGCCGGCTGGCAGCTTTGTTATGATCGGTGCTATTACCGCTGCGGTTCAGGTTGAAAAGGGAGACGCGTTCACCGTGCGCTACCAGGGTCTGGGGACCTTGAGCGGCAAATTTGTTTAGGGTTCTGTTTCGGGGGGCCACGGGTCATGCTCAACATACTCATTATCGGTGCAGGCGGTATTGGTGGGTATTACGGTGCCCGGCTGGCTGAGGCCGGCCACCGGGTTATACTGACCGCTCGGGGTGCACATCTTACTGCCCTGCAGGAACGTGGGTTGCTGGTTTATCACGAAAGTCAGCGAATAGAGTGCGTGGCTCCGGCAGTTGATCACGCCACGTTGGTGCAGAACTATCAAGCCCGCGACTTTGATGTAGCTGTGATTGCACTGAAATCAACGGCGACAGAGTCCGTATTGGTTGAACTTGGCCGCTGGCTTCTGGAAGACGATGTGCCGGTATTGTCGTTACAGAATGGCGTCGACAATGAACCAATACTTGCTGAGCAATTCGGTGATAACCGCGTTCTTGGTGGGCTCGCTGTACGTATTGGTGGCCATACTATAGAGCCTGGTGTTATTCAGGCGGAAGGAGCAGCCCAAGTTGTCATGGGCGCGTGGCCATACCATTCGAAACAACAGGATGCCCGTCAGCGACTTCTGACAACCCTACGCAATGCATTTGATGAGGCAGGTATTCCAACGACGGTTTCAGATAATATTCGACACGAACTCTGGCGTAAGCTGGTAATCAACAATGGTGTCAATCCCATCTCCGCACTGACGGGGCTGGATACTAAAAGCCTGACTCGGCACCCGCAATTTAGTCAAATTGTGTATGGAATGATGATGGAAACTGCTGCTTCGGCAAAGGCTGACGGCGTGGATCTTCGCACTAGCGATGTTGATGAGATGTTTGGACTGATTAGCAGTTTTAACGCAATCAAAACTTCAATGCTAGTTGATAAGGAAAAGGGGCGTCCGTTGGAACTGGATAGCATATCGGGGGCGGTACTTCGCCGTTCTGAAGCTCTCGGCATCGAGGCGCCCTATACTGCCACCGTTTATGCTCTTCTGACTCTTTGAAAGATGTCCTAACGAAACGGCGAGAGGAGAAGAGCGTTGCCATCGATGGGCTACGCCAGCAGGATGTAGGTTTCACCTTATAGGTCCGGATACTGCGAATAGTTGCTACTGAGGCCGGTTAAGCGGTCAAATATTAGGCAGGCTAGTCTCCCTGCCATTTCCTGAAGTATGTCTTTTCAGTTCAGGTTGCTTCCATTTATTGGTGCTCGATAGGCATCAAGTATGTGGGCCATATCATCACCTAGTGCGGTCAGATCCGAGGCAGAGAGATTCCGTTCTGCAATCGAGCGTAAGCCCATTATCTGGCTTTGCATCAGTCTGGCCAGGCGGGTGCAATTCGTTGATTCTTTCAGTTCGCCTCGTTGTTTGGCCTCCTCCAGAAGTTCTGAGAAAGATTGTTCGATGGCACTGAGGATTTCCCGGGCCTGGTGTGAATGCCCCTGGTGGGTATTGCTGGCCTCTAACAGGGTTTTGACGATGAGGCAGGCGCGGGAGGGCACGGCGTTTTCGTCGGCACAGCCATTTGCGATTTTCCGGAGGTAGCCTTTGAGACCCTCCAGAATAGAATCGTAACCCGACATATGTGCGGCCAGTTCAGCTCCGCCAGCCTCGGCATAGCGCGCCAAGGCTTCAGAATAAAGCTTGTCTTTGTTCCCAAATGTTGCATAGATGCTACCGGGGCGCATATCCAAAGCCTGCTCAAGTTGCTTTAATGAGCTGCCGTGATAACCCCTTCTCCAAAAAAGGTCCATGGCCTGACTAAGGGCTGATTCGCGTTCAAAACTAGGGGTTCTCGCCATGAGAATTACCGTAAATTGCGACTTTTAATAAGGACTCAATTATAGTTTGAATGATCGTTCATTAATAGTTGTGGTACTCCAGTGTCTGAACGGTCACTCAGAAATGTGAGGGGGGATGAACATGACTGATTTTAAGAAGCACGATTTTCACAGCGCACCGGAAAGAGCCGGACCACTCCTGGAACACTCACAGAAGAACATGGATATGATTCATAGGGTAATGCCGGAATCACCTTATGTGCTGGAGGTGAGTCTGGGGCTGTCCAGAAAACGATGAGTAACAACACAAACCATAACCCATCCGCCTTCAACATGACCTGTAGAATACTCTGATGAACCGTTCCCCATGGGTTTTCCGTCTCACTATTTTGGTCATTGCCGCACTCGTGATGGGGGCCATTTGGCTGGTCCTTCGCCACTTGGGCATGCCCGGAAGCCTGGCGCCCGTTGCGCTGGCTGAATGGCTTAACGAGCAGGGCATGTTCGGCCCACTGTTGCTTATGTTATTGATGATCCTCGCGGTAGTTGTCGGGCCTATTCCGACATTGCCCATCAGCGCTGCATCCGGGCTGGTGTATGGCATGTTTGCCGGAACGGCCATTGCAGTGATTGGCGCGCTCGCCGGGTCGCTTATTGCCTTTTACCTGGCGCGGATGCTTGGGCGCGATGCCGTTCAGAAGAAATGGGAGCACAATCCGATGTTCTCGGCACGGGGCTCGCAACGATTCCTGTTTTTCGCGGTGCTGCTGACCCGGCTGATCCCTCTATTCTCCTTTGCCTTGGTCAGCTATGCAGCCGGAGTCACCGCAATACATCTTTGGCGTTACGCCCTTGCGACTACTCTGGGCATGCTGCCAATGACCTTCGTTTTTGCAGGGCTTGGCCAAAGCTTTGAATTCAATCCGGTGCTGACGGTAATAGCCGCTGTTGTTGTTCTGGTGTTTATGAGTACCCTGCCGATTTATCTTGGCCGGCACCCAAATTCCAGGCTGGCTCGCTGGCTGCATTTGAATAACGTCATTTGAGCGGAAGAGCTTTGCTATCGAAGGGCAAGCCTACAGTTTCAATGAGATGGTAAAGGAAGTTCTGCCAGCGGCTTTCTGTTCTGAACAGCCTGGTCGATTTTCCCGAGTTGCGTTAACCCCGTTCTCGGAAACGGGTACAAAAAGGCCACTAACTCGGAGATTAGCAGCCTTTTCCGTTCCTGATTATTTGGCAGCGACTTTCACATCTACAACCTTGTCAGTGGTTGTTGTCGAAAAGCTCCTTGCTTCGTTGTATCGGTCTGCTTGACCATTCATGGCCAGTGCAGAAGAAGCAGAGAACGACAGGGCAATAGCGGCGAGTATCAGTGTCAGTTTTTTCATGGTTTGCTACCTCATTCGGGGTGATGCACGGGGTCTGTCCGATGCTCGGTCAGGCCGCGCTTACGAGGTATAGACAACCGGCTGGCTCTTTATGTTACAGATTTTTTGGAAGTGGCAAAAAAATCGGGGATTTTCATATAGCCAGACGTCATAGAAACAGGGCTACCCATTACTCAGCATAGAATTCATAATGATCGCTCAAAAACTGATAGTGATTAAGGAGAAGCGTCATGAGCCGCATATTGGCCATTGTCCTGCTGATTGCCAGCTCACTTGCGTGGGCGGACGGTGATAGAACGCCGCCCCTAGTTGATGCCAACTGGCTTGAAGCGAACCTCGAGCGAGATAACCTGGTCGTGCTGGATGTCCGTTCAGGTATTGATAATGGTGGTGACCGAAGCAGCTTTCAGAATGCTCATATCCCCGGAGCTGTTTACAGCAGCTATACCGGTGATGGCTGGCGTGAAAGCCGGGATGGTGTCAGGGGCCTATTGCCTCCTGTTGCGAATATGGAGCGCCTGATTGGTAGCCTGGGGATCAGCAACAACGATACCGTTGTGGTTGTGCCTGCGGGCACGGGCGCAACCGATTTCGGAAGTGCCGCCCGTGTGTACTGGACCTTCAGAGTGCTGGGCCACAACGAGGTGACCATTCTCAATGGTGGCTTTGCGGGCTGGAAGGCTGCTGGTTACCAAGTAGACAGCGGTGAGGGAGAGCAGCGGGATGTAGTGCAGTTTGAGGGTACTCTGCAGCCGGAATTGCTTGCAAATCTAGAGGAGGTTCAGGAAGCCCGAGATAGCCAGGCACAGCTGGTGGATGCGCGCCCGAGCGACTATTTCAGAGGCGAAAACCAATCCCCGGATGCCAAAGCCCCTGGCACGATTCCCGGTTCCCGCAATTTGCCCCATGCCGGCTTTCTTGGTGAGCAAGACGCAGTCTGGTTTTTGAACGAAGAAGGTATCACCGCGCAGGTTAATCAGGCCGAGCTGAATCCCGGCACTCGCACCATTGCTTTTTGCAATACTGGCCATTGGGCGGCTACAGACTGGTTCGTGTTGAGTGAATTGGCAGGGTTCAAGGAAGTGGCGCTCTACGATGGCTCCATGGCTGAGTGGTCTCAAGACAGCAGTCGGCCGATGCAAGTGGCGAAAAAGGGCCTTGGCAAACTTCTCGACCTGTTTAACTAACCCGTTTAACCGAGTGGACTCGTAATGACAGATTCTGCAATTCTCCAGCGCGGGCTTCAGCAGCCCGGCTGGCAGATGGATCGATTTATTGTAGCAACTGCGCTGGCAGGCTTTGCTTTGCTGGGAGGGCTGATATGGTTGGAAACAGCGCCCTTCATGGTGGCGCTGTTTGTAATTGGTACTGTGTTGGGCATAGCCCTGTATCACGGGGCGTTCGGCTTTACGGCAGGTTGGCGCAACCTGGTCGTTAAAAAGCGCGGTGCCGGTATGCGTGCACAACTCATGCTGTTTGGGCTTTCTTCCCTGATTATGGTGCCCATGCTCTACAGTGGGCAGGCCGGGCTTGTGGGTGCTGTTGCTCCGGTAGGTACCTCTCTGGTTGTGGGCTCCTTTATTTTTGGGCTCGGTATGCAACTTGGTGGAGGGTGTGGCTCCGGCACCTTGTTTACGGTAGGTGCCGGCAATATCCGCATGGTGGTGACGCTGGTGTTTTTTATAGCGGGTACTGTACTTGGATCCATCCATCTGCCCTGGTGGCTGGATCAGCCGGGCTTCGACCCGGTGCCACTGGTCAACACCTTTGGGGTCAGTGGAGCCATTATTGTTCAGCTTCTGGGGCTGGGCCTGATTGCCCGCTGGGTTAACCGGGTTGAGCGCAAGGCTCACGGTAATCTTGAGCGGGATGAATTGCTCTGGAAAGGCCAGGGGCATGGGGTATTCAAAACCCTGCTTAGTGGCCGCTGGCCGTTTACCTGGGCGATTCTGATCCTGGCTGCGGGCAATGCGCTGACCTTGGCGATCAGCGGTGCCCCCTGGAGCATTACCTTTGCTTTTAACGTGTGGGGCGCCAAAGCCCTGGAAATGATGGGTGTGAATATGTCCCAGTTCGAGTTCTGGACTTGGGAATACCCTGCTATGGCCTTAAAGGATTCGGTGCTCACCAACGCTCCCTCTGTGATGAATTTTGGGCTGTTGCTCGGCGCCATGCTGGCGGCAGGCCTGGCCAACCGTTTTAATGAGGCGAGCCGTAATCGGCCGGAAGGTCGACAGTTTTTGGCCTCCGTGGTAGGTGGTTTGCTGCTGGGTTATGGTGCCCGTTTGGGCTTTGGCTGCAACATCGGGGCGCTGTTTTCGGGCATAGCCTCAGCCAGCCTACACGCTTGGATCTGGTTTGCCTGTGCCTTCGCTGGGTCTCTACTGGGAATACGTCTGCGGCCCTGGTTCCGGCTGCCAAACTGATGCGGGAGAAGAACATGGAACGAGCTTATAGCCCCGCCCGCATCTTAGTGATGCTTGGGATTATTCTGGTGCTGATCATGGTCGACCATCTGAACAGTCCCACCTTTGCGTTCAATTCCGGGCAGGGCAACGTCGAAACGGCATTGAGTCAGCGGGATGAAACGGCCTGCGCGCCTTGTGGAGCACCTTGCCCTTCAACACGAGACTGACCGACAAACGAGCCCGTTACTCTTGCACTCGGGGTTGGTGGCCAGAATTCCCCAATTCTGGCCACCTGACACGAAGGCGGGTTAAGCGTTTGCTCTGTCTGCCAGGCAGATCTGATCAAGGATCTCTCTCGCTCGTCATGATCAGAATTTGAGATCGAGAAAGTTGCCCTTGGCTCTTCGGAGTAGTTCTTTTTCGGTCATCCGGGAGCTGGAGATGCTGTCCTCCCACTGTCTACGCCCCTGTGCCAGATTATAGGGGCAGCTTCGTGGAAAGGACGATGCATAGGCCGCAGGGTTTGCATCGAAGGCATCCTTCTGGGCGGCACCGGTGAACCAGTAAACATTTCCTTGATAGGTGCTCTGATGGTCCCCTATCGTGAAAGTTGGGTGCTGGGTCAGAATATGCAGACCCCGGCGGACATTGAAAACCCGGCGCGCATTTGAGCCTCTGGCTGTCCACGGATACGGTTGACGACCGAAACCTGTCAGCAAGCGAAGACCCTAGAAACAGCTTTGGCTCTTTTATGGCGGAGTATCGGTTTTAGTACCGCCCGATGTGTCGGGCAGGGTTTTCGTGTCAATGAGAAACTGTTGAAACGGCTCTGATTGGCGCAGAAGCTCCCCACCAAGTTCAATTAGGGCGTCGACGTCATCTGCAGTTAGCGCTGCCGTGGGAAGTGCATTGTAGTGGGCCCGCCTGGCAGGATCTTCCACCTGGTTGAATGTCAGGGTTGAAAAGTAGACGTTAACAAGTGGCTTGTCGGATGGGCGGATGAGGTTGAGGCTTTCGCCCCATGCCAGGAATTCCCGGCGCGCCTGGGAAATGTTTTCGGTGGTTAGTGTATTGAACGCCGCATCAAAGGAGGCCGCAAGGGTATCGATCGTTCCCGGTTCCGCGCCGGATGCCGCCCAGGGGTAGGATGAATAAACCTGGGCATTGACCAGAACGACGAGAACTTTCTCAACGCTCTCGAGGGCGCGGGGGTTAAAAGCACCAGCCATTTGTTGGACGTCGCCACGATGGGCAACCGGGCTCATCATGGATCCTCGTACTCCTATGTTGTCGGTAATGCCCCCGTCGGCCAGGCTCAGATACGGCATTTGTGCCGGATCAAGGTAGCGTGACAGCCCCTGGGCAACGGCAAATTTCCTTGATAGCAGGTTGCGGCTATTTAGTGCCTCGGTGACCCAGAATTTGTTCTTTGTTTCACAACCAGGGTAGTTATGGAGCCTCATGGACGCGAACGCGGGTGGCACGGTCGAAGAGGCCATGACGGCGTTGGCAACAGGATAGTTGCTCAAGTCAGAGCAGAGAAAATCAAACTGTTGCTGTATGAAGGAAAAGGTCAGCGCATTGTTCAAATCCGTGGCATTGATAATCACAAATGGAAGTTGCCCAACCGACAGATCGGCAAAGGTTTTATCCTCAAAAATCTCTGTGCCCAGAAACTCTGCCATCAGATCCGAGCGGTTGAAATCAGGAGAAATCAGTCGGGCCACGTTGTAAGGGTTCGCCAGCATCCAGCCATAAGTACGTGGCCAGTTACGACGCAGGAAACGGTCCTCGAAATCGTCAAACAGTCGATCGCCGAAAAGACCGTAGTAAGCTGCGGTATAACTACCGCCCGAAACGGCGGAAATCACATCAACCTGATCCAGTAGTCGGGTGGGCTGGTTGTCAATCACCAGTTGCTCATGTCGAAGTGCATTCAGAACACCATAGGAAAGCGCTGCGGCCCGGGTTCCGCCTCCGGAAAAGGCAAGTACAACAAACAACCGTTCGTCGTTGGCGGGCAGTCGCGACTGGAAGTCATAGTGGGCGGCAGTGGCAGTGTCGACCAGCTTGGTATTGATTATGCCCGTCGAGCAGCCACCCAGCAGAAGCGGGAGTGTCGCCAGAATGCCGAGGAGCGGTAATGGCATAAGGCAGCTATTCTTACGAAAGAAAAACGCCATTTCATGGCCTTTGCTGTAACAATTGGCACTGCTTGGTAGTCCATTAAGAGTAGACCATCTTAATGGGCAAGGAAAAACATTATGACAAGATCCAAAGTGCAGTTCGCAAATGCTCAGGGCCAGAGCCTTGCGGGCTTGTTGGAGTTGCCGGGCGAGGGCAAGCCTTATGCTATGGCCCTGTTCGCCCACTGTTTTACATGTGGAAAGGATATTGCTGCAGCGTCCCGGATAGGGCGCGCCCTCGTGAAGCAGGGTATTGGTGTGTTGCGTTTCGACTTTACCGGGTTGGGCAACAGTGACGGGGATTTTGGCAATACCAATTTCTCCTCCAACATCGAGGATTTGCTGGCGGCCGGTGAATTCCTCGAGCAACACTACGAGGCGCCGCGAATGATCATTGGTCACAGCCTGGGAGGCGCCGCGGTTTTGGCAGCAGCCCAGCGCATGCCGTCCCTTGAAGCCGTTGCCACCATCGGGGCACCGGCTACCGCCCATCACGTCCAGCATCTTTTCGACAGCAAGGCCGACGAGATTCGTGAGTCCGGTGAAGCCGAAGTGACCCTGGCCGGTCGGACATTCAATGTAAAATCGCAGATGCTGGATGATCTGGTGCAATGGAATACACCGGACCACATCGGTAATCTGCGTAAGGCACTGATTATTTTCCATTCGCCGGTTGATGAGGTTGTGGGTATCAACGAAGCGGCCACTATCTATCAGGCGGCCAAGCATCCCAAAAGCTTTATATCCCTTGATAATGCCGATCATCTGTTATCAAAAGCTGCGGATGCGGAATATGTTGCGGATATGCTCGTGGCCTGGTCCAGCCGGTACCTCTAACGTTACGGCGTTAATCCGGCATTCGGCGAAACGGGCAAACACCTTGGCAGTGGTCTTCTGATGGGGGGCGGGTCGGCACTTGCGCTTTGGGGGAACGATTTCCAGTTGTTGTTGGCTTTGCCCGCACGCCGAAGGCGCGGCCATTCCGCCTCAAACAATGCAGTCCAATGACCACGCCTGCGGCGTCGCGTATCGAACTCACAAACGCTATCCGTCTGTTTTCTTGTAACACTTTTCTCTGAGCAGTGTCTGTAGGGTGTAAATATTGCAAACCCTTGGGGGCTCTTGACCAAATTGGTCGCGGGGCTGCCAGTCCCATTCAGATAACTTCACATAGACTGAGAGGTATTGAAATGAGTAACAATTTGAGAGGAATTATCGCCGGGCTGATTGCAACCGTCGTTCTCTCCATACTGATGTTCGTCAAGAGCATGATGGGTGTGATGCCCGATCTTAATGTTATCGAGATGTTGGCCAGTCAGATGGGTGGCAGCATAGTGATAGGCTGGGCCGCGCACTTTATCATCGGCGCGATTTTCTATGGCCTGGCATTTGCGAATCTGGGCAGCATGATTCCGGGCGGCTCTGCCATTGGCCGGGGTATCGTACTGGGCGTGATCGGCTGGCTGATGATGATGGTGGCGCTGATGCCGATGGTGGGCGCCGGCTTCTTCGCGCTGAACATGGGTATTATGGCGGCGGTCGCGACGTTGGTGCTGCACGCTATCTTCGGCTTTGCGCTCGGCCTTACCTATAAAAAACTTGGCTCCTGACATTGTCATCCCGGGTGAGTGAGGAACGAGCTCGTGGGTGGGTAAAAAGCCGGCACTGATTCTGTGAAAATATACAGGTTCGCCTGTCAGTAGATCATGAGATATAGAACGACTTGCCTTAATTGCCGCGCTGGCCCTCTGTAACCTTTGCGTTGTTGGTCGGGTTGTAAACCCCTTGGGTGGAGCTGGTCTCCACCCTTTTTTTGATTGCCTCCTCAATTATCCAGAGTCTGTCCTGACCCCAACAGCTGACGGTTCCATAGCGGAAACTCGGAACGCCCCAAAGCCCGCAGTCATACATTGCCTTACGGTTTACTTCCGCCCATTCACGCCAACTCTGGTTATCTAACAGAGTCTCTGCCTTCTGCCATTCTAAGCCAGCGCGCTCTACGATAATTTTCAGGCCTGCATCGGTTTCCGAGCGTATGCCTTCGGCATTGACGGCTCGGGCGTAGCTAAGCATGTACTCGATTTCACGGCCCAGAGAGCGGGCGTATTCAAACAGGGCATAACATCTTTCCACGCCAGGCCCGAGAGGGTCAGCGACAAAGCCATAAGGAATGCCCAGCTTATCGGCTTCCCTTTTTGTGTCGTGGAAGATGTACCACTTCTTGGCATCGGGCACCGATTGCCCGCGCATTACCATGGGGAGCACCGGCCTCAGTTGCAGAGGTATATTCCACGCCTTCGCCAGTAGGATTGCCCGTTCCAGGCCGAGGTAGGAGTAGGGGCTGCGAATGGAAAAGAACACATCCAGAGGCGTCTCGGCGGCCGGATGGCCATCGGGTAATCTAGTGGAGGTATTTGTTAAATCAGCCCAGGTGCGGGTATAGGTTATCGCCCTTGAGGCGTCCCGATTCAGCCCTTGATCGGTGAGGCTTCGTTCAAGATGGTCCAGCCGGTCTACGCCCCAGAACCACTCACCCAGATGCCAAATCATGCTGCCTTGGTAATGGCCGAGCCGCCGAAGCATTTTTTCATTATCGAGCAGAGTTTGATTATCAAGATCTGTAGGTTCCGGACCTAGCTT
Organism: Marinobacter sp. AL4B; assembly: GCF_019916045.1. Lineage (NCBI taxonomy): Bacteria > Pseudomonadati > Pseudomonadota > Gammaproteobacteria > Pseudomonadales > Marinobacteraceae > Marinobacter > Marinobacter sp. AL4B. Next base: position 394,455 of record NZ_JAILWZ010000010.1, read on the forward strand.
GCTTTGGGAATCGGAACTCCAGAGATCCGTCAATAAACGGACAGCGGTATTGAGTCCGTCGTTGGCTTGTTCGGCCTGAAGTAGCTGGGTGGTGGCGGCCTTGAGTTCGGCTTCCGAGAGTGGCGTTGGCCGGTCAGGCGGCGTGAGGTTATACAGTTTGGCGATCAGGGTGGCGTCCTGTTGAGCCCACGAGGCCCACAGCGCCGGCTCGGGGAACATTTCTTCATCCAGTTGCCAAACAGTATGGAGCCGAATGCGCACCTCAAAATGCTTTTGCAATTGGACAAGCGCCTGCAACAAAGGGAGTCCGAAAGGGTCTCGAGGGTTCACGAACACCCGAACAAGGTCGCTCTCGCCCCGCAGCTTTGCCCGAGCTTTGTGCATGGATCGTTGTAGAGCATGTCGGTATGGACTGGAAAATGCGCGGGCGAACCAGGGCATAAGATCCGCTTTGACCGGGAGACGCATAAGAAGGAGTCTCTTTATTTGTTATTGATTGATCAGAAAGTTCTTTACGTACTGTAACAGTTGCACTTCTTCTGTGTCTCTATCCGTGAAATGCGAATATTCAATGCCTTGGAAGGTACCGAAGCAGTGAGTGATTTTTTTAATGACCCGCAACCTGCCAGGAAAGGTAGGCAGCCAAACGCCTCGACAGCCAATTAAGAAACATTCAGTACCCCGGTCGCAAGTCTGTTTATATTGAAAGCACAGACAGACAATCGGGGCACCTGTTACGCAAGCCGCCAGTGCATGGTGCTAGGCTAGGGCGGGAGTCGGCTGCCGTGAAAGCGTAAGGGTATCGTAGTCCCTTAGTAGGAATAACGCGGCACAAGCAGCCAGCATTGGCCAGGCAGCGAAGAATATGAGGTTGTCGAAAGGTTGGAGGTATTTGCTGAATGCCGCGAGGGTGGAAACCCCGTGGAACACCAGAATGGCACCGTAGGTCCAGGTTTTAAAGAGCCCTGTGACGAAGGCGAGAATCAGTGCCAGTTGGGCGACACCCATTGCATAAAAAGCGCTTTCCCCAAGACTTCCCAGCCCATAGAACGCGGTAAAGACTTTGGCCGCGTGTTCGGGTTGCACCAGTTTGTCCAGGGTCCAGAACAGAAATACAATAAAAACGCCGAGTCTGAGAAGCAGCAGGGCAAGGGGTAACTGTTTGGGCATTCTTTTCTCCTTCGTGGTTTTTGAACGATCGCTCCAGTGACAGGGATGATCATGCAGAGTTCCACCCAAGAGATCATTTTAGTAACAGCCAGGCAGAGCTATGTCTGGCAGAACGCCAAATATTGTTGAGGTGATGATGTCTTTTATCGAGATTTTGCGTAAGCAAGCTCTCCATTGCAGCGAAGCCGGTTTACTTGCCATAAGCGATGGCACGCCGCGTCGTGCCGCAAAGTTGGCGGCGGTGGTAGGTACTCTGCTGGTGGTGATTAATCAGTGGGAAGCGGTCACCGGAGCGGGTTCAATGGATTGGCAGAAGGTTGCGTTAACCTATTGCGTGCCTTACTTCGTCTCGACCTATACCAGTGTAAGCAAGGACATGCATTTACTACGGGAAGCCGAAATGGCAAGACAGAGTGTGCATGAGGAAGCTCAAACGACCCAGGTTCGGCAAGGCACGTTGTAACAAATTCGTTGAACGGATGTCTGACAGCTCTGTGAGCGGCAGGCTTTATCCTGTTATTCGCGAACGTGGCCCCTACTCCGACGGCTTCGGCGACCCGTTTATCGATTTTTTAACTCAGCTCCTCATTTCCTGTCCGGATGAATGCACCTTTAACAAATCGGTAATCGCGCTCAGATTGCCGATGAAGGTCCGGCGAAGTAGAGTTTCGAAATTCTTTAGTGATTGCTCAAAAATTTTTGTTCATGGAAGATGTAACATCCAGTCGGTGATCGTGTCATAACGATAACAACGTATTGGTTTAAACACTCCTAATAGGCATGGATATGAATCGCAGTAAGTTTCTCCTTATTATTGTTATCGTCGCGATCGTGGCTGTTTTCATCGGTTTCGACGGGCACAAACTCCTCACGCTGGAAAATCTCCAAGGCCATCAGGGGGCACTGGCGCAATGGATTGATCAGAATCTGTTGCTGGCGGTTGCAGGCTATGCCGGGATTTATGTGGTCGTAACGGCACTGTCTTTGCCCGGTGCGACGATCATGACTCTGGCCGGTGGTGCATTTTTTGGTAACCTTTATGGTCTGGCTGCTGTTTCCATTGCCTCAACCGTGGGTGCGTCCCTTGCATTTCTCGTAGCGAGATTTCTCATGCGTGACACGCTGCGTAAGCGATACGCTGAAACGGTAGCGAAGATGGACCGGGGAATTTCGAAGGATGGCGCTTTTTATCTGGCAACCCTGCGCCTGGTACCGGTGTTTCCCTTTTTCCTGATTAACCTGGCCATGGGCCTGACCGCCATGAAGCTGCGCACCTACGCTCTTGTAAGCTGGGCAGCCATGTTGCCGGGCACATTTGTGTTTGTGAACGCCGGAACCCAACTTGGGCAGATCGAGTCCACCGCTGACATCGTTTCCGCTGATCTGCTGCTTTCTTTCGCGTTGCTCGGGCTTTTCCCGCTGATTGCCAAGTTCGTGGTGGGTCTCATCCGCCGCCGCAAGGTATATGCGGGCTGGCAGAAGCCTGAGAGCTTCGATTACAACCTGCTGGTGATTGGCGGTGGTTCAGCCGGTCTGGTCTCTGCCTACATTGCTTCCGCGGTTAAGGCGAAGGTCGCGCTGATTGAAAAACACAAGATGGGTGGTGACTGCCTGAACACCGGCTGTGTGCCATCGAAAGCCCTTATCCGCAGTGCCAAGGCCGCGGATACCATGCGCCATGCCAACCGCTATGGGCTAGAGTCGGTGCCGGTGAAAGGCTCCTTCAAGAACATCATGAACCGTGTTCAAGAGGTGATTGCCAAGGTAGAACCCCACGATTCCCCCGAGCGGTACCGCAAGCTGGGTGTGGATTGCATCTCGGGCGAGGCGAGCTTCGTATCTCCGTGGGAGTTAGAAGTCCGGCACAATGATGGTCGTACCGAGCGGTTGACCGCTCGCAGCATTATTGTTGCCACGGGCGGAAAGCCGGCGATGCCACCGATTCCGGGGCTTGCCGAAATGGAGCCTTTGAACTCTGACAATCTATGGGAATTGCAGGAGCAGCCGGAGCGTTTGCTGGTTCTGGGTGGCGGACCAATCGGTTCCGAGTTGGCCCATGCGTTTGCTCGCTTGGGGAGCCAGGTGATTCAGGTAGAAATGGGCGACCGGTTGCTGGCGAAAGAAGACAGCGATGTGTCAGAGCTGGTAAAAGCGCAGTTCGAAAGCGATGGCATTGACCTTCGTCTGGAGCATGCGGCCAGGGAATTCGCCATCGAAGAGGGTGAGAAAGTCGTTTACTGCGAGCACAAGGGCGAGCGGGTTCGTATTGCCTTCGATCAGGTGTTGGTTGCAGTGGGTCGCGCCCCGAACACCAAAGGCCTGGGGCTTGAAAAAATTGGTATTGAAACTCTGCGCAATGGAACCGTGCCAGTTGAAGACGATATGAGCCTTCGCTACCCCAACGTGTTTGCGTGTGGTGATGTGGCAGGCCCCTATCAGTTTACCCATGCGGCGGCTCATCAGGCCTGGTATGCGGCGGTAAACGGTTTGTTCGGCCAGTTCAAACGTTTCCGTGTGGATTATCGGGTCATGCCCTGGGTGACTTTTACTTCGCCCGAGGTGGCGCGGGTTGGGCTCAGCGAAGCAGAAGCTAAAGAGCAGGGCGTCGCCTACGAAATTACCCGTTATGGGTTGGATGATCTGGACCGCGCTATTGCCGAAGGCGAAGACTACGGCTTCATAAAAATCCTGACAGTGCCAGGTAAGGACAAGATCCTCGGTGTGGTAGTGGCTGGCTCTCACGCAGGTGAAATCCTCTCGGAATTTACTCTGGCGATGAAGCATGGCCTGGGTCTGAACAAGATTCTGGGCACCATTCACCCCTACCCGACCTGGAACGAGTCGGCCAAGTATGCGGCTGGCGAGTGGAAACGTGCCCATGCTCCTGAAGGTATTCTGAAATTGTTGGAGAAGCTGCACGACTGGCGCCGGGGTAAAGGCCAAGCTCACGAACAAAACGTAAAGAAATAACTACGGGCTGAAAAATGTGGGGCGATGGCTGCAACCAAACGGCTTCGCCCATGTCCGAGAACCCTTATTCCTGAACCATCAAGGAGCCTCCATGCCCCTGATTGAACCCCGACCTGCCAGAAAGCGCATTCCGGCGGTAGAAGTACTAGAGTCCAGAGCTTTTGATAGCTGGACTCACACCCGCAACGGCGACCCTCGCGGATACATCGACGCCGTCAAGCTGAAAGAGTTGTGGATTCACACGGGTACTGCCTGCAATCTGGCCTGCCCGTTCTGCCTGGAAGGCAGCCACCCGGGCGATGGTCGTATCCCCGGCATGAAGCTGAGCGATGTGAAGCCGTTTATTCACGAAGCCATCGATATGGGTGTGGAGCAGCTTTCGTTCACCGGTGGCGAGCCGTTTGTGATTCGTGATTTTGTGAACATTCTGGATTATGCCAGTCAGCATCGGCCCTGCTTTGTGCTGACCAACGCCACGGAGCCGTTACTTAAACGCCGGCATCAGGTGTTGCCGTTGCTGAATAACCCTTACCCGATTCACTTCCGTGTGAGCCTCGATTTCCCGGATCAAGCTCGCCATGACAAGGATCGAGGTGAGGGGAGTTTTGATCAGGCGCTGGAGGGCATTCACTGGCTGGTTGAGCAGGGGTTCAAGGTGTCTATTGCTCGCCAAACGGATCCGGATGAAATTCCGGCTGATGTGGAAGCTGCGTTTCAGGAGATTTTCCGTGAGTGGCAGATTCCCGAAACTCTGGCGTTTACTGCGTTCCCGGATCTGGGTACGCCGGGATCAGAAGATGGTAGCCCGGAGATTACCGAGAACTGCATGGAGAAATACCCAACGGTTCAGAGTCAGTCGCACTTTATGTGCACGTATACGCGCATGCTGGTTAAGAAGGGCGATGCGGTGCGGGTTTATGCGTGCACGTTGGTAGATGATGATCCTCAGTATGACCTGGGCGGATCGCTGGCAGAGAGCATGGAGGAGCGCATTATGCTGCGGCACCATCGGTGTTTTTCCTGTTATCGGTATGGGGCTAGTTGTTCGGCGCCTAGTTGATTTTTTCAGGACTGGTCGTTGGGCCTCGCCCCCATAACCGCGGTTGAATTCAGTGCGGGTCTCTAGGAAGTCTTTGAGGCTTGAAAAGCCGAAACGAGCCCCGGACCACAACGAGGAAGTAAACAACAGTGAACATCACGGAAGCCTCCCTTTTTTGGGGGTTCTTGCTGGTTTATGGCGTGGTTATGTACGTTCTGTCGCCGAAAAGCAGGAATTCGGAGTCTTTTTACAGAGGCGCTGACGACCAGGGAAACCCGGTGAGTCAGTGGTCGTTGACGGCCAGTATTTTTATCAGCTGGATTTTCGCCAAGTCGGTGACCAATGCGGCGAATCTTGGCGCGACTTATGGCGTGACCGGAGGGCTGGCTTATGCCAGTTATTGGCTGTCGATTCCGGTGGCTGGGTACATCATTTATCTCATTCGGACACAGACTGGCGCGCGCAGTCTGCAGGATTTTCTTACCTCGCGGTTTGGACGTTTTGCTGGGTTGGCATTTGCGGCGGCGATTCTGATTCGGTTGTATAACGAGGTCTGGAGTAACACGGCGGTTGTGGGTGGTTACTTCGGGTTGCCCGGGGAGTGGGAATATTACGTTGCGGCTATGGTGTTCACGGCGTTTACGCTGGCTTATAGCCTGAAAGGCGGGCTTCGCTCTTCGATTTTTACCGATGTGATTCAGACCTTCGTGTTCGTGTTTTTCCTGGGTGCGGTGCTGTTCATGATTATCCCGGCCAACGAAACCTCGGCTTTGCTGAGCGAAGGTGAGTTCCGGTTAAATGCTGGGTTTGATCTGTTGTTGGTGGCTTTGTTACAGATGTTCAGTTATCCGTTTCATGACCCGGTGCTGACGGATCGGGGTTTCGTGAACAAGGAAAAAACCATGCTCAAGAGCTTTGTGGTTGCAGGCTTGTTGGGTTTTGTGGCGGTGTTTTTGTTCAGCCTGGTGGGTGTTCACGCTCGCCTGAATGGTATTGAGGCTATGGGCAATGCGCCCGCAGCAGTGGGTCAGTCCCTGGGGTTGGCAGCACTGTTTTTCATGAGTGTGGTGATGATGACGTCTGCAGGTTCGACGCTGGATTCTACGTTTACCTCGCTCGCCAAGTCTCTGGCGGTTGACCTGCCACGGTTGGCAAAACGGGCAAAAGACCGGCTGCCCAGTGTGCGGGTGGGTGCGGTAGTGATGATTGTGTTTGCGGTGATTGGCAATCTGCCCATGTTTGTCGGCACGGATATTCTCAAAGCTACCACCGTTTCCGGCACTATGGTGATGGGGCTGGCACCGGTGTTTCTGTTTTACGGATTCACCCGCTGGTCGCCCTGGAGTTTTCACCTCAGTTTTTGGATCGGTTTGGTGCTTGGTGTGCTGATGGCGGCGGGGCTGATTCCTGCCAGTTGGGCTATTGGTGACGGCGGGTATGCCTTGCTGCTCGGAACGAACGCCTATGGTTTTCTGATTTGTACCTTCGGATTTTTCCTGCCTCTGGCGTTAAAGCGCCTTGCCGGCAAGTCTCTTGCAACCAGTGGAGTGTGATTTTGACTGAACTGAATATTTTAGGACGGCATCTGGATAGCTGGCGATCCTTTCAAAGCCTGCCGCTGTGGGTGCAAATATGGGTAGCAGGTATTCTGGTGCCGGTAAACGCAGCAGCTTTTCTTTTTCTGGATACGACGGCTGGTAGGTGGGCGGCAGTGGCTGCGGTTCTGGTTTTGCTCAGCAACTACCCGATTATGCTGGCTTGCCGGGGAATGAGCCGCCTGATGGCCCTGCCACACTTGGCCATATGGGGGCCTTTGCAGATTCTGCTGCTTCACCGGCTTGTTGTAGCCGACCTTGTCCAGCCCGAGTTCGGGTTAATCCTTGTAATTCTTGTTGTGAACAGTGTGTCTCTGTTGTTCGATACCATTGACAGTTGGCGCTGGTGTGCCGGGGAGCGTGAGGTGCCGGGGCATGACCGACTCTGAGGGCCGCAGTTGTCCCTTGGGTTACCGCTATAACCCTGCATCCTTGTGCGAGACCGTCACGCCTGTAAGCGAAGACGTTCTGTATGTAATCGGTGGTCTTTACGGTAACCCTTTTGCGCTTGATGAAATTGAGCAAATGGCGAGGGCAGAAGAGTGCCAAGGGCGCAGCGTGAAATTGGTGTTCAACGGCGATTTTAATTGGTTTAACGCCAGCGATGAACTGTTCCGCGACATCAATAATCGGGTGCTGAGTCATACCGCCAGCCTGGGTAATGTGGACTACGAGCTGGCTAAGCCGAGTACCGGTGCCGGGTGCGGTTGTGCCTACCCTGATTTTGTTGATCAGGGTGTGGTTGAGCGATCTAACCAGATCATGACTAGGCTGCAAAATACGGCCGAATTGCATCGGGATATTCAGCAACGCTTAGCCGCTCTTCCCAGATACTATAGCTTGTTGTTTGAAGGCCTAAAAATTTCCATATTGCATGGTGACCCGGAGTCTCTAGCTGGTTGGGGGTTGGCACACGAATCCTTTGATGCGGGTAACGGGCACCAGCTTGCAGAGTGGTTCCGGATGTCGGGTGCAGATGTGATGGCTTCGGCCCACACCTGTCTCCCTGTGCTTTGGTCTGGTTTGGTTGATGGGCGCTCTCGATTGGTGGCTAATAATGGCTCAGCCGGCATGGGTAACCTGAACGCCGACCCTCGTGGGTTGATCACCCGTATAAGTCGTGCCGCACCAACGGTTGAGCCGGTCTCAGGTTTCGAACATGCTGGGTTGCAGGTGCATTTGATGCCTGTAGATTATGATGTTCATGCGTGGCTAAAACAGTTTGATCGCCTTTGGCCTGAGGGTTCAGCGGCTGCGCACTCCTACCGCGACCGCATTCTTGAGGGCACATTCCTTTCGCCCGATAATATCGTTTTTCCTCCTGCTTTATAGTCGCTCTATTGTTGGCGAATGAGAGGCATGCGGGAACCATATAAACATCCCTGTTTCAGTTGCATCGCTGATTAGAGCAAAGGGTAACGGTCATGAGTTTCTCAAAGGACATAAGCTGCTGCGCTGGGCTTGTGCAATTCATGGCGAGGTTTGTCACCTATTTGTAGGAGTGCTGACACCTGGACTTCATCTGGTTCCGTTATGTTTGACGAAATTGCCAGAGGTAAGTTTGATGATGTCAGCAATGACGCCGCTCGCCGGCTGCAGGGGCGCACCGAATGATGTGAGATGGGTCTATGACGGAGCTTAGCGATCTCACTCACATCAAAGTGGTGCCCGAGCAACAGGGATTGCGTGATGGAAAGCAGCGGCGGCAGTTACGCAGGCGCTTACCTGAGCTGATCGAGTTGGAGCGCACCCTCGCCGAATCACCAAAACAATTTTCAGTGCAGGTGAGCGCGCGCATTCCGGTGGGCTCGCATGAGTTACCAATTTACCGTGTTGACGTTGGCGATGCGCCAGCGGACCGTCCTGCGCTGCTGTTGCTGGGCGGTGTGCACGGGCTGGAGCGCATCGGCACCCAAGTGGTTACGGCATGGCTGCAAAATCTGGCCAACAGGTTGCGCTGGGATGAACATCTGGCTGAGCTTCTGCAGCAGGTACGGCTGGTGGTTGTGCCCCTGCTCAATCCTGGCGGTATGTATCTGGGACGGCGTAGCAATCCTGCCGGGGTGGACCTTATGCGCAATGCGCCCATTTCAGCCCAAAGCCCGAGTACCTTTCTGGTGGGCGGGCAACGACTATCACCGTTACTGCCTTGGTACAGAGGAAAGCTCGATCAAGGGATGGAGCCCGAGAACCTGGCTTTGCAGAGCATTATCGAAGAAGTGTTGCCGGGCAGGCCATTCAGCGTATCGCTTGACTGCCACTCAGGCTTCGGCTGGCGTGATCAGATCTGGTTCCCCTACGCTTACCGGCGCCGCCCAATGCGTAATATTTCGTCTGTGATGGCGCTGAAGCTGCTTTGGGAGCAATCCTGCCCCCATCACGACTATCAGTTCGAGCCGCAATCGGAACATTACGTTACCCATGGAGATTTGTGGGACTACTTTTATAAACACCATAATCGGCAGGCCAGTGCCCCGTGGCTTCCGCTGACTCTCGAGATGGGCTCGTGGCGCTGGTTGCGTAAGCGTCCCCGCCAGTTGTTCAGCCGGGAAGGGCTGTTTAATCCGCTGGTGACTCATCGCCATCATCGGGTTCTTCGCAGCCATATGCTGTTGTTTGATTTCCTGCTCAATGCAAGCGCGAATTACGGCAACTGGCTACCCACCCCTTCCGAAGGCGAGTGGTTGCGGGCTGCTGCCAGAGCGCATTGGTACAGTAAGGGCGAGAAACTGTAATGGATTGGTTGTTAATTCGAGGGCTGGCAAGGGAGAGTGCTCATTGGGGTGACTGGCCAGAGCAGCTTCGACGGGCACGCCCAGAGGATACATTTCATACAGTTGACCTGCCTGGCACTGGGCTAGCTCTGGATTCGCGCTCGCCCACCTCCATTGCGGAGGCACGCCAGTTCGCTGACCGGGTGACTCGGGAGTTGCCACGTCCGCTAGGGTTGATCGGACTGTCTCTCGGAGGAATGGTGGCCTTGGATTGGGCGCTCAATCGGCCTGAGGATTGCGTGAGTCTGGTGCTGATTTCGTCCAGTTCCAGATTGAGCTCGCCATGGAGGCGCATGCGCCCAGCTCAATGGGCGCCTGTTATGCGTCTATTGGTACAATCTGACAGTGATGTGCGGGAACGCGCCATTCTGGCTCTTACGAGTAACCGCCCCATTAGTGATGAGGTTGCTCGGCAATGGCAGGCAATTCAGCGTGAGCGCCCGGTTCAGCGGGGCGATGTGATTCGTCAGCTCTATGCGGCCTCCTGCTATAAACCACCCCTTAAGGCTCCAAAAATGCCAACCCTTGTATTGGCGAGTTATCGCGATCGCCTGACAGACTGGCGTTGCAGCCGGGATTTGGCCAAGTCGCTTGAGTGTCCTCTGGAACTGCACCCTGACGCAGGTCATGACTTGCCATTGGACGATTCACTGTGGTTGATCGAGCAATTGAATGCCTACTTTCCAGTCGATGAATGCGTCTCGGCTTGCATTGACTGAACTGTCATCGCTTCATCGTAAATTCTTCATCTGGTTGTAAAGCTCCGTCTTTAATCTCGGCTTAAATCGGTCTGCTGTTGGTCAGCAGGCAGCGAGTCAGCCAGTGGAAGGGGTTAACGAATGCAGAGTCAGTCCAGGGCATCCAGCAGCAGCCGAAAGCTTACCTCCGGCGTAGCAAAGGAACCGGCCCAGATTATTGCGGCCCAACAGCTAAGGTATGAGGTTTTCACCAGCGAATATGGCGCTGATATGAAGACGGATACCGGTATTGACGAAGATCACTTTGACCCCTGGTGCAAACACTTCGTGGTAATGAATCAAAACGGCGAGGTAGTGGCAACCACGCGGCTTCTGCACGGGGAGATGGCTGAAAAAATTGGTGGTTTCTATTCTGAAGACGAATTCAATCTTGATCGTCTGAAACAGAATCCCGGCGTATTTGCGGAGCTAGGTCGAACCTGTATTCGCAGCGATTTCCGCTCGGGAGCGGCGCTAAGCATGCTGTGGAGCGAAGTGGCGCGGTATCTGGTTCAGGAAGGTATTGATTACCTGCTGGGCTGCGCCAGCATCAGTATGCGTGATGGTGGCTACAAGGCATGGCGAGTCACCCAGCAGATACAACAGGAATACCTGACTGCAGAGCCGTTCCGAGTCATTCCCAAGCGCACATTGCCGCACCTTGCCAGCCAGAATACGCAAACAGACAAGGTGGTGATTCCACCGTTGATCCGCAGCTATATGCGTTTGGGTGCCGAGGTGTGCGGTGATCCTTGCTGGGACCCAGCTTTCCGCTGTGCGGATCTGCTGGTGTTGTTGAACGTGGACAACCTGGCCGCCCGTTATGCGCGGCGCTACAACCTGGAGGCCAAGATCGCTTGAACAAACTAGAACAGATGGTCGAGAGTGTTCGGTTCTTCACCCGCCTGAGTGCGTTTGTAGTCTTTTTGTTGCTCAGTATGGCAACCCTCGGTTTGGTTCGAATTATTGAATTTTTTAGCAGGCAAAGAATCGATCGAACCATTCTGGTGAATGGGTATTCGGCTGGTTTATGCCGGTTGTTGGGCATGCGTATTCAGACTCACGGTTTGGTGATGGAAGGCCCGGCTTTGCGTGTGTGCAATCATGTTTCTTGGGCCGACATTCCCATTCTGGCTGCGGGCCTTCCTCTACGATTCTTAGCCAAACGCGAGGTGGCCTTCTGGCCCATCATTGGCTGGATTGCGCGTGAAATCGGTACGATTTTTGTGCAGAGGGGCGCCGGAGATTCCGCAAAGGTGCGGCAAACCCTGGTGTCGGCTCTGGAGAGCGGGAGTTCAGTGTTGGTCTTTCCTGAAGGAACCACCACCACCGGTGCAAGCGTGAAACGATTTCACCCGCACATGCTCGGGGCGGCCATCGAGGCTAGGTGCCCGGTGCAGGCGATTACGATTGCTTACCACCGGGATGGGCAGCCCGACGGGTTGGTGCCGTTTACGGGTGACGATGACTTTGTTGCACACCTATGCCGCCTTCTCAAAAAGCCTGCGGTGCGAATGGATGTTCTGTACCACCCACCTGTGACAGTTTCCGCCAGTGATAGTCCCGCCGACTTAGCTGAAATGCTCCACCAGCAAGTCAGCCAAGGGCTGGTGACTTTGCGTGAAGAGCATGAGAACGCGGGGCTCGTCGTGCACCTCTGAATAATAGCGAAAGTGCTACCGAACCCGGATAGAAACAGGTGCTTTGTAGCAAAACTGTCATCATTGCTCTCTAGGCTCGTCATGAATATTTTGAAAGGCAGTTCACGCTATGAGTCTTACGGTCCGTCAGCGGTTAGTGAGCAGATAACGGGTTGCCTTCTGAGTTGCTCGACGGCTTGCCGGTATCTATTTATAATGCTGCGCTCCGCAGGAGAGAGGGCCCTCTAGCCCCGCCGAAGGCGCAACCTCCCATAAACGCTCAGGCACATGTACTGCGGTCACCATTCAAAGCCGTCTGGAGAGAGGCTGCCGAGGCAGTCCACCGAAGGGGCAAGCAGAACCGGGTTCTGTAAACTCTCAGGTATCAGGGACAGGGGGAGAGGCGACAGAAACGCAGGAGCCCTGTGTGTTGACCTCTATCTATATGATTGCCATTACCGCTGAAGCCATGTCTGGAGCTCTTACCGCTGGCCGAAGGAATATGGACTTGTTCGGCGTTGCCGTGATTGCTTTTTTTACTGCCTTGGGCGGTGGCACAGTCCGAGACATTCTTCTGGGTAACTTTCCGGTGACCTGGACTCAACATCCCCGCTATATCTACATGACCATTGCTGCTGGTCTGGTGACGGTTGTGCTTGCGCGTTTCATGCGGCACCTCAACCAGCTTTTTCTCATTCTGGATGCTGTTGGCCTGGTGGCCTTTACTGTGATCGGTTGCAATGTCGCACTGAGTTTGGGGTATGACACCGTCGTCGTTGTGATGGCTGGAATTATTACAGGCATCTTTGGCGGTATTATTCGAGACATCATGTGCAACCGTACCCCTCAGGTACTGCGTCATGAACTCTATGCCAGTGTTTCCTTGATTGTCGCTTTGCTCTACCTGTTTCTAGTTCACGAAGGCGTGAGTGAAAACATTACGCTGCTGGCCGCCTTCAGCGTTGGTCTTTTGATGCGTATGGCGGCCATTCGTTGGAGCGTTTCGCTACCGGTGTTCAGTTATTCACCGGCCCGCTGGGAATAGCTTCAGGTTTCATATCTGCTCGACGTAATTGGCCTAAGCGCGCCCTGTCTTCGTCTCTATTACCATTCATAAAAAACGTGACATAGGGTCACATTAATCCCGCTCGAGTCATAAAGCTGACACATCTTCGGGTCATGCTTGCGGCCAATCGAAATCATCGCGGGAGTATTTGATGAAGCGTAGGGACTTTTTGGTGAAAAGCAGCGCTGCCGGCGTATCGCTGGTGGCTTTATCTGCTTGTAACGGAGCGGGGTCTGGCGGAACTGATGTTGTTGCAGCGTCCCCTAACGGTAACAGTGGCTCTTCTGGCGGCGTTGGAGAGCAAGGTTTCGTAAAGCCGGCTATGCCGGAATGGGGTGGCCCTTCACCTTTTCAGCATGGCATTGCAAGCGGCGATCCCTTAGCACGACAGGTGATTTTGTGGACCCGGATTACGGCTGACGGGCTGGATGAAGTTCCGGTTATTGTCCGTGTCTCTCGAGATCCCGAGCTTAACGATGTGGTATACGAAGGCGTTGGTTATGCTCGCTCACCAGCGGATTACACCGTCAAAATCGACGCGATGCTTCCTGATGCGGATGCCACTTGGTTCTATCAGTTTGAGTCTCTGGGCTACTTCTCGCCGATAGGGCGTACCAAAACAACGGCGTACGCTCATGAATCCGTTGAGCATGTGCGACTGGCTGTCATGGCCTGCGCGAATTATTCGTACGGATTCTTTAACGCGTATCGAAAAGTGGCTTTTCGCCGTGATCTGGACGCCGTTCTTTTCCTTGGTGATTACATCTACGAATACGGTCCCGGTGAATACGGTGATCCCGAGGTTGAAAAACTTCGCCCACTCGATCCCCCCCATGAAATCGTTACTTTGTCAGATTATCGGCGCCGATATGCGTTAAACCGTACCGATGTCGATTTGCAGGAATGTCACCGCCAGCACCCGTTTATTTGTGTCTGGGACGATCATGAAATCACGAACGATGCATGGTCTGGAGGTGCAGAGAACCATAATGAGGGCGAGGGCAGCTATGCGGACCGCAAGCGGGCTGCCGTGCAGGCCTACTATGAATGGATGCCGATAAGGCCCGTGTTGCCTGACCGGCAAGTTCGCATCTACCGGTCGTTCGAGTTTGGCCAGCTTGCTTCGTTGATGATGCTGGATACCCGTCTGATCGGCCGCGATCAACAAACCGATTCCCCGGTCACAGCTCGTGACCGAAACCGCTCATTGCTGGGGGATGACCAGCAGAAGTGGTTGTTCGAACAATTACAGCATTCTCAAACCAGAGGTGCCCAGTGGCATTTGTTGGGCCAGCAAGTGATGTTGTCTCCGCTGACGCTGGGCGCTTTGCCCGATATGCCCAACCTGGATTTGGGCGGTGGAGCGCAAGTGAATTACGACCAATGGGATGGTTATGAAGCCAGTCGCCGCGCTTTGTTGGGGCGTATCGAGGCGATGAGCCTGGATAATGCAGTGGTGTTGACGGGTGATATTCATTCCTCATGGGCGATGGATGTAAGCCTCGATCCCGGCAACGTGTTCGCCTATAACCGGTTCACAGGTGAGGGTTCTTTAGCGGTTGAGTTTGTTACCCCGGCCGTTACGTCTCCTGGGGCACCGACTAAAGGAATCTCGGACTTGGCGAAGGCTTTCCTAATTCCCGCTAACCCGCACATCAAATGGCTCGATTTTTACCATCGCGGCTACATGGTTTTGGATGTCACGCCAGAGCGGTGCCAGGCCGATTGGTTCCATTTGGAAACCGTGTCAGAGCCTAGTAACCAAGAGAAATTTGCGATGGGTTGGTATACCGCCAGTGGTGAAAACCACATTCAGTCTAGCAAGGTTCCCTGTGCGCCGAAGCGCAATGCGCCTCCGTTGGCGCCAGAACATAATGTACAAGAGGAGGCTCTGGCATGAGTAATGATCGCCGCGCTTTTTTGCGCCAATTGTTGATTGGTGGTGCCAGTGTTTCCGCTTTGGCCGCGTGTGGAGGGCAAGGTGGTTCAAATGGGGGAGAAGATCAGCCTAACGATCCGCCAAAGGTGAACCCCGGAACGGATCTGCCGCCTGTTGAACCGGAGGGTGAAACGAGAACGGAGTCACTGAGTTTTATTGCTATCGGAGACATGGGTACCGGCAATATTGGCCAATATCACGTGGCAGAGGCCATGCGACAGATTATCCGAGATCAGGGGTGTGATTTCGTGCTTGGTGCCGGGGATAACATCTACGAAGATGGTGTTACTTCTGTCGACGACAGCGGGTTTATGGACAGCTTTGAATACCCGTATCAGAATTTGGATGTTCCGTTTTATATGTGCCTGGGTAATCACGATTGTGCGAGTACGATATTCGGGGGTGGTTCCGATAATCGTCGTGGCGATTATCAGGTGGATTATCACTACAGTGAGAGAAAGTACTCGACTAAGTGGCGGATGCCAGCTCGTTTTTATAGGGAGTCCTTTGGGCAGCTGGCGCAGGAAAAGCCATTTTTAGATCTGTTTGTGGTGGACTCGAATCCGTTGACCAGCTTTTATCTCGACTTCGACGAACGGTTCAACTGGCAGAATTATGGCTACCCTCAGCAGCTATGGATGAAAGAGGCGGTCAACGAAAGTCAGGCCCATTGGAAAATTGCGATGAGCCATGTGCCGTACCTTTCGAATGGTAAGCATGGCAATGCCGGAAACCTGGATGAAGGTATGCGAGTGATCTTTAGCAACCCGGATGCGGATGGGCAACGCTATAAGTTGTTCCTGGAGGAGGCGTTTAGTAATAAGGTAGATATGTTGGTAACCGGTCACGATCACTCGTTGCAGTGGATTAAACCGGTAGAAAGCATGGGGCCGGCACACATCATCGTTTCTGGGGCTGGTGGCAAAACCGATGAGTTTCAGGATCCGGATCGCAACCCGACTCAGTACCAGGCCGAAAATGAACTGGGCTTTGTGTGGGTTAATCTGACAGAAGAGCGCATGCTTTTGGAATTCTACCTCGTCAACGAAGACACCGGCGAGTTTCGCTTGGGGTACTCCAGAGAAGAGACAAAGCCTGTTTCGGTAAAGGCACCAGTGCCTGCGTGACGTGCCGATAAATCGTTGTTTATCCAATTGGATCGATCAGGCGGATGCGCGAATCTCTTCTTCTGGCGGGATTCTCGCACCCGCTTAGGTGCGGTCTGATTGCACGCGGGAGCCTAGCATTATCTGCTCTGCCAGCTCGCCCAATGTTGAGGCCATAAAATCGGGATACGGAACATCCGGCGCGGGCAGAAACGAGTTATGTGGGCGGGTAAGAAAAGCGCCTTGGCAGCCCGCAGCCTGAGCGCCTATGGTGTCCCAAAGATGGCAGGCGACAAGACACAGATCCGACGTGTTAACCGAGAGCTCTTGTGCAACGTACTGATAGGTTTCGGGCGCTGGTTTGAACTTGCTTGTTGCTTCAACGCTGAACGTACGCTCGAAATAATCGCTCAAACCGGCTTCATCCAACGGAGTGGGGGAAGCGCTAACGGGGGAGTTGGTGAGCGTGACCAATCTATGGCCCGCGCTTTTTAACCGGGTGAGAGCAGGAGCAACATCCGGATGTGCAGGCATGTGCCGCATTCGTTCCCCAAGTTCTTCAACGTCGTTGTCTGTACAGGCAATCTGATGGTTAGATGCGGTCATTTTTAGCGCCGCTGCGCCAAGCTTGTTGAAGGGGATATAGAGGCCCGATAACGTCATCGTCTGGGAATAAAGTACGAGCTGTGCGAACCATTCCCTGAGCATGACGGCATTTCCAAACATGCGCTCAAACAAAGGCTCAAGGGTGGTAATGTCGAGCAAGGTTTCGTTGACATCGAAAACGATGACGGACGGAGTTGTCTTATTGATCATGCTGCACCTTAATCCTCGATTATTTCCCGTTCAAACCGTCCCAGAATAACCACGGTTACGAGTGCAAACCCTGTCAGCAATCCGGCCAGCACCAAGGTGCCCAGTCCGCAGGCTACCCCGATGGCACCGGCGATCCAGATTGACGCTCCAGTGGTGATTCCCTGAACATTGCCGCGGCTTTGAATGATGCAACCCGCACCCAAAAAACCAATGCCGCCGACCACGCCTTCCACGATGCGGGTTGGATCTATTCGAGCTGAGGGGTCGCCTTCCGCTGTTGCCATCAAAATGTGCATCCCCATCATAATGAAAGCAGAAGCCCCCAGCGAGACTAACATGTGAGATCGCAGCCCTGCAGGTTTTCCTCTCAATTCCCGCTCCAGCCCTATCAAAAATGCAAGCCCGGCTGCCGAAAGAAGTCGAATGGTCATGTCCAGCAGAGAAATTTCGCTCTCGTCCATAGTCTTGTCCAATGGTGGTGGAAGGTTGGGTACTACCTGAAAAGGATAGCAGTTCCGGGTTTGCTCGTATAAGGACGCGGTTTCAAAGCCCTATGGGCGGGCTCAAAAATAATCGGTTGTCCGAATTGACGTTTATGCCGGCGGCTTCGTCATTTTTGCCATAGCCGAAAATGTGACGGGGTACTCATAATATAATGCGATGGACTATCACGTTTAGCTGTGATGTCGGCAACAAAAACAAAGATAATAATACGGAGCCCTTGCGATGCGTTTAACTGCCCACCTACCACCACTTTTTATGGCGCTGATTCTCGCCGGCTGCATGGGTGAAAATGACAGTGCGGGTGAAACGAACGGCCCCGCTGAGTCCCAGGATTCTACGGTACAAAGCGAGTCCGGCGAGCCGGAGAACGATTCTTTAGTAACCATTCCCGTTGAGGATGGCGCCAAGCCCGTGGTGTTTGTTGGCAGCAACTGGGATGGTGTTATCGATGTCATTGACGGTGAAAGCTACGTAAAGATTGGCCGCATTAACGGCATTCCGGATAAAGATGAGCGGATGCGAGAAATATGGCTCAACCCAATCAAACTGGCGGCGTTTCACGGCATCGCGTTGTTGATCGGGGAGGGGCATAACCAATACGTCGATGATATGTACAGTACCCGCAACGGGGAGCTGTTGATCGTTTCCCGGCCAAGCTTTGCGGATGTGGTAGCCATTGATATTGCCTCGAACACCATCGTATGGCGGTTTGAAGTTGACGGTATTCGCTCTGACCACATGGCGTTGTCGCCGGATGGCGCGGAGGTGGCTGTCTCAGCTTCAACAGGCAAGGTGGTGCACATTTTGGATGTGTGGACCGGTGAAGAAAAAGCCCGTTTTCCGACCGGTAATTCCCCTCACGAAAACGTGTACTCGAAGGACGGTAATAAAATTTATCACGCCAGTATCGGGCATGTTTTCACCGCAGCAGACCGTGGCGCACTTAAAAATATAAAAGGCGAGCGCATCTTCAAGGTTGTGGATACGCAAACCTGGGAAGACATCAAAAGCTTCGATATCAGCGAAAAGCTGGCGGAAGCGGGTTATCCCAACATGAGCCCGGCCATTCGGCCGATGGCGCACACCGAGGATGAAAAGTTCTTCTACTTCCAGCTTTCATTCTTACATGGGTTTGTCGAATACGATATGGAGAACGACAAAATTACGCGGGTCGCGAATCTTCCGAACCGGGTGCCGGATTTACCCGTTGAGTTATACGTCAATGACTCCGCACACCATGGCATCTCGATGGGCGCCGATGATGAAAAGCTGTGTGTTGCCGGCACCATGAGTGATTACGTGGCCATCGTTGATCGCAAAACCTTTGACTATGAACTGTTGGAAGGCTTGGGTGAGAAGCCCTATTGGATTACCCGTGATGCGTCAGGCGAGAACTGTTTTGTGTCCTGGAGTGGCACGGATCAGATGTCGGTGATCAGCATTGAGCGGGCAGAAGAAGTGGTTCGAGTCGATGTCGGAGATCATCCACAACGTATCCGGGAAGGCAGTGTACCAGACGGCTGGACAACACCGTTCTAACGCGAAAAAAACATCGTCAACGATCAACAGGAAGTGTCATGAAAAATAATAAAGTGGATTTGATGTCTCGTCATTTGGGACTGGCGTTCGCTAGTGCCTTATTAATGGCTTGCGGCGGCGATCAAGGTAGTTCTGACGTTGTTTCTCAATCACCCGTCAATGAGCCCGGCTCCTCCGTTGAAGTTGAGCCAAACGTGGCGGCTTTTGCCAATCCTGAATTGGCGCAGTGTGTGATGGAAAGCCCGCTGCGTGAGGTCGGCAAAGGGATGGATGCGCCCTCGATGGAGAAGCCTGCTGCGAAGAGTGTTCAGGCGCTAGCGCAGGAAAGTGCCGGATCGTGCACCGCTAACCGGGAATTCCGGTTTGGTAGTGGGTTGTCGGATATTACCGGCCCCGTTGCCCTGAAAAGTGGCGCGGGCTGGGAAGATTCCGGGCAGGTGATGCACGGCCTTCACCAGCGCCAGTATGCACGGGCGTTCGCCATAGAATCGCCCTGCAACGACAAACGGGTGATGTTTGTTTCTGCCGATATTGGTTTGATGTGGGGATCCATCCGTAACGGAGTGCTTGCCGCTTTGGCAAAAGATCCTGAGCTGGCGGCTGAATATACCGCTGACAACCTCATGCTGTCGGCGACTCATACCCATAATGGGCCCGCTGGCTATGCTCATCACGAGGCCGGAAACGCGCTGCATTTGGGGTTCGATTCACTGGTCTACGAGACCATTGTCGGGGGAATTGTTGATGCCATCGTTCGCGCACATCGGAATATCGAAGCCAACGAGCAAACCGCTCCGATCGAAATGGCCGTAGGTGAGCTGTTGGACACCAACATCAACCGCTCGCGCCCCGCTTATGCAATGAACCCCGAAGACGAGCGGCAGCAGTACCGGAATGTCCGGGGCGAAGAAGTGGATGTGGCTAAAACCATGGTGCAATTAAATCTTCGCCGCAAGAGCAGTAGCCCGGTGGGTGTGATTAACTGGTTTGGTGTGCACCCAACGGTTATGGGGCCAGAAGTGCCCTACGTGAGCTCCGATGTGAAAGGGTTTGCATCGCTCGGTTTCGAGCAGATCATGGCCACGGAGTATCGGGCTGATCCAGACAAAGACAGCTTCGTGGCGGCGTTTGCTCAAGCGGATGAGGGTGATGCTTCACCGAATATCTTTATTAACGATTTTCCGCACCCAGACCCTCGCCGTGGAGGCGGGGAGACCCCCATGGATTCGAACGCCATTTCCGGTACCAAACAATTGGCTCGTGCGCTCGAACTTTGGCAAGACGGCCAGCCATTATCGGGTGGGGTGGATTACCGTTTGATGCATGTGCAAATGAACAAGGTCACTGTCACGGATCCGAACGTTCTTTCTCGACTTGAGCATCCTCCTGAACTGGATGAGGCTAAAAAACAAACCTGCAATGCAGCCCTCGGCGTATCGTTCCCGGCGGGTGCGGAAGATGGCCCGGGGCCCATCAGTCAGGAAGGCCTGACCTGCAGCGCTTCACCCGATCTGCTGCGCAGTGCCGCCGCGGATTTTGCAGGCTTGACCGAAATGGCCATGCCACTGAAGCTGGTAAGTGATCTGTTGTTGTGCAACGTGCAACATTTACCCGTGCTAGGACTGGGTTGCCATGCCGAAAAGCCTATCTTGCTTCCTACCAACCTTGGTGAAATTGCCGGTGGGTTACCGAACAAGGTAGCCGGCTTGTTGGGCTTAACGTCTAATTTCGAACCGGCTGTGCATCCGTTGCAGATATTCCAGCTTGGCAATCTAGCGTTGGTAGGTTTGCCATGGGAAGTCACAACCATGTCCGCCCGGCGCTTACGGGACATGGTTCAGGAAGAGCTGGCTCCTGCGGGCGTTGATACCGTGGTGGTTGCCGGGCTTGTCAATGGATATGTGCATTATCTGACTACCCGGGAAGAATACGCCAGCCAGCAATACGAGGGTGCATCAAACGCGTTTGGCCCCTGGAGCCTTGCCGCCGTTACCCAGGAACTCCGTAAATTAGCGGATTCGATGGTGCTGGGTACGGTTTTACCTGTCGGACCGGCGTTGCCAAAGGTGAAACCTGTGCTGCGCAGGCTCCCCTACATTCCAAGCGATAGCCCCGGTGAACAAGCGTTTGGAACGGTGCTTGAGGATGTACCTGCTTTAGCTGCTCCGGGCGACGAGGTCACCGCCCGGTTTCAGGCCAGTCACCCTCGTAACGATCTGATGCTGAACGACAGTTATGTCTATGCAGAACGGCTCAACAAAAATGGCCGTTGGAATGTCGCAGCAACAGACCGTTCGCCGAACCTGTTGTACACCTGGCACCCGAAATTCTTGCCTGCGTTTACCATGGAGCTGCCTTATACAGGCGCATCGGAAGCGACGGTGGCTTGGCAGTTGCCAAGAAACCTGGAACCTGGAACTTATCGCCTGAGAGCGAAAGGTGTGGCAAAACCGGGCGGTGCCTGGGAAGGAGTGAGTGGGGCGTTTGAAGTGGCTGGGAAGAGCGGGGCTTGTCCGTAGCTTACGTGAAATGCCGGGGCGAGTTAGCCGGTAGAGTCGGTAGACAACAAAGCGTTTTGCGATACCGTACAGTTACGCCTTGCGGCTTTTCCCATATACAGAACGTTATCGGCTCTTTTCATCAATGAATCGTATGAGGTATCGGTCGGCAGAAACGTGGCTACCCCCATAGTGGCGGTGGCCCTAAAGCTAACCTTATCGAGTTTGAATTCTGATTGTTCTATTAACTTGCGTATGCGTTCGGCCAGCGTTACCGCATTTTCCAGATTCGTGTTTGGCAGAATGATCGCAAATTCTTCTCCGCCAATTCGGCACCCTACATCCAGTGGCCGGAGTACTTGCCGAACCATTTTTGCGGTACTGGTCAGTACCAAATCGCCAGCGGCGTGGCCATATTGATCATTTATCTTTTTGAAGTGATCAAAATCGAACATGATCACGGAGGTGGGCAACCCCCAGCGAACGTACCCTGAGAATTGTGCGTTTAGCTGGGTTTTGAAGTGTTTCCGGTTGTAGAAACCCGTCATCTCATCAGTTAACGACTCTAACGTCAGACGGGCTTCTAACTCACGTTGGTAGGTGACATCTCTGACCAGTGCCATGGCTACTTTCGCGCCATCTAAAACAATGGTATTGATCATAATGTCAACCGGTACTTCTTGACCGTTTGAGCGAACGCCCGAAAAACGTTTTTCTTCCCCCATTGGCCGCAGAACCGGCTTTTTGAAATAGCCGTTGACGTGTTTCCGGTGCGCGTTGCGCAGGGGCATGGGGATAATCGTGCTTAGATCTGAACCCTTAAGCTCGTCTACTGCATAACCAAACATGCTGCCTGCAAGTGCGTTAACGAGCACAATCTTATGGCTTTGATCAACGATAACCACCGCATCTGGCAACGACTCGATAAACGGCAACAGGTTGTCGGACGTTGTGGTGAGCGAAGCGTTAGTGTTGATGGCTGTCATAGGCAGCGGTATCCGGTCGGGGAACCTTAAATATGTGTACTCTTGAAGTATATATTGCGAACCTGTGAATTCCTATTCATTTTCATTGGAGTACCGAACGGGTGGAAGGTGGACTGAATATTCTCAAAGTCGGGCGCCAGGAACTTCAAAGAAAAAGACTTGTAAGGTACTGCTTTGTTGCGTCTTTTCCTCGTTAGTTGTGCTAGTTTTCAGGGGAGCTGGAAGGAATAGCCGTATCGTAAAACCATAACGTGGTACTCATAACAGATGACCTCCTACTTCATTCAAGCATTTATCTATCTCCTGGCTGCGGTCATTGCCGTGCCCTTAGCAAAACGTCTTGGCCTGGGCTCTGTGCTTGGCTATCTGGTCGCAGGTGTTGTAATAGGGCCTGTACTGGGCCTTGTTGGCCAAGAAACCACCACCATTCAGCATTTTGCCGAGTTTGGTGTGGTGATGATGCTGTTTCTGATAGGGATGGAAATCGATCCGAAAGCACTCTGGGCAATGAAAGTGCGGTTGTTGGGGCTCGGCGGTTTGCAGGTTTCTCTGACGGCTGCTGCTGGTATGTCTGTAGCCTGGTGGCTGGGCGTTGTTTGGCAGACTGCGCTGGCCATTGGGCTTATTTTTGCACTGTCGTCGACGGCGATTGTGCTGCAAACACTGGATGAAAAGGGGTTGGCGAAAACGGAGGGTGGGCGTAACACGTTTTCGGTTCTGTTGTTCCAAGACATAGCCGTCATACCGATGCTTGCCCTTATTCCTTTACTGGCACTGCCTAACCTTAAGGAAAGTGCGAGCTCCGCGACGCACTCGGAGTCGGGGCTGAGCCTCGTCGAGCACCTGCCCGGTTGGGGGCATGCATTGGTTGTGGTGGGGGCTGTGGCGTTTGTTATTGTCGGCGGCTACTACCTGAGCCGACCGTTGTTTCGTTATGTGGTGCAGTCCGGGTTGCGTGAGGTGTTTACGGCCACAGCACTGATGTTAGTGATCGGCATCGCGGCATTGATGAGCGTGGTGAACCTATCTCCAGCCCTCGGGGCTTTTCTCGCGGGGGTGGTGCTGGCCAACAGTGAGTTTCGTCATGAGCTAGAGGCCAATATCGAGCCCTTTAAGGGGTTGCTGCTGGGGCTGTTCTTTATCACAGTTGGCGCCGGTATCAACTTCGAGGTGTTGGCGGCCGAGTGGGGCACGGTGGTGTCTCTGGGTATAGCCGTCATTGTTGGCAAGGCATTGGTGCTACTTGCGCTTGCTCAATTGTTTGGCGTGAGCAGCACCAATGGCTGGTTGTTTACCCTAGGGCTGGCGCAAGCGGGTGAATTTGGTTTTGTGCTGCTCACCTATAGTGTGCAAAGCCATGTAATCCCGTTGGAAATATCTCAGGTTCTGTCGTTGGTTGTTGCGCTTTCCATGTTCCTGACTCCTCTGCTGTTCATCGTATACGACTACGTTGTATTGCCACGTTACCGGCGTGCCAAAAGCGATGAGCCTGAAGCCGATACGATTGATGAAGAAGCCCCTGTTATCGTAGCCGGGGTAGGGCGTTTTGGCCAAATCGTGTGCCGTTTACTGCGGGCAAATAACGTTCCCATCGTGGTGCTCGATCACGAGCTTGAGCAGATTGAAAACGTTCGCCAGATCAATATCAAAAGTTTCTTCGGGGATGCCAGTCGGCCCGATTTGTTGGAAAAATCCGGTATCGCCAAAGCGCGGTTGCTGGTGGTGGCGATTGATGACAGGGAACGCACAGTGGCTATGGTGGAACATGTAAAGCGGTTCTTCCCCGGTGTTTGGGTGTTGGCCCGGGCATTTGATCGCGGCCATGGTTATCAACTTAGGGTTGCCGGTGCGGATGATGTCGTCAGTGAAACCTACCATTCGGCGCTCGAGCTCGGCAGCCATGCGCTTACCGCTATGGGCGTACATCCATTGAGAGCAAGGCAGATGACCTGGACCTTCGTTGATAACGAGCGAGCTCATGAGGATGAGTTGTTCGAGGCCTGGAAGGAAATCGAAGAGGGCATTCATTTCAGTCCGAGGTATGGCGAGTTATTCATGAAGCTGGAGGGGGCCTTGAACAACGCGATGGATCGCGAATGGGAAGAGCCCAAGCCAGAAGATGTTCCAATTTGGACGCCACCGAAAACCCACTAGGTGCCCGTTGCCTCTCGCGGTCATGTCTGGAATAATTCATTTCACATATGGATATACAGAAAAGTTTCGCCGGAAGGCGAGACAGACGTGGGTCGGCGATTTTTGCATTTCAACGAAATGCCGGCGATCACATAAAAGGGCAGATCAGTAACAGGCTGATCTGCCCTTTTGTTTTCTGGGTGGCAATTGTTCCGGTGGCGCATGAGTGCCGGGAGTGCGCCCGTTTTCGAATACTCAACAGGAGCTTGTTATGTCCGCTCGGCTATACAGTATGTTTCGCCCGCTTCTCCAGCTGGGCCTGATTACCCAGATTGCCATCGGCATCGTTGCTGGCGTTATCCTGGCGATCTCCCTGCCAGAGATGGCACAGTCGTTCTCATTGCTAGGCCAGTTATTCATTAATGCTTTGAAGGCGGTTGCACCGATTTTGGTATTCGTGCTTGTGATGACGGCTATCTCGGGTCACCAAAAGGGGCAGCCCACCAATATTCGCGATGTGATCGTGCTCTATGGTGTGGGTACTTTGGTTGCCGCACTGGTGGCGGTAGCGGCCAGCTTCGCCTTCCCAACGGAGCTGGTTCTGGATATTCCGGAAGTCAGCGGTAATCCTCCGGGCAGTATCGTCGAGATTCTGAACAACCTGGTGCTGAGCGCCGTTACTAACCCGGTTACTGCGCTGATGGACGCGAACTTTATTGCCATTCTCGCCTGGGCTATTGCGCTGGGCCTGATGCTGCGACACTCCAGCGAGGCAACCAGAAATGTACTCACTGATATGTCAGACGCGGTATCTGGTGTTGTGCGTATGATTATCAGTCTGGCGCCGCTGGGTATTTTTGGCCTTGTAGCCAATACCCTTGCCACAGCCGGCATTGGTGCGTTGCTGGGCTTCGGTCAGCTGCTCTCGGTTATCGTGGGCTGTATGTTGTTTGTGGCGTTGGTGACCAACCCGTTGATTGTGTTCTTCAAGTTGCGTCAGAACCCCTACCCGCTGGTTTTCGCTTGTCTTCGTGGCAGCGCCATCACAGCGTTTTTTACCCGAAGCTCTGCAGCTAATATTCCGGTTAACCTTGAGCTCAGTGAACGCTTGAAGTTGGACGCAGATACCTACGCAATTTCAATCCCTCTGGGTGCGACCATCAACATGGCGGGCGCTGCGATTACGATCTCTGTGATTACTTTGGCGGTGGTCAACACGCTGGGTATCCCCGTGGATTTCCCGACGGCATTGTTGTTGTGTGTGGTGTCGGCACTGGCGGCTTGTGGCGTATCTGGGGTGGCCGGTGGTTCGTTGTTGTTGATCCCATTGGCGACTAGCCTATTCGGCATTCCAACAGAAGTGGCCATGCAAGCGGTGGCGATTGGTTTTGTAATCAGCGTGGTGCAAGACTCCACGGAAACGGCATTGAACTCGTCAACCGACGTACTGTTTACCGCGACCGCCAGCCGAGCGGCTGAAGCAAAAGGTAAGTGATGGTGGCGGATACAAGAAATCTTGTGTTTATCGGCATGCCGGGCAGCGGCAAGAGTACCGTCGGCGTATTGGTTGCTAAGCGCCTTGGGCTCGGTTTTGTTGACACCGACCTGCTGATTCAGCAAGAGGCGGGGCGCACTCTGCAGGAAATTGTTGATCAGGATGGCTACGTAGCCCTACGTCATATCGAAGAGCAGGTCTTGCTAGGGCTCGATGTTCACGGGCAGGTCATCAGTACCGGCGGCAGCGCGGTTTACAGTGAAGCGGCGATGAAACACCTCAAAACCAATGGTACGGTGGTGTTTCTGGATATCCCTCTGGAGTGTGTCGTCGAGCGCATTGGCGATTACAGTCTTCGGGGCATTTCCCGGCGTCCTGACCAATCGTTGTCGAATCTGTTTGATGAGCGATTTGCGTTGTACACGCAATACGCGGATTTGACGATTCAGAGTGAAGGAATGAATCAGGATCAGGTTTGCGAGGCAGTCATCACAGGGCTCGGAGCCTGAAACGCCCACATTATCGGATTTCTCTAAGGAAGGTAGTATGCCGAGGTTTTTGCACACAGCGGACTGGCAAATGGGGCGTTCCTACAGCCGGTTTGAAATCGAAGACGGTGCTGCGCTGGTAGAAGCCCGCTTTGCGGGGATTGAAAAGCTTGCACAGTTGGCTAATGAGCATCAGTGCGATGCGGTGTTGGTGGCCGGAGATGTCTTTGATGCGCAAACGGTGTCTGACCGCACCATTCGCCGTGTGTTTAATGCTACCAAAGACTTTACTGGCCCTTGGGTGATGTTGCCCGGCAATCACGATGCCGCACTGGCGGAAAGCGTGTGGACCCGGGCCCGGCGTTTGGGTGCGGTGCCAGATAACATGCATCTGGCGCTGAAGCCCGAAGTCATCGTCCTGGAACCTCAAGGGTTGGCGATACTGTGTGCACCTCTGACCCAGCGTCACACCTACGGCGACCTTACCGAACCCTTTTCTCAATACGAAACCCCGAATGATTTGCTCCGGATAGGTTTGGCTCATGGCAGTGTGCAAGGCCTGCTGTCTGAAGACATTGACGCCACCAACCCGATTGCGCCCGAGCGCGCGGATGCGAGTCGGTTGGACTACCTCGCCTTGGGAGACTGGCACGGGACCAAGCAAGTCAACGAGCGTACTTGGTACTCCGGGACTCATGAAGCTGAGCGGTTCCGGAACAACGATGCTGGTAATGCTCTTATTGTTGAAATTGCCACCCCCGGCGCTACTCCGTCCGTCGCTCGGGTGGCGACCGGCCAATACCAATGGCACCAGTGGCGGGAGATTCTGACGGTGGAGTCTGATCTTGAGGAGCTTCTCAAGCGGCTGGAAGCTTTGCCGGATGCGTCGGTGGTGGATCTTCGTCTTGAAGGCGCGATCACCTTAGCCGGCGAAGATCGGCTTCTGGATGCGCTCTCGGTGGCTGAAGCCCGGTTTCGCAGCATTCAATGCGACCGCAGTAACCTCCAGCTTGAACCTACTGATGATGATATCGCTGCATTGCATGCAGATGGTTATGTCGGTGAGGTGATTGGAGAGCTTCGGCAGCAACAACAAGAGCAACAAAGTGAAGAAGCGCGGGATGCGCTGGCGATTCTTGCCGGCTTGCTGAAAGACCGAGAGCAGGAGGCGGGCCAATGAAACTGCAAAACCTGCGTGTTGAGCAGCTGCGTCAATTCCGGAATCCTTTTGTTCTGGATAACCTGCAGCCCGGTTTGAATCTGATACACGGCCCGAATGAATCGGGCAAAAGTACGCTGGTTCGAGCGATTCGTGGTGCGTTCTTCGAACGTTACCGATCAACGGCGGTGGATGATTTGCGTCCGTGGGGAGATTCTGCCGCCGCTCCCACGGTGACCCTGGAGTTCGAGCACCAAGGCGAGGCGTGGCGATTGACCAAAAGCTTCCTGCAGCGCAAACGGTGTGACCTGACCATTGGTACCCGCAGTTTCAGTGAAGACGATGCAGAAGAGAAACTGGCGGAACTGTTGGGTTATAAATA
The DNA here is from genome assembly GCF_019916045.1 of Marinobacter sp. AL4B. NCBI lineage: Bacteria > Pseudomonadati > Pseudomonadota > Gammaproteobacteria > Pseudomonadales > Marinobacteraceae > Marinobacter > Marinobacter sp. AL4B. The sequence goes on from NZ_JAILWZ010000010.1 coordinate 422,491, forward strand.
TCCCAAGCGCGGCGCCAGTAAAGCCGAGCATTGGGGTATTCCAGGGTTGCTCTGGGTTGAACAGGGCACCGGGCAAGATCTGGAACAGTCGGTTGAGCACGCCGGGGATCACCTGAAATCGGCTTTGAATTCACTCGTGGGAGAAGTGGCCAGTTCCGGCGGAGACGAGGTTATCGAGGCGGTTCGCGTCCAGCGTAATCAGCTTCTGACCGGAACGGGAAAGCCTCGAGGCGAATACGCGCAACTGGATAAAGATCGCTTGGAAGCGGAGCAGACGATCAGCGAGCTGAAAGAACGCATTCTGAGGTATCAGGAGCAGGTAGACCGCTTAGGCAAGCTCACCAAGGAATATGAGCGCACAGAAGCCGAGCGTCCATGGGAAGACGCGCAGCGGCAGCTGGACGAAACTCAGGTGCGTTATCAGCAAGTTCAGCAGTTGGAACAGGCGCAGGCTCAGGAGAAAGCGACGCTCGAACAACTGCAGCAGAGCCGGCGTTTGTTGGAGCAAAACCAAGAGTATCAAGAAAACCTGAGTCGGCAATTGGCAGCCCGCAAAGTCGATTTGGAAAAAGCGCAGGCCGATGTTCAGCGGCTGGAGTTGCAAGCGCCTGCTAATGCGGCCCGGTTACGCGAAGCCAAGGCCGGTTATGAAATGGCCGAGCAGCACGTTAAACAAGCCCGCCTGCATGAGGCCCGAACCCGATTGGAGCAGGACGCAACGCGTCTGCAACAGCGTGTCCAGCAGCTGGCTCAGAATCTGACTAAGGCCCGCGACTATCAACAGCAGGTTGAACAAGCGCGTCAGCAGGTACGGGACAACCGGATCGATGCGGCAGCGGTGCAGCGCCTGAAAATCGCAGAGCGTCAGTTGAACGAAGAGACGATCCGTTCAAACGCGATCGCCACCCGCTTTAGTTGGAACCTTGAGCCCGAACGATCTGTCGCCTTGAACGGCGAGGTACTGCATAGCCAAGGCGAACAGCAGTTGTTGGAGGAATCCAATGTCGTGATTCCGGGGGTGGGAACCTTGGGAATTACCCCGGGCGGTGAATCACTGGCCAGCACCCGGCGAAACCTCGCTACCTTGCAGCAGACCGTGGCTGAGCTCCAGAGCACGTTGGGTGTCGATTCGGTGCTATCAGCTGAGAACCGGTTGTCGGCTTTCGAAACGGCCGGGCGGGCGCAACAACACGCTGAAGAATTGCTCAAATCGGTCGCTCCAACGGGCATTGATCCACTTTTGCTCGAACAGAGTGAAGCACAACGAGAGCTGGAAAGTGCCACGGAGCAATTGTCGGCTACGCCCAAGCCTGATGCCTCTAAAGAGGTGCTCGAGTTGGTTGCGGCGGACGCTGCGTTTGAACGTGCAGCGGCTGCTCTAACCGCCGCGGAAGCGCAAGATCAGAAACATCGCAGCGCAATGATGTCGGTTCAGCAGGCCAGAGGCACCGCGCAAGCGGAGTGGCAACGGTTAGCCGATGAAGAGCAAAGCCCGGAGCGACAGCAGAAACTGAAGCAAATTGCGGAAGAATTGCTTGGCCTTGGGCGCAAAGCTAAAGCGCTGGAAGAAAGCATAGAGCGTCGTTCACGAGAAATCCTGAACGCTCGCCCAGATATACTTAAGCAAGACATAGAGCGTTATCAACGCACCATTGCCAACCTCCGCCAGACCCACGAGGCGCGCGGACGCGAGCTTCGGGATATTAAAGTCCGATTAGAAGCCTGGGGCGCGGAAGGATTGGAAGAACAGCTCAACGATCAAACGGCAGAGTTTGAGCGGTGCTATCGCCGTTATCAGGAGTTGCACCGCCGTGCGCGGGCGCTGGATTTGTTGCTGGCCTCGCTGACCGAGAAGCGACAGGCGTTAACCCGAAGGCTACAAGCACCGTTACAAAAGCACCTTCATCACTATCTATCGGTGTTGTTTCCTCAAGCCACTCTCGAAGTGGATGAGCACCTGCGCCCCGGAACGTTCACACGGGGAGCGGAACTTGGTCAGGTGACAGAGTTAAGTTTTGGTGCCCGGGAGCAAATGGGCTTGATCAGCCGTTTGGCCTACGCGGATTTGCTGCGCGAAGCCGGCCGCCCGACCTTGATCATTCTGGATGACACACTCGTCCACAGCGATCAAGAACGACTAGATGACATGAAACGTATCTTGTTCGATGCCGCCACACGCCACCAGATACTCCTTTTCACCTGTCATCCTGAGAAGTGGCAAGACCTTGGCGTACCGCCGGTGGATATTCAGGCGTTGAAAGTGTAATTCACCGGCGTCTCCTCTGATTTGCTCAAGGCTGTACCGCCTATAGCCTGCTACGCTTATTCCAAATGCAGCAAGGCCTGCTATTCAATTCCCTTCTGTTAACAAGGAGTTTCAAATGACGCTTCCGGTAATGATTAACGGCGAATGGCTCAAAGGGCAGGGCGCTCCGTTTTCGTCGCTGAACCCGGCCACCGGTGAGTTGTTTTGGCAGGGGAATGCAGCCGATGACACTCAGGTTTCGTCGGCTGTGGTGGCTGCAAGAAAAGCCAGTTCCGAATGGGTGGGGGTAGGTTTTGAACAACGAGTGAGCATCGCCCGAAGGTTTGCCGAATTGCTGGGTGAGCAGAAAGAGACGTTTGCCAATTGTATTGCCGCTGAAACCGGCAAACCCCTTTGGGAGGCACGAACGGAAGTAGGAGCGATGATCGGGAAAATCGAAATTTCCGTTAAGGCCTATAACGAACGTACTGGCCAGCGCAGCAGCGAAGTTGCCGGCGCGCGGGCGGTGTTGCGCCATAAACCCCATGGCGTGGTCGCCGTGTTTGGGCCTTACAATTTTCCAGGCCATCTACCGAATGGGCACATAGCGCCCGCACTGATTGCTGGCAATACCGTCGTGTTCAAACCCAGCGAGTTAACGCCTGCCGTGGCGGGGAAAATGGTGGAGTTGTGGCTGGAAGCCGGCTTACCTGAAGGAGCGTTGAGTCTTGTGCAAGGTGCCAAAGAAACCGGCATCGCGCTGGCGAACCATCGAGATATCGATGGCTTGTTTTTTACCGGCAGCTCCGCCACCGGACAGATACTGCATAAGCAGTTTGCCGGGAATCCCGGCAAAATTCTTGCGCTTGAAATGGGGGGCAACAACCCACTGATTGTTGATGAACCAGCCGATATGCAGGCCGCGGTCTATGAAACCATTCAGTCGGCTTATATTACCTCGGGCCAGCGTTGTACCTGTGCGCGACGTTTGCTGGTGCCGGAAGGTACCTGGGGAGACGGCTTCTTGTCTGCACTCACGAAAGCGGTAGAGGCGATCAAAGTGGGGGGTGCCTTTGATGACCCCGCGCCCTTTATGGGGAGCGTGATATCGGAATCGGCTGCCGATGGTGTTCTGGCGGCTCAGGACCAACTGTTGAATCGCGGCGCTGTGGCGTTGGTTTCAGGTAAAAAGCTTCAGCCAGGAACCGGCTTGCTGTCACCAGCACTCATTGACGTTACTTCGGTCGCCGACATCGACGATGATGAGATCTTCGGGCCGTTGCTGAAAGTTACTCGTTATGGTGATTTTGATGAGGCCGTTCGGCTGGCTAACGATACCCGTTTCGGATTATCAGCGGGTCTGTTCAGCGACAGCGAAGAGCGCTTTGAGTATTTCTATCAGCGCATCCGAGCCGGCATTGTGAATTGGAATAAACAGCTCACTGGCGCATCCAGTTCCGCGCCTTTTGGGGGTGTGGGCGCCAGCGGTAATCATCGGGCCAGTGCCTGGTACGCGGCCGACTATTGTTCCTACCCCGTCGCCGGCATGGAGGCGACCAATCTTTTACTACCAGATACATTTGCCCCGGGTTTGAAACTTAACTGAACGATTTGCCGGCTTTTGTAACTGGAATGGCGAAAAGTTGACGAATTAACAACAAAAAGACAGACGTTTCTCGTATTAGTGGTTCCGTCGATTTTATAGAATTTCACAAATTCGACGAAAAGCTGGTGCGAGATGAACGAAAAACGCGTCATTAAAATGTCAAAGGCATGGATTGCCGCGTTTGCTCTGGGATTGGTTTTGACGGGTTGTGGAGGTGGAGGATCTGGTGGTTCTGATTCTCCTGTATCGAACTCATCCGGAACGAATAGTTCCGCCTCGGCTGAGACGGGCAAGGGCTCGTCAGCGAACACCGGTGAGACAACGGAGTCAGAGTCGGCGGAACAGCCTCGTTCAGCTATATTGAGTTGGTCTGCCCCCGCTACCCGCGTCAATGGTGATGGCATCGCCATGGGTGAGCTGGATAAATACGTGATCCGCTACGGCCAGAATATCGAAGATCTCAATGAAGAAATCGTGCTGGAAGAGGCTGAGTCGTACGCTGAAATGTCTCATACCGTAGAGAGTCTCGGTACTGGGACTTGGTATTTCACGATTCAGGTTCAGGATAAACAAGGGCTGATCAGCGAGCCTTCAGAGCCTGTAAGCAAAACCATCCAATCTTGACGTTCCGGTCGCCCCGTTATCCCATTGGATCGGCAATCGGCAGCTTAAGGGTGAAGGTGGTGCCTTCACCCGGCATTGAATCGACGTAAATCTTCCCCTTATGTTTTTCCACGACGGTTTTGACGAACGCCAAACCCAGTCCCGTGCCGTGGTTGCCTGCAATTTCGTTATGGCGCGGACGATGGTAACGATCGAACAGATAGGGCAGTTCTCGCTCATCGATTCCTGAACCTTCGTCGGCAATGGCAAGTCCGGCAATGTGGCCAGCCTGGTACACCTGGATGGTAATCGTGGTGTTCGGAGCGCTGTACTGGATGGCGTTAGTAAGCAGGTTAATGACGGCCCGCTCCAGCAGTTCTGCATTCCCCTGCAACCACAGATCTTCGGTGTCATTCAATTCCAGGCGAATGTGTTTCTCGTAGGCCTGTTCGCTGACGCTGTCTCTTGCGTTTTCAACAATAGCCAGCAGGTCGCAATCATAAAACCGGGTTTCGGATAGCTGTTCTGCGCGAGCCAGGTTTACGAACTCTTCTGCCAGCGAATAGCTGCGCCGTGCCAGTTTGCCCAACTGTTCAATCTGGTATTCGTTGATGTTCGACGGGTCCCGCTTTAACTGTTCAATTAACGCGAGTTGAGACACCAGCGGCGAGCGCACATCGTGGGATATGAAGTCGATCACTTGTCGATGTTGACGCTGTTGTTCGCGGAGTTCTGAAATGTCAGAGATGTTGGCGATAATGCCCGATTGTGCGTCTCCGGGAAGAGTTACGGGCGCCAAATGAAGGATAAAATCTCTGCCGTGCACCTTTAGATTGACCGCGCGGCTTTCACTCAGCGTCAGGGTTTCTGAGACAATTTCGTGCCAAGAAGGATTCTCTTGCGGGTCGTGGCCCTGAAGCAATTTAATCAGAGGCATGCCGCTGAGACTTGGCATCGGTTCACGAAACCAGTTTTCAATATGACGGTTAGCAAACCGGATAACGGCAAGCTCATCGGTCACGATGATGCCGTCTGGCATGTGCTCGAAGCTGTGTTGAATGAAAGATTGCATCTGGCTAAGGCGTTTGTTTGCCAGCTGTACTTTCTCTAAACGAGGTGAGAATGCCTGAACGGAGTGCTGGGTGGGCGTCATGATTGTCTCGCTTTCGAGCTCAAGACCACGCAAATATTGTTGGGTCACCTCGCGGCTCAGGTCGTTTTTCAGGGACAGTCCTAGAACATAAGTCGAGCTACCCCGCTCGAGTTTTACCCAGCTTTGATTCAACTGATGAACCCAATGACCTGGTTTGGGCAAATGGGGGGCTTGCGCCATGGTCATACCATGAATTTGAAGCAGTTCCCCGTTCTCCCACAGCAACCATCCTTCGGGTTCAAGAAATGCTTGAAAATGTTCCAGCAATTGAGCCGGTTGCCGTTTTGTCGATTGCGGCAGTGACAGATGAGGTGTGCTCGCCATATCATCCAGCTGTTGGTTCAAAAAGCGGTTGGTCATGACAAGCCGGTATCCAGTGGCAATGGGGACGGCAAAAAGTATCAACAGCAGAGTATCGATAATGGGTAGCTGAATACGCAGATAAAACAGCAGCAGAAGATAGCCGGCGATAAGAAGGCCAAATATCGCCATACAGGTGATCAGCGTATAGGAATGTGTGAGTCGTGGTAGCAGAACCGCCAGAATGATCAATACCAGAACGCTGAGGGTGACGCTGGCCCAATCGCCAATGGCGGTCACTGCAACTTGATGGTTTACCAGTGTTGGCCACGTGGTGATTGTCTGATCGTAAAGCCAATGCTCTAGACGATCAGATAACCCGTTGCCCTGAAATAGAAACAAACTCAGGATCAGTAAAAGGCCTAGGGCCCACGGCGCGTTTTTTATGGTAAGCCAGTCCTTGGTCATGGGCCTCGTGCTATTGCAGGTTCAGTCGGTGATTAGTCGAGATACAGCTCGCGGCCGGGGCCCCAGCGGCTAGCAACCGGCCCCTCTGAAACCGCCTTCACGCGCACAAAATACCGCCGCCCGGGAATCAGGCGCAACGAGGCTGCGGTGTCTGGCACGTCGGCTTCTTTGATAATGTTCTGAAAGCTGGGTTCTTCAGAAAGCTGCAATCGATATTTGTCAGCAAAATCAGCCTGCTCCCAAAATACCCGAACCTGACTGTCCAGATAATTGATGTTGATGATTCGAACCGGTGGCAGGGTGCCATTGACGGTGAGTTTTCGGGCTTCGGAGGCTGCGAATGATGTGCCGCCGGCTTCAGTCGTCACCCGCCAGAAATAGGTACCCGGGCTTAGAGCTCGTGAAGGTAGCGCACGAGTTTCTGGAGCCCATTCACTGGTGCTCATCAGGTTCTCGAACGTTTGGTCTTGTGAAATCTCGACACGAGCCACTTCGTTTGACCCCTTCAGCTGCCAACGAAACTCCGGCATGTCATCGTCGACACTGGCATCGCTCTCAGGGCTTATAAGTACCGGAGTTTTGGCATGCAGCTCCACTTCGATCGGAATCACCGAAGGTAATCCCGCAATACCACGTTTATCAAGAGCGGCAACATGGACTTCGTATTGCCCGTTGTCGAGTTGATCTATCGGGAATTGGTTGCTGGTGACACTGCGGCTTTGTACCCATCCACCCGAGAAGGTCTCAAAAATATCGATTCGATGGGCGGGAGCGAGCGTTGTTTGCCAAGATAGTTTCAGCGGTAGCTGGCTGACCAACGGTTCTACGGGGTTAATTTCGGGGCGCGGTGGCAGCTGGCGGATGTGCAGACGCTCTGAGCCTGTCGTGGCGACGCTTGCGCCATAACCCGCTGGAATTCTTTGTGCCTTACCGGGGCGACCAAAATCTACAGCGCCCTCTTGTACTTGGACGCTGCTGTCGTTGGCATTCGCCTGCAGAGTAAACGCGGTGCCACGCACGGCAACTACGGCCGATGGCGTTGTGATTTCAAACCGGGAGCCATTTCCACGAAGGGGTTTTACGCGGGAATGCACTTCACCTTTGTGTAACCTAAGCCGAGTGTCTACCATGCCCGTTTTACCGTACTGGGTCAGCCGGTTGAACATTAGCCGGGAGTTGGGCGAAACCCGCAATTCGGAGCCATCGGCTAGTGTCAGTGTGGCTGAACCGGCGCCTAACAAAAGCTCGTCACCGACTCGAATCAAAGACTGCTCAGTCAGAGCGATTTTACGAGCATCGGACCCCGAGATGTGCTGAACGTTGCCGCTGACGGACGATACTCGCACAGGCTCGGGTTGACGCTTTAGCCAGGCAGTCGGGATGCGTAGTGATTGTCCCGCCTTGAGGCTGGTGTTGCCGGGTAATCCGTTGTGTGCGAGTAGCCGGTAGCTGTCTCTGGGGTTCTGCAGTAACGACTCGGAAATGCTGGCCAACGAGTCCTTTTTTTGAAGGGTGTAGACCCATTCCGACATTGTTTCTGCAGAATGGGAAGGCACAGGCGCAGAACCCTGAGCAACCGTCCACTCTGCCAGCGCAAGGCCGGGCATGAGGGTGATTGCCAGTGCAAACCAGTAGGCCAGACTGTTGCGCAAGGTAGGCACGATCGGCTTAGGCATTGGAGGTAAGGTCGCTCGCGGGTGCCGTTGCTTCGGTTGCTTGAACGGCCTCCAAGCGATACCCCCGCTGATAGATGGTTTTAATCCGAAAGCCGTTGTCCGGATTGAGCCCCAGCCGACGGCGTAGTCGGCTGATGTGAGTGTCGACGGTGCGTGTGTTGATGTCTCGTGCCACTCCCCATACTCGTTCCAGAAGAACGTCCCGTGTGAGCAGGCGGCCCTGATTTTGGAACAGGAACAGCGTCAGATCGAAATCCTTATCGGTCAGGGTCAGGAGTTCGCCGTGCAGGTGAATGCTGCGCTGATTCATGTTGACCTCGAAGGGGCCGAACACCAGCAGCTCTTTATCGCTCTCAGGGTTGCTGCGACGTGCCAGAGCGTTCAGTCGGGCGATGAGTTCCGCAGCGCGTGCTGGCTTTGCCAAGAAATCGTCTGCACCGGCATCGAGCGCACAAACAATGTCACTTTCGCTATCGTGCTGGGTCAGGAATATCGCCGGAATAGCCCAGTCGAGGTGAGTGCGTACGCTTTTTAAAACGTCGATGCCTGTCATGTCCGGTATCTGCCAATCCAGAATGATCAGGTCGTAACTGCGGTGTAGTACGGCGCTGAGAAAGGATTGACCGGTGGCAAAGCTATCGCATTCGTGTCCTTTGTCGGACAGTATTGCTTGAATGTTTTGCGCTTGTTCAAATTCATCTTCAAGCAGAGCAATGCGCATTGAGCTTAGCCTCTATCGTGATACTTGGTGCGGGGCGTTTTTGCAGAATGAAAAAATAATGAACTCTGCAGCAACGCCAATTATCCCAGAAAAAGTGCCGTGTTTCAGTGACGATATGTACTATTCCGTAACACTAAAGCGGGTTTACCATTGTCGTCATTAACTGTTTGTCGGCACGCTGGGAAATTACTGCAGCCCCAGAACCAACCTTTTTTGCTTTGGCGGCGCACCAATGGTGAAAAACAGTGCGGGCAAGGCACCGGTTTTTGGCTGGTCCCATCCTGAGGCTGGCTGTCTTCCATAGGGCGCGTGCCCGTGCATTTTGGGTAACGGGTGCAGGCGTAGAATGGCCCGAATTTACCCTCTCTCTGCACCATCGGCGTTCGGCACTTGGGGCAATGGATGCTTGCCTCGCCCTGTGGTCCGCCTTTAGGTACTTCCAGCTGGTGAATAAAGCCCCGTATTTCATTCTTCAGGGTTTCAAGGAACGCTCGGGGATCGTCTTCGCCTCGGCGAATGCCTTCCAGCGTGGCTTCCCATACCGCTGTTCGGTCTGGTGTGCGGGCGGAGTCCGGTAAGGCGGCAATCAGTGCTTTGCCTTTCTCGGTGGCACGAATGAACCGCTTTTCCCGCAGCAAATAATCTCGCTTGAATAACGTATCAATGATCGCAGCCCGAGTTGCTTCGGTGCCTAGACCATCGGTTTCTCTCAAGGTCTTGCGCAGCTCTGCATTCGCCACAAATCGTGCAATGTTAGTCATTGCAGAAAGCAGCGTGGCATCGGTGAAGTGCTGGGGAGGCTGAGTCTTTCGCTCTTTCACCTCGGCCTGTCGGCAGATGGTTGGCTCGTCATGTTCGAGCCGCGGTAGCGGAGGCTTCTGGGGCTCACTGGCTTTATCTTTGAGCTTCAACTCCAGCGCTTTCCAGCCCGGGCTGAACAACGCTGTTTCCGTAGCGCGGAATTTGTGCTCCTGCACTTGCACCGTGAGCTTGCCTTCTCGGTGGACGGCATCCTCACTGAACTGCATCAAGTAGTAGCGGCTGACCAGACCGTAGATTTTCTGTTCTGACGGAGTGAGTTTACCGTTCGGCGAGGGCCGAACGGTGGGAATAATGGCATGGTGTGCATCGACTTTTTTGTCGTTCCAGGCTGCTGACCGGCGGCTGCTGTCGAGTCGTTCCGTATGGGGTGCCAAATCGGGTGCGGCCCGGCCGATGGCCCTTATCACTTGTTCGCGCTGATTAAAGTGCTCTTCGGGCAGGTAGCGTGAGTCTGAACGCGGATAGGTAATAAGCTGATGGCGTTCGTAAAGGTTCTGGGCTGTATCCAGCACCTCTTTCGCCCCCATGCGGAACAATCGGCCGGCTTCAATTTGTAGGGCCGAGAGTGACAGGGGCAGCGGTGGGGGCTCTGGTCGGTCCCGGAAGCGCGATTCCACAATTCGTCCGGGCCGACCGTCTACGGCGTTGGCTATGTCGTTCGCGATATCACGATTGAGCAATCGGCCCTCTTCGTCCAGGTGGTCCTGGAATTGGCCGTCCGGCAGCCAGCGCCCGGTAAACGGGCGTGGATCTGATTCCTCCTCCGCTGCTTGAAACACACCTTCAATTCGAAACCAGGGTTTGGGCTCGAAGTTTTCGATGGTGTTGTCTCGATCGACCACCAAGCCTAGAACCGGTGTTTGCACACGGCCAACCGAATAGACGCCTTGCTCGCCTTGTTGCTGATAGGTGAGCGTGTAAAACCGCGTGAGGTTGATGCCGTAAAGCCAGTCCGCTCTTTGTCGGGCTAAGGCGGAGTGAGACAGGCTCCGGAATGCGGTGTTTTCTTTCGGGTTGGCAATGGCCCGAGCGACTGCATTGGGGGTCAGGTCGTTTATCAGTACACGTTTGACCGGTACCTTTGAACCCACAAAGCGAATGACCTCGTCTACCAGCAACTGACCTTCCCGGTCCGGGTCGCCGGCGTGAGTGATCAGCTTGGCGTTACGGATGAGCGATTCGAGAACCTTAAATTGCTGCTTAACGCTGTCCTTCGGGGTCAGCTGCCATTGATCCGGAACCAGCGGCAAATCTTCCAGACGCCAGCGTTTCCAAGCAGGGTTGTAGTTGGCTGGTTCTGCCGGCTCAAGCAAATGGCCAATGCACCAACTAACGGTGACCGAATGATGCCCTTCGCCACAGCGAATCCACCCCTGGCCTTTTTGGTAAGGGCCGGGTAAGGCGGCCGCAATGGCTCGTGCCAAACTGGGTTTTTCAGCTATATACAGGTGCATGGTATACGGGTTCTATAAATGGCTCCGGAATGTGGCCCTTTCGCTCCTTGGTGTCAAGGCTCTGGGCTGGCACGCTTTGTGTAGTAGACTGGGGTTATATTGATGGGAGGGTAAGTGACTATGCAAGTTCAGAATGCCATTGAAACTAAGCTTGCCGATGCATTCGAAGTGCAGCATCTGATGGTGGAAAATGAAAGCCACATGCATTCGGTACCGCCGAATTCCGAAACGCATTTTAAAGTGACCTTGGTTTCTGGCGCGTTTAACGGGACGATGAAAGTAAAGCGTCACCAGTTGATTTATAAAGTGTTGGCCGACGAGCTTGCCGGGCCAGTACATGCCTTGGCGTTGCATTTGTACACGCCAGAGGAGTGGGCGAAAACCGGGCAGGCAACACCTGATTCGCCAAATTGTATGGGCGGTTCCAAAGGCGATGCCTCGATGGCCGCTAAGTTGAAACAGGGAGTTAATTCATGAGCCAGTTTTTTCAAATTCATCCCGAGAATCCGCAAAAGCGTTTGATCAAGCAGGCAGTGGACATCATCCGTAACGGCGGTGTGATTGTGTACCCAACCGACTCCGGCTATGCGCTGGGTTGTCATCTGGGGGATAAACAAGCCGCCGATCGGATCAAGCGTATTCGCAAGCTGGACGACAAGCACAACTTCACTCTGGTGTGCCGTGATCTCTCTGATATAGGCGTGTACGCCAAAGTCGATAACACTCAGTATCGGCTCCTGAAAACATTCACCCCGGGGGCTTACACCTTTATTTTGGATGCCACCAGTGAAGTGCCTCGCCGTTTATTGCATCCCAAGCGTCGTACCATAGGCGTTCGTGTTCCAGACAACGCCATTGTGCGAGAGCTTTTGGGTGAATTGGGCGAACCGATCATGAGCAGCACGTTAATTTTGCCGGATGAAATCGAGCCCATGACGGACCCCGAAGAAATTCGTGATGCTTTGGAGAAGGAGCTGGATTTGATCATCGATGGCGGGTTCTGCGGTATGGAAGCCACAACTGTGGTGAACTTCACCGGAGATGTACCCGAAGTGACTCGGGTCGGCAAAGGCGACCCGGCACCGTTTGAGGGATAATGTTCTAAGGTGTGCTTGTACGCCCGGCTTGAGATCAGGCCCGGGCGTTCAAGTTAAATGCATAGCGCTGTGAGTCACCCGCGGGCACGGATTGATTGGCGCTGGTGTTTCGGCGAAGGCTGTCATACCGATGGAGTACATCCTGCAGGCCGTTAAATTGCTGGTTTTCACTCACCAGTGCGCTTAGCAATGAGTTGCGAACGCCATAAGCCTGATTCAGCTTCAAAGCGTTATCCATGAAATGCAACGTCGGCTCGCTGACGCTCAGGCGACTGAAGGCGTCTGTAAAATCCCGATTGTTGTTTAAATCCTGCTCTATTTTTCCGCGAATCTCGTCGGGTACCTTTCCTTCAACAACTGTGTTTCCGTCTTCGCCTTTGCTGACGTTTAGGGCAGTAGCGGGATGTAAGTTGTACTCGGCAAGTTTGTGCCGCAACGTGTCTCGGATGTAGGAAAGATCCTGCGCTACGGTTTGCTTATATTGATTCAACGGTATTTTTTGTACCTTTACGTCGGCAGGATCCAGTGCCTTTTGCTCCGACGGCGTGAAACGGTCACCGTCTGGGCTGCCGGTAGCTTGGGGCTTCGGAGTTTCAGTCGTCACACCATCGTCGGTCTTACCCGAGGGAGCCTGGCGGGTGTCCATGGTTTGCTGAAAGCGAGTGCTGGCTTGGATCAATGATGTCAGCAACGACATGGTGTGTTTCCTCCTGGGTGGCAAAATTCTGCCGGATTTCCGATGCCTGAGTGAGCTATTAGGTAAGCAGCAGTTTTCATGCCAGATAGTGCGGATTTGGTTTTAAGAAAAGTCTTTCTTTGTAAGGAAGCTATTTAATCATCCGATTGAATGACCTAAGTCACTAAAAATCAGAGTAGAACCTATAAAGTTATGGCTCGACCTGCCGTCATATCCTGTATCCCATCTTTTGATGATTCGCCGCCGGAGACACATGAAAAAACACTATTCCATTCGTTTTCTATTGCTAGCTGCATTGGCAACGGCATTCTCCGTGATATTGGTATTCACGGTGCTTTTTAGCGCCCAATCTCAGCGTGCGCATCTAGAAGAATACAGTCAAAAATACGTCGAAGGCTTAGCGAAATCGTACTTTGATGGCCTTAATACCATGATGCTGACAGGTACTATTGGTAATCGGGACATGTTACGTGACAAAGCGATAGCGTCTGACGAGGTTCTGGATGTTCGGGTTATTCGCAGCGATCAGTTGAATGCCATGTTTGGTGCTGGCAGTGCGTCGGAGCGGAAACGCGAACCACTGGATAGACGCGCTTTAACGGGTGAACGCGTGGAACAGTTTTCCAGTAATGAGAAGGGTCGAGTGTATACCTTGGTTGAGCCGGTCATTGCCCGATCAGATTACCAGGGTGTGAATTGCCATAGCTGCCATCAGAGCCAGGAAGGTGATGTTCTGGGCGCTATTCGGGTGGATTACTCACTGGCTAAAAGTGATGCACGACTTCAGACGCAGCTACTCTTCGGTGGTGGAGTGCAAGTCGCTATTTTGCTGGCGATCTTCATACTGACCGCTCTAGTGTTGGGCCGGTTGGTCTTCTCGCGTTTGCGTCGATTGCACGACAGCATGGATGAAATCTCCCGCAATTCCGATTTGACGGTTGAACTCGAAGTTTCTCGCAACGATGAAATCGGTTCTGTTTCCCGCGCCTTCAATCGTATGATGGCCAAGATTCGCGAGAGTATGCACACCGTCATGGAAAATGCGGCCGAAGTGGAATCCGCAGCGCGCTCTATCTCTGCAAAAGCTGAAACCACGGAACACGAGGTACTTGCTCAGAAAGACAATACCGATCAGGTTGCCAATGCTACGACCGAGATGGCGGCATCGGCTGTGCAGGTTCGAGAGAACGCGGCGGATACCGCGCGAAAGTCGGCAGATACGGCTGCATCGGCAGAGGCGGGCGAGCAGTTAGCCCGTAACGCCGTTCAGGGCATTGAACTGCTCAACGCCGAAGTGCAGAACGGAGCAGGGCGTATTGAGCAGCTTGATCAGCGCACCAGTGAAATGGCATCACGCTTGGCGCTCATTTCTGAAATTGCTGATCAGACCAACCTACTTGCTCTAAACGCGGCGATTGAAGCAGCTCGAGCGGGTGAGCAAGGGCGTGGCTTTTCTGTTGTGGCAGATGAAGTTCGTGCACTGGCCTCTCGTACTCAGGATGCCACGGAAGACATTCGCAAAACCATTGATGGCCTGAAACAGGAAGTTGTGGATTGCGTGGGAACGATGCGCCATGCCTCAGAGCTGGCACAGAATCAGGTAGACGCCATTCTTAAAGTTGAACGTGAGTTGCAGGGCATTGCTGCTGCAGTGAGGGAAATCACTGGCTTGAACGAGCAGATGGAAAACGCGTCTTACGAACAGAGCTCCGTCTCGGAGTCGATCAACCAAAACGTCATCGAAATCAGCCGTTCAGCTGAGCAAACCTCCAGTGATGCGCAAGACACCGCCCGCATTGCCGGGGACCTTCTGGAAATGGCGGAAACCTTGCGCAAAACCGTGGAACAATTCCGTTTAACCCGGCTATGATCTAGCCGGGGGGGAATTACCCCCGGTGGTCAGATACGAACGGGTTGGTGGCTTTTTCATGGCCAAATGTCGACATCGGTCCGTGGCCCGAGATGAAGGTAATGCTGTCGCCCAGCGGGAAGAGCTTTTCACGGATAGATCGGATTAGCGTGCCGTGGTCACCTTTCGGAAAGTCGGTTCGGCCGATGGACCCGTTAAACAGAACATCACCTACCAGCGCCAGGTCAGAATCCCGGTGATAGAATACGACATGGCCTGGTGTGTGGCCCGGGCAGTGCAGGACTTCCAAGGTCTGGTTGCCTACGGTTGCCGAGTCACCATCTTCCAGCCAGCGGTCGGGAGTGAATACCTCTGGGGTTGCAAACCCGAACATCTGGGCTTGCATGGGTAGCCCCTGAATCCAGAAGTTGTCTTCTTTATGTGGCCCAACAATGGGAATGTCGGCGGTTCGGGCCAGCTCGGCTGTGCCGCCTGCATGGTCAATGTGAGCGTGGGTCAGTAAAATTTTCTCAACCGTGACGCCTTCGGCTTCAATGGCTGCCTGAATACGGTCAAGATCCCCACCGGGGTCAACCACGGCCGCTTTCATGGTGTCTTCGCACCAGATCAGTGTGCAGTTTTGTTCGAAAGGCGTTACCGGCACAATTCGGTACTTAAGGGACATAATCGGCCTCAACTTGTATGGTTGGCAGTATGGTAATGGTATTTGGCCGCAGGCTCGAGTTTTCAAGCTGGTTTACAAAAGCCGTCTTGCTCGCGGAAGATTTGGGGTTTGTTGGTTTGGCTCGGGCGTTTCGCGGTCCGGGTAACTTTAAGGAACAGGAGATGATTCTGGATGACTGATTCACAGACGAGTCCTAGCGCGTTCACCTTTGGCGTTCGCCGCTTGGTGTTGGTGGATTCGGCCGGCTTCTGTTACGTGGAGATTCCCGTGACTCATCACGGCCTAATTTTGGGGCCGGGGAACCTAGGTAAGTCCAGTTTGTTGAATTCTCTGCGTTTGTTCCTGTTGCCTGAAAATAACTTCAAGAACAGCCGGAAGAAGTTTGCTTTCCGGAACGCCAGCGCCGGTAGCTTCTACAGTAACGAAGAAAGCTATCAACATTATTTTCCCAGCAAATACAGTTTTCTGATCATGGAAGCTGAAAACCCTGCGGGCACCCATTGCCAGATTTTGTATCGCGATAATAGCAGCCAGTTGAGCTACGGCCGTGCGTTTGTGCCGGTGTCTTATGAGCAGTTACGGCCACTATTCTGGAATGGTGATGACCCAGAAGGTATTGGGCAGGCGGTTCCGGAATTATCCTTTAGCCGGCTATCCGAATCTCTGAAAAAGCTGTCGAAAGACACTCGTTTTGTGAGTGATCCGGCTCGGTTGAAATCGATGCTGTATAGCAGCGAGCTGATGAACGCAGACGCTGTTCGCTACTCCGTGCTGCCCTTGGGCGAGTCGGATGAACGGAAGGTGCAATCACTGCGTACCTTGATTTTGCTGCTGTTTGAAATGAAGGCGGATGATCGTGCCATGGCCAACGCAGTGGCCAGTATTGTCGAGGCCGATAAGAAGTTTTCGGACGATGCCTTTGATTTCAATATCGATGAGTTCCTGAATCATCATGACCACCTTAAACAGCAGCAAAATCAGCTCAATCGGATTGAAAAAGAACGCCCGCGCTTTGAAAAACTGAACGGTGCCTATCAGAAGTATCAAGCGCTGTTGCGAAGCCAGCACGACTTTGCGGCTTTCCGGGAAGGACTCACCGCTGCACTGGAGCAAGTAGGCGCACAGCGACGAACCGAGGTTGAAGTCTATAACGAACAGAATGAAATCCTGAAGCATGTTGTACAAACCCTGAAAAAGCTGGAGCAGGAAGCCAGTAGTTTCAAAGGGGAAGTGCGTGCAGCAGAACGAAACTTGAACCGTGCTGTGCAGGACAAGCACAATGGTGAGTTGCTGGTGGCTCAATACGGTTCCATGACGCTGCAGGAAATTGATGAAGTCTTAAAAGACGACCGGGAAAACAAACAGAGCCACCTGAACGCTTTGAAAAGCGCCGCTCAGGCAGAAATACGCCTAGCGAAGATCGATGCTCAGAAGCGTGATTTGGAAAGTAAATTGGTGGCGCTGGCGGAACGGGAGAGCAAGCAGCAGTGGCAACTGCAGAACCAACTGGATGAAGCTGTCGCTGCGCCCCTGCGTGCCGTGAATTTGAAACTGATGATGGCCAGCCCCGGGCAAACATTGGATGCGGAAAGTAAGGCCGTCATCGAAGCGTTTGCAAACTTGTTCACGCCCAATAACAGAGGGTATGACTGGTACGATATCGAATACCCGGGGCAACCGGCCAGGCAAGAAAACTATGCGGAACAGCGCCGGCTTTTGGAAGGTGAGCTGAACGGCTTAGAGAAAGAGCGTGGGGAATTGGCAGACACCACGGGCAACGAACAAGATCGCCCCAGGTTGATTGAACGCACGGAAAAAGAAATTCGTGCCATCGATAAAGACCTGGATACTCTGGCCCGTTACCCTGCGGCTGAAACCACTCTGCGAGATGCGACCGAGGAGCGTAAAGCTGCGGAAGAGGGGTTGGCCAAGCTGGACGAACAAGCCCGGCTGGAGCAGGAAAAGATGGAAGCCGTTCAGCAAAAGGTTGCCAAGGCCCGGGCTGACAAAGAGCGCATCGAAGAGCGGGAGCGGGAGCTGGCGCAATTGAGCCGCAGTGTTGGCACCGCAGAACATCGATTCCAGCACCTGAAAACGGTTCAGGCTGAACAGGCGCTGGCGGTGGAAAAGGTTTCCGTGGCGGCCTTTGATGACCTGCAAAACCGACTGGATGAGCTGGACACCCTGCGCCGGAACATTCTCGATCACTTGCGCCAGTTTGTGTATGTGGGCGTTTACGAAGACACTGCCGGTGAGCTGCAAAAAGACAGCCCGTCTTCGGCGGTTATCCGTGACACATTCAAAGGTCTCTCAGATCTGTTTGCTGCGTTGACTGAGCGCTGGCGAGTGCTGAACGAACAGATCTCGGTTCACAACGAAACTGTGGCCAGCTACGTGCAGGCGCTGACCTCCAATCACGAATTTATCAGCCGCTTTGAAGCTCAGCTCAACCGTGAGCTGGAAGGGGTGCAGATCAACGATCTGGTGGAAATTCGGGTGGATATTCACACTGACCCGAAATTCCGCAATCTGGTGGAAGAAGCCAACAACATCGATCCCTATGGCAATCAGCTCCAGTCCGAAGCCTTCTATGATCGTCTACGGGTGTTTGTGGCGGACTTCTTTGGAGAGCATGGTAGCAAACGCCTGACCATGGATAAGGTGATCACCGGGATCTCCTATCGAACTCGTAAAGAAAACGCTACCAGCTTGGATAAAAAAGGCCAGTCGACCTCTACGACAGCGCTGATTAATCTGGAGCTGGTGTACCGTTTGCTCAAGCGAGTGCTGTACCCAGGTGTGAAACTGTCGTTCCCGCTGGTTCTGGACGAACTGGCCAGTGTGGACGTCAGTCAGATGCCTGGGTTGCTTGATCGGTTGAGTCAGCAGGGTTTTAACTTGTTTTCTGCGGCCACCCACAGTGCCAGTGCTGAAGTGATTTATCTGATTGGACGCCACCTGGAAGTGGGCCAGATGCGTACGTCGCGTCCTTATAGCCCGCAACGCACATTGGTGTTCTGGGGCGGTGCCGAAGGCTTCACCGGTGGCGAGCCGGTGAGTCATTGGGCGGACCATACTCAGAACAGTTTGTTGGAGCTGGCGGATGAGTAAGCGTTTCAGCACGCTGGATACGACGCGGCTGTTGTTCGATCACCCCAAAATTCTGTTTCGATTGATCGAACGAATGGATCGGTACGAAGCCCGTTACGTGCGTGAGAGTGATCTGGTGGCTGAGGTAATGGAGTACTCGCGCAGCTTGTCCGGCGCCGATCGCGATCGCGTGCGATTGGCCATGAACACGGAAAATCTGTTCCGCTCCGGACTGGTAATCGACATCATCAAAGCAGACGGCGAACGGCGACTGGTGTTTCAGGATGCGCTGATCAATCTGATGCGAGCCTGCAATGCTTCGCTGTATCAAGAGTTGACCGATGCACGCCTGCGAGGCCATTTGGTGACCTTGCGGGATGTTCGAAACCGGCTGGAAATCAGCAGTTTTAGTGAAGCCGACCCGGATTTCACCGAATTGAGGGATGACCTCAACGAGCGAGTCAGCCAGCTGATCGGCCTGTTACGCCAGAATGTGCTGCGTATGCAGACCATCAGCGCCCAGTTTGCGGAGTTGTCCGGTGACGCCAGCCGAGCCCCGGAGAAGTTTCTGGAATTCCGGCAGAACCTGCTGGAGCAGATCGTTACCCTCTATGAACGTCACATCAAGCCTACGCTGGTGTTTCTGAATCCGGATACTCGCCTGCCCGATGGCAGCAATTTGTTTGAAACTCTGGATGCGATGGTTCGCCTTCTGGAAAACCACGGCGATCACGGCCTGGCGGACCAGCTGTTTCGTTCGTCTCTCAGTCTTAATGCGCTCTACAAACCGATTCAAAGCGTTGCGCACGAGGTAGAGCATTTCCTGCGCAAAACCCGCAAGGGCATGGTGCAGTACAACGCTATGGAGCATTTCTACGGCAAGCTTCGGGACCTTAAGGGAGAGACCGAAACCCTGAGCTTGCGCCGGAAGTGGCTGGAAGGCGGTGACTTCGCCCGAAGCACGGGTTTTCTGGTGGGGCTGCGGGCACAGCAGCGCCCGAAGCATTATGCTTTCGGCAATTCGTCCAGCTATTACCAGTTACTGTTCAGCGAACTGGATTTGCGCCTGGCGGATCTGCGCCGCAAAGCGGAAGTGCCCGTGTTGCAGGAAGTGGCCGGGGCTGGCCGTTCGGCCCGCGTGGATATGCAGCGCATCAATCAGCTCTACCAATGGCTCGAAACTCTGACGCTTCGGCCAACCAATGATCTGGTGCGAGAGCTTCATGGCCGTTTGGAAGGGTTTCTTCCTGGGTATCGATTCCAAGATTTGTTGGCTGCTCTCAATCGCATGGTGAACACTCCGCCAGGTGGTTATCAAGTAGTGACTACCAATCGTTTCCGCACATTGGAAACCTCGCTGGAAACAGAGAAAACGAGTGAGCCTGCCATTGAGCAGTTCGTGTACCGAAAGCGCCGATTGGAACCACAAGTAGAGAGCAATCATGACTGACTTAAACAGCCCGCAACCGGATCAACCCACCAGCAGCTTCGATGAGATTTTGCCGGCGCATAGCACCGCTTTATACCGGGAGTTTCAGGCGGGCCGTGTCATTGTTCGGGAGTTATGGGACAGCAACCGTTCCGAATTGGTGGCGAACCCTTTGTATAACCTGCTGTACAACCAACTGTCACATTTCCGGACTTTCTACGAACATCTGGGATGCGAGCTGGTGTTTAACGATGAAGGCTCCTTTTTCTTCCTAAAGGAAAGCAGCGACGATGAAATCGAAGAACACGATGAAAATGCTTTTCGGGTGCAGGTAGTGCTTCTGCTGATAGGTCGTTACTTTGCTCGAAGTGGCCGTGATCTCGAGTATCTGGCGCGCCCTGAGGCGGGGCTCGGGGAGCAGGATCTGGAGCAGATAACCGCGGATGAAGAATACCTCGAAATTCTGCGTGCGGCGCGATTTGAGAAAGGGTTGCCAGACGCTTTGGATTATCTCGGTAAGCGTAATTTGATGTTCCGCAGTGGAGCAAACCGATATTTCTTGAGCTCGGCCGGGATGCACTTTCTGGAAGCGTTGGTCGGGGAATATGAACAAGCTTAAGCTTGTTTGGCCTGCGGCACTGGCTTTGCTGATTGCGGCCCTGATTGCTGTCTTTGCCAAGTCCATGATGGTTGAAGAGCGGTTAGTTTCTATTGCTGCCCACGATCAGTTAGGACACCATCCCGAATTACTCGAGCAGCCGCTGCCGATACAAGCGCTGCTGCTCGATTACCAAACAGATTCCCTGCTGTGGCTAAAAACACTATCCGCCCTGCATGTGTACCCCGAGCACACGCCCATGCTGCTTGAGTTTTTTGGTGAAGAGCCCGAGTTCAGGCGGGCATTGAGGGCGCAGGGTGAAAACCTCATTCCGCCGGTTATTCACTTCTATCGAAACCCCGTGACCACCATTGAAGTATTGAACCGTATAACCGGTGGAGAGGCATCGTTGAGCCCTGAGCAGCGTGCCTGGTACGCAGTGAACTTTGCCAATAAAGAAGGCGACGACTTCACTGGCCAGTTTCGTGTGGCACCGGATGGTAGCATTGAATGGATCTGGACCGACCGAATCACCGAAGGAATTACTCAGTTCTTCACTAGCGGCATTCGCACGTTGGAAACCCGATATCGAACCGATCAGGAGATCCGGGCCAGCGATTTGGGGTGGGCGGCCGTAGACGCGGTGATCATTGGCAGCGCAGTGAAGTTCCTCAAAGCGGGCAGGGTGGCGGCGAACACGGCTCGCACCGCGTCTGTGTCAACACGAACAGCCAGCTATTCCGCTCGGCTGGCGCGTGCCGGACAAATAGCTTCTGTCGTAGTAAGCAACGCCAAATGGCCTGCGCTGATAGCACTGGCCTATGTAACGGTGAACCACCCTGCCATCCTCAATGACCTGTTCGCCGGAGCTGCAGCGGTTTTGGGGGTTCCTGCATGGGCAGTGCAACTGCCGGGTTGGTTTCTTGTTCTTTTTCCCTTGCTCGTCGGGGTAAGTTGGCTGGCCAGAATGGTGCATAGAATGTTTGCTCCACGCGACATCAGGGGCGTCAGGCAAAAATAGATTGCTCGATAGGCGTGTTCCCGGATAGGGCGCACATCAACCTGAGGCGCGCCTTCCGAGCATTCAAGTGAATCGCCTTCAGAACGCCCAGAGAAACCTGTTCCTCCAGCGAGCCCGGGTACTCATAAACTTCTGCAATACGCCCCCAATGGGTTGAAGATGCGACTACTACCGGTATTCCAGCATTGATGGCCTTGCGTAAGGGCTCCATCCAGCTGGGCGGAATATGGCCCCGACCGATAGCATCAAGTACCAGACCTTGTGCGCCACTGGCCACCGAGGCTTCAAGCAATGCTGGCGAGGCATCGATCGCGACCGGTAAAATATCAACTCGGGGCAATTGCTCGCCCGGAACAATCGTGGACGAGCGGAGTTGTTTATGATGAAGGCGCACTTCATCGCCGTCGACGAAGCCCAGAGGGCCAAGGCCCGGCGAACCAAAGCCGTTTAGCTGATAGCTGCTGACTTTGCGTACAGATGCTGCCGCATGGATTTCTTCATTGAATACAACAAGTGTGCCTGTTCCACGGGCTGCGGTGTTGCCAGCTACTTTTATGGCATCGCGTAGGTTGGGGCCCGCATCGGAACCGGGTGCATAAGGCACCCGCTGGGCACCGGTAACCACCAATGCAGTGTCGGTCAGCGCCAGAGTGGTATCCAAAAAATAAGCCGTATCTTCCAGAGTATCAGTTCCTTGCGAAACAACTAATCCAGCAACCTCTGGGCGCTCTGCCAGCTCCAAACACAGGGTTCTGAGCTGCAACAGATCGGCGGTGGTAAGGGCGTTGCTGGGTTTTTGGAAGAGTGTAATAACTTCAACCGGGCCATCACTCTCGATCTTGAGCGTCTCCATTAACTCTTTGCCTGAAAGAGCGCCAGCAATGGCACGCCCGGAGCTGTCAGGAAGACTGGCAATAGTGCCGCCCAGAGAAATGAGTACGACGGTATTTTTCATGCGACATCCTATAGTTGATTGCTGGGTCAGCTGGTGGCGTCGAAGAACTATCAGGGGATCATAACAAGTGGGATGGTACCCCCGGCAGGACTCGAACCTGCTACCTTCCCCTTAGGAGGGGGACGCTCTATCCAGATGAGCTACGGAGGCATTTCAGAAGAGGCGGTATAATAACGGGCATCAGCCCGTGGCTCAAGGGGCCACAGGCTGACGCTTAAGCAGCTGGTTCAGAATTGCTTGCTGATTGGTTTCTCCTTTTGCCGTCACCACCTTAAACGCTCGTTGCCTTTCAATGATGGCCTCTTCAAAGGTGCTGGCCAGCTCATCCAGTGAAACCTCCCGAATCGCTGCCGCAAGCTTTTCGCGGCTATTGAATTCGTTGTTTTCCCGGTCAATCTCTTGCCAGTACCGGCCAGAAACATCACCCAGCTGCCGGTCGCGGGCCATCATTTTGCTGATAACGGCTTGTTTTTCACGGTTCAGCTGCTCGGGAGACAGCTCGGCGAGCCTATCTTTAAAACGTTCAGCAAACTCGGTGACGGCATCGTCTACCTCAACGCCACTGGCTTCCGGGGACTGAACAATCAGCCCAAGGGCGGGGGTTTCCAGAATTTCGAAGGCGGTGGCGTACACAATGTAGCCGAGTTGTTTGGTGGTTCTTATCTCTTCGTAGAACGGGCTGCTGATGATCTGGGCCAGCAGCCGGTAGCGGGCGCGTTCTTCGTACGATCTGTCTTTGCCTTGTAAGTACAAGGTATACCCCGTGTCTGGGTGCTCTACGTTGAGAATCGCTTCGGTTTCGCCTGAAGGCAACTGCCTGACTCGGGAGCGTTGTACGTCTACCTGTTCACTGTTTCGAAGCACAACCGCTTGTACCTGATTGGCCAGGTTTAGAGCGGTCGCTTCGGTCAGGTTGCCGTGCGCCAGCATCACCGGGTCCATGGCTTTGGTGAACTCTGAACCAAACTGCATCAGTTCGTCGAGCGTGATGGCTTTAGCGGCCGCGAGTTTCTCGCTTACTGGGTGCGTGCCGTTCAACAAAGCGGTTTGAATAAACTCGGAGGTTTGCTGAACCGGGCGGTTTTTCGATTTGTTCTCAAGGTCATCGATCAACCGCTGGCGGGCAATGCGAAAACGTTGCTCGGTGATCATCGGGTCGGCAAACTCCAACAGAATACGATTCAGCAACTCGTGAAGTTTGTCGTTGTATCCGCCCACCCGAATGGTCACACCGCGTAGGTGAGGGTACACGCTGTAATTTAGGCCAGCGAGCTGCGCGGAATAGGCCCAGGCATTGAGATTGGTTTTGATGGCATCGACCAACAGTTGGGTTAGCACCGTATTGCGAGCGGACGCGCGAGCAATGGGGCTGCGCAGGCTGATGAAGACGTTGGCTTTGGGCGTGTTGAACCGGGTGTCCCGGGCGTACCACACCTGCATGCCGTCAGAGCCGCGGAGTAATGTAGGGTGAGGCACGCTATTGCCGGCAACCATATCCAGGTTTTCGGGCACGAGCGGGTTGGCGGGCGGCAAAGCCAGCTGATCAGCCAACGTTGGATTGACCGCTTTTGGCGTCTTTAAGGGCTCTTGCTTCCAAGGCGTTTCATACCACTTGGTCAGTTCGGGATCTTGCAGGTTTTGATCGGGCGCAGACACCATGACCGCCACATTGTCGGGTGTCAGGCGACCCAGGATTGCTTGGTACTGCTTGGGTGCATAACGCTCCATTAAATAGGGGGCGCTCAAAATCTCGTTTGCCGGATAGTCTCGGAGCAGGCTGGACAAGCGCATGGCTTCACGTACCGGTTCGCCGCGTTCATGAAAGCGGAAATCGATCAGCGCCAATTGCTTCATCTCGTCGAAACGTTCGTGGCTGATGCCGTTTGTTTTGATTGAGTCGATGTAGCGGAAGACAAGAGCCAGAATGTCATCTTGCTGTTTAAGACCTTCACGGGTAAGTGACATGTTGATGTTAAACGTTGCGTGGCTGCCGGTGTCCATGCCCAATCCGGCCGAGAGGGTTTCTACCAAGCCGGCGCTCTTGAGTACATCGAACAAGCTGCCAGGACCTTCGTGGCCTAACAGGCTGGCTACATACGAGGCTGGTTTTGTAGCGTAGTTGACCCGTTGTGACGGGATTGGAAATGCGAGTGACAAGCTTCGGCTGTCTTTGAGGGTTTCGGCGAGAATACGTTTCGGCAACTTTTCCGGGCTGTACAAGGGCTCAGGGTGCTTGATTACTTCCAGGTTGCGGTTCGCTATGGCGCTGAAGCGCTGCTTCACCATGCGTTCAAGCTCAGCCAGAGACTGCGGCCCGTAAACGGCCAGAGACATTACGTCAGCCGAATAATTTTGTTCCCAAAACCGGACAAGGTCAGGGCGTAGCGGGTTAGCATCGGTGTTCTCGAGCGTGGTCAGGTTGCCCACAGCGAATTTGCTGAAGGCGTGATCCGGATTGCCGGCTGCTTTCCTGACCGACAGCAGGCGTCGTCCGTCTTCTTTCAGTTTGGCGCTGAATTCGGAATGAACCGCGTTACGTTCACGGTCTACCAGTTCGGCCGTAAAGAGCGGATGTGAAAACTGCTGGGCAAAACGATCCAGTGCGGCTTCCAGGAATTCACTTTCAACATCGAAAAAATAGTTGGTGTTTTCGAATGCGGTGAATGCATTGTGGCTTCCGCCGTGACTGCGAATAAATTGCTGATACTCGCCTGCATCTGGGTACTTTTCTGTGCCCAGAAATAACATGTGTTCAAGGAAATGGGCCATGCCTTCGCGGTCGCTGGGATCGTTGCCACTTCCGACCGCTACGTTAAGAGAGGCCGCGGCTTTATCCGCCTCGGTATCCGACACCAAGATGATGCGCAGGCCGTTCTCCAATTCCAGATATCGATAGCTATTGGGATCATTGGGGCTTTTGCGGGGCTCGGTTTCCGCATGGGAGTACGGGCTAGGAATTAAACTCGCGAGTAAAAGCAACAATGGCGGCAATCGATACAAGCGTCGGAGCAGGGGGCGTTTAACGGTCATGGGGCCTCATCGAATCGGTGTTCGTTTGTTATGGCTTAGTGAACTTGGCCGGAATTGCTGCTGTCGGGCTTTTGGGACAGGGTTTTCTTGGCCAGGTCAGAAGCTTGGTCTGCATCGAGCTCTCCGGACGCGATGCGCTCTAGCACGGTCGCCATGATGGCAACAGATTGACGGTAGTCCGCGAATTCTTTCTGAAATGCTTTGTCGATAGCTTTATAAACGGCTTCGATTTTTTCTTCTCTTGAACCTTTGTCGGCAGCGGTATCGTTGATCGCCTTCAAACAGGCACGGGCAATGGCGATGTAGCGTTCGGTGTTTGGGTTGTCTTTCGGCATGGCTGCTTTAGTAAACCTTGGAATGATTGGGTGACTGTTAAAGACGCCGAGAGGCGCCGGAAGTTCCCGATTATCGCATTGCCAGCGGCTGGTTGCATTTCTCTGCCGTAATTTACGATATTCGGGCCATCAGTGTTGAAATCCTGTGCTAGTCTCAAGTTCAGTGTGTCGAATAATGGGGCATGATATCGGTTGGCTTTCTGCTAGAGATAGAGTAAATGCTCTAATAAAAACAAGGGGTTAAAGAGCAAAAGCTCTAATAAAGTTCGATACATGTAAGCTGCAATTAAGTAGAATGCGTGCGTTCCATAACCGGACTACGACTTTGGTCGTAGTGGTGTGGTGTGGCGATATGACAACAAATAAGTAACACGTAGGACGGATCTTCTATGAATTATTTCCTTACAGGTGGCACCGGTTTTATCGGTCGTTTTTTGGTGGAAAAACTGTTGGCCCGGGGTGGTACGGTGCATGTTCTGGTGAGGGAACGGTCCCAGAGCAAGCTGGAAGAACTCCGCGAGCGGCTGGGTGTGGACGATAACCGAATCAAGGCGGTGGTTGGCGACCTGACCAGCAACAGTTTAGGGATCGATAATGCTGCCATGAAAGCCTTGGAAGGAAAGGTTGATCATTTCTTCCACCTTGCTGCTGTGTATGACATGGGGGCAGACGAAGAAGCTCAGGCAGCGACCAATATTGAAGGTACTCGCGCCGCGGTGCAGGCCGCTGAAGCGATGGGGGCTAAACATTTCCACCACGTGTCCTCTATTGCAGCGGCTGGTTTGTTTAAAGGCATTTTCCGTGAGGATATGTTCGAAGAAGCGGAAAAGCTCGACCACCCTTATCTGCGGACCAAACATGAATCCGAGAAGGTGGTGCGCGAAGAATGCAAAGTACCGTTCCGCATTTATCGCCCGGGCATGGTGATCGGCCATTCTGAAACAGGCGAAATGGATAAGATTGACGGGCCTTACTACTTCTTCAAGATGATCCAGAAGATCCGCCATGCGTTACCCCAGTGGGTGCCGACCATTGGTCTGGAAGGCGGCCGACTTAACATTGTGCCGGTGGACTTCGTGGTTAATGCCATGGATCACATCGCGCATTTGGATGGCGAAGACGGCAACTGTTTCCACTTGGTGGATTCGGATCCTTACAAAGTTGGTGAGATTCTTAATATCTTCTCAGAAGCTGGTCATGCACCTCGCATGGGCATGCGTATTGACTCCCGGATGTTTGGTTTTATCCCGCCGTTCATTCGTCAGAGTGTGAAAAACTTGCCGCCGGTAAAGCGCATCACCGGCGCGCTTTTGGATGACTTGGGCATTCCGGCGTCAGTGATGTCCTTTATTAATTATCCGACCCGCTTTGATACCCGTGAGCTTGAACGCGTGCTGAAAGGCACCGATATTGAGGTTCCGCGTTTGCCGAGCTACGCGGCCGTCATCTGGGATTTCTGGGAGCGTAATCTTGATCCCGATCTGTTCAAAGATCGAACCCTGCAAGGTACGGTCGAAGGCAAGGTTTGCGTGGTAACGGGTGCAACCTCCGGTATCGGCCTGGCGACAGCTGAAAAACTGGCGGAAGCCGGTGCGATCCTGGTCATCGGTGCCCGCACCAAAGAAACATTGGATGAAGTTGCTGCACAGCTTGAAGCCAAAGGTGGCAATATTCACGCTTACCAATGTGACTTCTCCGATATGGAAGATTGCGACCGGTTCGTCAAAACAGTTCTGGACAACCACGGACATGTGGATGTGCTGGTTAACAACGCTGGTCGTTCCATCCGCCGCTCCTTGTCATTGGCGTTCGACCGTTTCCACGATTTCGAGCGCACCATGCAGCTGAATTACTTTGGCTCAGTGCGTTTGATCATGGGGTTTGCGCCAGCCATGTTGGAGCGTCGTGGTGGTCACGTGGTGAACATTTCATCCATCGGTGTGCTGACTAACGCGCCTCGGTTCTCTGCGTATGTAGCCTCTAAGTCGGCGCTGGATGCGTTCAGTCGTTGTGCGGCCGCAGAATGGTCCGATCGCAACGTAACGTTTACCACCATCAACATGCCGTTGGTGAAAACGCCGATGATTGCCCCGACCAAAATTTACGATTCTGTGCCTACGCTGACGCCAGAAGAAGCCGCAGACATGGTGGCTGATGCCATTGTGCATCGTCCGAAGCGCATTGCGACTCGTTTGGGCGTGTTTGCTTCGGTACTGCACTCACTGGCACCAAAGGTAGGTGAAATTGTCATGAACACGGGTTATCGGATGTTCCCGGATTCAGCCTCGGCTGCGGGCACCAAGACAACCGAGAAACCGAAGGTGTCTACTGAGCAGGTTGCGTTTGCGGCCATCATGCGCGGTATTCACTGGTAAGGCGAAACGCAGTGCAACAAAAAACCCGCCTTGTGCGGGTTTTTTTGTTGGCTTGAAATAGCGTCTTCCAAGATTATTCGTCGCTGCTTGGCACCGGGGGTGGCGGAAAGCCTCCCAATTCCTGCCAGCGGTTCACTATGCCACAAAACAGGTCCGCAGTTTTCTCGGCATCATAGGCAGCGGAGTGCGCTTCTTTGTTATCGAACGGAATCCCGGCTAGCTTACATGCTTGCGCCAGCACCGTATGGCCATAGGCCAGTCCGGCAAGTGTGGCGGTATCAAATGTAGAAAACGGATGGAAAGGGTTGCGTTTGATGTCCGCGCGCATGGCGGCGGCAAACACAAAGTTGTGGTCGAAGGTGGCGTTGTGGCCAACTAACACAGCCCGTTTGCAGTCGAACGCTTTGACCGCTTTGCGGATCGGTGAAAAGATCTCGCTCATGCCTTCGCGCTCGGGAACCGCTTCGCGCTCGGGATCCCAGGGGTCGATGCCGGTGAAGTCCAATGCGGACTGCTCAAGGTTAGCGCCTTCGAACGGATCGATTTGCTGAAGATGGGTTTCGCCACGGTGTAGTTTGCCGTCTTCATCCATAGTGAGCATCACAGCTGCGATTTCCAGCAAAGCGTCTCTTTCCGGGTTGAAGCCGGCTGTTTCAACATCCACTACGACCGGCAGGAAGCCACGGAAACGCTGGGACATAGGGTGAAGCGGTTTGTTTTCGTCAGACACGCGAACTCCAATGTTCGTGTTGTAAATTAAAAGATGATCAAGCCATACGCCAGTGAACGGTTTCACCGGCTTTTAGTGGCACGATGGTTTCATCTGCCAGCGGCAGTTGCTCAGGCATGGTCCAAGGATCGCGAACCAGAGTAATGGTGTCGGTGTTCCTCGGTAAGCCGTAGAAGTCGGCACCGTTGAAGCTGGCAAAAGCTTCCAGCTTGTCCAGTATGCCTAGTTCTTCGAAGATTTCAGCATACAACCCAATGGCGCCGTAAGCAGAGTAGCAACCGGCACAGCCGCATGCGGCCTCCTTTTTGTCACGGGCATGGGGTGCTGAGTCGGTGCCCA
Organism: Marinobacter sp. AL4B; assembly: GCF_019916045.1. Lineage (NCBI taxonomy): Bacteria > Pseudomonadati > Pseudomonadota > Gammaproteobacteria > Pseudomonadales > Marinobacteraceae > Marinobacter > Marinobacter sp. AL4B. The sequence goes on from NZ_JAILWZ010000010.1 coordinate 451,769, forward strand.
AGAAGAATCTTGGATCGCCACTGGCCACCGCTTCTCGTAGGGCTTCCTGGTGCTTGTTGCGCTTGAGGATGGGCAAGCAGTACAAGTGCGGTCGAATGCCGCCAACCAACATGTGATTGCGGTTATACATCAAGTGCTGCGGGGTCAGTGTCGCAGCAAGGTTGCCGCCGGTATGACGGCGCACAAACCCGGCCGAATCTGCGGTGGTGATGTGTTCGAGTACCACTTTCAGGGTCGGAAAGGCTTCCAGCGTAGGTGCCAGAACGCGATCCAAAAATACCTTTTCCCGATCGAAAATGTCGATATCAGCATCGGTAACTTCGCCGTGAACCAGCAACAGCATGCCGCATTCGACCATAGCTTCCAGTACGGGGTAGATATTGCGGATATCAGTAACACCCGATGCAGAATTCGTCGTTGCGCCAGCGGGGTAGAGCTTCGCGGCCACAACACCCGCAGCTTTGGCTTCGCGGATGGTTTCTGGCGATGTGCTTTCGGTCAGGTAGAGCACCATCAACGGTTCAAAGTTTGTACCCTTTGCGGCCGTCAGAATGCGCTCCCGATAAGCGGTAGCGGCGGCTGCATCGGTTACCGGTGGTACCAGGTTCGGCATAATGATGGCGCGACCGAAACAAGCGGCGGTCGCCGGTACAACACTGTTTAATACCTCGCCATCTCGAACGTGCAAATGCCAGTCGTCTGGGCGGGTGATGATCAGTTGTTTGCTCATGAAGTATTCGCCAAGCAGCTCTTAAAAATTTTGCGAATTATATCAGAAGGCCGCCTGGAATGTTTTCGATCTGAATGTGTTTCTGGGGCTCAAGTATTGTTCAAGCTGGCCGATAAGCAATAAGCGATTGAGTTAACGTGTGTTGGGGCGTTTCTATGAAGAAGTTTAAGCGCAGGTCTACAGCAGAGGGCGTGGCAGCCATTGCGAGCATGTTTCTGGTGTGGACGTTTACTTCCCCGACTGCGGCATCCAGTTATGGCGCGGGTATCGAGAACAGTCGTTGGTACCTTTCAGAATCGGTCTTTGAGTGCTCTTTGGTACAGGAAGTGCCAGGGTTCGGGCGAGCGGTCTTCAGCCATCGAGCCGGAGAAGATTTGGCGTTCTATCTTGAGTCCACGGTCGCACTGATGAAGCCGGGCAAGGGGCAGCTTGTGGTGGAGGCACCTGTCTGGCGGCCTGGCGTTGCGCCAAGACCGGTAGGCGCTGTCAGTGTTTCGGATGACAAACGCGCTGTTAGCGTGGGTGCCAAAGAGGCGAGCATCATGGCTCAGGGGTTGTTGCAGGGAATGCAGCCAACGCTGACCCGAACCTCCCGTTATGATCAAGGCTCGGTGCGAGTCTCACTTTCGAATGTGAATTTTTCTGCGCCTTATTCGGGCTACATGCAGTGTGTCTCGGGCCTGTTGCCGGTGAATTTTGACCAGATTCGTCGCTCCCGCGTTCCCTTTGCCAGCGGAGGGGCAAAACTCTCTGAAGCAGATCAAACACTGTTGGACAACATCGTGACATACGTGATGGCGGATTCTACTGTCGAGCGCATCTTGGTGGATGGCCACTCAGACAGCGTAGGCAGCAGAATCGACAATCGCGCCCTTTCAGAAGATCGAGCGAACGTGGTTGCGGAGTATTTGAAAGCTCAAGGTCTTAATGAAGAGCTGCTGATTGTTCGCAGTCATGGCGATCAGTTTCCGGTATCGCGTCGCCAGCGAGATAACCGCCGAGTCACCATCCGTCTGCAACGACAGGGAGAACGCCCTGAATTTCAGCAGGCAAGCGGAAGCCGTGAGAACGTCTCAGGTTAAGCCTCGAGTCGTTTAATAGACTGCGTCCAGTACCTCCAGGTGAGCAACCACACTTTCACCGAGAGCCCTCAGGTGATAGCCGCCTTCCAGCGTTGAGATAACCCGATCGTTGGCATGGTCATGGGCAACACTGACGATCATTTCGGTTAGCCAGCGATAATCCTCTGTTTCCAGATTTGTTTCCGCCATTGGATCAAGTCTGTGGCCGTCAAAGCCTGCGGATACCAACACCAATTGCGGCCGGAAATCCTGGAGTTTTTTCAGCCAGCTCGCTTCCACCCGTTTGCGGTATTCTGCGGAAGAGCAATTTGCCTCAATCGGCGCATTGATGATGTTGTCGGGCTGGCGGTGCACATGACTGTGAGGGTAAAGCGGATGCTGAAAGCTTGAACACATCATAATGCGCTCGTCACCGCTGACGATGTCTACGGTCCCATTCCCTTGGTGAACATCGAAGTCGATAATGGCAACCCGCTCGAGCTGATGAAAATTCAGTGCACGTAACGCAGCTAAAGCAATGTTGTTGTAGAAACAAAAGCCCATGGATTTGGTGCGTTCGGCATGGTGCCCTGGAGGTCTTGCGCAAACAAACGCATTGGTGACCTGACTGCTCATAACCATATCAACGGCTTGAATGTTCCCGCCGGCGGCTAATCTGGCGGCTCTCAAGGTGTCGGGCATCAATGACGTGTCTGGGTCAGTAAACACTCGGCCCCGCGTGGGTGCCATTAAGTCCAGTTGTTGCAGGTATGACTCGGGGTGAACCATCAGCAACTGGTCACGAGTGATCTCTTCGGGCCGCACCCAATCGAGGTTTTGCTGAAGTTCGGTGTCAGCAATGTGCGCCAGAATGCTTGTAATACGTTCCGGGCTTTCCGGGTGCTCCGGGCCCATGTTGTGTTTCAGGCAATCATCGTGAGAAAAAAATGCGGTGGTCATGCTGAGAGTCTAAGCCTGAGTCCGGTTGCTATTGTGGTCATGTTAACAAGGATACTAGGTCGATGTGGGCTACTTTCGTCTAATAAGCGGCGGCTGACCGACAAGATCGTGGATTTACATCAGGAAATACCGATCTAAGATAAGGTATACATTGATAAGTAGTCTGTTTTATTGAGATTCTTATCTACGTCGCCACCGCTTGGATCAGGGAGAGTTCTCTTGAGTACCCGTTATTTGGAAAGTTTGTTCAATCCCGACTCCATCGCTGTCATCGGTGCCTCCGAGCGGTCAGATAATTTGGGTGGCATGGTTTTGCGGAACATGCTGGGTGGCGGTTTCCCTGGTCGTATGGTGGTGGTTAACCAGAACGATTATGACAACGTTCACGGTGTTCTTTGTGTTGCGAAAGTGTCGCAACTGGATTTCACGCCTGATCTTGCCATCGTCTGTACCCCGCCCGATACCGTTCCAAAGATGATTCGTAAGCTCGGCGAAAGTGGCGTACGAACCGCCATCGTGATGACCGGTGGTATGTCTCGTACACACAGTAAAACCGGTCAGCCTTTGATGTATTCGGTGCGTGATGCGGCAAGAGAAACCGGCATTCGGGTATTGGGGCCAAACACCATTGGTCTGATGGTGCCGGCCCGGCAACTGAACGCAACGTATGCACACATGGGGGCTATCCCCGGGCGTGTGGCGTTTATCGGCCAATCGGGCACCATCGCAAGTTCGGTTTTGGACTGGGCCTTCGCTCGGGGGGTGGGCTTCTCCTACTTCTTGACGTTAGGTGATGGCATGGATATCGATCACGACGATTTGATTGATTATCTTGCTCAGGACAGCCAAACCCGAGCCATCTTGTTACATATGGAGAACATCCCCAATCCTCGCCGGTTTATGTCGGCCGTCCGGGTTGCATCGAGAACGAAGCCGGTGATTGCGGTTAAATCCGGGCGTGTGCCGGAATCGGAATGGATTTCTCATGGACTTCCCGCCGGAGTCTCTCACAGCGATCCGATATACGATGCAATGTTGCAGCGGAGCGGTGTGTTGCGAGTGGATGGATTAGGGCAGATGTTTGATGCCTTGGAAACCCTGACCCGCATGCGTCCCTTAAGGCGGGAATCCTTGGCGATTATCGCCAACGGTGTAGGCCCCGGAGTGTTGGCGGTTGACCGGTTATCCCATTTGGGTGGGGAGTTAGCCGAGTTGTCGGATACAACCGTTGAAGAGTTAGGGAAGCTGTTGCCGCCTTACTGGACGCGCAAAAACCCCATTGATTTGAACTACGACGCGTCCCCCGAGTTGTATGGGAAAGCGGTTAAAATATTGGCCAAAGACCCAAACATTGCGAATGTTCTGGTGATGTACGCACCAACGTTGGTTCAAGACAGTCTCCAGATTGCCGATGCCGTTGTGCAGGCATCCAAGGGAACCCGGCTGAATATTTTCACCTGTTGGCTGGGGCAAAGTACGGTGATGGACTCTCGTGAGGAGTTTTATCGGGCTGGCTTACCGTCGTTCTTCAACCCGGAAAAAGCCGTTACCGCGTTCATGCAGCACGTGAAGCATCAAAGGGTTCAGCGGCTTTTGAGTGAAACGCCAGAGTCGTTCACTGACCACTTTGCAGATAGGGCAAACACGCGTTCTCTCGTCGCCAAAGCACTTCGTGATGGCCGCAAGCATTTGTCCAGCCGTGAAGCTCGGCAGGTGATCCGGGATTACGGGATCGACGCCATCGAAACCGTGTATTGCGATGATGTTGAAGAAGTTCTGGAAATGTTTGCGGTCGAACGTCGGCCTATTGACCTGACGATTGTGCATGAACAGGTCTGTTACCCCTTCCTCGACCTGACTCCCTCGCAGCGCCGCTATAAAGGCACGATCAAAAATCTCAATAGCGAACAGGCGATTATCGATGGTTGTCGGTTCCTGATTGAAGAGTACAAGGAGCATTTCCCCGATAGTGGCTTTTTGGGCTTTGGCACGCAGCACTCTTACCAGCATATCGGTGGTATTGAGTTCAGCGTGGGCATCACACGGGACGAGGTGTTTGGCCCTTTGGTAGTTTGCGGTGCCGCGGGCGCTCAGATCAACATCACAACCGACCGCCAGATTGCGTTGCCGCCCTTGAATATGGTGCTGGCCCGCGAGCTGTTGCGCCGGACCTATATGTACAAACTACTCAAAGAGCACAGCTTGCATCCTCAGGAAGACATACGGGCGGTGTCCGAAACATTGGTGAAGCTATCTCAAATCGTCATCGACATTCCAGAAATTCGCGGGTTGGAAATCTCACCACTGCTGTTCAATGATCAGGGTGCCATAGCCGTCAGTATCGCAGTCGATCTGGATGAAAAACCAAGCCGACCCATTATTCAGGCCTATCCGAGAGAGCTTGAAGAATGGATCGTAATGCCCAAGTCCGGGCGACGAGTCATTATTCGTGCGGTTTTGGCGGAGGATGAGCCGGCGCATCGAGCCTTTCATGAATACCAATCACCGGAATCAATTCGGTACCGATTCTTCCAGTATCGCAAGCACTTCTCTCGTGAAGACGTTGCCCAGATGGTGCAAATCGATTACGACCGGGAGATGGTGTTCATTGCGAACGCCAAAAAAGAAAACGGTGAGGGAGAGGAAACGCTCGGAACGGTTCGAGTATGGACCGATGCCGATAATCTTCGCAGTGAATTCGCGGTTATGGTTGATGATCGAATGAAGGGCGAGGGATTGGGCGTTGCGTTGATGCAGAAAATGATCGAATACTGCCGAAGTCGAGGAACCATGGAGATGGTGGGTGACGTGTTGCCCGAAAACCGACCGATGCTACAGCTTGCCGAACATCTTGGGTTCGATATTAAATTCAACCCTACGGAAGAGGTGATGGATCTTCGGCTGGTGTTGAATGAACCAGAAAAAGACTGGCAGAAAGAACGATTGAAAAAGCGGGGGAGCTAATCCCCGCCGCTTTCGAGTGTTTGCTGCTTAGTCTTCGACAATCGCGGAGCGGTCTTCGCCACCAAGGGCTTCCAGCAAGCCAGGGATCATGCGAGACAGTTCCAGCGTCATGATCGTAAAGGCCGCATCGAATTTGGCTACGGCATCGTCTACATCGACATCGTCCAACTGCTCCTGCAGTGTCTCGCCAAACTTCAAGCGACGAATGCCCAGTTCCTCATCAAGAACCAGCTGTACGTTGTTGTCCCAGGTTACCGCCAGCTTGGTGACTTGCATGCCGGTTTCCAGGTGATTGCGGATCTCGTCGGCCTTCAAGTCCAGGCCTTTGCAGCGAACAACACCGCCGTCTTCAGACGGATCTTTCAGTTCGCATTCGTTGCCTAATTCAATCGTGGCGGGCAGGTCGATGGTTTCGTTCAGCCAACCGGTAAACGTAAAGGCCGGGGCCTGCTCTACCACGGGTGGGCGCACGGGTAGCGACCCCAGAGTTTTTCGAAGGGTGGAGGCCAAGTCTTCGGCTTGTTTTGCCGAGCCAGCGTCTACCACCAGCACGCCGTCTTTCGGCGCCAGATAGGCATAGCAACGGCGGTTGCGGGAAAAAGCTTGTGGCAGCATTTCCAGCATCACCTGTTCTTTGATTTCGTCTTTTTCTTTGCGGCGAACCTTGCGGCTCTGCTCAAGCTCAATGGCTTCGGCGCGCTCTTCCACGGCTTCTTTAACAACGGGGCCAGGTAAGATCTTTTCTTCTTTACGCAGTGCAATCAGATGGTAGCCGTTGGCACTGTGCACCAGCAGTTCGCCGTGCTTGCCAAGTGGCGGAACCCAACCCTGACGCATGGTTTCTTGGGGGCCGCAGGGCTTGAACGCATCGGCTTGTAGCTTTTCTTCTAAGGCTTCGGCCGTAATGTCGAACGGCTTGGTAAAACGGAAAACTCGGGCGTTACGAAACCACATGGGTTGTATGTCCTTGCTAATTGTTTGGGGCGTTTCGGAAAAGAGGGGAGGGATAATACGGCTACCGACAGGCAGCCGTAAAGTTACCGGCAGGGTATGTTTAGATTTGCAGAATCTCGACCACAACTGTCTTAATCACAAAACCGAGAACACCGGTACCGAGGACGGCAAATAACGCAATGGTGCCGAATTTGCCCGCTTGTGATTTTTTGGCAAGATCCCAAACAATAAACCCCATCCAACCAATCAGGCCTGTCACCAGCACCAGCATGGCGATCTGGGAAAACACTGCTTCGTTCATGTTTACTCCGATATCAACAAAAATGTGCGAGTGCGCGGTTGTACTTAGCTCTGCTCTTCGCGCAGGAAAACCCAGTTGTTCTTATCGGATTGTTCTTCACTGAAGTAGTAGCCATCCCAATCAAAGCCCTTGAGATCTTCCGCTTGGGTGATCTGGTTTTGAATGGCATAGCGGCACATTAAGCCGCGTGCTTTTTTAGCGTAAAAGCTGATGATCTTGTATTTGCCGTTCTTAAAGTCTTTAAACTGAGGCGTGATCAGCTGACCCTGCAGATTCTTCTTTTGGATGCTCTTAAAGTATTCGTTGGATGCAAGGTTTACGAGCACCTGATCGTCTTTCTCCAGCAGTATGTTCAAGGCTGATGTTATCTTGTCGCCCCAGAACGCATAAAGATCTTTACCGCGTTGGTTCTCGAACTTGGTGCCCATTTCAAGGCGGTAAGGCTGCATCAGGTCCAGTGGTTTCAATAAGCCATAGAGGCCAGACAGCATGCGCAGGTGTTTTTGGGCAAAGACGAAGTCGTCTTGACTGAAGCTTTCGGCGTCTAGCCCCGTGTACACATCGCCTTTGAACGCCAGAATGGCTTGGCGCGCGTTGTCGGGTGTGAACGGAGTATGCCAATTGCGGAAACGGTCGGCGTTCAGTTGGCCCAGTTTATCACTGATGCTCATTAGATTACTGACCTGATGCGGTTCCAGTTCCTTCAGTTGATCAATCAGCTCACACGCATCGTCCAGATAGTCCGGTTGGGAGTAAGTTTCTGTGGTCAGAGGGCTCTCGTAATCCAGAGTTTTAGCGGGGGAGATGATCATCAGCATGTTAGCGGATCCTTTATTGCAAAAACGTGAGTAGCTGGGCCTGGGTAAAGGGCCAGCCTAATTCTTCGCCGGTGTCTTGTCGGCGCAGAACCGGAATGCGCGTGCCGTAGCGTTCAACCAGCGCTTCGGACTGGGCGATATCCACCACATCCACGGGAATCGGCTCCGGCATCGGGGTATTAACCAAGAGCGCTTCGGCCAGTTCGCAAAGGTGGCAGTTAGATGTGGTGTAGAAAATCAGTTCCATTAGCTTTTCGGCTGTGCGTCAATTTGCTGGCCGGTCACACCTTCGCTGTCTTTACCCATCAGGTAGAGGTAGATAGGCATGAGTTGCTCTGGCTCGGGGTTTTTCTGCGGATCTTCGGCCGGGTAGGCGAGAACGCGCATTCCCGTTCGCGTTGCACCTGGGTTCAGGCTGTTCACGCGAATGTTGTTGCGCTCGTCGTCCAGCTCATCGGCCAACAATTGTGAAAGCCCTTCCACGGCGAATTTGGATACCGCGTAGGCTCCCCAGTAAGCTCGTGCCTGGCGGCCAACACCGGATGAAGTAAAGATCATAGAAGCAGCATCCGACTGTCTGAGCAGAGGGATCATAGCCCGGCTAAGCATGAAGGGCGCCGTGGCGTTAACCTGCATGACCTTGTTCCAGGTTTCAGGATCGTAAAGCTCTACAGGGCTCCGTGTGCCCAGAACGCCTGCATTGTGGAGGAGGCCATCGAGACGTCCGAAGTTTTCTTCGATGGTCATTGCCAGTTCTTCGTAGTCTTTCATGGCTGCGCCTTCGAAGTTCATCGGCACCAGCGCAGGCTGTGGGTGTCCGGCGGCCTCGATTTCATCGTAAACTTCTTCCAATCTGGACAGGGTGCGTCCCACCAGAATGACGGTGGCACCATGAGCCGCGTAGGCTTTTGCGGCCGCTCGGCCTATGCCGCTACCAGCTCCGGTAACCATGATAATGCGGTCTTTTAGAAGATCGGCGGGTGCCTGGTAATCATGCATAACCTGTCTCCGATATCTGGCCAATACCGGCCACATCTTGGCCGGTCAATGAAAGAATTTGAGCGCTATTGTAACAGCTTTACTAAGTCGCTGACGGTGTCGGCGATGGCATCGGCTTGCCACAGATCAACGGTTTCCGGTACTTCAATGTAACCGTACCTTACGGCAATGGTGTACATGCCAGCGTTACGGCCAGCCTCTATATCCCGTACGTGGTCACCTACGTAAATAGCCTGATCCGGAACAGCGTTGATTTCCTTGCACGCTAGGAACATAGGTTCCGGATGGGGTTTGCGCTCGGCCACATGATCCGGGCAGATTAGGGTCGCGCAACGCTCCTGCAAGCCGAGCGCCTCAATCAACGGTGCTGCAAATCGCACAGGCTTATTGGTGACGATGCCCCAGGGGATGTTTTTGGCTTCGAGTTCCAGAAGTAGGTCATTCATGCCCTCAAAAAGGGTGGTTTCTGCAGCCACTCCCGCTTCGTAAAGATCCAAAAAGGCAGCGTGTTTGTCCAGATAGCCATCGTGCTCGGGCTCCAGATTAAAACCGAGGCGTACCATGGCGCGAGCACCGTTAGAGACGGATCGGCGAATATACTCCGCCGGTAGTGGGTCCAGTTCGTGCTGTTGGCGCAATTGGTTCAGGCAGCGGATAAAGTCCGGTGCGGTATCGATCAAGGTACCGTCGAGATCAAACAGTACAGCCGAGGGGTTCTGCTTAGTCTTCACGGATATCCTTCGCATGCATCAGGTAATTAACGTCTACATCACGGCCAAGCTTGTAACTCTTTGTGATGGGGTTGTAGGTCATGCCGGTGAGTTCCCGGATATCCAAGCCGGCCTGGCGCAGATAATCCGACATCTCCGAAGGACGGATGAATTTGTTCCATTCATGAGTGCCCTTGGGAAGCATGTTCATGATGTATTCTGCGCCGACAATCGCAAACAGGAAGGATTTGGGGTTCCGGTTAATAGTAGACACGAATAAGTGCCCACCCGGGCGTAGCATGGCAGCGCAGGATTTAATCACCGACGCTGGGTTGGGTACGTGTTCAAGCATTTCCAGGCAGGTAACGGCATCGTATTGGCCGGCATGTTCCGGATCTTTGGCTAATTCTTCAATGGTGGTCTGGCGGTAGTCCACTTTTATCCCGGATTCCAAACCATGCAGCTTTGCGACCTGCAGAGGCGCCTCGCCCATATCAATGCCTGTCACGTGGGCACCGCGAAGAGCCATGCCTTCGGACAATAAGCCGCCACCGCAACCTACGTCCAAGACGCGTTTTCCGGCTAGCGAAACCCGTTCATCAATGAAGTTCAGGCGCAGAGGGTTGATGTCATGCAGTGGCTTGAACTCACTGGTGGGATCCCACCAACGACTGGCGAGCGCCTCAAACTTGGCGATCTCGTTTTGATCTACATTCTGGTTGCTCATGCTTGCCCCTGAGAAAAATTAACTGAGAATATGTTTTTGCCAATCGCGAACCCGCAGCATTAGGTCCGGGACATCAATTCGGGTTAACCGGCCGTCCTGTAATTGCGGTACGCCGTGAATCCAGCTGTGACTAACGGCCCGGCCGTGGTTGCTGTAAACCAAATGCGAGGCAGGGTCGTAGACGGGTTGAAGGAACGGGTCACTGAGGTCTACCGCAATTAGGTCCGCCAATTTTCCGGCTACCAAGGAACCAAGCTCCTGTTCGCGGCCAAGGGCTCGGGCACCGTTCAGGGTAGCCATTTCCAAAGCCTTGTGAGCCGACAGGGCCGAGGCATCGTCGGCAACAGCTTTGGCCAGTAAGGCCGCCGTCTTCAATTCGCTAAACAGATCGAGATCGTTGTTGCTGGCTGCGCCATCGGTGCCGATGGTGACGTTAAGCTCTCGGTCAATCAAGGTTTGAACCGGACACATGCCACTGGCGAGTTTCAAATTAGACTCTGGGCAGTGAACAATGTGGCCACCGGTCTTTGCCAGTAGGTCCAGATCCGCTTCATTCAGTTGAGTCATGTGTACATATTGGCTGTTTTTACCCAGTACGCCCAAATCTGCCATTCGGTCGGTCGGCCGTTTGCCTGTCAGCTTTAAGGCTTCTTCTACCTCGAATGCCGTTTCGTGCAGGTGCATTTGGATGGCTGCGCCTGTTTGTTGAGACAACTCAACGGCGGCAGCTAAAGGCTTGTCCGAAACGGTGTAGGGCGCATGGGGGCCAATCGCGGGCATGATGAATTCATCGTTGCGCCATTGAGCAATCAGATCAGCGCCCTTCGCTAGATACTCGTCCGGGCCGGAGCCCCACATGGTAGGCATGTCCATCAACGGAAAACACACTTGCGCGCGCATGCCAGTATCGTGCGCGGCCTGAGCCGTGGCTTCCGGGAAAAAATACATATCGGAAAAGGTGGTGGTGCCCGTACGAAGCATTTCGGCCATCGCCAGTCGGCTACCATCCAGAACAAATTGCTCACAAACAAACTGCCCCTCGGCGGGCCAGATATGTTCGTTAAGCCATGTCATAAGCGGCAAATCATCGGCCATGCCACGGAATAGGGACATGGCGGTGTGACCATGGAGATTGATTAAGCCTGGGAGGACAACGTGATTCGGAAGGTCAATGGTTTCCCGTGTGCGAAACTTTTGGTCAGCATCCGCTTGGGATACTACAGCTGCAATGCGGCTGCCTTGGAGTATGACGGCCTGATGGTCCAGTACAACGCCAAAAGGTTCGATTGGAATCAGCCAGCGGGCGTTGATTCGGGTATCGGCTGCGATAATGGTATTTGCCGTCATTAACCTGCCTTGAAGGGTCGGGGGCACAGTCTCTGTATGCCGGGAAATTTAACTGGGAAGTATAGCGAGCCGCTACCGGCAGAACTACCCCGGTTGTCGTGCCAATGAAGGTATAAAGCTGGATCTAACGCGTTATACTGCGATTTTTCAGGCACGTAACCGGAGCAATTGATGGCAAATACGACAGACCAACGCTCTTTGGGGACTCAACCTGTTCGCTGGCTCGGCGACAGTTTAGAGTTATTGGATCAGCGGCTGTTGCCTACCGAAGAACATTGGATCACGGCTGACGGCGCATCTGCAGTTGCGCAATGCATTACTGATATGGTGGTTCGTGGCGCACCGGCGATCGGGATCAGTGCTGCTTACGGTGTTGCATTAGCCGCGCGTCATGCCGGCGGTAGCCAAAATTGGCAGGTTGAAGTGGAGCGGGCGATTGACTTGTTAGCAAAATCGCGACCGACAGCGGTGAATTTGTTCTGGGCCTTGCAGCGGATGAAAAAGGTCTTTCTGGCTTGCTCTGAGCTGGATGAGGCGATTGTGCAATTGGCCGAAGAAGCAATTTTGATTCATCAAGAAGATATCGCTGCGAATTTGGCGATGGCTGACCATGCGCTGAATGTAATGAACACCGAACAGCCGATAGGCGTGTTAACCCACTGCAATACGGGTGCGCTCGCTACCGGTGGTTACGGGACGGCGCTTGGTGTCATTCGCCGTTTGCATGAACGTAGCCTGCTGAAGCGAGTGTATGCGGATGAAACTCGGCCTTGGCTTCAGGGTAGCCGCCTGACGGCTTGGGAGCTTAGACGTGATGAAATTCCGGTGACTTTGAACGCTGATGGCGCAGCTGCCGCCATTCTTGCCAGTGGTAAGGTTAGCTGGGTGGTGGTTGGTGCAGACCGGATTACGGCCAACGGTGATGTGGCGAACAAGATTGGTACATACAGTCTGGCTGTTTTGGCTCGTTACCATGGTGTTGGTTTTATGGTTGTTGCACCGTCCAGTACGGTGGATATGGCATTGCCGGAGGGTGCTCAGATCCCGATTGAAGAACGCGACGGAACTGAGGTTCGGGAAATTCGAGGGATTCCGTTAGCGCCAGCCGGAGTGGACGTGTTCAATCCGGTGTTCGATGTGACACCGGCCAGCCTGATTGACGCGATTGTGACGGAAAAGGGCGCGGTACTTAAACCGGATGTTGCTGGAATGAAAACGCTATTTGCCTGACGATGGCTCGGAGTCGTCGGCATTATCACGGGACTGAAGGCCGGCTTTCAGTTCCGCTACTTCCATTTCTTGCTGCTCAACGAAGTGCATCGACATTTCAAAGCTGTTGCGGGTGAATTCCAGCACTTTTTTGAAACCCTCATCCGACAGGCTTCGGGCGTTGTCATGACGGCGGAAGATATTGATGAACTCTCGTTCCCGTTCGAACTGCAGCGGAATGCGGCCAATTCCCCAGTCGTTCAATATCTGCCATACCTCCGGGTTATAGTTCCGGGTGGTGCGCATGATGAAGGGAATCGGATCGTTTCGAGCCACCAGAGCCGCAAACCGTAAGATGAGCTCGAAGGATAGTGTCGCAGTGCCGTTTTCAATGGCTTCCAGTAGAGATTTGTCTTTGAGGTTTAGTGCATCGCTCATTTCTGAAAGCGTGAGGCCAGCCACTTCCCGTATGTCTTTGAGCGATTGGCCCGCGGCCAGCATAGCTCTGAGCTGGTCCTGAGAATTGACCAGTACCCGCCCCACTTTGAGGGACGTGTCGGTAGCCCGAGCGCCGAGTTTTAGGGCCGAGCCGGTAAAGCCGACGATGCGGTCCAGAATCCGGTCCGACGATTTGGTGCGCGCGTCGGGGGCTGGCGCCATGCTCTCGGCTTCTTCCATGGAACGCATGGCGTGTAAAGCATCCAAAAGCATGCTCTGAAACACCTGAGCTTTTTTATTGTTCTCTCGCTGACCTCCGGAAGATGCTTTGTCAGGCATAGTGTCAGGGCACCTCGGTTTTGGCCGCAAATTGGGTGGGGGCGAGGATGGAAGCCATGCGTTGGTCCAGTTCAAGCAAGTCTGCCATGATGTGGCCACCCTCACGGATCACAAAGTCTAGTTCGTCATCGCTGTTGTCGGGATCAGCGACTTGCGCATCTTGCCACTCTTCCAGATCGTCCAGTGTGTCGAAGGGAGCTTCACCGCGAAGCTCACGACGCGCATTGGCGATGGTAAGGCGGGTGCTTTCGATCTGGTTATGGTGCGCTGTTCGTTCGTCAAGATTGAGGCTGACGTGGTCAATCTGGCGCTGTTGGCTCAGAAAATCAATTTCCTTTTGCAGCAGGCTGAACTCCGGATTGGTATTGAAACGATCGTCGTGCCGTGTACGGAGCTCATCAATGATACCGCTAAAGTCGAAGTAGCGGGTATGCGGTACCGCTTCAATCTGGTCCCAAGGTAGAGCGTGGTCGAGGGCGTCTTCACCGATTCTCGATTTATCGATACGGGAAGGAATTTCAATGTCTGGAATCACGCCCTTGTGCTGGGTAGAACCGCCTGACACTCGATAGAACTTGGATTGGGTGATCTTGAGCTGCCCGTGGTTAAGCGGTCGAACGGCTTGAACGGTGCCTTTACCAAAGGTTTGGGAGCCCACGACCAAGCCTCGGCCATAGTCTTGGATGGCACCCGCGAAAATTTCAGACGCCGATGCGCTCATGCGGTTGACCAGTACCACCAAGGGGCCGTCGTAGGCGACCGTTGGATCTCTGTCGTCCAGTACTTGTACATCGTTATTAGCGTTGCGAATTTGTACCGTGGGCCCTTTATCGATAAATAAGCCTACAAGGTCGTTGGCTTCGTGCAAGGCGCCACCGCCGTTATTGCGAAGGTCCATCACGATGCCGTCAACACCATCCTGTTTCAGCTCGTCAATCAGCTTGCGAACGTCTCGGGTGGTGCTTTTGTAGTTTGGGTCGCCCGCTTGCATGGCTTGGAAGTCGGCGTAAAAGGTTGGGATGGTGATCACCCCGATATTATGAGTGATTCCGCTTCGGTCCAGTTGAATGATGTCTTTGCTGGCGCTTTGTTCTTCCAGTTTTACTTCATCTCGACTGATGGCAATACTGCGCGTGATGGTTTCATCAGAGGCGTTGGCCGGGATGACTTCCAAGGTTACGATGGAATTGCGCGGGCCACGGATGAGGTCAACGACTTCATCAAGACGCCAGCCAATGACATTCACCGGCTTCTCGTCTTCCTGGGTAACGGAAACAATACGGTCTGCCGGTTGCAGTTGCCCTTGCTTGGATGCTGGGCCACCAGGAACCAGTCGAACCACCTTGGTGTATTCGTTATCGGATTGCAGAACTGCGCCAATCCCTTCCAAAGACAGGCTCATGTTGATGTTGAAGTTTTCCGATGTACGGGGTGAGAAGTAGGATGTATGTGGGTCCCACATGCCCGTAAACGCATTCATGTAGGCCTGAAACGCATCTTCGCTACGAGCTTGATAGGCGCGTTTGAGTTGGCCTTCATAGCGGCGCAACAAGGTTTCTTCAATAGCCTCGTCGTCGGCACCGTTTAAACGCTGAGCCAAAACGGCGTTTTTGATGCGTTTGATCCAAAGCTTATCCAAGGCCGCTTCGTCGGCTTCCCATGCCGCTTCTGAACGATCAACCCGGATTTTTTCGTTGGCATTGAAGTCCAGTTCGGAGACACCAGAGCGGATAATCTTTTTGGCAAATTTCAGGCGCTCGACAATGCGTTGCTGGACCAGATTGTAGATATCGAAGCCGGGTTGCAGTTGGCCCGTTTTTAAAGCGGAGCCCAAGCGGCCTTTTACTTTGCTTAGCGCATCGATATCTTGCTGAGTGAGGTAAACGCGCTGGCTGTCGAGGTAGTTGAGGTAGGCGTCAAAAACATCGCCGGAGAGTTCATCGCTGATGCCGAGGTCGCGGAAATGAGTGAACTGCAGCTGACGGGCAATAAGAATATTAGCCCGAGCTTGATCAATGGTGGGGGAAACCGGTTGATAGCTGGCTGGCTCTTCCATCTTTGCGTGTAGACCGGACAATCCGGGTACAAGCAAAGCAAGGCCTAACGCGGCGCTCAGTCCAGCACTTTTTAGAAAGGAGGACCGGGGGTTACGCGTAAAGGCTTTTTCCGCAATGGTCATATAAGCATACCTGGCGATACTGGGTTGTTTTATGTCTGCCGAGTCTACTGACAGTGTGATCTACCCGCGACTAGTTAATTTATTGTAGGCAACTGCCACATCCGTTGCCATAGGCTAAGCGCAGAGCTTAGTGACAATATGTCCATATAGATTGCAGTATTGCGGGCCAAATGCGGGCGGGGAAGAGCAATGTAGAAGAAACCGACCGGAGGCGGGGCCCCGCCCCCGGTCAGTAGGGGCTGTTAAGCGAAGGCTTCGTTTTTCTCCGCCTTTTCGACCAGCATCGCGGGCGGCGTGAACCGCTCGCCGTATTGCTCGGTCAGTTCTTGAGCGCGTTCTGCGAACTTGCGCACACCGTATTGATTGACGAACTGAATGGCACCGCCGGTCCAGGGCGCGTATCCGATGCCGAAGATGCTGCCAATGTTGGCATCGGCCACGGTGCGTAAGACCCCTTCTTCAAGGCAGCGAATGGTTTCGATCGCCTGAATAAATAGAATACGATCCTTAAGATCTTGTAGTTTAACGTTCCGAGATTTTTCTTGATCGACAAACAGGTTCTCAAGTTCCGGCCACAGGTACTTTTTACCCTTTTCCGGATACTCATAGAATCCCGCACCGGACGCTTTCCCTTTGCGATTATGGGTATTCACCATAACGTCGATCACAGCTTCGGCTGGGTGCGCTGTCCAAGTCTGGCCTGCAGCTTCCGAATCTTTTTTGCTTTCAGCACGAATGTGCTGCATCAGCGTCAGGGTGACTTCGTCGGAAATGGTCAGAGGCCCTACCGGCATGCCTGCCAGAACCCCTGCGTTATCGATGCTGGCTGGGTGAATACCTTCTGCCAGCATGCTGATGCCTTCGTTGACGAAAGTGCCGAACACCCGGGACGTGAAGAAGCCGCGGCTGTCGTTTACAACAATCGGAATCTTGCCAATCTGCTGTACGTAATCGAAGGCGCGCGCCAGGGTTTCATCGGAGGTGGTTTCACCAACAATGATTTCGACCAGCTGCATCTTATCGACGGGCGAGAAGAAATGCAGACCGATGAAGTTTTCCGGCTTCGCGGAGGCGTCGGCCAGCTGACTGATGGGGATGGTGGACGTGTTGGACGCAAAGATGCCGTTGGCTGCCATTTTCGGCTCGGCTTCCCGGGTCACGTTCGCTTTCAATCCGCTGTCTTCGAAAACGGCCTCAATGATGAGATCACAGTTTTTCAGGTCGTCCGCTGAGTCGGTTGCGGTAATGCGGCTCAGAACCGCATCTTTTTCGGCTTCGGTCATGCGGCCGCGGCTAACTTTCTTGGCAAGCAGCTTCTCGGAATAGCTTTTGCCTTTTTCGGCATTTTCGACCGATATGTCCTTCAGTACGACTTCGACGCCGCGAGTAGCGGTGGAGTACGCAATGCCTGCGCCCATCATGCCGGCACCCAGAACACCCACTTTCTTAAAGGTTTCCTTCTCGACACCGTCAGGTCGGCTACCGCCGGCTTTGATGGCGTTTAGCTGGAACCAGAAGGTGCTGGTCATGTTTTTCGCAACGTTACCGGTGGCCAGCTCTGCAAAGTAGCGGGTTTCGATCAAGCTACCGCTGTCAAAATCAACCTGTGCGCCTTCAACGGCAGCCGCGAGGATCCGCTCCGGTGCCGGGTAGCAGCCTTTGGTTTTCTGGCGAAGCATAGCTGGCGCAATTGCGAGCTTCTGCGCCATGGCCGGGTGGTGTGGTGCGCCGCCCGGCATTTTGAAGCCTTTTTTGTCCCAGGGTTGCTGGGCTTTCGGGTTGGCTTCAATGAACTCGCGAGCCTTGCTCATCATTTCTTCAGGTGAGCTTGCCAGAGCGTCGATTACGCCTGCTTTCAAAGCTGCTTTTGGCGCTAACTTCTTGCCTTCCATTAACAGAGGAAACGCGGCTTCCAGGCCGATCATTCGCGGAAGGCGCTGTGTGCCGCCACCGCCGGGAAGCAGCCCCAAGGAGACTTCTGGCAGGCCTAGTTGTGTCTTGTCGTTATCGAGAGCAACGCGGTGATGGCACGCGAGGGCAATTTCCAGCCCGCCGCCAAGAGCGGTCCCGTTAATCGCTGCAACAACCGGTTTGCCGCAGGTTTCCAGGAAGCGCATGTCGGCTTTCATGCCGTTTACCATGTCTTCAAAGTCTTTCGCCTGATCGCGTGTCACTTTATGCAGTTCGTTCAGGTCGCCGCCGGCAAAGAAAGTTTTCTTCGCGGATGCGACAACGATGCCTTTGATGTTATCGAGATCTTGCTTAACCCGATCGACAGTCTCGCTGAGAGCGGTCCGGAACTCTCCATTCATGGTGTTCGCAGACTGGCCCGGCATGTCGATGGTGAGGGTCAGGATTTGGTCTGAACCCAGGTCGTACTGAATAGCAGTCATGGTCTGTTCCTTAATTAGTGAAAGTGGGGTTCAAACGCGTTCTATGATGGTGGCAATACCCATGCCGCCGCCGACACACAGAGTGGCCAGGCCGTAGCGGAGCTCGCGGCGCTCAAGTTCATCGAGCAAGGTGCCGAGTATCATGGCGCCGGTCGCGCCTAGAGGGTGGCCCATGGCGATGGCGCCGCCATTTACGTTCACTTTCTCATCCGGAACGGACAGTTCTTTCTGGAAGCGCATTACTACGGAGGCAAAGGCTTCATTAACTTCAAACAGGTCGATGTCGTCGACGGACAGGCCGGCTTTTTCGAGTGCTTTGCGAGCAGCCGGTGCCGGGCCAGTCAGCATGATGGTGGGGTCGGTACTGGTGACGGCCGTGGCGACAATGCGGGCTCGCGGCTTAAGGCCGAGTTCTTTGCCTTTGGTTTCACTGCCGATCAGTAGCGCAGTTGCGCCATCTACAATGCCTGACGAGTTGCCGGCATGGTGGACATGATTAATTTTCTCAACGTAGTGGTATTTTTCACGGGCGACGCTGTCGAAGCCCATTTCACCCATCATCTGGAAAGAGGGCTTTAGGCCAGACAATGAATCTACGGTTGTGTTGCTGCGAATGAATTCGTCGTGATCCAGAATCGTAACGCCATTCTGGTCCGTCACCGGCACGATGGATTTTGCAAAGTGGCCGTTGGCCCAAGCGTTCGCGGCTTTCTGTTGTGACCGAACCGCAAAACTGTCGACGTCTGTCCGGCTGAAACCTTCAAGGGTGGCGATCAAATCGGCACCGATGCCCTGTGGCATAAACCCGGTTTCGAGGTTGGTGGCAGGGTCAGTTGCCCACGCGCCGCCGTCAGAACCCATAGGTACGCGAGACATGGCCTCAACACCGCCGGCAACAACAAGATCTTCCCAGCCCGAACGCACTTTCATCGCTGCGAGGTTCACGGCTTCCAAGCCCGATGCGCAGAAGCGGTTGAGCGTGACACCCGCTACCTTCTCATCCCAGCCAATGGCGAGCGCGGCGGTTTTGGCTATGTCGGCACCCTGATCACCTACGGCGGTCACACAACCCATTACAATGTCATCAACGTGCGCGGTATCCAATTGATTGCGTTCACGAAGGGCTTCAAGTACAGAGCCCAATAGAGTGACGGGTTTGACGCTGTGCAGTGAACCGTCTTTCTTGCCGCGCCCTCGTGGAGTGCGGACTGCATCAAAGATATACGCCTCGGTGGACATGCTCGTTCCTCTGTTCGTTGTTTTGTGGAATACGTCAGTTATCTAACCATAGCCGGTATGGTGCGGGGGGAGTAATGACAGTGCCTGCCAATCCCATTGGCCTATTTGCTCAGGAAGATTTTAGACGCAGAAACAGAAAATCCCTGATCGGGGTTGCCGCTCAGGGATTGAGGAGGAGGTTTGAGAGATTGTGGTTAGCTGGTTTGTGTCAGGCTGGTTAGTGCCTGATTCAGGCGATCAGCATTCTCGTGCGACGTATCTTCAACGTCTGGGTGCAGGCACCAAAGTGCTACCAGCTTCTCGAGCTCTTGGGTGGGGGAGGCGTTGTCCGTGCTTCCCATGCCGTCGCTCAGGCGTTGAACCTGTATTTCCATCCGACGTGATTGGTCTTGTTCCGGGGTTGGGGTGCCGGTCAGGATCTCTGCTCGGATTGCCAAGTCACGGCCGTTTATCGGGCCGGCGGCTTTAGCCAGCTTTAACCAATGTTTAGGGGCGGCTTCGTCTGAAAGTTTCTGCTCAACCTTATCGCTGACGAAAGCTTGCCAATCGGCCACCGTTTGCTGGAACTTTTTGAGCTCGGCTGCCCGGTTGAGCTTTTGCTTCAGCTGCTGCACCTGCTCCTTGACCGCCGGGGACAAGGGGTTGCCTGACAGCGGCTGGATGGCCTGGCGAGCTTCGTTCAGAAGACCCTCATCCGTATCGGCATCAACATCTTGAAATTTGCTTAAGACTTCCTGAGCCGTTTGATCGGCCAATTGGCTGGCTTGCTGTTGCTCAGTACGCTGGGCCTCACGGCGGGCGAAAATCTGGTCGCAGGACTTACGGAATGCTTGCCACATTTTGCGGTCTTCACGGTGCCGTGTAATGCCAATTCTGGTCCATTCCGCTTGCAATGATTTGGCTTGTTCCATGGCTTCTTGCAGAGGTTCATGTTCAATAAGCGCTTGGGCGCGCTCTACAACTGATTGTTTCAGGGCCTCGTTCTTTTTGCGCTCGTCATCCAAAGGCTGTTCCAGTCGCTTCAGTAGTTCATCGAACTGTTTCTGTACGGATCGGTTGTTTCTGAAGTCTACGGGCCAAGCTTCTTTCCATTCCTGTCTCGCAGTCTGGTAGATGCGTTCAATGGCTTTCCAGTCAGTGGAGGCCCAATCCGTGTTTTCGAGGAAGTTGGACAGTTCATTGCAAATTGCTTTGCGTTTATCCAAATTCGCCTGCTTCAGATCGGACTTAGCCTCAAAGTACACTTTGCAAGGCTCGTAGGCCTGATCAGAAGCGGCTTTGAATCGAGTCCAAAGGGTTCGGTCTGAGGAGCCGCCCAGATTGCGCCATTCGCCTTGCAGTTCTTTTATCCGCTCAGCTTTGGCTTCCGGATCCATAGGCTGCTCAGCAAGATACTCCATCTGCTCGCACAGGGCGATTTGCTTGGGTTCGGTTGCAAAGCCTTGCCAGTCACTCAATTCTCGGAATTGGCCAGTCAATAACTGCATGCGTGCCTGCAGGTTTCTCCGGTGAGCGTGGTCCAATTGCTGAAAGAGATTTTGAGCGGTTTTGAACAGTTGTTTCGATTCTTTAAATTGCCGAGCCTCGAGAGCCGTTTCTAACTCAGGCAGTGCGGCTTTTAGTTGATTCGTAACCTCTTGCTGCTTTTCGCGCTGCCCATCGTTTTGCTTTGGTGCTTGTCGTTTGCCTGTGAGCTTGCGAACCTGAACTAGGGTAGTTGGCAGAGGCAGGTCGGTCGGCCATTCCAGTTGTTGCAGCAGTTCGGTTGCTTGCGTTCGTTGTTCGTCTGTCGCCTCGCCTGATTCTGCAGCCTGTGCGAGTATGCTAAGGGTGTCTTTTTCCTGTGCCAGCCAGCGAACGGCGTTCAAGTAGCTTCGAAGGGTCTGCATCTGCTGCTCGTAAGCCCGTTGTTCGTGCTTCTCAACGGCGGTGTCTCGAGTTGCTTCCAGCCAACGGTTCTCTTGCGTTTTCTGGAGAGCGTCAAGAGATGAAGGGGAAGGCAGATCGTTTGCACCTTGCCGCTTTAGGTCGGTGAGGGTGTTGCTGAGCAGGTCGAGCGTTTCGCTACGCTGGCGCGCCTGCTCTTGTTGACGAGCTTCTTCCTGCTGCGTTTGTTCAATCTGCTGCAAGCGTTTCTGGCATTCGTGCACTGCTTCCAGAAAGTGTTGCGATTGCTCGGAGCTGGCGTCGTCTTTTACCACTTGCCATTGCTCTTGTAATGCCTCAAGACGGGCTTTGAACAGTTTGGTATTTTCACTGCTGGCCTGATCTTTGGCTTGCGCGACCAGATCACTGACTCGCTGGCGGGTTGCAGCTTCCTGAGCTTGCTGTTCACGTAAGCGCTGAAGTGATTGCCTAACGGTCTGGTACACGCTTTTGTCTCGACCTTTCGAGTTCTTCTGTACCTGTTGAAGTAACTCTTCGCCTTGCAGTTTTTTGGCTGCTTCAAGCCTGATGGAGGCGGTTACACCCTCTGTTGCAAGTGTCGCTAACACAGATTGTTCAGGGCTGTTTGCAAGCTGTTGTTGCTGAGCTTCCCGAAGCTCATTGCGCTG
This sequence comes from Marinobacter sp. AL4B, assembly GCF_019916045.1. Classification (NCBI taxonomy): domain Bacteria; kingdom Pseudomonadati; phylum Pseudomonadota; class Gammaproteobacteria; order Pseudomonadales; family Marinobacteraceae; genus Marinobacter; species Marinobacter sp. AL4B. The sequence goes on from NZ_JAILWZ010000010.1 coordinate 473,692, forward strand.
GTCTACTTCGGCAGGCTGTTTGGCCTCAGGTTTTATCTGAGGATTGGAACTGGAGGTCGCTTTTGTTTTGCGGGACTTGAACAGTTTCTGAATAAATGCAGCCATAAAAGGTATCCTTCGGGATTAAGACCAGTCTGCGGTGGCGGCAGAGTGCACACCACCGGCCATCGGCATGAGTTGCATGCCGGATAGTTGTAACATCGGGCGCTAGTCTAGCGTTTAGCTAGCGCATGCGGGAAGGGGCTACATGGGAAAAGATTCAAAACTCGATGATCCGGAGTATAAAGCCCGCGCGGCAGCGTTGCGCTTGCTGGCCCGTCGGGAACACAGCCGCCAGGAACTTTCGTTGAAATTGCGCCAAAGGAACATCGAACAATCGGTAATCGACTTGGTGCTTGATGAATATGAAGAGGAGGGCTGGCTGGATGATCATCGCTTTGCGGATGTTTACAGTCGCCAACGTATCGATGCCGGCTACGGTCCGGTACGTATTATGGCGGAACTGCAGCAACGAGGTGTTCATTTTCGCCCGGAGTGCCTTGAGGAAAAAAGCGATGCTGATTGGGCTAGAGTGGCTGCGGAACTGCGCGAAAAGCGATTCGGGCTTTCTCGCTTAAGTGACGATCTGGCTGAGAAACTTCGGCAGGCAAGGTTTCTGGCTCGTCGCGGTTTTTCGTCCGCTCAGCTGGAAAGAGCACTTAGGCTCGAAGCTGCCGAGCAGCTTTGGGGTGATGAAGAGTTTTAAAGCGTGGGTGGTATCACGCTGAGTTCGGGGGGGAGTGCCGCCCTGAGATCTTCTCTGTTTTCAGGTGAGGCTGGCTCGGAACCTTCAGCGTTCGCTAGTCGATTGGCGCTATCCAGAGTTGGCGACTGCTCCAAAGGAGCCGGTATTTCGTTGTTGAGCGCTGGAACTCGTGCCAGCACGTCGTAGTAGCGCCGAATGTTCTGAACGTAGGTGACAGGCTCGTGCCCTCGGGCGTAGCCAAAACGGGTTTTCGAATACCATTCCTTTTTGGCCAGCAGTGGCAGGAATTCTTTAACGTCCATCCAGCGATCTGGGTCCCGGCCTGCTGATTCAGTTAGCCTTCGGGCATCCTCCAGATGGCCATAACCTACGTTGTAGGAAGCCAGCGCGAACCATGTGCGGTCGGGTTGAGGGATGCGGTCGGGGATACGCTCATGCACCATGTTGAAATAGCGAGCGCCGCCTTTGATGCTCTCCTCGGCATCGAGACGATTGTTGATGCCGATATATTTAGCGGTGGTTCTGGTGAGCATCATCAGGCCGCGCACACCCGTAGGCGAAACCGCATTTGGCCTCCAGTGGGATTCCTGATAACCGATGGCGGCAAGAAGACGCCAATCCATACCGATTTCTTTGGCGTGGCTTTCAAACAAAGCTTGGTATCTCGGCAGCCGGTTTTTCAAGTGGTGCATAAAGGTGCGGGCACCCACGTAGTTCAGTCGGTCTAAGTGCCCGTAGAACCGTTCTGCCAACTGAGCCTTGGAGCCATCTTCATTAGCGCGCTCCATAAATAACTGGGCGGCATCGGCGAGAGTGTTGTCTTGTTGTGGCGGGAACAGCCAGACGAGTTCTTGTGGGTCGTTCAGGGCGAAGGCCTCTTTAACCATCGGGAAGAAAACGTGATTCAGGTCGAGTTCGTTCGATGAGATGACGGCGTAAGGCAGCTCACCCTTATTTACCTTTTCCAGTAATCCTTCTGCATCAAGGCCTGGGTGAATGCGGGTTTGCGGTTTCAGGTCGCCAGCTGCAACTTCGATGACGTATTCGTGGTTGCTGTCGGCAAGTAGGTGCAATGTCTGGCCAGACAAGCCGTCGATCGAATCGGGCGCCGGGTGATCGCGGTGGTAAACCACAATGGACTGCGCGTTGATGCCAGTTGAAACCGGGTGGAATTCAGCGGCGAAATCGGGGCGATTCACCAAGCCAGCCAATCCAATATGGGCGTAGTTACGCTTTAATATGGAGAGGATTTCGGAATTGTCTTTCGCGACACGAACCCTCAGCTCAACACCTAGTTCGTCGGCGAAGCGGCTCGCAAGTTCGTAGTCGTAACCAGTAGCGCCACCCTCGTCTTTGTAATAGACAGACGGTGCTGTACGGGTAATTACGTGCAAGACGCCTTCGTTCTTAACTTCTTGCAGGGTGCTGGGTTGAGTGCATCCACTGGCCGCCATTATTGTGGCCAGTGCTAGCGTGAATACAGCACGACTACCGTGAAACTTTTTAATAATGTGTGACAAATCCATGCGCTCCGCAAAGCCCAATGTTCAGGAAACTGCGTGACTTAAGCCACTTGCCTGTTGTTTGATGCCTCATGCAATCCGTGCATATAAGTGATGATCTCGTCTTGCGCCTTCGCGGTCAATCAGCGCAGATACTCAATCAGCAAAATCGTTTCGATTATACACCTACGAAAGGCGTCAGCTTACCCTGTATCCTTGCGCCAGTTTCAAGTATCATTGCCGCCTTTCAGAAAGACGTCCCCCGATTCTTCGCGCGATACAGGTTGATATCATGCTTGAACTTCGCGGCGCGCCAGCGCTCTCGCCCTTTCGTTCCCGCAAACTGCATTCTCGCATTCAGGATATGGTTCCTGATGTAGAGCATGTTTATGCTGAGTTTATGCACTTTGTGGACCTAGATGACGACCTGTCCGGTACCGAACAGGCGATTCTAGACCGGCTGCTTACCTATGGGCCCAGTGTTGAAGTAGAAGCGCAGGATGGAGTTTTATTCCTCGTGGTTCCACGCCCAGGCACTCTGTCTCCTTGGTCCAGTAAAGCGACCGATATCGCCCGTAATTGCGGTCTGCGGCAGATTCGCCGAATTGAACGCGGTATTGCGTTTTATATACGCTCCAGCAATAAACTCGGATTGGAGCAGCGCGAGAAAATCGCAGCACTTCTGCACGACCGTATGACCCAAAAGGTCTTTCACGAAATGGGTGGGGCCGAGCTTCTGTTTAGCAATGAAGAGCCTCGCCGCTTGGGCCGGGTTCCGATTGTGTCCGGTGGCCGCGCAGCGTTGGTTGAAGCCAATGCGCGTCTGGGGCTGGCTCTGGCTGACGATGAAATCGATTATCTGGTCGAGTCCTTCATCAGGCTCGAGCGTGATCCGACCGATGTTGAACTAATGATGTTCGCTCAGGCGAACTCCGAGCATTGCCGTCACAAGATTTTTAATGCCTCTTGGGATATCGATGGTGAAGCCCAGGAAAAATCCCTGTTCGCGATGATAAAAAATACCTACGAGATGAACAGTGAAGGGGTTCTGTCTGCTTATAAAGACAACGCGTCTGTGATTGTCGGTAGTGACGCAGGTCGTTTTTACCCGGCCCCGGGTACCGGCGTATACAGTTATAACCGTGAGCCCGTTCATATTCTGATGAAGGTGGAAACTCACAACCACCCGACAGCGATTGCTCCTTTTGCCGGCGCAGCGACTGGCTCGGGCGGGGAAATTCGTGACGAAGGTGCGACCGGGCGCGGTTCCAAGCCGAAAGCGGGTCTTTCCGGATTTACCGTATCTAACCTGAACATCCCCGGCGATGAACAGCCATGGGAACTTGGTTATGGCAAGCCAAGCCGTATTGCTTCGCCATTGGATATCATGATTGAAGGCCCAATCGGTGGCGCAGCATTCAATAACGAATTCGGCCGTCCCAACCTGACCGGTTATTTCCGTACGTTTGAAGAAAAAGTGGCCGGTGCAGCAGGTGAAGAAGTGCGCGGTTATCACAAGCCGATCATGATCGCAGGTGGCATGGGCAACATCCGTGAAGAGGATGTGGAAAAGGGCAACATCCCCGTCGGTGCGAAGCTGATTGTTTTGGGTGGCCCGTCCATGCTGATCGGTTTGGGTGGCGGCGCAGCCTCTTCTATGGATTCCGGTTCCAGTAACGAAAATCTTGACTTTGCCTCTGTTCAGCGGGACAACCCTGAAATGGAGCGTCGCTGTCAGGAAGTGATCGACCGTTGCTGGCAGTTGGGTGAGCAGAACCCAATCTGCTTTATCCACGACGTGGGTGCTGGCGGTTTGTCTAACGCTATGCCAGAGCTGGTCAAAGACGGTGGTCGTGGCGGTAAGTTCGAGTTGCGGGACATTCCCAGCGACGAGCCAGGCATGTCACCTTTGGAAATTTGGAGTAACGAATCTCAGGAGCGTTACGTTATTGCGGTAGCGCCGGAAGACCTTGAGCGTTTCGATGCTCTGTGTCGCCGTGAACGTTGCCCGTACGCTGTGATTGGTGAGGCAACCGAAGAGCACCATCTTGAACTGGCGGATTCCTACTTCAACGATAAGCCTGTTGATCTTCCGATGGATGTACTGTTCGGAAAACCTCCGAGAATGCATCGAAGTGTGACTCGCGCGTCGTTCACCAAGCCAATCTTCGATTCTTCGAAAATTGATATTCAGGATGCCATTCGCCGTGTGCTGCGTTTGCCGTCAGTGGGTTCCAAGGGTTTCCTGATCACCATTGGCGACCGTACGATCACAGGTTTGGTCGCTCGCGATCAAATGGTGGGCCCTTGGCAGGTGCCAGTGGCGGATGTGGCAGTGACTGCCGCGTCTTTTGATGTCAGTGCCGGTGAAGCGATGGCCATGGGTGAGCGCACACCTCTGGCGGTCATTGATGCACCCGCATCTGGCCGTATGGCGGTGGGGGAGGCCATCACTAACTTGGCCGCTGCACCGATTGAAAAGCTTTCTAATATCCGACTTTCCGCTAACTGGATGGCGGCTGCCGGGCATCCCGGTGAAGATGAAAATCTTTATGAAACCGTTAAAGCGGTAGGTATGGAGTTGTGCCCTGCACTGGGTATCACTATCCCGGTTGGCAAAGACTCTATGTCGATGAAGACCACTTGGGAAGAAGAGAACGGCGAACAGAAGAGCGTTACGTCGCCGTTGTCACTCATTGTCAGCGGTTTTGCTCCGGTAACCGATGTTGCTCGCACGCTGACTCCGCAGTTGCGCACCGATGTAGGTGAAACAGATCTGATTCTGATTGATTTAGCCGCCGGCCAGAATCGCTTGGGTGGTTCGGCGCTGGCTCAGGTGTACGGCCAGGTTGGTGCGGTAGCGCCCGATCTGGATGATCCGGAAGACATTAAAGCGTTCTTTGCGGTTATCCAGGGTTTGAACTCTGATGGCAAGTTGCTGGCCTACCACGACCGGTCCGATGGAGGCCTGTTCGTTACGTTGGCAGAAATGAGCTTTGCCGGACGCGCTGGTGTAAGCGTCAAGCTGGATGGTTTGGCGGAAGATCGCTCCCAATTCGCCCGGGAGTTGTTTAATGAGGAGCTGGGTGCGGTGGTTCAGGTTCGCCGTGAAGACACGGAGTTTGTGCTTCAGCAATTCTCTGGCGCCGGACTTGGTGACCACACTGGTGTAATCGGCACGCTGAATGAGTCCGATCACGTTGAGCTGACCTTTGCCGGTGAAAGCGTCATTGATGAAGCGCGTGCAGATTTGCAGCGTTTGTGGGCCGAGACCAGCTATCAGATTCAATCGTTGCGCGACAACGCGGATTGCGCCAAGGAAGAATTTGAGAATCTACTCGACACAGATGATCCGGGTCTGAACGTTGATCTGACATTTGATATTAATGAAGACATAGCTGCGCCGTTTATCAATTCGGGAGCTCGCCCAAAAGTAGCTGTTCTACGGGAGCAAGGCGTTAACGGTCAGATCGAGATGGCTGCTGCATTTGACCGCGCGGGCTTTGAAGCGGTTGACGTGCACATGAGTGACCTGTTGTCGGGGCGAATTTCACTCGAAAGCTTCCAGAGCTTGGTTGCGTGTGGTGGGTTCTCCTACGGCGACGTGTTGGGTGCTGGTGAAGGCTGGGCTAAATCTATTCTGTTTAATGACCGTGTTCGCGATCAGTTTGCCAGCTTCTTCAATCGCGAAGATACCCTGGCGCTGGGTGTGTGTAATGGTTGTCAGATGTTGTCTAATCTGCACGAGCTCATTCCGGGTAGTGAAGGCTGGCCTCGCTTCGTGCGGAATCAGTCTGAGCAGTTCGAGGCGCGCTTGGTAATGGCAGAGGTGGCACCCTCTCCATCTGCGTTCCTGGATGGCATGGCAGGATCACGTATGCCGATTGCTGTCGCTCACGGTGAAGGCCGCATTGAGTTTGCTGATGGGAATACTGCCGATGCTCTCGTTGAGAATAAGTTGGCAGCCCTGCGCTATGTCGATAATCGTGGTGAAGTTACAAACCGCTACCCCCACAACCCGAATGGGTCTGAAGGCGGTATTACGGGCGTTACAAATCGTGATGGACGCGTGACGATTATGATGCCGCACCCTGAACGTGTATTCCGTGCGGTACAACATTCGTGGCGGCCAGATGGCTGGCAGGAAGATGGTCCGTGGATTCGCATGTTCCGAAATGCGAGGCGCTGGCTGGGTTGATATAGACAGGCTCCGGTCAACGCAAAGTCGGCCGGGTAGTACCTTTCCCTAGTAGGAGGTGCTGCCCGGCCGGCTTTTTTTGTGGTGTAAGTATTTATTCGTACAATAAATTTGCTATTTTTTTAAATAATTTTTCAAAAAATGGTGGTCAAGGACTTGACCCAGGTTTTTTATGCACATTTTTTAGATTGAGTTGGTGGAACTATGAACAAACAAGCGGATATGCGTTCACTTTTTGAGCTTTAAGTGTAACTCGTTGAAATATATAAGGTTTGTTGAATGGGCGAATTTCTCGTCAATTTAAGGTGAAGCCAGTATTCATAGGGGTTTAGAGTAGATTCCCTAATACTTTGCACAGAGTTATCCACAGAAATTGTGGGTAAGTCTAGAAAGTCTCGATTTGAACAAAACTTGTGCGATTTGAGGTGGCCGATGTTTAAGCTTTGTTACTTTGTACCGGAGAGTCATTTGGAAGCTACCAAGCAGGCAGTCTTTAATGCTGGGGCGGGTAAAATCGGCGATTACGATCAGTGTGCATGGCAGTGTAAGGGGCAGGGCCAGTTTTGTCCGTTGGAGGGAAGTGATCCCTTTCTGGGGCAGAAGGGCGAATTGGAAGTGGTGACCGAGTTTAAGGTCGAACTGGTTTGTGCGGAGGAGAAGATACAGGGGGCCATCGAAGCGTTAAAACAGGCCCACCCGTATGAAGAGCCGGCTTATGAGGTGCTCCGGCTGGAACTGTTCTGATTTACACGTTTGGTGCTTGGGGGCCGGATGTCGGTTACGTGCAGGCCATAGTTGCCGGAAGACATCTCCGAAAGGAAAAGCTCCAATGTCCGTTTTACCGTCGGGAATGAGATTTCGTCCCAAGGAATTTCGTTAGCGGCGAAGAGGCGGGTTTCTAACGACTCCTCGCCCGCCCCAAAGGTTCCGTCCAAAAGTGTTGCGCGGTAGAACATGTGAACCTGGTTGATATGGGGTACATCAATGATGGAGTACAAACCGTCGATGGTTACGTTAGCCAGGGCTTCTTCTAGGGTTTCACGAGCAGCTGCTTCGATGGTTGTCTCTGCGTTCTCCATAAATCCCGCGGGTAGCGTCCAGTAACCATAACGAGGTTCAATCGCTCGTCGGCACAGCAAAATCTTTCCGTCCCATACTGGTACGGTACCCGCAATAATTCTAGGGTTCTGGTAATGGATGGTCTCGCAGCTAACGCACACATATCGGTAGCGGTTGTCGCCCGCGGGAATCTTTTGTTCAACCTGTTGGCCGCATGTGCTGCAATACTTCATCATTTTCCCCGTATACTGAGAGTTCAACAGTAGCCAGTTTAACCATCGCGGCTGCTTATGTCTCATTCAATGATGTTATCTGGTTGGAGTGCAGAGTGCAGGAACTGTTGCAGGAAAAACTGCTGAATTATGCGCCTAGGCAATTAACTCTGGATTATCCCGAGGCGGGAATACTGGTGCCGATTACCGATAACGTCAGCCATCCCGAGATGGTATTTACTCTGCGATCGGCCAATCTCAAAACCCATCGAGGGCAAGTGGCCTATCCGGGGGGGAAGCGTGATCCGGAGGATTCGTCACTCGTTGCCACCGCCCTTAGAGAAACGCATGAAGAGATCGGTTTGCCGCCAGATCGGGTTAACGTGATTGCGCCGCTGAGTCAGGTGGTTTCCCTGCACCGGATTCTTGTCACGCCTTATGTTGGTGTTGTGCCGGAAGAGCATTCTTATGAGCCTAATCCTGATGAAATAGAAAGTATTTTTCGAGTGCCTATTGAGTTTTTTCTGGAAGACAAGCGGGAGCGTACCGATGCTCTGGGATTTCAGAACAGCACGTTGTATGTGCCCTGTTATAAGTGGGAGCGTTTCCAGATCTGGGGTCTGTCTGCCATCGTGTTAGTTGATTTTTTGAATACCGTTTACGATGCAGGGATCGATATTCTTGAACCGCCACGTTGAACCCGATGGAGGAAGTGATGTTTTACAGTCTTGATGACCGCACACCGGAGTATTGTGGGGGCGGGCAGTATGTAGCAGACAACGCTACTGTAATCGGCAGTGTTAAGCTGATGGAAAAATCCAGTGTTTGGTTCAACGTGGTGATACGGGGAGACAATGAACTGATCACCATTGGCCCCGAGTCCAATGTACAAGATGGTTCAGTCTTGCATACTGATCCAGGCATACCGCTTACACTGGGTCGTGGTGTGACTGTGGGTCATAAGGCGATGCTTCATGGTTGTGAAATCGGTGATTACTCGCTTGTCGGCATTAATGCGGTTGTTTTGAATGGCGCCAAAATTGGCAAGCATTGTTTGATTGGCGCAAACACCCTGATACCGGAGGGAATGGAAATTCCTGATGGGTCGATGGTAGTCGGTTCCCCTGGAAAGATTCGTCGGGAGCTGACTGACAACCAGAAAAAGATGTTGGAGATGAGCGCTCTTCATTATGTTCATAATGCGCAGCGCTATCTCACCAAGTTGAAAGAGGTTGATCTGCAGCGATGAAGGTTCGAGATAAAGTGCGCTCGCCTTGCGTGTCAGTCTGTGCGTTAAATGATGATGATGTCTGCATTGGCTGTCAGCGAACTGGCGATGAGATTCTACGTTGGACCTCAATGACGGATGATGAGCGGCGCCAAGTGCTCAAAAATGTTGCGGAGCGTGAAGAGAAATTTCAAATCTAAATGACAGGAAGTACACGGGATGACTGTAACCGATGATGTCGTGCGTATCGGCACCCCTCTGACACCGAATGCCACTAGGGTTTTGTTTTGTGGCTCTGGAGAGTTGGGTAAAGAGGTTGTTATTGAGCTTCAACGCTTCGGCGTGGAGGTGATTGCTGTCGACCGGTATGCGAATGCTCCTGCGATGCAGGTTGCGCACCGTAGTCATGTCGTTGATATGTTAGACGGTGCAGCGTTAAGAGAAGTGGTTGAGCTTGAGAAACCCGACCTGATCGTACCGGAGATCGAAGCAATAGCTACAGCAGAATTAGTGAAGCTGGAGCAAGAAGGATATCGGGTGGTGCCAACAGCGCGAGCGGTACACCTCACTATGAATCGCGAAGGGATTCGCCGTTTGGCTGCCGAAGAGTTGAAAGTGCCGACATCGCCGTACCGTTTCGCGGGTAGTCGCGAAGAATATTTGGCCGCCGTAAAAGAAGTGGGTATGCCCTTGGTGGTTAAGCCGGTTATGAGTTCGTCTGGTAAAGGGCAGAGTGCCGTTAAGGCCGAGAGTGATATCGAGCCTGCTTGGGACTACGCGCAAAGTGGCGGGAGAGCAGGGCGTGGCCGGGTTATCGTAGAAGGTTTTGTTGATTTCGATTACGAGATCACTTTATTAACGGTTAAGCACCGAGACGGAATATCGTTCTGTGATCCTATCGGTCATTTGCAGGAAGATGGCGATTACCGGGAATCCTGGCAACCCCATCCAATGTCGCTTAAGGCCTTTGAGCGTTCCGCGGAAATTGCACGGTCTGTCGTAAACGACCTGGGTGGGTATGGTATCTATGGTGTGGAGTTGTTCGTTAAAGGTGACGAGGTTTGGTTTTCCGAAGTGTCGCCCCGGCCCCACGATACAGGTTTGGTGACGCTGATGTCCCAGGATTTGTCAGAGTTTGCTCTGCATGCAAGAGCTATAGTGGGTATGCCGATTCCTGCGATCCGGCAGAAAGGCCCGACCGCATCGGCGGTAATTCTCCCAGAAGGCGACTCGTCGGCCGTATCGTATAGCGGTTTGGATGAGGCGCTTAGTGAGCCGGACACTCAGTTGCGTCTATTCGGTAAGCCCGAGCTTAAAGGAAGGAGGCGTATGGGCGTGGCATTGGCGCACGGTTCTACTATTGAGGAAGCCAGGGCGAGAGCAGTTGCTGTAGTCGGGAAAATCAAAGTAGAGGCTTGAGCGGCGGTATTGAGGGTTTGGTAGAGGGTGGTTTGAAGAAATTTGATAAAGTTTCAGGTCGCCCGTTGACACCCTCAGGGATGTCTGTAGAATGCGCATCTCGCTTGAGGGGCTAGCCGCTAAACACGGTCAGCAACGAAGCGGTAACTGCTTGAAAGATTTGAAGAAAACGTTTTAAAGATTCTTCAAAAAGCAGTTGACAA